>JAFYVE010000001.1 GCA_017549285.1 Clostridia bacterium
AAGCACTTTAAAATATAAATTTTGGATACAAGAAAAGGCAAAACTCCCCGACAATGCTGACGCATGTCGGGGAGTTTTAACGCATTATTGTGCCAAAAGTTCATATTTTAAAGAAATACTTCCTTATGGGTAGTCGGCGAATTGCAGTTTCTTAATTTTTTTAATGCATCTTCAAATGTACCTTTTACAATCTCTGCAGATTCGGAAATCATAAGGTTAAGAGGAAGCCCGAAATCTTCAACATTTCTCCCCTTTTCATCTTCCCTGCCGTATTTATCAACAAGAGATGCTGTATCATCCATATAAACAATTATCTTTTTGTTTTTTGCAGCGGCAAAACCGATTTCAAAGGCTGTACCAACGTCCATTTCACCTCTGAACTCATTTCCGTTTGCAATAACAACATCTGATTTATTTATAAGACTGATATTAGCTTCGCAGATTTCCTTTGAAGAGGAACATTCATTATCAAGAGGAAAAAGTCCTGTATGACCGTATTTTTCACACAACGATTTATATTTTCTACCGATTTCAACGGCATTCTTTTCAAAGACATCGGGACCTGCTATATAAATTTTCATATCAATCTCCCTTAATAGAACGTTGCAACCGTTTCTTCGGGGGGATTTGTTTTTGCAACGTCAATTGCAGTAAGAACGGGGCCTTTTCTGCCGTAAAGCTTATTGAATTTTATTTCAATCTGAGCAGTAAGCCATACCCAGTCTGCATTTTTAAGCATATTACTGCCGTCCCACTTAACAAGCATACCGCAGTATGTTATATCATCGGCACAGCAGGTCATTATATGTCTGCCGCAGACAAAAGTGTTTTCGGGGAACTTCGGATTGACTGCACAGATACCCTTAAATTTTACTTTTTTGCCGTTATAAGCCTTCATGTTTTCCATTATATCACGGTAAAGAAGTGCAAAATCACGGTCTTCAACTTCGATTACGTCAGCATCAACATCAAACGGCAACGGGTCTTCTATATCATCAAATTCGCTTGTGCCGTCTTCGTAATCATAAACAATATCGCAACGTCTTGAAACGCCTCTGACAATCTGATGATAAGGCATTTTATCAGCACCTTTTTTGAAGCGGTTGAATGCTACAAGTTCACAGGCATTCAGTTTATCAAAAACAAGTGAACGCATATTTGCGTTATATGACATAAATGTTGTGGCATCAACAAGGCAGATAAGCTGATAAACAACCCAGCTTTCGGGCATTGTTTCCATAAGGTCGGTTATCATCCACATACCGTTATATTCAACAATTACACGGTCTGCGTGAATCTTTTCAGCCCAGGCATTAAGGTTTTCTGTTGTCAGTTCTTCTTTTTCATCAATCACTCTGATATGGACATTCTGACCGTAGAATGTTGAGGGGTCATATTCCTCCTCGCCTTCTTCACATACAAGAAGAAGAGTCTTTTCACCTGTATTGAAACGGCTGTCTTCAAGAGTTTCCTGAATAAACCTGGTTTTTCCGCTTTCAAGGAAGCCTGTAAAGACATAAACGGGTATTTCTTTTCTTTTCATCATTTACACCCCGAACAATTCTTTCAATGCATCTTCTTTGATTTTTGAACCGATAACACAGAGTCTGCCTGTTATGGATGCTGCACCGTAACGGACATCTGATTCACCGGGAACATAATCGAAATAAATCCATTTTCCGTCAGTTGCGGGCACAATACCCTTGGCACGGAGAACCATACCGTATTTATGCATATCTTCAAAAGCGTCAAGGCATTCATTTATTTCATCTTCTGTGAATTTCTTTGCTGTTTCAACACCCCAGCTTGCAAATACTTCATCAGCATGATGATGGTGATGATGCTCATGGTCATGACATCCGCAGTTACAATGTTCGTCATGCTCATGGTGATGATCATGATGGTGTTCGTGTTCATGATGTTCATGGTCATGGCATCCGCATTCACAATGCTCATCGTGTTCATGGTGATGCTCATGATGATGCTCGTGGTCATGATGTTCATGGTCATGGCATCCGCAATCACAGTGTTCATCGTGATCATGGTGGTGTTCGTGATGATGTTTATGAACAAGACTTTCGAGTTCGGCTGAAAGAGTGTCTTTTCTTGAAACAGCATCGGCAATCTGCTTACCGTCGAGATCTTCCCAGGGAGTTGTGATAACAACAGCATTGTCATTGTGCTTTCTGATAAGTTCAAGACAGGTTGCAAGTTTAGCTTCGCTTATATCCCCTGTTCTGCTGAGGACGATTGTACCTGCGTGTTCAATCTGGTCATTGAAGAATTCACCGAAATTCTTCATATACATTTTACATTTGCCTGCATCAACAACAGCTGTGAAACCGTCAAGCTCAATCTCTTCTGATTCTATATTCATAACAGCCCTGATAACATCGCTGAGCTTTCCTACACCTGATGGCTCGATAAGAATTCTGTCCGGAGCAAAATCAGCAAGAACTTTCTCAAGTGCCTTACCAAAGTCACCTACAAGTGAACAGCAGATGCAGCCTGAGTTCATTTCTGTAATTTCAACACCTGCATCCTGAAGAAAACCGCCGTCGATACCTATTTCACCGAATTCGTTTTCAATAAGGACAAGTTTTTCACCTGCATATGCTTCTTTTATAAGTTTTTTTATAAGAGTTGTTTTTCCGGCTCCGAGAAAACCTGAAAAAATATCAATCTTGGTCATTTTTTTCGCCTTCCTTTTTATCATAAATTATATTATACCACTCTTAAAAGGAAGTGTAAAGAGCTGACAATAAAATTTGCAAGAATAAATATCACACCGGCAGAGCCGGTGGTTTTATAACAGCCCTAAAAGGGCATAATACTGGCTTACCCCTAAAGGGGTGCGCAAAAAGCTAAAGCTACCAACCGCAAAGGGGTGCGTTAATCCTTAAATGGATCGACGT
>JAFYVE010000002.1 GCA_017549285.1 Clostridia bacterium
AAGAAAGGTAATACCGATGAGTCGAACAGTATCACAAATCAAAAGCAAATTCTATCTCAATATGCTAAAGAGCACGGATATTTGCACCCTGAATTCTTTGTAGATGACGGTATTTCAGGTACAACCTTTGACCGTCCTGAATTTCAACGTATGCAAAAAATGGCTGAAAACGGAGAAATTGACACTATTATTGTAAAAGACCTTTCCCGTTTCGGTCGTGAACAGGTTGAAATGGGCAGGTTAACCCAAATTGTATATCCATCGCTTGGTGTAACATTTATAGCTATTCAAGAAAATGTAAATACGGCTGAAGGCACGGGTCTCGAAATGATGCCTTTTTACAATATATTTAATGAATGGTATGCAGAACAAACAAGCAAGAAAATAAAGGCTGTTTGGAAAGCTAAAGCCGATAATGGAGAAAGAGTTTCTGCTTCCATACCTTTTGGATATATAAAAAGTGCAGATGACCCTAAGCAGTGGATTGTAGATGAACCTGCCGCAAAAGTTGTAAAGTATATTTTTGAACTATGTCTTGCAGGGTTGGGGCCTTCGCAAATAGCAAAGCGATTAGAAAGTGAAGAAATAATTACACCTACCGAATATTGTTATCGTAATGGGCGTAAGTGTTCTAACCCAAGACCTGAGAATCCATACAGATGGGTATCAGACTCAGTTATTCATATTCTTGAAAATCGTCAATATACAGGTTGTACAGTAAACTTTATGACATCTTATGTAAGTTTTAAAGTTAAGAAAACAGTATATCACCCCGAGGAAGAATGGAATATAATACCAAACACTCAGGAAGCTATTATTGATGAAGATACCTTTGAAAGGGTTCAGGAATTACGTAAAAGTCGCCGACGAAATTCTGCCACAGGTAAAACAAGTATTTTTTCAGGACTTTTATATTGTGCTGATTGCGGTTCGAAATTATATTATTGTGCAGCAAAAAGTATTGAGGACGGAAAAGAATTTTATCGTTGCTCACAATATAAAGAAAAGCGTGGTTCCTGCACAATTCACTTTATCCGTGATGCGGTATTAAAAGAAATTGTTCTTGAAACCATAAAAGCCGTAGCAAAATATGTTACTGAATTCGAACCGGTATTTCTTTATCTGTACGCAAAGCATAACACAGCTGATAGAGAAATAAATATTAGGATGTTGAAGCAAAAGGTAGAAAAAGCTCAAAAGCGTATTTCTGAATTAGATAAACTGATTGAAGGTCTTTATGAATATAATCTTCTTGGCAAGGTCTCGGATGAACGATTTTATCGTATGTCGGCAAATTATGAAAAAGAGCAAAAAGAATTGCTTGCCGCAGTAGAAAACGACAAGCAAGCAATAAAAACAGCCGAACAAGAGAAAATAGACCTTGATGCTTTCTTAAAAGCAATTCGTGGTTGCACCGACTTAAAAGAATTAACACCTACACTTGTAAACACATTGATTAAGCGAATAGATGTTCATAACAGTATCAAAGGTGATGATGGATTAAAGCATGTTCCTGTTGATATTTCATTTACTGCGGTGGGTATTATAAACATTCCGACAGAACAAGAGATTCTTGAAACCATTCAGGAAATGCGTGAAAATCCCCTAAAAACCGCTTGAAATAAGGAAAACGGCGTAGCCCTAACGGGCTACACCGCAACCTGTTTTCAGACTGTCCTTTAGAGTGCGACTCTGACGACAGAGTGTTTTTTATTATCAGAATGTCTGAAGTTTTGCACTTACACGAAGAATGACACGTGCATCAGCTGCAGTAATCTTTTTATCTTTATTGACATCTGCAGCAGCAAGGTAATTATCGGCAAGTGACTGAAGTTTTGCACTTGATCTCAGAACAATTCTTGCATCGGCTGCGCTGATTTTACCGTCACCGTTCACATCACCGATCATAAAATCAAGTTTATTGATTTTACGTGTTTCTTTTGTTCCGCATACTGAACAGATTCTTTCTTCTGTTCCTTCTGCATCAGCTGTAGGTGCTTTTACTGTTGTCCAGTTCGCAAACTTATGACCGGTAGCAGAAATCACTGTCTGTTTTTTTGTTACTGTACCGCAGACAGAACATTTTATACCATCCGATGTACCTGATTGAGTACATGTTGCAGGTGTTCCTTTTACAGTCTGATGTATATGTCCCTTGGCGCTGAAATAATTATCAACAAAGGAATGTCCACAGACACATAAATTGGTTGTATACCCTATTGCTGTACAGGTCGGAGACGTAACCACTTTTTTATAACTGTGAGTATGATCAGTACCAAGTGCAGGAATTACTTCCTGAGCTTTGAGGATTTCTCCGCACGATGAACATTTTTCACCTTCTGTAAGTCCGGTAGAAGTAGTTGAAGGCCGTTTTGCAGGAAGTTTTACCGGTGTATGTCCTGTCGGCTGAGTTATTACACCTGACAATGTAAGTTTTCCGCAATCAAGACAATATGTATCACCTGAAAATCCTTTTTCAGTACATGTTGCTTTAACAGCATTTTTAACTTCTGTTTTTCCTGAATGCTTGGATGCACTTACTTTGCCATATTCAGCATTACAAACAAAACATACAGCTTTTCTGCTGCAGGTAGCACTACCACCGATATGTTTGCTGCTTTCTTTTACAGCACCGCATTCTCTGCATTCTATCCAATGTTGCGTATCATCTGCTGTATACTCGGTTTTCCATACATGAGTAGTAGTTCTTGTATATCCGCATACGCCGCAGACTGTATCACAATTATTATCAAAATTATGAGATGAAACATCACCTTTATATCCGCAACTGCACTTATGCCAGTGTTCATCAGAATTTTTCAGCCATTCATTACCATAAGTATGAGGTATTTTTTCAAGCACTATATCACGCTTCGGAATTTCTGTTTTTCCGTTTTCATCTCTGAAACATTTATCGCAGACATAACATATCCAGTGCTCAATATTTCCTTCTTTATTATGATCAGGCTCTGTTCTCGGACGTTTTGTGATTCGGTGCTGTGCATAATCACCATATTTTTCACCACATACAGAACAACTTGCTTTTTCTTTACATGTTGCTGTTCCTCCGACATGATCTGCAAGTTCAAGTTTTTCATCAGACCCTGAAACTACAGCACCGCAATCATCACAGGAAGTATAATCTGCATTACCGTGAACAATACATGTAGACGCAACTGCAGGGTAAAAGGTTGTATTATTATGTGAGCATCCGACAACTACAAGACAGGTTGCTGTGAAATTACCATCAGATGTTTTTACAGTAATTGTAGCAGTGCCGTTTTTCAGAGCTGTGACTCTACCGTTATTATCAACAGACACAACAGATTTATCGCTACTGCTCCATGTAACATTTTTATTTGTTGCGTTAACAGGATTTATAACTGCGATAAGAACATCAGTTTCTTCAGGATAAAGTGAAAGTCTGTTTCTGTTAAGAGAAACACCGTTTACAGGCACAGTTCTTGCAATAATTGAAACTGTAAATGTTGCTGCAGCGCCTTTATATGATACTGTCAGAGTTCTGTTGCCGGCGGTTCCGGAACTGAATCCTGTAACATTGAAGCCGGTTGTAACAATTTCTGTTTTACCGTTATTATATGAAACATTAATCGCAAGACCGCTTGTATTAAGTGTGTCACCCACATAGTATGTTGTTTTTGCTGGCATTGTAGCTATTGAAATACCGGTAATTTCAACAGGAATAACCGTTACTTCAAAAGTTGTTGTTTTTCCTCCGTATGTTACAGTTATCAACTGTGTTCCTGCTTCACTGAGTGTTGACGGAGTGACAGTGAAACCTTCTGACACAGAATATTGTGTGCCATCAGCCCCGATAACATTAAGTGTCAGACCACTTGTATCAAGTGTATCTCCCACATAGCAAGTCAGTTTTTCAGGATTATTTTTAATTGTAATATCTGCAACCTCAAGAGGATTGACTTTTACAGTAAATGTTGTTGTATGTCCTTTATAACTTACAGCAACAACCTGCTCGCCTACAGTATCAAATGTATTAATATTACAGGTAAAACCACTGTTTACTATTTGTGTTGTTGAATTAACATATGTAACTGTAAGAGTCAGGCCTCGTGTATCGAGTGCTTCACCAACGTTGTATATTGTTTTCAACGGATTTGTTTTAACAGAAATACCGGTAATTCCGACAGGATTGACAGTGACATCAAATGTTGTTGTTTTTCCTTTATAAGAAACTATAACCGTCTGAGTACCTGAATTTTCAAAAGTTGTTATATTGGTTGAGAAACCATTATTGACAGTTTGAGTAGTACCGTTATTGTATGTTACATTAAGAACAAGACCTTTTGTATCAAGTCTTTCACCCACATTATAGGTTATTTTTGAAGGCATCGTCTTTATCGTTACTGAGGCAACATCAACAGCACTGACGGTAATATTGAAAGATGTTTGCTTCTGATTGTAAGTTACAAAAATACTCTTCGTACCTGACGTATTGAATGTTAACGGAGAACATGTAAATCCGCTGTTCACAATCTGAGTAGTTCCATTATTATATGTAACAGTAAGAGAGAGCCCACTTGTATCAAGTGTTTCACCAACATAGTATGATGTCTTTAACGGATTAGTATTGATAGCAATTGATGAAATAACAACCTCTTTAACAGACACACTGAAGGATGTCTGTTTGCCTTTATAAGACAAACTTATAGTCTGAGAACCGACTGTATTGAAAGTTGTTGGTGAACAGGTAAAGCCGCTGCTTATCAGCTCTGTTTTGCCACTGTTATATGTTACAGCAAGAATAAGACCTGTTGTATCAAGTGTATCTCCTGAATAATAAGTTTTCTTTTCAGGCTGATATCTGATTGCTATACTGGTAACTTCAAGAGCTTTTACTGTTACATCAAAACTTGTTGTCTTTCCTTCATATGTAACTGTTATTTTACTTGTACCTGCAGTATCAAGAGTGTCAGGAGTACATATAAATCCTTCGCTGATTATTGCAGTTTTACCGTTATCATATGTTGCTGTAAGAACAAGACCTGTTGTATCAAGATTATCGCCCGCATAATAATTTGTTTTTGCTGGAAGGCTCTTCATTTCAATTGAAACAACAGTGACAGGCTTGACAGTAACATCGAATGAAGTTTCTTTTTCTTCGTATATAACGGTTATCTTTTGCGTACCTACTACAGTAAGATTTCTGGGATTACAGGAAAAACCGGTTCTTGCGATATCTGTTGTACCATTATTATACGTAACATTAAGAGTCAGACCTGCAACATCAAGATCTTCACCTACAAAATAGACCAGTTTTGCAGGCTTTGTTCTAACAGAAATGTTAGAAATATCAACAGAATTTACTGTCACATCAAATGTAGTTGTCTTGTTTTTATATGTTACGGTTATGGTCTGCGAACCTTCCGTATCAAGAGTTGCAGGAGTACATGTAAAGCCTCTGGTTATTGTTTCGGTTGTTCCGTTACTGTACGTTGCAGTAAGAGTAAGTCCGCTTGGATCAAATGCATCACCAACAAAGTATGTTGTCTTTTTGGGATTACTGTTTACAGAAATACCTGTCAGTTCAACAGGAAGAACTGTTACATCAAATGTTTGTATTTTTCCGATGTAAGATACATTAATTTTCTGAATACCGGCAGTATCAAGTTTTGTAGGCGAACAGATAAATCCTGCTGATAAGGTATTAGTCGTGTTGTTATCATATGTTACATTCAGAATAAGACCTGTTGTATCAAGCGTATCACCGACATAATAAGTTGTTTTTACAGGTAGTGTTTTTATAGTGAAACTTACAGGAGAAATAGGTTTGACCGTAACATTGAATGTTGCAGTTTTTTCCTTATAAGTTACTGTAACAGTACAGGTGCCGCTACTGCTGAAATATGTAGGATTACACGAAAAACCACTTGTTATAGTCTGGGTTGTACCGTTATTATATGCAGCTGTAAGTGAAAGTCCGGTTGTATCAAGTCTGTCTCCCACAAAATAAGTTGTCTTTGATGGGTTTGTCTTTATTGTAATACCGGTCAGTTCTACAGGTATGGTTTTCCATATAGCATAAAGTGTTGCTGATTTATTCGGAGTATAACGGATTCCAGCCTGATAAGTCGCTGTTGTTGCCGTACTACTTGTTGACCAACCGAGAAGTGTGTAATTCGAACGTGTAGGTGTAGGCAAAACAAATGAATTTCCTGCCGCAGTAAGAAGAATTGTTTCTGAACCTGTTCCTCCGTTTACATTAAGTGTTGTTTTATAAAAAGTCACACTTGCAGGATTTGAAACATTTCCGTCAATATCCTTTGCAAATAAGTAATATGTGCCGGGAGAAGTAACGGCTTTGGATATATTTGCACCTTTTGTACTTGTTATACTTGTATAGTTACTGTCTGATGGTGAACTGTTTGTTCCCCAGTAGTAAGCAATAACACCGACATTATCAGAAACAGACAAAGAAACCGTCTGACTTGAAGCATAATTATCCGAAGGAGTTATTGAAACAGAAGGTTTTACAAGATCAGTCTTTTCCTTTTTTACGGTAAAAGCAGTATCACCGGTTTTTGTATTATAAGCTCTGATTTTAGCATAGTATTTTGTACCTGCATCCAGATCTATACTAAGCTTAAAATTGGTTCCTTCCAAACTGCCATCATCATCTTCATCCAACAAGGTTCCTGTAGAATTATAAAGATAAATCTGCACATCGGTTGATCCTATTGATTCAAAAGTATACGTTCCTGAATAGACAGGAGTAAATTCATAATAGATTTCCTGATTTGCAAATTCAATTGTTGTATTATATAAAGTATTTACATCAATTGTTGAAGCCGCTGACCATACAGCATAAATTGTTGTATTTGCTGTCAGGTTAATAACATTACCCGGCTTATATGTCGGAGTAACTGAATTCTTGCTGGTATTCCAGCCCAGAAACCGATATTTAAAACGTGTGGGAACTGTACTGCTGATAGTATATGATGCATTGTTTGTCTGTGTTGCAGGAGCGCCACTTCCTCCGTTTGCATCATAATACAAGTCATATGAAATATACTGCCATACAGCATAGAGTGTTGTGTTTGAATTTGATGAAAATGTTCCGCCTGACTGATATGTTGCAGTTGTAGCTGTATTACTTGTTGCCCAACCGAGGAATGTGTAACCGTCTCTTGTCGGTCTGACAGTACTTAATTTTAAATCTGTACCGTATTCTTTTGTCTGTGATGACGGTGCACCGGAACCACCGTTTGCATTATATGAAACTGTGTAAGTATTCTTTTTCCATACAGCATATAACATTGCCGGAGCATTTGATGTATAAGAACCTCCCGACTGATATGTTGCAGTTGTAGCAGTATTACTTGTTGACCAACCGAGGAAAGTATATCCTTCTCTTGTTGGCTTGGTTGTCGACAAAGTCAGAGTTTGCCCGTGTATTTTTATTTGTTGCACCGGAGCACCGCTGCCACCATTTGCATTGAATAATATACTATAACCTATAGGTTCCCATACTGCATACAAAGTGTTATTTGCATCAACAGCAAACGTATCCCCCGGCTCATAAGCAGGACTTGTTGCTGAACTTCTTAAAGCCCAACCAAGGAAAGTATAACCTTCTTTTGTAGGAATATTTGTACTGAGTGTAATGTTTATTCCATAATTCTTACTCTGTGCCGTGGGTGCTCCTGATCCGCCATTTGCACTGTACGAAATTGTATATACAGGACCGAATTTAAAAGGAATTGATCCGGACATAGAAGAACTGTAGAATGTTACCGCGTAATAATAAGTTGTTCCGGCAGTAAGATTATATACAAGTTGAAAGTTTCTGTTTGTGCCTACATCATCATTGTTTGTTATTTCTGTTCCGCTTGAATTATAAAGATAAACCTTAGTATCATTTGAACCTGAAGAGTAAATAACATATTTTCCGCTTGTAGATGGCGTAAATTTATAAAAACATTTCTGTCCCTTGAAAGCAATATTGGCTGTTTCACTCATTGCGGGATAAAGTGTATATTGTTTCCACACAGCATAAAGCGTTGTATTTGAAGTAAGTGTTATTGAATCACCCGGTTTGTATGAAGCTGATGTTGCTGAACTGCTTTTTGACCAACCGAGGAATGTATAACCGAATTTTTCGGGAATATCAGATTTTATAGTGTATACTGAATCTCCTGAAGCTGTACCTGAACCGGAAGAACCGCCATTTGTATTATATGTAAGAGTATATGTATTTTTTGACCAATGAGCATATAAAGTATGATTACCGTTTGTTGTGACAGTTGTTCCGCTTCCTATCTGCGAACCGCCTGACGATGATGTATACCAACCATTAAATGTATATCCGCTTCTTGTCGGAGTGGGAAGGGAGCCATATGTCGAAGTGTATGTAACGGATTTACTTGAAGGAGAAACACTACCGCCGTTTGCATTGAATGTAACCGTATAACTGTTAGCTGATACGTTTACCGGAATCACTATCGTTTTTATGATTTCCTCAGTTGAAGTATATCTTTCATGTACAGAAATTCTGATATTGGTGTTACCTGCTTTTTTAGCAGTAATCGTAATAGGAATATCATTACCGTTAAACTGACCCCAGTTAGCATAAATAATATTATTATCATCAATATGATAACTTACGGAATACAATCCCGGATATGAACCACCGATATTAATATTTACATTACGGCTGACTGTCCCGTTCATATTCAAAGAAACAGGATTTTGAGATGGCGTAATGACAGGATTATATGAAACATCATATGTTATTGAAACAGAACCGGTCAAATCACCACGTACTGTTGCTGTTGCTGTATATTCACCGCTCATTTCAGGAACAATTGAAATCCAGTTGGCATCACTGTCATCATAATCGGAACTGAAAACATAATTTCCGTTCGGATCGTATATTTCAATATAAACTGAATAATCACTGTTCTGATATGAATTCAATAATGCACCCGTATTGTTATCATATAAAGTATACCATACGTATATACGGTTCTGAGCATATCCGTACCGTGTGGCATAATTCTCTGCTGTTGTATGATTATATCCTTCTCCATAAGGTGATATAAATATACCTATTCTTGTATCTCTATTTGCTGCATCAGCATCAATTGAAGCATCAAGAACATCAGGAATATCAATTCCTGTAATATTACTCAACGGTGCGATAGCAAGAAATAAAACAATCAACATTAATGAAATAATTGTTTTTTTAATTATGCTGTTCATAACAAAAATTCCTTTCCGTTATATATTAAATTATATTATAACATTAAAAATATAAAAAGTCTATAAAATTTTATTAAAAAAGAAAGAACTCTTATATGTTTGTTTAATTCTTAATCACATTTAAAAGCACTAAATATATAAAGTTTATTATTATATAATCAAGACATAAAAAAACAAAAGAGGAATACACACAGACATTTACGATTGCTTTTTATCAGAAGAGGTTACTGATTATTGCAGAGACATAAATCATCAATACAACACATTGGAACTTGAGTATATTGTTAACGAGAGCAATAAAAAAAGACCTCCCGACGGAGGTCCTGTTTTCACTTAAAATGTGATTTCAGTTTTGAAAATTGATTTGTTCATTGAAACCTGAATATCACCGAACATCATATTACTGAAGTTCTTTACTGTTATTTCCTCAGGCGGAACGACGGGATATTCTGCATCGTAGAAATCAAAAAGATGCTTTGCATTGACAATATTGAAAATGAAGCAGGTGCCGATTCTGTTGACATAAAGTCCGTCAATCTCAACTCTCTGAGGAAGATAGCAGGTGTAACCGAAATCGTGATCTTCAGAGTTTTCAGCATTGATAATCTTATTTGAAATATCTGTGGGATAGAACTTACAGTTACGGATTATAACATCACCGTTCCATGTTGAGCCATAGTCTGCACGAAGGTCAATAAAGCTTGCTGAAAGAACTGTTGTGTTTTCAATAAGAGCTGTACCGCTTCCAATAAGCTTTATACCGTGATGCCCGAGAACTGAGTTTTTAACCGTTGCATTAAGAACACCCTGATGAGCGTCAAAACGTGAGAATACACATCCGTCATAAACAAGGTTTTTACAGTAGTTTGTACCTGCAATACCCCAGTAATCTGAGTCTGTGATATCGTTTGTCTGATTACAGTTAACAAAGCTTGCATTGACTGCAGTTGCGGCACCGATATCGTATGTACCCATCTGTACGCTTGAGCCTGCAGAACCGATTGTGGCATACTTTTTGTGACCTGTAAATGTTGATTCCTTAACCGTTACATCTGAACAGCAAGAAAGGCTGACAAATGCAGAATAAGGAGCACCGGTTGCGCCTTCATTGATAACATCGTGATAAATGCCGTCAATAACTGTGTTTGAACGTCTTACCTGAATACCTCTTGTGTAATAAGTGTATTCAGATGGGGCATTGTTTGCAATTGTTGTGAACACACCGCCTTTGACTGTGAGGATTTCAGAATCAACGGGATATGCGACTGCATTTGTGATTGCATTGAAATCCCAGATAAGAGGAGTATCTTCGGAAATATTACCGTTTTCGTCAACAAGGATAACGTCTGTCTGATTACTACCCGAATTCTGATTAAGACCTTTACGGATATATCTCTTGACATTGGAGTCTGTCAGCACAACAAGACTCTTTTCGTCAAGTGTTGTGCCGATATTTGTTGCATCAATCTTAAGAGAAGAAGCTACTTTATCTGTTATGTTCTTTGTGCTCTGAGAAGGTGCGATATTGAAAATCCAGGCACTTCTGTTTTCAACATCGGTATCGTCAATAATGAATTTTGCTGTTGACCAATCTGTGTCGGTCATAATTGTTGCTGTCTTGTTTTTACCGCCGATATAATATGTTGCAGTCTCACAAGCAAAAACGGAAAGGCCGTTTTCGTTTGCATATTTATGAGTGTTTACGATGGCTTCAAGGTCATCGGTCCTGCCGTCACCCTTTGCACCGAATTCTTCATAAGTTACAAAGTCTGTGAATGTTTTTGTGTACACATAACCGTCTGCAAAGTCAAATGAGCCGTCTGCGGAAAGAAGGACTTCATCAGAAAAAGCTGTGATACCTCTTGAAACACCGATATTGTCACCGCCTGTGATATAGACATTACCGTTTTCAACCTTAAGAGTGAATGTGTTATCATCATTAAGATTTTCATTGATGACAAATGCATTTTTATCAGATTGTCCTTCGGTAATCTTTATACCTGATACTTCATAAAGCTCATCAGAAAGCGTATCTGCTGCATTTTCATAAACAGCACCGTCAGGAGCAACAACGCAGAAGTCGTCAATTGCAACACCGTTTACAGTTATTTCATCGAGAGATCTTACAATATATGGGCTTTCATAATTTCCCTTTGCAAGTTCATTTTTAAGCTCCAGTTCTGCAGTAAACTGTGAAAAAAGAGGGGTAAGCGCAGAGACAAAGCTCATAATTACAGCAATTAATCGTGAAATCATTTTCTCATCACCTTTAAAGCTTTTTTATCATTATATCATTCACTTTTAATTTTTGCAATATAACAAGTTGAAAATTGATGTAAAAAATGCTATAATAGAAAAAAACTTTCAACGGAGGTAACGGTCTGTGGCTGAAATTTTTCATAATATCGGTATACTTGCCCACGTTGACTCGGGCAAAACGACACTTACAGAACAACTTCTGTTCCTGACCGGTGCCATCCGTAATGCAGGTACCGTTGATTCGGGTACAACTGCAACAGACAGTCTTTCAGTTGAAAAACAGAGAGGAATTTCCGTACGTACTGCAACTGCTTCAACCAAGTGGCAAGGCGTAAATATCAACATAATTGATACACCCGGTCACATTGACTTTGCAGGTGAAGTTGAACGTGCATTGGCTGCTCTTGATTATGCAGTTGTGATTGTTTCTGCAGTTGAGGGTGTACGTGCTCATACCGAAAACATTATAAAATCACTTGATAAAGCAGGGCTTCCGAGGATTGTTTTTATAAACAAGGTTGACAGAACAGGTGCCGACGTTTCAAAGGTTATAAAAGAACTTGAAGAAATCTCTTCACAGAAATATATTATTCTTTCAGATATTGAAAATGAAGGAACTGAAAAATGTTTTGTAAGTATGCCTGATAAAAAAACTTTCTGTATGAATGCTACGGAAACACTTGCCGAAGTTAATGATGAAGCAGCTGAAATGTTCCTTAATGACACGCTACTTACAAAAGAAAAATCCGATGAAATTATATGTAAAGAAGTTTCGGACTGCAGACTGACTCCCGTAGTTTACGGAAGCGCAAAATACGGTGTAGGAATAAAAGAACTTGCCGACATTCTCATAAAATATATGCCTGACTCATCACGCAGAGCAACTGACGTGCTTTGCGGAATCATTTTCAAAATTGAACACGATAAATCATTGGGAAAGATTTCACACATCCGTCTTTTCGGCGGTGAAATTGCAAACAGAGATGAAATAGAGCTGTTTGCTCCCGAAAAAAATCAGATTATAAAGTCTGATGCTGTTGAAATTGAAGCTAAGAAAGCAATCACAGAAAAAGTGTCACAGATAAAGAAATTCTGTGGTGCAAAAAGCACCGATACAGGTATTATCCGAAGCGGTGATGTTGCCGCCGTATGCGGTCTTCCTTCTGCAAAAAACGGTTTTTATATCGGCACGCCGAAACAGCCAGAAGATGCAGACCTCGTAAATCCCTTTCTGAGAGTTAAAATAACTCTCGCTGATAATGATCCGCAGAAAATCCCTGCCCTTGCAGCAGCTATGAGTGAATTGTCAGACGAAGAGCCTTATATGGATGCAAAATGGGAGAACGGACAGAAAGAAATAACAATCAGCACAACAGGCAGAATCCAGCTTGAAGTGCTTTCAAATCTTTTAAAAGAGAGATATAACCTTTCCGCAGAGTTTTCTCCCCCGACGGTTATTTACAAAGAAACACCTTCAAAGAGAGCCTCAGGCGGTTCAAGATACACTATGCCTAAGCCCTGCTGGGCTGTTGTTGATTTTGATATTGAGCCGATGCCCAGAGGTTACGGCATTTCATATCACGGCAGACTGCCCAACAATCAATGTTTTTATCGTTATCAGTCACATATCAGAACATCTTTCAACAGATGTCTTGAGCAGGGGCTTTACGGCTGGGAAGTGACAGACTTTAAATGCACACTCATCGGAGGTGAGCATCATACAATCCATACTCATCCCCTTGACTTCTTTGTTTGCACTCCGATGGCATTTATGAACACACTTGTTGAAACGGGTACAACAATTCTTGAGCCTCTTCTTAAAATACGTGTTACGGCTCCCGAAGATTTCTCGGGAAAGATATTCTCAGAAATCGTTAAAATGGGCGGTGACTATGACACACCTGTTATACGCTCGGGAATGATTACTTTAGAAGCCGTCGTACCTGTTGCAACTTCAATGAATTTCCCCGAAAGACTTGCAACTCTCACTTCGGGCAGAGCTGTACTTTCTCAGGTCTTCCACGGTTACCGTGAATGTAATGACGGCGAAGAACATATCAATCCGAAAAACGGTGTAAATCCCCTTGACCGTTCAAAATGGATTCTTTATGCACGTGGTGCCTATAATGTTGAATAAAATTACAAGCAGAGTAGTTTTTATAACTACCCTGCTTTGTTTTATGCTTATTTTTTTATTCCCGATACAATATACATTGTATCATCGGATATCATAACATCCACATCGAAATACGGAGTGAGCAAAGATGCCAGTTCTTCGGCTTCAGGAAGAACAGTCGATACATTCCCTGCACTCTGAAAATGGATTTTATCGAGTTCAGACTTACTCAATCCGTGAGCAACGGTGAATCTTCCACCCTGTTTCAGAGCTTTTGCAAGATTTTCAACAATCTTTTCACAGTTAATAAAGTGAGGAAAAGCATTATAAATCATTACAGCATCAAACAGCTTTTCAAATGCGTAATTTTCAGCATCAGCGCAGATGATATCGAAGTCAGGGAATCAAAAAATTTCATCAGAGCTTCTTATCCCTTTTCATTGTGTCATAATGCTTATGAAGAAGGTCATAAACAAAACGCACCAATTTCATATCAAGATTGAACCAGTAAATTGCGAATGTCAGAAGAAAAAGTCCGACAATCACTGCAAGTATTATAAGAAATATTTCCATATCAGTTCACCTTTGCAAGGCCCTTCTGACGGGCATATTCAGCAGCACCGAGAGCACCCATAAGCTGAGGGTCAGTTTTGAGCTCGACAACTTCGATTTTAAGAACTTTTTCAATAGCCTTTTTAAGACCGTCATTCTTTGCACAACCGCCTGTGAGTGTGATGCTGTTTGTAGCACCTGCTTTTTTAGCCATAACAAAGCATCTTTTAGCAACAGCAAGCTGAATACCTGCTGCGATTTCATCCATAGGCTTACCTTCACCGACGAGTGAAATAACTTCACTTTCGGCAAAAACAGTTTTTGTTAACAATTTTTATATAGTTAAAATATAGGGATATTGATTGAAAAACAGGAAAAGTAGTGATATAATTAAAAAAAATAATTAAATTTACGTGAGTTATAAAATGGGAATCATATTCAATATTCAGAAATTCTGCATACATGACGGTGACGGAATACGCACCTGTGTGTTTCTCAAAGGGTGTCCTCTGAGATGCTTATGGTGTCATAATCCCGAAAGCCTTGAGAAAAAGCATAGTCTTTCCTTTAACAAACAGAAATGCTCATCCTGCGGAAGATGCCTTGAAATTTGCTCTGCACGTACAATTGATAACGGTTTTCTTAATATTGACCGTAAAAAATGTACCCGTTGCGGTAAATGTGCAGAAGTCTGTTTCAACGATGCAAATGAAATCATAGGTAAGGAAATGACTGCACAGGAAGTATTTGATGAAGTTTTAAAGGACAAGATGTTCTATGATACATCAGGCGGAGGAATTACCATTACGGGCGGTGAGCCGTCATTTCAGGCAGATTTCACATTAAAAATTCTCTCTCTTGCAAAAGAATCAGGAATTTCACTTGCCATTGAAACCTGCGGTATCGGGTCACGTGAATTCTATGAGAAAGCCGCAGACCTCGGCACAACATTTCTTTTTGACATAAAATGTATTGATTCCGAAAAGCACCGTAAACTTACGGGTGCAGATAATTTTCATATTATGTCAATTCTTGATTATCTTATGGAAAGAAATGCGGATATTATAATAAGACTGCCCTTGATTCCCGATTGTAACGACAGCGATGAGGATATTGCGATGCTGTCATCATTCCTTAACAAAAACAAAGGCCGCTACAGATATGCAGAGATTATGCCTTATCATACTCTCGGTACGGGAAAAGCAGATAAATTCGGTATAACTGTTCCCTATAATCACGCAAATGCAAGCAGAACGGAAATTGACCGTTGGTGTAAATTATTCACTTCTCACGGAACAGATGTGAGAATATCAGAATAAAGAGGTTTTATATGACAGATTTAATTAAAATTGATCCATTTTTATGTGGTTACTTTTCAGATGAAACAATTGAACACGGAGAGCGAGTCGGTCTTGCTCTTCTTTATGCGGCGAAAAATCTTGAAATCAAGTTCTCACGTCAGTTACTCCCCGATACAGCTTTTTCAACTCAATACGGCAGTTCGGGATATGCACCTTCCGAGGGTTTATGGTTCAATGATGAAAATATTTTAAAGATTGCCGAAGATTATCCCGAACATAAGGAAACTCTTAACAGATATATTCAGGGAATAAACATATTCAGAAGCAAGTCAAGAATGCTCAATTGCGAAACCACCGATGCACTCAACAATTCAGGTGCTGAGTGGGGTGGCGGTTGGGGCGGCCATTCAAACCCCGATTACGGAAGGATAATAAATCACGGCACGGATTACATTCGTGAAATAATCTCCGCAAATCGTGATAAACATCCCGATGAAGATTGGTTTTACCGTTCCTGCTCTTATACACTTGATGCAATAGATATATTCGGTGAAAGATACCGTAAGACGGCTCTTGAACGTGCAGAAAAATGCGAAAACCCTGATGACAATGCATTTTATCTGCGTATGGCAGAAGCATTTGAAACAGTACCGAAAAAGCCGGCTTATGACTTTATGTCAGCGATGTGCTCCTTTATGCTTATATTTGCTCTTGACGGAAGCGATTCACCCGGTCGTTTTGACCAGTATATGTATCCTGCATATTCAAAAACTGAAAACAAAGAAGAAATAACCGACCTTCTTGACAGACTGTGGGATTATTTCCGTGACCACCGTTCCTGGAATCTGTGTATTTCGGGAAGTGATGAGAATTGGGTTGACGAATCAAACGAGCTTACATACGATATACTCGAAATGGTAAGAAAAAAAGGCTATAACACACCTAACCTTACCTGCCGTGTACATAAAAATACTTCTGCTAAGCTATGGAATGCAATTGCTGATACACTTGCAGTCGGAACGGGACTCCCCTCCCTTTACAATGACGATGTTGTATGCAAAGCACTTGAAAAAATCGGCATTCCCCCCGAAGACAGCCACGATTACTGTATGAACGGCTGTAATCAGATAGATATTCTCGGCAAAAGCCATATGGGGCTTGAAGACGGCGAGGTTGTCTTCACAAAATGCCTTGAATTTGCACTTCACAACGGAACGGATGCTATGACAGGCGAAAAAATTTCAATCGAAACAGGTGACCCGAGAACTTTTGAAATCTACGAACATTTTGAACGTGCTTTTATTGAACAGCTCGAGTTTGTGACATACAACGCCTGCAGCAGTGCCAACAGATGGCAGCATATGCGTGGTTTATTCCAGCCTCATCCCTTACGTTCCTGCCTGATTGAGGGCTGTCTTGAAAAGGGACGTGACTACAGAAACGGCGGTCCGCTTTACAACCACGGACAAATCTTAGCCGAGGGTATTGCTGACACGGGTGACAGCCTTTATACAGTTAAAAAGCTTGTTTATGATGAGAAGAAGTACACAATGGCAGAGCTTATTGAAGCTCTTGATGAAGATTTTGTAGGATATGAAAAGCTTCATCATGACTTTAAGAATTGTGAAAAATTCGGTAATGACATTGAAGAAGTTGACAATATAACGGCTATGGCTCTCAACCGATTCTTTACTGTTCTCAAACATAATAACACCTACAGAGGCGGAATATTCACGGGCGGTTGCAGTACATTCAACCGAGCCGCAAACTACGGAAAACAGACTGCCGCACTTCCTAACGGTAAGCGTAAAGGCGAACCTCTTCTTGCTGATTCAATTGCCGCAACTCCCGGTCGTGACAGAAACGGACCTACTGCACAGATAAAATCTGTTCTCAGATACAATCACACTGATGCCTGCAGCGGTTTTGTTTTTCAGAACAAATTTGAAAAAAGGCTTTTTAACAGCGAAAAAGGTAAAGCTTCATTTATTGCACTTGCAAAAGCATATTTTTCACAAGGCGGTCAGCAATATACTGTTACGGTTGTATCGCCCGAAGACCTGCTTGATGCAAAGATTCATCCTGAAAACCACAAAAACCTTATTGTGCGTGTCGGCGGATACAGTGATTATTTTGTAAACATCAGTGAAGAGCTGCAGGATAACGTAATTGAACGTACTTTTGCAGATATATAAAAATTTTAAAGCAGCCTGCAACATGCAGACTGCTTTTTTATATTTGATTTAAGTTTTAAAAAGAATATTTATATCGACCATGAACTGTCCGTAAAACGTGTTGCACGGTAAGGAAACGCTCTGAAAAAGTCAGAAGCATCAGTTTCAAGTGTAACACCATCTATGTAGACAGCAGTATCTTTTGTATGACCTTCACCTGCAAGAAGGAGTCTTGCCGCAGCAGGAGCTGTAAGTGAAATGTCATACTCCCCTTCACTTCTTACTGTAACTGTTGCTTTTCCGTTTTCATATTCAACATCGAAAACACCTTTATTCTGTTCAAGGTCATCAAGACTCAGAATGCTGAATTTTCCGTATTCCTTGGGATAATCATTACATTCAAGCAGTTTTTTCAGGTTGTATATTCTTCCTGCAGAACCTTTGTCATATTCATAATATGCATCGGTAATTCTGTCTGCAAGGCATGCAAAAGGTGAACCCTGATACTGTTTTTTTACCTTGAGTGTCATTGTTATTCCGTCATAGTTACGAAGAAAGCCCACAAGTCCGTAAAGTGCTTCGGGAGAAAGTACAAACAGTTCTTCAACCGTAACATCATCAGGACGGTTTACTTTAAAACGGACATATCCGTCTGCTTCACCCTGAGAATTGCGGTGAATATAAGTATAATCAGCACTTTCATAAGGTGTATCACAGAAATGCTTTTTGTCCTCTCTTAAAGTCATAAGATTTTCTCTGAAAACACATTTATTGTGAAGTTCACAGAGTTCTTCAAGCTGTTCACCCGTAAAAAGCTCAACATCATTACAATGCAGTATGTGTGTAAGATTTGAAAAAGGAACTTTTATTGCAAAAGTACGGTTAAGGTTTGCAAAACCGAATTTTTCATAATACGAAATTGAAAACGGAGAAAGAAAACCTGCAACAATATCATTTTCAACTGCATTTTTTGCTACATAATCAAAAATTGCTCTTACACTGCCCATACCTCTGCATTCGGGCTGACTGCATACACCGCTTAAAACAAGCGTGTTTATAATATTTCCGCAGTAATTGCATTTGAAATCAAAAAGTTCAACGCCCGCAATCAGTTTTCCTTCATGAAAAGCTCCCAGAACGGGAATTTCAACTTCAGAATCCTCTTCAATATTGAATTTCCATATAAATGATGCAGCAGATATCTTATTATATGCAATTGCCTCTTCAGGTTTTATAAGTCTGATTTCCATAATTATCACCCTATGAAAAATCTCCTATTTTATAGGAGATTTTTTTACAACTTATTTATATTCTTCAACAAGTTCGTTAAGCGCACCGATTACGGTTGAACCTGCTTTACTGCCCGTTGACAGCATTTCTTCATAATGACTGTGATATTCGCCGAAAAGCTTAATACCGAGGTCATTGTTCCAGATTGTATCAGCGATAAAGGGTGCGTAGTCGTTATCAGGCACAATATAGCCGATTGCATCATTACAAAGCCCCATTACAAGAACAGTCTTGTTTTCACCAATGACGTCAGCCGTGCATTCATATTCCCAGTCTGTTCCGAGGTAAGATTCGGTCTTATCAACAACATTTCCGAACACAAGCTGAGGAACAAGCTCACCGGGAACTGTAACAAGAGCAATATCCGTACCGATTTCAAGATAACCTACTTCTGAAATTACAGAATAACCTGAAGGAGCAGAAGTATCTTTTACTGTTGTCATACCGAGAAGACCTGAAACAGCACCGAGTTCAAGAAGACCGTATTCAAGAGGAACTGTTATTTCTTTCATTTTTACATTAAGCACGGGAGCTACTTCGGTTGCATTGTCCTGAGCATCAATTATAAGTCTTGCAAATTCATAACCGAGTTTTTTTGCCTGTTCATAATCGGCTACTCTTTCGTCTTCTGCTTTCTCAGCTTCAATCTCTGCAAGTATCTCTTCTGTTTTAACATTACCTGCACTTACCGAAACAGGTGACTGAGCGCCCTGGATAAACATAAAGTTCATACCCGCATCATTCATTTTTGTTTCAATATAATGAGGATAATCAGCTGAAAGGAGTTTTGTTGCTCTGTTGATTGTTGTGGGATGACCGCCTACATTTGCAAAAACTGTGGGCTGTGATTCAGCATTATCGGGAACGAATCTGAAACATGCAATAAAGTTCTGATATCCCTCTGTATTGTATCTCTTATTGTAAAGATAATCGTATTCATCATCGGGATATGTACCGTTTCTTTCGCTTCTGCCTATACCTGCAGTTTCATAATAATAAAGCGTACCCGGTTCCATATTCATGTATGCTTCAACAATCGCATCTGAAGCACCGTCAATAAGATATTCATAAAATTCATTATCAATACTTCTGCCGGCTTTTACAAAAGGTGTGAAACGTGATGCAATATTTTTTACAATACCGAGTAAAAGGTTTTCAAGACCGAAGCCCTGAGTATCGATAATAGTGTGAGCATGTGTGCTGTTTATATTGATTGCAACAACATCGCTGTCAATTCCCTGTTCTTCGAGTTTTCTCATAGCTTCAGCACGGATAGTACGTACATCAGCATTTGTGACACCTACACCGTCAACTGATGCCATGACAACAGTGCCTCTGCCTGAATTGTCATTGAGAGCAACGGCATTCACACCCTGGTCGTCATAAACACCGTCAACTTTCTGTGTGAAATAACCACCTGTGTAATATGCCTTTTCACCGTTTTTGAGATTTTCAGGCACGACACTTGCTTTACCGAACCCGAGATACCATTTTGCATCGTCAGAAGGTTTGTCAAGGAATGTATCATTGCCTTCATAAAAGTTTTCACTGTCACCGGCATAGTATTCTTCTACTGAAATAAAATCATTCGGGAATAATGAACCGAATCCCTTGAAAACAGCATTGAGAAGACCGTTGACTGCATTTGTAACGGCAATAAGCTTGCTGTTATCTGCAGCAGCGGCATCTTCTGCACTTACAAACACGGATGTGCAAGTAAACAGCATTGTGATTGCGAGTAAAAGGGAAATGATTTTCTGAATATTTTTTTTCATCTGACATTCTCTCCTTTATTGTTTTGTTTTACGGTTGCCCGTAATGAGATTTACATTCTTTTTGTAATTCTTTTTGTCGAATAAGTTTCACAATAAACTATACACTTCATTTAGTGCATATTTATTGTAAAATTCACCTGCTCTGACATTGAGAGTAAAAGTACTGTCAAAGAATTTATCAAGCAGATATCTGCGTTCGCAAGACCCATTGTATCAACAGAAATGAATACAACTTACTTTTTCATTGAAATCAGAAGAAAGTACGGATACTATATTTATGTCTATAATATCATTTATTTTTCTAAAAGTAAATATTTTTGTTTAAATATTACATATTATTTGTAAATTTTCTGAAATTTTGATTAAGCCTGATACTTTGATTGTAATCAATAACACAAAAAATCCCCAAGAAATTATGCCGACGGTTGACAAAGAAGAATTTCCTTATCAACTGTCGGCAAAAACTTCGGATGTTCACAGGTATTATCCTGTCTTAAAACGAAGTTGCATCTGAATATTAAATTCAGAACAGAATCTTATTTTATGTATATATCACAACAGGTCCATATAAACCGCCTGATACAGAATCTTTTGCAAAATCTTTTTCTCCTTCAAAATACGGAGATAATTCTTTTGTGCTCCATTTATCAAAATAGTCGGTATGTATATACCAGTTTGCCGATGTGTTGGTTACAACTACTTTCAGCTTATTCTTTTTATCAAGCAAGCCTTCCGGTATTTTCAGACTGTACGGAGGCATCAATGATGTTCCCAGGAAACGGTCATTCAGATATACAGAAGCCGCAAAATGCACATCGCCGAGGTCAATTTTGCCTTCTTTACCTGCGTTTTCATCGGGTAGCGTGAATGTTGTTTCATAAACACAGCTACCTGAGTATGCGCTACCGATCAAATAAGCCCAGTCACCTAAATTGACAGAAACTGCCTTGTCTGAATGATTAATATTTTCAAAACCATTTTCATTGCAGATGAGTTCATTTTCTTTACTGAACATAAAATCATTTTTAATTTCAATTTCAGTTTTAAATTCTTTTCTGATTCCAGTATTCAGATTTTCGTCTGTCAACAATATAACAGCTGTTTCACCTACGGTAAGAAATAGTGGAAGATTTCTGTTTTTGTTTTCCAAACGTTGCAATTCACCATTTTCCGGATCAAGCAGATAACCTTCTGATGAAGGCAGATGAACACAGTAATCACGGTTTTCATCCGATTCATTGAAAAAAATGAAAATATCTGCATTCTCGGCTTTTCTGTGCATTGCCCGCAACCCCTTACCGTTAATCTGAACTACAGGACTGAGTTCAGAAGGCTCGGACAAAACTCTTCCTCCGCAACCGACAAAACGGTTTAACGCCTTTTGTGTATCAACAGGAATATAAGCATCTTCCGGAATGATAATAGATTTGTATTTTGCTCTGCCGATTTGCATACAGCCGTTATCGGTTATTTCCGCAAGCTGTATGACATCATCGTCAACAATATCAAAATCCACCGTCATATCTTCAAGCTTTCTGCCGAGAGAATCAAATTCTTCTGCAACAGTTTTGGCATTGAGCCTTCCCTGAAAATCGGAAACGGGATAATAAAGTGCTGTTTCGCAGATGCGTTCTCCGAGAGAAGATATATAAGATAATCTTTCAACATAACGATTAAACTGAGCGAGATGACGGTAATACGGTTGATTTTCCGTAAAAATCGGCAGTTCCTGCGCGAGCAGCTGACCTTTACGACCGAGCGGAAAATTAAACGGATTGAATATATTAATACCTCTTACCGCCTGATAACCGACGGTATATCTCATCATATCAAAAGTCAGTCCGGGACCTGCAACGCCAAAAATCTCACTCATAGCAAACTTTGTGCCGTTGTGTGCTGCGGCAGATGACGCGTATCTCGGATAAAATCCGTTGTAAGCGTTCATATCATCTTTGCTTTTCACTTTAATGTCAGGGTAAATCTGACGCCATATAACATCTATGCCCGGAATATCAAAACACCTGAGGGCACGCATCAGATTAAAGTTTCCTCCACCGTTCATACAGCCTGAAGGACTGTGGTCTTTATCAAGATGTCCCGTAAAAGCAAAACCGTTTTCATTTGCCCATTTTTTGCATGGCATAAGATAATTTTCACAGAACATCCGGCTGCACAAATCATACCAACGATAAAGAATATGTACATTTTCTTCTGTCGGTTTTTCTTTGTTTTCAATAAGAGAAAGATATGGCAATATTGATTCGCCGTACATTTCTTCATATTTATCAGCTAACTCTTTATTGAACGGATTTAAAGGAGCTTTCGGTTCATCAGTAAATACGGCAGTAAAATTCCCGGTTGCTGCCGCATATTTTTCGTGAGTAATTTCAATAAAATACTGAGTTGCTTCTCTGTTGAGCAGGTCGGGATATCCGCCCCCTGATTTTTTGTAAGTATATTCAGGATGATCTTTAACAACTTGTCCGCACGCACTTCCTGACGGCCAGCCGCCCTCATCGTAAATCCAGCAATTCATTCCGAGAGAAGTTCCTTTATCAATTGCATAAGCACAAAGTTCAAAATATTCCGCAGAAAGATATTCGGGACTGAGTTTTGTGGGCATACTGTCGGGTCTGAATTCTTTCGGTTCAGGAAGAATATAAAACGCACGTATCCCGAGCCTCTGCATTTCAGCAAGTTGTTCATCAATAATTTCACGGGTGCAGAAATCATTCCATACCCAGATATATACGGGAGCGTTGGAAACATCAGGGGATACGAATCTGCACAACTCAAATTTATCATTATTTTTCATTGTTAACACCTTTGTAATTTCAGAAATCTGCATCATATCTGCCCTGCTTTTTCAGGTATCTGATAAAGCACTTAAGAGCAATAACCATCGTCACATATAGTACGGCGAGCAGAACAGGATATATTTTTATTCCGAAAAGTCTGCTTATAAGGCTTACCATTGGAGGCGCTAACATAACACCAATGTAAGCAAAGGCAATCTGTGATCCCATAATGGATTGCGATACATTTTTGCCGAAATTGTGAGGTGTCAGATGTATCATATTAGGATAAATCGAGCCGTTACCCAGCCCGATAAGAAACAAACCGATAACTGAAACCGCTCCGTGCAACGGAAGAAGCATCATTACAACAGCAGGAGCAAGAATGACTGTGCCTATGCCGATACGCCTCCATGTGCTGATTTTATCTGCGAGCAAACCCGAAACAAAACGCCCGATTGACATACCGACATAATATATTGTCAGGGCAAGTGCCCCATACTTTGCATCAAAGCCTTTTTCTTCTACAAGATATGTGCTTCCCCATACTCCACAGGCATATTCAATGGCATTTGTTACAAGCATAATGACCCATACAAGTCGCACATCTGCCATTTTTGCCATCTGCAAAATAGTAAGGGTCAGGCCTTTCTCTTCTTCCGTTTCTTTCGCAGATAATGTTTTTTTCCATAAAGGAACGGAAGCAATAAGCAGGATTGTAATTGCCAACTGCACATAAAAAACATAACGGTATCCGCCACGCCACCCGATGTTACTTAAAGCCTGCGACATAAGATAAGGGCTGAGTGATACACCCACACCGTAAAAACAATGAAGAAAATTCATATGACTTGCTTTAAAGTGAAGAGCCACATAATTATTAAGTCCCGAATCTATTGCACCTGCACCGAGACCGAGAACAACAGCAATCGGAATCATAAACCAAAAGGAAGGAACAACAGAGAAGCAGAGCAAAGACAATGCAGTCATAGCCGTACTTAAAGCCGTAACTCCGGCAGTTCCGAATCTGTTGAGAATTTTTGCACTGAACATACTTGATAAAACAGTACAACCTGAAATAAGAAATGTGATAATACTGACCGCTTCAAGCGGAATATTCAGTTCTGTATGTATTGCGGGCCATGCAGAGCCGATGAGTGAATCGGGCACTCCGAGACCTATAAACGCAATATAAATCACAATGAGAAGGATTGTTGCCATATTTAAATTCCTCTGAAAAATACCGGATAAAACCTGCCACACTTTCCGTCAGATTTATCCGGCGTTAAATTATATTTTGTTAAGTTTTCTTAATGTAGGATTATAATAGCATAGCATAATCAGGAAATCAAGATAACTCATAATTAAAACAGATTGTATTATAAAAAATCGGAAGTGTCATTTTCGGGACATAAAACAACGGAGCAGAAATTCTGCTCCGTTGTTTTGGTATTCAGATATTCTGTTACATCAGTTGTTTTGCAAGTTCAGTTATCTCATCGAAGTTAGCTTCATACACGTTGTATTTGTAAACTTCGTTTTCATGTTCCCAATCTTCCTCGTTATAGAAAGGATAATCACTTCTGTAAAACACAAAAAGCCCTTGATTTGTTTCATCTGAATCATAATATTTTCTGGGAAACTTTTCACCTTCACAGAAACCGCAATAATCTGATGCATAATATGTAAGTTTCTCTGCAATCAATGCAGTAACAGTAAAGGCTTTATTTTCACTTTCATCTGATACGTTGTCATATGTTATATATTGTGAAACAGTAGTAAGCAACTTAAGGAAAGCCAGTGTATCACTTGCCCGTTCAGGCAAAACGCATTCAAAAATATAATTGTTTTTTACAGCCTTGATAATTTCAAACGTATCTTTAAAAAGTTCAGCAAACTCTTCGAATGATATATCTTCTTCTCCATATGTGTATTGGTTTCTCAGTTCAACCTTTTCCTGCCAGATTTCTGTAAGTTCATCAATTCTATCACGCATCTCAAAAACCTCCGTTTTGAATTCTAAAACAATTATAATGCTATTGAGTTCTGATGTCAACAAAAAAACTATCTGCTGTGGTGATAGCAATATTCTGAATTTGCTGTTTTTTCAAGGTGGCAATCGGGATTATTACATTTATGAACTACACAGTACTGACTGTCTTCCACAGCGGGGTCTTCACAGCTGTTTTCATTGCAGTTATGGTCTGTACAGTAAATGTACTTCAGCCCGCCGTCTTTTCTTAAATTATCACACTTGATACATCTGCAGTTGACACAGTATGTTTCAAAATCGCCCACGGGCAGTTCACCGCACCAATAACACATATCTGGTTCATTGACCTGAACTGTTGTCTGCGCCTGAGTTGTTGTGTCTGCATTGTCGGGCGTATAATCGTTCTGAACATCGGCATTCACCGTCTGTGTTATGTTGACAACATCTTCTGCATTGTTGTTTGCGGTGGTTGTCGGGTTGCTTACAATCACATCATTCCCGCTGCAGGCTGTAAAGAAAAGAGCCATTGACAGCACCGTAACTGCACATAAAATCATTCTGACTGTTTTTCTTGTTTTCATTTTAAAACCTCCATAATTTTTTATTAAAATAACAAATAAAAAATTTTTATTTGTTAAATCAAAAGGGAATATCTTCATCACCAAAAATATCAAGTTCCTCTTTATCGCAATAAATATATGTATCAATATCTATCCTATATTCGTTAAAATCGATATAAATATCATAAGGACAATTAATTACTTTCAACTTAGGAAAAACAGAACCGTTATTTTCAAATCCTCGAACAAATTGCCAAAGCATATTATTCACAATTTCATCAATATCATAATGCTTCGTATTTCCAAAAATCAGATCATATTCTCCTACTTGCTCCATTATTTTAAATAGTTCTGACATAGAGTCACATATATCATTTTCCGGATTACACTCTGACAGAAAAGCATATGTATCACGAGCAATTATCTGAAATTTATCAGCATCAATTGGCGGATAATATAATGAATTATCTTGCAATTGCACCCAACGTTTTAATAATTTCTGAATTGTATACTCTTTATCCATTTTTGAACCTCTGCATATTTTGTAATACAATAATAACATATAAGATGGGACAAAATGGGGATATGTTTATTCTGTTATCAATAATCGAAAATTGCTTCAATTTCTCCCTGTGAATTGTGGTGTATATGCTTTATCAATTTGCCTTTTGTATTGTACACGGATTCAATCCAATTTCTGATAATGCCGTCTGAATTATACACTGTAAACTTTACTATTTCGCCGTTATTGCCATATTCGCTCACAGACCAGGACTCAATACTACCGTCCGGATTATATTCAGTCTGTTTTATGTATCTACCTTTTTCATAATATATTTTTTCATACCACTTGGTAATATTTTCATCTGCATCATATTCTTTGTATTCTGTTCTTTTGCTTACTGTTTTCTCATTGTTCATTGCAATTCTCCTTTGCTTTTACTGACACAAGTATACCGCAGGAGATGCACAAAAAACGGGACATGTATCTGCATACACATCCCGTTTATCTAATGTTATTTAATTTTATTTTCTGTATTTATCTGCGATTCCAATTAAATCATCTATTTTTTCAATGGTGTTCTCAGAGACTGATATAATCTGTTTTATCTGTTTTTTATATTTTCTCAGATACGATACAGTCATTTCCAACCCTTTTTTTGCAGTATGCTGTTTCCCGCTTTCAAATTCTTCCAGCGTATCGGTTACAGATTCCATATACATAAGAAGAGACAGACAATAACGCCACTTCAGAAAACAGATTATATCATTTTCATCCATTACTAAATCACAGGGGTCAAAATATCCCTCTTCATCTTCAGCAAATAAATCACAAAAGTTATTAAAGTTCCTATCTTCTCCGAATTCGGCACTATACATTTCATTAAAATACTCGATGAAATCTTTGTTTTTTTCTGCAAATAGTTCAGATGTATCATTTTTTAAAGTTTCAATATCCTGTTTTATATTATCCATTGTTATTCTCCTTGGTATAACATATTTCGCGTTTCAATTATTCGTTCTTTCAGCAAACCCAAGTATTTTTCTTTATGCCAACAATGAAAAGACGGATGATAAGAGCCGATAACATAACAGACACGACCTGATTCTTTATTTTCAGCTTTATACAAACCAACAAGTTTGTCCTGTTTTACATCCCAATTCTCAGAAAAATAATTTCGGATATCTTTCAGTGCTTTTTCTTTTGCAGACCATCCGCTCTGAATAACTACAACATCAGGCTCAAGTATTTCAATCTCTTTTCTGACTATTTCAACGCAATTATACCACATATTGTTGTTTGACTTTATACCGTGATATTTATTTGCATCAACTGTCTTTTTATAAGCACAATGATAGTGGTTTGTAAGAGCAAAATATTTGTGGAGTGTGTCCTCATTCGACGATGTAAAATTATATCCGTCATAATTATTTATATCAGCTTCATTACATTCATCAAGAAATGCTGATAACATAAACTTTGTTCTTTTATAGTGCTGATTTTTCTGCGTTAAAAAACTTTCAGGCTCAACAGGAGTAAGACTTTCTGAACGATGTGTATTTTCTTTGCCGATAAACAAAACTTTTGTTTTCTCACCATAATATTTACCGACTTTCAGATTACGGTTGCAGATTATTGATGATTCATAATCAAAATCCATTTTTTTACTGCAATCATTAAAACATTTACATCTGCCGTCACAGCAAAAATGTTCATCATACATATCTTTAAGTTTCATTTCGATACTGTTCAATTCGTTCACGATAAACATCTCCTTAATTATCAGTATAAAGCTGTCATTACAGATTGTCAAGTTGCATTATAATTCTCAATCGCTGAATTGAGGTCATCCTTTATCTGCTCTGCGAGGCTCTGTGGGGATATAATTTTTGTATGAAGTGCGTACTGCAGTCCCCAGCGGCGCATTGCTTTTTCATTGACCGTTACACGGACTGTGATTTCGTCTTCCGTTTCGTCTGAAAACTCAACATCTTTTCCGAACCAGTCAAGAACATCGCCGACGATGTATTTTTTTGCTTTGAATGTAACGGGAATGCTCTCTCCCGAAAACATATAAACATGCTCTGCCATATGCTTCGGCAGATATAATCCGTGTTCAAGACCTTTAACCTGTTTAGTTGATTTTACAGGTGTCTGAAGCATTTTTATATCCGTTATTCTGTCAAGACGGAAGTGTGAAACATTGTCATATTTATCGTAATTTGCAATAAGATAATATCTGCCGTTTGTGGCTGCTATCTGATAAGGATTTACTATGTATTCCTTGACTTTTCCGTCTGCATTTTTCTCCTGATGAAGCTTTTTATCCGTGCCGTATCTGTTATAACTGAACGCAACCTGTCTGCCACGGCTGATTGCTTCATCGAGAACATCAATAGTAAAGAAAAGCTGACGGTTTGTAAGGGAGTTATCGGGCATAGTTCTGATATACTTCACCTTTGCCTCAAAATACCTGCTTGAAAGCCCCTCAAGCTTTTCAACAAGCTCCTTGCACTGACTGTATGGAATATGCTTTGAAAAAAGCAGACTGTCAATGAGAAGCCTCAGTTCACTGTCGCTGAAATCACGGACAAGATAGAAATCTGACCATATATAGCTCTCCTCAAGCTCCCCTGTTGCTTTATTGGGAACCATCCGGATTGCTTCGCTGTATTCGATTTCATAACCGAGTTCAATAAGGTCAAGAATATTGCGTCTGACGGATTTTCTGTCGGCTGACATATTATATTCCGTTTTCAGAATATCAACAATTTCTTTCTGAGAAAGTCTGTGGTCCTCGTCAGTATATTTTTTCAGAATGTCAAGAATGTTGAGAATAAGCTGTTTTTTAGGCTGTTTTGCAGACATTTAAGTCACCTCGTAAATATATTATCACTTTCACACACATAATACAACACCCGATGAGAAAAAATCTTCCCATCGGGTATATTTTATGTGCCGTCAATTTTCTGCATATTTTCAGATACAAGCTTGCCGTCGGAATCATATACATATTCAAACCAACCTGAAATTGTATTTCTATACCCAAAGTCAACATATCTTTTCAGGTAATGCTGTCCGTTCTTTTCATTAAAATAGTCTTGAACGACCGGACTTCCCGCTTCATTGTAAAAATAAGCGATTTCTGCAAAATCATCATTCTTATTCTTTGAATATATCACTCTGCCATTCCGGTCATTTACAAAATCATGCTCAACTATATACACTTCTTCGTTTGCTTTACTGAAATATTTTATAATCTCTTTTATTTTAAAGCCTTTACTGTCATAAAAATATTCATATATTCTGAAAAAACCTTTACGTGTACATTCGCTTTTTGCTTCAAGCTGACCTGCATCATTATAAGAATAGTTTGTTACACAATCAATTTCACCTTCGGGTGTATATTCTGTTTTCTTTGTCATATTTCCTGATGAATCATATTCATATTCACAGACTTCTTCGCAATAGCAGTCTGACATTATGCTTTTTATCATATTTCCGTTATCATCATAAACATAATCTGTGATGAACTCTGTCTCATTATAAATATCGTTTTCTTTTATCTTTTTGCCTCGACTGTCATAAAAAAACTGCTTTATATGACAATAACTTCTGTGACCTTTATCAATTTCAGTTTCACATATTTCAGAACAATTGCCTTTATTATCATACAGATAAGAAACTTCCACGCAGTTGCCAAAACCGTCATCCTGACTTTCTTTTTTCAGTTGACCAACTTCATTGTATTCATACAAAAATGTTGTCAGTTTTACATTTCTGATTTCATCAAAGAATGTCTCGTTGATAACTATTCCGTTCTCGTCTCTCTCAATAGTTTTTCTTATGCCTGATTCAAGTTTCATAATAACTCTCCCTTTTGTCTGATGATTGAATTATACAACAGGATGTGTGACATAATTGTCACACATCCTCACCCATATGCTCTGTAATCAGGTGCATAATCTCTTCTTTTTCTTCAAGACACTTTGCAAGACGTGTATTATAAGTATTGGAATTGTTCTGCAGGTTTTCTGTAATATCCTTTTTTCTTTTTTCCATAGCGGCAATATTTTCCTGCAATTCTTTATATATTTTATCAAACCGCTTGAGATAATTTATAACCCTTTTTGCATTACCGACTGCAGAATCACCCATATAAACAAGAAACTTGTTTGTGTCTTTTTGCAGATAAATATAAGGCTTTTTATCAGATTGATTTTCGGGCAGAACTATTGTAAAGTCCATGACTGTAATCGGATTGTCTGTTACTTCCTCTCCGTAAATATACCTTCGGCTGGGATTATCTGACAGACTATGATAAGCTTTGAGAAAATCATCGTTTGAGAAGTTTTTGAGTTGCTGAGAGTACATATATGCAGAATAGTTCTTTAATGCCGTATCACGCAATTTTTTTTCAAGAACTCCGAGTTCTTCCATAACATCTTCAATCATTATGATGAAACAGGTGATTATGATTATCTTTAATGAAACGGTAAAAAATATTACAGGTCACTCTCCCACCCTGTTCAGAGCTCCGTCAGGCAGTTACGATAACAAAACCATCTCCGCCGCAGAGGAACTCGGTATGATGACAATTCAATGGGATGCAGAACCACCGGCAACGGTTAAAAATGGCTGTATATAGGGATTTTTTTACGCTGAGGTTTGTTATAAAAAAACATAAGGCCATCGGAAAAACCGATGGCTTTAGTTACTGATAATATTTATGCCCAGGGATTTGCACTTTCAGGCTGTCGGATATCTGCAAGAATGAACTGCTCCCACAGATACCATTTACCGTCCTTTGCAAGACGCAGCTGAACGCTTCTGGGACTGTCAGCACCGCCTGAAGTTATATACAGCGTTGCGTATCCATCATTCTGATAAGAATAAGGATTTTCACTTACAACGATTGAATAAGGTTCTGCAGGCAGATAGTTATTATCAGGAGTTGCTCCCTCAAAATATGAACGGGGAACATAATCCTTATCACGGAATCTGTCCTGAATAAACTGCTTATCCATTACACTCATAGGTCTGGGACCTCTGAGAAAATCAAGCATTTTAAGTGATAATTCTTTATTTTCGGGATAGAAACAGAATGCAAGAACAGTCATAGCGGCTGTATCAAAGGGTGTTGCAAGTGAAGCCTGAGGCAATGCCGTAAACTGTTCATAGGTATCAGGTAATACAGAAAAAACTATTTTCTGCATTTTATTGCCTGACGGTGCCGGAGTATTTGACGGAGCCGGAGTATTTTTTAATTTATCAAAAAGTCCCATATCTTTTTTACTCCTTTATCAGAATTTTATTCCGCCGCCACCGTGGGTTCTGCCTGATGAGCTTGTATGTGTTGATGTATTTCCTGAATCACTGTCATCAACCTTTGCATCCTTGTTTACATAAGAACCCTTGAATGTATCGTTTCTGCCTGTAAGAACAAGACTTCCGCTTCTGACATAAACCTTTGCATCAAAAGCCTTATGTACTGATTTGTTTGCAGCTGCAATTCCGTTAAGCACAAGAAGAGCAACAACACAGCCTACAAGCATAAACACAAACAACCAGATAAAATGAACACCGGGCTTTACATATTCAGTAAGCTCTGCAATATATGTATCAAGAGCTGCAGTATAATTTCCGCTGATGATATCATCCTTCATATTAAGAAGCATTGTGTTTATCATATCATCGCTCATTTTGTAAACAGCCGCGCCGTGAGTTGTTACATAAAGCTCTCTTTCGCCTTCTTCACCGGGGAGGTAAAGAAGAAGGAATCCGTCATCATTCTCACCGTAGCCGTAACCATTGTAATCATAGAAATCGTCTGCATATTCCTGAACAGTTTTGCCGTCAAGTGAAGTTACGGTAACAAATGCGATTTCCATTTCATATTCTTCGGTGAAAGCATTGAATTTATCAATAAAATCTTTTTCTTCTGCATCGGTCAGAAGGTCTGCATTGTCAACAACAAGAGGTAATGTTCTTTCAACTCTGACCATTTCTGTTGTTGTTTCTGTTGTTACGGCAGCAGTTGTTTCTGCAGGTGTGTTAACAGCAGGAGCATCTGCATCAAGAACACCTTTTACTGCATTGTAATAAGCAACTATACCGTCATAATATGTGTCGCAGGCATCATATGCATCCCAGATTGTATCTTCTTCGGAAGAAAAGAGACTTTCGGCACCTTCTGTCATATAAACTGAATAAGCATTGTCGCCGAGATTATCAACAATAACGATACCGTTATCTCTGTCACCGACAGAATTATAAACATCTTCCGCATAGTCATAAGTTGTTTCATACAAATCTCTGTCAAGGCTGTCAATAATTCCGAACATTACACAATAACCGTAATTATTTTCAATTGTTTGTGCATAGACTTCAAGTTCTGACATCTCTGATTCGGTAAGATGATTACCCATATCAAAAACATGGTCAGAATTTGCAGATGCAGTAAGTGCGAAAGGTAAAAGCATCATAAGGGCAATTACCACAGATATAATTCTCTTTTTCATAATTACCGCACCTCCTTAAAGTAATGTCAGAAGCCAGAGTATGCCGTATGCTGCCGCACCGACTCCGGCACCGATAAGAAGTCCGAGCTTTTTGATAAGAGCATGGTTTGTGGGGATATCACCGACAAACTTGCCCGTCTGACCGTTCATTGCAAACGTATATTCTTTGCCGTTCCAGTTGGTTTTGAGAATCCATACGGGATAAAGTGCATACTTATATGTACCGTTCAACACGCTCATATTTGCACCGAGAGAAGTAACGGTTTCATAGCCTTCAACCGTATCCTCAAGAGCATCAATTGCACTCTGACGGATTCTCTCGTTTGCTCTGTTCATGCTTTCTTCAACACTGACATCATATTTATCTGCAAGATAACCTGCAAGGTAAGCTGTGTTGAAATCAACGGCATCATTGATATTGAAAGGCTCGATTGATTCCATAAGGTCATCGGGCATTTTTGTTGAACCGTCAACAGGAACATTGTCAAAACTCAGATTACCGCTTCTGTAAATATCAAATTCTGAAATTTCCGTATATCTGTAATTTTTATCTTCCCAACGTCTTGTTTTTTCAGCAACATAGGACACTTCTGCCGAAGCATCACAGCTGAAAAGCCAATGAGGAACGTATACGCCCTTGATTTCATCAAGATGGTTTTCATCCTTGAATGCTTTAGGAACGAATTTCTTTGTTGCTATGTGTTTTTTAAGAGCTTCTTTTGCCGCTTTCTTATCATATTTAAAAGGAATGACAAGATTGGGACGCAGAGCACCTTCAAACTGACCTTTCATAACAACGGGATTTCCGCAGTAAGGACAGCTTGTGGCACCTGTTGTTTCATCGGCAACAATTTCACCGCCGCAGGAATTACAGCCGTAGACTTTCATTCCGTCTGTCTCCCCTGCTGCCCATTCATTATTTTCTGAATTCCATTCT
>JAFYVE010000009.1 GCA_017549285.1 Clostridia bacterium
AAACAATAATTTGTCGGGCTCTTTCAATGAATAATGTACAATTTACAATGTACAATGATTTCAGGAAAAACAAATTATGTAGGGACCGATGCCCACATCGGTCCGATTGCGTAATGTAATGGAGCAATAACGATTGAAAATCGTTCTATTGCAACAATCTTAATAAATCAAATTGTTCGTTATGCGGAAATCAGAGATTTCCGATTTGTCTTCGACAAATGCGGACCGATGTGGGCATCGGTCCCTACACATTATTCAATCACCTCGACAAATTCTGATTTGTAAATTAATTAAAAAAGGAGAAAGATTTTATGTCAGCAAAACTTAAATACGCAATTATCGGTATCGGTAATATGGGTTCATCCCACATAAATATGTATAAAGAAGGCAAAATCAAGGAAATGGAGCTTGTTGCCGTATGTGATATCAAGCAGGACAGACTCGATTTTGCTCTCACACAGGTTCCCGAGGTTAAGACATTCACAAGCACAGATGAACTTCTTGACAGCGGTATGGTTGATGCAATCATCATTGCAACTCCTCATTATCTTCATCCCGTTCTTTCAAAGCAGGCTCTTGAAAAAGGCATTCACGTTCTCTGTGAAAAACCCGCAGGCGTTTTCACAAAAGATGTACGTGAACTCAATGAATTTGTAAAAACTCAGGATAAGACATTTGCTCTTATGTATAACCAGAGAACAAACCACATTTTCCGCAAGGTAAAAGAGCTTGTCGAAAGCGGTGTTTACGGTGAAATCAGAAGAACAAACTGGATTATCACCGACTGGTACAGAACTCAGGGTTACTACAATTCAGGCGGATGGAGAGCAACCTGGGACGGTGAAGGCGGCGGTGTTCTTATGAATCAGGCACCCCACAACCTCGACCTCTGGCAGTGGATATGCGGTATGCCTTCAAAGATTACTGCATTCTGCCACAACGGCAAATGGCACGACATCGAAGTTGAAGACGATGTAACAATCTATGCTGAATATCCCAACGGTGCAACAGGCGTGTTCATCACAACAACAGGCGACTGCCCCGGTGACAACAGACTTGAAATCACTCTTGATAAGGCAAGAATCATCTGCTCAGCAAGTGAACTTGAAGTTGTTGAACTTACAGAAAAGCTTTCAGATTATACATACGCAGCGGAAGACGGCTTCAGCAAACTCGAAAGCAAGAAGATTGAAGTTGAAACAGACGGTATGAATGAACAGCATTCAGGTGTTACAAACGCATTTGCCGCTCATATTCTTCGCGGCGAACCCCTTGTTGCTGAAGGTGTTGAAGGTATCAACGGTCTTACAATCTGTAATGCTGCTTACCTTTCATCATGGCTCGGAAATGTACCCGTAACACTTCCTCTTGATGAAGACCTCTACCTCGCAGAGCTCAATAAGAGAAGAGCAACATCAAAGGCAAAGAAGGATGTAAAAGAAGCTGTTCAGGCTGATATGTCATCAACATTTTAATTAAATTACACAACAGAGCAGTCACTTCTGTGACTGCTTTTTTCTTGTAAATTACACTAATTACAAATTAACTGCAAGTTTATACATATAATTAGGATAGAATGCATAAACTTTATTTTTTTGTATTTTTATTAGTGAAATTTACATTTTTATGTGCTATAATTACGCTGATATTATACGGTCAAACCGTTTATGGAGGTAAAAAATGGAAGTACTCTTACAAACCGTAATGGGAATTGAAATTGGCCACGTCATTATGTGGGCAATCGGCGGTATCCTTATTTATCTTGCTATCAAGAAAGAAATGGAACCCTCACTTCTTCTTCCCATGGGATTCGGCGCAATCCTTGTCAACCTGCCTTTCTCAGGCGCACAGGCTGTTATCGACCACATTTTTGAAATCGGTATCAACAGCCACGAACTCATGCCCCTCGTTCTTTTCATCGGCATCGGTGCTATGATTGACTTTGAGCCCTTGCTCTCAAACCCGAAGCTTATGTTGTTCGGTGCGGCTGCACAGTTCGGTATTTTCTTCACAATGTTCCTTGCAACACTTTTCGGTTTCGATGTTCACGACGCAGCTTCAGTTGCTATTATCGGTGCTGCTGACGGTCCCACATCAATCTTCGTTGCACAGACACTCAACTCAACTTACACAGCGGCTATTATGGTTGCGGCATATTCATATATGGCTCTCGTACCCATTGTTCAGCCTCCCATCATCAAGCTCTGCACAACAAAGAAAGAGCGTCTTATCAAGATGAAGAACACAAAGAAAAAGGTATCAAAGACAACAAGAATCCTTTTCCCCATCTTTGTTACAATCATCGTAGGTCTTGTTGCTCCTGATGCAGTTGCTCTTATCGGTTTCCTTATGTTCGGTAACCTTATCAGAGAATGCGGTGTTCTCAATTCACTTTCACAGACAGCACAGAACGTTCTTGCAAACCTTATCACAATCTTCCTCGGCATCACAATTGCTTCAAGAATGACAGCTGCTGAATTCCTTCGTGTTGAAACAATCATTATTATGCTTCTCGGTCTTGTTGCATTCGTTTTCGATACATTCGGCGGCGTTATGCTTGCAAAGTTCATGAACCTCTTCCTCAAGGAAGGCAATAAGATCAATCCCATGATCGGTGCTGCAGGTATCTCAGCATTCCCCATGGCATCACGAGTTGTTAACAAAATGGGTCTTGAAGAAGATAAGACAAACTTCCTGCTTATGCAGGCTGTAGGTGTAAATGTTTCCGGTCAGGTTGCATCAGTTATCGCAGGCGGTCTTATTCTCGCATTCGTAAAGTAAGGAGGGTTTCACAATGGAATTTGAATCAATGGCAAATGTACTTGAAGAAGTTTCAAGTGAAGCTGTTTCTGAAGCAGTAACTGAATCATCCGGTTTTATCGGTACATTCTTCACAGACTTCGCAAATGATTTTGTTGCTTTTTTCAGCAACATGGGTGAAATTGATGCTGACGCAGTTATGGAAGTTCTCAGAATTATGGGACTTGGTATGGTAGGTATCTTCGGTGTTACAGGCATCATCATCCTTCTTGTTTCGCTTCTCAACAACATCACATCAAGAGAAAAGAAACAGAAAGAAGATAAATAAGTTCATTACAAAAATTTACCACCGTCTTATGACGGTGGTTTTTTTGTTTATTTCTTATAGATAAAGATATACGGTGAACTGCAATCATAAAGTTTATAGCCCATCTCTTCAAACTTTACGGCTCTTGCCAGCGAATCCTCACGGTAGGAATCACGCATATCAAAAACAACATAATCAAAGTCGGTATGCGTTGTATAATAAACTTCGTAAATGTGTGTTCTGTCGGAAAGGTAAGGAATCAGGAATGTTGATGCAGCAACAGATGCATCATCGGGAATTGAATCAAGCACCTGAGACATTTCTTCAAACTTTCCCTGCTGGCTGAAATAGTCCTTTGCTCTGCTTGAAAAACCGGGAACTATAAGCATAAAGAACATCATTGCAGCAAGACCTGCCGCTGTAACCGAAAGAAAATCACGTTTTTTCTTTTCCATATCTGTCACATTCACAACACAGACATAAAGCAGAAGTGACATTATTGCAAAGTTATACTGGAAAGATATATCATACTGATAACCATAATCCGTAAGAAGATTAAGAAGCATAGGAAGAACAAGAACAAGCCTTACAGACTTCTTTGTGACAAACGGAATGAATGCAATAGGGCACATCATCTGCAGGAAATAAATAAGCTTTCTCGCATCCTTATCGGGTGTCGTAAAAATAAGCTTTATTGCATATGCAGGATTAGTGAAAACTGTTTTTACAATTCCGAAAAGCCCTTCATCACCCGATATCATTGCATCATAACGGTCTGACATTATGCCCGTACCGTGTTGTTCAAGAATATAACACGCAACAGCGAAATATACAAACGCAACAAAAAGAAGTGATGCACCCTTGACTATCTTTTTCTCTGTAAGCACAATATAAACGGCAAAAACGGCAACATAAACAAATGCATCTTCTTTGACCATAAGAGTAAAGAGTGCAAAAAGGAACATAAGCGGAAGTTTCTTCTTCTCATAGAAATAAAACATCCACATCAAAAACGGCACCAACAGACAGTTTTCGTGAAAATCATAAAGACAGCCTGCAGTATATGCCGCATTTGCAGAATACACAACAGAAAACATACACATCAGAAACGAATCGAGTTTTCTGTTTTTCATTATAAGCACAAACGGGATAAGTCCGCTGTAAATTGCAACTGTCTGACATACTGCAACAGTTACGGGTGAAGGGAAAATATAATAAAACGGAAGAAATACATACATCGCAGGTGAAAAATGAACTGCGAAATGTGAAAGAATCATATCCCTTTCACAGCTGACGGTGGGCCTGAATGTTTCACGCATATTAAAAAACATATTGCAGAAAATTCCGAAATCAAAGTTGGGTGTTGCAAACGTCAGGTAACGGAATACAGACAAAGCCGTAAGTATTGAAAAGAAAAACACAACGGTAAAAACCAAACAGAAAACGGTAATTTTCTTATTCATTCTGATATCAAGCCCGTCATTCTTATCAATCAGATGTTTTACACTCAGAACAAATATAAGCCCTGCGGCAATATAGGTGTAAATACTCTGACTTCGCATCACAAGAAACACCGAAAACAGCAGAACTGATACCGTAAGAATCGCAGGGACAGATTTCCCGCATAATGCTCCCGCAAATGAAACAAGCAGATAAGAAGCTATAAACATTACAACAAAAAGAGGTATGTTTACAGTGTCAATTGCTATCTCATTTACAGTTACCATCAGGATTACTGCCGATGACAGAAACCACGCAGAAAAAAACTTTTCAAAGAAGTTCTCTGAAAAAACGGCAACCATCTTTTTGAGTTTTTCCATAAATATACATCCTTTTCAAAATCATAAAATAATTATATCAAAACAGTTATTCTTTTTCAACATAAAAAAATATCAGGCAGAAAAACTGCCTGATAAGATTATTTTTATATTACTTCTGAGGAAGCAACTTCTGTCCGTCAATATCATTTTCAAGGAACTGAGGATAATCGGGATTTGACCATACGTTCACGCCTTCGTCATCATTCTCGAAGAACCAGCGGTAAAGCTCACCGTGACCATCGTGAGTTGTGCTGTGGAGCATGGGTGTTACAAACCATGTGTTTTCGGGAAGAAGACATGTTGAAGCATCAATTCTGTTGTCGGGTGAAATGTGGTTGTGTCCACAGTCAACTGCCTGAACATAACCTTCGCCAAGAGTTTCATAAAGAGGAGCAATTGTGCCGCCTACTGATGCATACTTTGTGTCAACAGTACCGTCTGAGTCATTTGTCCATGTGGGAACAAGAGGAGTTCTCTGAATGTTTGTACCTGCAAGAATCATTACGGGCACACCGTTATCAAGAACATCGTTAAGGATATCTCCTGCCTTCTGCTGAACATTGTAATGATATTCATCAATTCTCTGAAGAAGGACTTCGTTGGGGTTTTCACCGAGCATATAAGCCTTTGCGCTTTCGTAGTATTCATCGGGAACGAATGACCAGATACCGCAGTTTGACTTAAATACGGGAATAAGGAGTTCATCGAAAACTCTGGGTGCACAGTTATCAAGAATTGGCTGAACCATATTGAGAACGGTGCCGAGGAAGCCTGACTTATAAACAACATTCACAAGTCCCATAACAAATGTTTCTGTGAAGCCTTCAAGAAGTGAAGGAAGAGCTGTTTCGGCATAACGGTAAACAGATTCTTCAGTTATCTGAATTCTGCCGTTGAAAAGGTCACCTGCAACTGCAGTACCCTGAAGAGGACAGCACTGGAAAATAACAGACTTTACTTTTGCTTCGCCGTATTTGTAAAGGTACGCCATTGTCATAACACCGCCCATTGAAGATGCACGGAGTCTGACCTTTTCGTGACCTGTGAGTTCGAGCACGTGGTCGATATATGCACTCAGATCATCTGCTACAACAAGGGGATCTGCACGGAAGTCATAACCGAAATAGTAGTTGCCTGTAAGACCGTGTGCAGGATCTGTGGGAAGTTCTTCCTTGGTTGTGACATCAGGTGTTGAGTTGCCTTCTTCGTCGTTTGCAAGGTCACCGAAAATGCCGTCAACTGCAGGGATAAGCTTGTCTGCAAATGCATCGTAATCCTTTGTCATAAGAACTAAGAAAAGGGGGCCGATAAGCTTTGCTATAAGCTCAACATAAGCACCGGTTTCGGGACGGAAAAGCACTTTTTCATCGGGTGTATCTGCATCCTTGTAAAGTGTTGCGCTGCCCAGAGCCGCAACATAAATTTCAGGCTCTTCACCGCAGGTACACTTGCCGTCAACGATTGTTGTTTCTTCAGCAGAAGGAATGATTACAACCGAGAATGCAAGAATGAGTGTGAGTATAATACTGACTGATGATTTAAAAATTCGTTTCATAGAAAATTCTCCCATCACTTTTTTTATTAATATACCATAATGTATTATATTTTTCAATCGTAAAATCAAAAAATAAGCTGAACAAGAAACATATATACAACCGTTCCGCCGAGAATTGATAAAAGCATCTGCCTTTTCCATAAATGAAGCACCGTAACAACGGCTACTGCAATAAGTTCGGGAATACCGTGTGACCCCGAAAGGATTTCAACATTTTTAAGACAGAAAACCACCAGAAAACCAAAAACTGCGGCAGGGAGCACCTTGCCGAGATACTGAATGACCTTCGGCATTTCCTTTCCTGAAGGAAAAATGATAAATGGCAGAAAACGTGTGAGCACCGTTGCAAGAACAGCCATACCTATTGTTATAATCTGCTGAGTTGTTGTCATATTGCGGCACCGCCTTTCAGAAGGGGCTTTTTCAGAAGAATAAGAGCCGCAAAAATCATAATCATTGCAGGAATGATGAATTTATCAGGTCCGAAAATCAGAAGAGAAACAACAGGAAGCACAATACCGAGAACAGAGCTCAGATGATTCTTTTCTTTTAAAAGCTGTTCAAGGAAAATCACCACAAACATCGCTGTCATGGCAAAATCGAGTCCCTCGGTATTAAAGTTTATGAATGAGCCGAAAATTCCGCCGAGTGTTGCACCGAGCACCCAGTATGACTGATTGAGTATAGTTACAAAAAACATAAACCAGCCTTTGTCTGTGTTTTCGGGGATATCAACAGAGCAGTTTACTGAAAAACTTTCGTCGCACATTCCGAAAATGAGATAAAACTTCTTAAGTCCGGTACCTGAATACTTTTCAAGCAGAGAAATGCCGTAAAACAGGTGTCTTGCATTTATCATAAGAATCATCAGGAATGTCTGAATGGGGTCAAAAGCTCCGAGAAGCATATTTACAAGCAAAAATTCTGCCGACCCTGCAAAAACAAGCATACTTGTAACCATCGGATAAACAAAACCGAAACCCGACACATTCATATATAATCCGTAAGTTATACCAAGAAAAAGAAAACCCGCAAGAATAGGAAGTGTGTAGGGAAAAGCGGCCAGAAGTGACCGCTTTATTATACCGTTTTTATTCATCTGCAAACCCTTTTTCAAGCCCTGCAGAAACTCTTAAAATCTTTCTCGCATCGGCAGATGTAACTTTACCGTCTTTATTTACTTCTGCATTTTTCTGCTGTGCATCTGTCAGTTTTTCAAGCTTTGCGCTGAAACGTAATGCAAGACGTGCGTCGGCAGCTGTTATTTTACCGTTAAGGTCAACGTCACCGGGGAGTATTTTTTCAGGAAGCTCATTCTTTCCGTCATATTCTACAATAACGGGCTCGTGCACCTTCTTTATAAATGTACCGGCAAGTGTTGAAAGCTCAAGTTCGGGTGCTTCAAACTCACCCGTATATTTGAAATTGATAACAAAGAGCTTTACGACTGAGTAATAACAGGTGTCTTTATATAAAAATGAAACATAGGTTTTTGTGCCTACCGTATTGTCATAACACAGATCAAACTTGTCAACCTCTTCAAATGATTCAACAATCATATTTCTGGGATATGTAATAACCATATCTGCATTTGTCATATTTTCCATATCAACAGCATAAACAGCATACTGAAAATGTGTATCATCAATCTTCATTATAACAGGGTTAAGACCTGCACTCATTTTTATACCGTCAACAGGGTCTCTGTAACCGGCTGAAGCCGTCATACTTACAGTCAGAATCATAACAATACAAAGTATAAAAGAAAAAACTTTTTTCATTGAGAATCGCTCCTTTATAAATATAGTATCAAAAATAAAGTCTGTTGTCAATTTAATATTGAAATAGAGTAATAATATATGCTATAATAAAAAAAATTGTTTTTCGAGGTGAATTATGGATAAAATACGTACTGAAGGAAAAATTCTTATCGACGAATTCGGAAGAGAAAGAATTTTTCACGGAATAAATGTCTGTGATAAAGGTGGTTTTGATCCTGCAACGGGCAAAAGAAATTTTGAATATGACTGGACAGACGGCAGAATCGAAAAATTCAAAGAATATGGAATGAATATTATCCGTCTCGGCATTACCTGGGAAGCAGTTGAACCCGAAAAAGGAAAATATAATGACGAATATCTTGATGCAATAAAAAAGATACTCGACAAATGTCACGAAGCAGGAATTTATGCTTACATTGATATGCATCAGGACCTTTATTCAGGCTGGGGCAACGGCCCCGGTGACGGTGCTCCTGCCTGGGCTTGTTACACAGACGGTCACAAATACACAAATCCGAAACTTGTATGGGCAGAAAGCTATTTCATAAGCAAAGCTGTTCACAAGGCTTTTGATAACTTCTGGACAAACAAATACGGAGTACAGACTGCATACATCAATATGTGGAAACACGTTGCAAAGAAATTTGACGGTCATCCCGCACTTTTCGGTTATGATGTAATGAATGAGCCCTTCCTCGGCTCAGACGGTGGAAAGGTTTTCTTGCAGCTTATCGCAAACCTTGCCGGTACAACAATTGCTGACAGCAGAATCAACAAAGCAAAGATGTTAAAAGAAGTGCTTACAAAGGGCAGAGCCATTCACGTGCTTGACCAGTACAAAGCAGATGTATTCCATATGCTTGTAAACAAAGCAGCTCCCCTTGTAAACAAATTTGATAAGGAAAGATATATGCCTTTCCTCAATTCAGCTGCAACAGAAATAAGAAAAATTTCAAAAGACCCCATTCTCTTCATCGAAAACAGCTATTATTCAAACCTCGGCATAAAATGTGCCGTTGAACCGATTAAAGTTAACGGCAAGAGAGAGCCCAATCAGATTTTTGCTCCTCACGCATATGACCTGATGGTTGATACACCCGCTTACAAATATGCAAACAGCGGCAGAGTAAAATCAATCTTTGACAGAAGAAAGACAGAGCAGGATACAAACCTCAATATGCCGGTTATAGTCGGTGAATGGGGCGGATTCTCAGAAGGTACTGAATGGCTTCATCACATTGAATTTCTTCTTGACCTGTTCGATTCAAACAAGTGGAGCAACACTTACTGGGCATATTTTGACGGTCTTCTTGAATCACCTCTCGGCAAGGTTCTTAAAAGAGCTTATCCCAGAGCTGTAACAGGCAGAATCATTTCATATAACCATAACAGAAGAGAGAATACTTTCTCACTCTCCTATTATCAGGATAAAAAATTCAATGTACCCACAGAAATTTTCGTACACAAACCCATTGAATCAATTGAAACAGACGGCAAATATGAAATCGTTAAACTTGATGATGAATCATCTGTTGTAAAAATCACAACAGGAAAAGGTTATCACGATGTTAAAATAAGATTCGAAGGCGAAGGTTTCAGTTATATGGACCATATGGAAGGTCTTGAATAAAAAAGAAAAGAGGCTGTTTCAGCCTCTTTATTTTTTGCTCAAACAAACAGCGGACTGCACAGCAGTCCGCTTATTTTATTTGATTGTTTTATCAGATTTCGGGATTATCACAGCAATTAACTTCAAGGCCGAAGAACTTACGGATCTTCATAAAGATACGGAAAATCTTTGCCCAGATGTTTGTCTGGTGACACTGACAATCACATTTTGCATCTTCAATAACGGGGATATCAATTGTTGCCTGACCGTCTGACACATAAATGTAACCTGTTGTGTTTTCATAACCGTCTCTGTCAATGTAAAGTTCATAATCACCTTCGGGAAGAACTTCTGTGAAGTAACCGTTAAGGTCTGAAGTGATTACATATGACTCACCTGTATTGAGATTTGTAACTGTGATTACAGCTTCTGTTACAGGGTTGCCGTTTGTATCAAGAAGTGTTACGCAGACAAGAGCTCTATCGCCAACATAGATAATTTCTTTATCCTGTTCACTGCAGGTTTCACACTGATAAAGAACATAACCGTTCTGAGTCATTGTGGGGTTGACTTCAGCAACTTTTACATAGCTGTGACCGAGTGCATCAACATAATTATCCTTGAACTTATGGTCACCACGGATACATGTATGAAGATCATAACCTCTGTCTTTACATGTGGGAGCTACTGTTGTAACTGAATATTCGTGACCGAGTGCATCAACATAATTGTCTTTATATGTGCTGTCGCCACGTGAACATACGTGAACATCATAACCCTTTTCTGTACAAGTGGGAGCTACTGTTGATGTTACGTAATCGTGATTGAGAGCAGGAACAAAATCCTTCTTCTGTGAATGGTTACATACTGAACAACGTACGAATGTGTAACCTTCCTTAAGACAAGTGGGAGCAAAAACAGTTGTCTGATATTTGTGTCCGAGTTCGGGAACAAAGTCATCAAGCATTGTGTCGTGACACACTGAACAGAAGTATTCTGTATAACCCTGATCTGTACAAGTGGGCTTTGTAACTGTACCTGAATACTTATGAGGAAGCTTGGGAATAATGTTTACCTGCTTTTCACCACAGACTGTACATGTAACAAGGAGTTCACCTTCCTGAGCACAGGTTGCATTTTTGTTTACAACACCGTCATCCCAGCTGTGACCTTTAGCCTTGATAACTGTTTCCATTGACTTACCGCAGTTTTCTCTCTGACAGGCAAGAACACGGATACCGTCTTCAGTACATGTTGCGTCTTTTGTAACTGTACCTTCATCCCAGTCGTGACCGAGTGCAGGGATAACAATTTCAGACTGAACTTCATCGCATCTGTCACAGGTTGCAGCCATAAGACCATCTGTATCACAGGTTGCGTCTGCTATAATATTCTGATTTGTCCAGTTATGACCAAGTTCGGGAACTGTAGCTGTGCGGTTTGCATCACAGTCTGAACATTCCTGATACTGAAGACCTGTTTCAGTACAGGTTGCTTCCTTTGTTGCTGCGCCTACATCTTCCCAGTTATGACCTTTTGGATCAACATATGTATCATTGTATGAAGCACCGCATCGGTCACACTTATGAAGTGTATAACCACGATCTGTACAAGTGGGAGCAACTATTGTATCTACATAATTATGTGTAAGAGCATTGATAATTTCAACTTCTGCTGTGTTACATACAGAACAGTTTCTCTGCTGTCTGCCGGCTGCTTCACAGGTAGCAGCTTTTGTAACAACCCAGTCACCCCATTTGTGGCCTTCTGAGGGGATTTTTTCTGATTCTGTCTTACCGCAGACTGTACATTTTCTTGATTTTACGCCATCAACAGTACAGGTAGGCTCTGTAACGCTCCACTCTGTCCATAAACAGTCAGCAAGGTCAAGTCTGTCTCTTCCGCTTACAACTGTTTTACAGTCGTTACAGTATGTATATGCTGTGTAACCGTATTCCTGACAGGTGGGAGCCTTTTCGGGATGGTCAATAGTATTTGTATGGTTATTGCTGTCTATGGGAAGTGAAATTGACTTTTCATATCCGCAGTCTGAACACTTATAAACTTCTGTACCCTTTGTAATACAGGTGGGAGCAACATATCTTGTACGTACGAAGTTATGAGGAACAACTTCAAATACAGCAAGGATTGAAAGGTTTTCTTTAACGTTTGTGAAATCCTTGTCCCAGCCCTTGAAAACGTAATGAGTTGTTTCATCGTTCTGAGTGAACTCATTCATTGCGGGAGCAGTTGCATTTTCACCGTAAGGAACAGACTGCTGTGAAATTGTTGTAAGTGTGAGGGGGTTTGAGAAATAAACTGTATATGTGTTCTTTGAGAAGATAGCGTAAACAGTTGATTTGAGAGGAACATTCATTGATGATCTGAAACCTGTTGTTGCATTCTTATCAGTGTTCCAACCGAGGAATGTATAACCTTCTTTTGTTGCTGTATAGATACTTGCAGGGAAGTCAACAGTTGTGTTGGGACCGCAGGTAACTTCATATGAAGTTGTTTCTGTTGTGCCGCCGTTTGTTGCAGCATCAATTGTGATTACGGTCTTGAGACCTGCAAGTGCTGTGTTGAGAGCTGTGATAGCGCTGTTGATTTCCTGAACAGTTCTGTTACCGCATCTGTGATTGTTGTTATAAGCACCCCATATTTCATTTGCTGTGTTGAAAGCAGCTTCATAAGCAGCCCATGACTCAGCTGTGTAATATGACTTATCCATAACAGTCTTGGTCTGGTCAAGAGCCTTGATAAGGTTATTGACGTTTGTTGTGACCTTTGTGTAAGGAGATGCATTGTCAAAATACATATAAACGTAGTCACCGCCGGCACCTGCGTTACAGTCTGAAGGCACACTTTCATTATTCTTTTCAACAGTGAAATAACCGTTGAGTGTCATACCTTCAACGTTTGAACCTCTGATATCAACAACGGGAAGACCTACATTGTGATCATTTGTGTAATAGATATAGATATAATTACCGCCGGCATCGGCATTAAGGTCCTGAGCTGTTTTATAGAAAGTATAATCCTTACCTCTTACCTTGAATGTCGTTGTTTCAGGGCCGCCGTTATCATGACCGTTACGGATATATGTAACATTTGCTTTTGTGATATCGGTTGTTGTCTTATAAGCGACCATAATATAGTCTTTACCTGAAATACCTGAGTTAAAGTCAAGACGTCCTCCGCCGTTTTCATTGGAAATGAGCTTATAATTAGAATCACCGTTATTGGTTGCTTGATTATAAGTATCATCACTTTTTTCAGCCTGACCGAAACGGATTGATTCAACGAATGTTGTTCCCTTGGGATAATAATAGTAATCGTTGGGATTATAGTAATCATAATCCGTGACCGACATAGCATCAGCTTCAATCGGATTGCAAAGAACAAAGGCAGTAAAACACATTGCAAAAGCAAGGAATATGCTCAATGTTTTCTTTGACACTGTTTTAACTGTTGTGAGCATTTTGAATCTCCTCTCATTTAATAACAAATAGCTATAGCAAGACAGCATAATTTATTATTTTTAGTATAATAATTATATATAAATAAGACAGAAATTACAATAAAATAGAAAAAATAAAAATAAAATTTACAAAAAATTCATCAATTTTTTAAACCGATCAATCATTCTGCAGATTTATTTCCGGTTTTTCCATAAAAAAATGTTATTTTTCTGCATTTTATATTGAAATCGGAATTAAGCTGTAATATAATTTCATTATCTTTAATTCAAGGTGATATTTATGATAAGAATAGCAATTGCAGGTTACGGCAACCTCGGCAAAGGAGTCGAATGTGCCGTTTCAAAATGTAATGATATGGAGCTTGTGGCTCTTTTCACAAGAAGAAATCCCGAAGACGTAAAAACCGTTTCGGGTGTACTCGTTTACTCAATGGAAAAAGCGGCTGAAATGAAAGACGATATTGACGTTATGATTCTCTGCGGCGGCTCTGCAAAAGACCTTCCTGAGCAGACTCCCGCTATGGCAAAATATTTCAATGTTGTTGATTCATTCGATACACACGCAAAAATTCCTGAGCATTTTGCAAATGTTGATGCAGTCTGCAAGGAAAACGGCACGGTCGGTATTATTTCAATCGGCTGGGACCCCGGTCTTTTCTCACTCAACCGTATGCTCGGTCAGGCAATCCTTCCCTGCGGTAACGACTACACATTCTGGGGCAAGGGCGTAAGTCAGGGACATTCAGATGCAATCAGAAGAATTGCAGGCGTAAAGGATGCACGCCAGTACACAATCCCCGTTGAAGAAGCTCTCACAAGTGTCAGAAACGGTGAAAATCCCGAACTTACAACAAGACAGAAGCACACAAGAGAGTGCTTTGTTGTGGCAGAAGACGGTGCAGACCTCAACGCAATCGAAGAACAGATTGTGACAATGCCCAACTACTTTGCAGATTATGACACAACAGTTCATTTCATCTCAGAAGAAGAACTCAACCGTGACCATAAGGGTATTCCCCACGGTGGTATGGTTTTCAGAACAGGTTCAACAGGCTTTGATAACGGCAATAAGCATGTTATTGAATACAAACTCACACTCGATTCAAACCCCGAATTCACTTCAAGCGTACTTGTCGCATATGCAAGAGCCGCTTACAGACTCAGCAACGAAGGAGCCAAAGGTTGTAAGACAATTTTTGATGTTGCTCCTGCATATATTCATCCTGCATCAGCAGAAGAACTGAGAAAAAATTTACTTTAAATCAATACAACAAAAAAATTCAGCGTACCCACAAGGTACGCTGTAATTTTTTATGCAAACAAATTCATTAGTGATGAGAAAATCTTAGTAAAGAAATCAATGATTTTTTCAAACATTTTAATTATCATTCCGATAAAATCAGTTTCAGAATCGGCCTCTTCATCATCTTTGGGAATTTCGGGAACGGTAGTATCTTCTTCCTCATCAGGAGTTATTTTCTCTCCCAATTCTTTAAACATCATATTATTTTCAGTTGCGTATATTTCTGCCGTACTGCCCGTATAGCCGTAAATTACTGCATCTTTTAACTCATCATCGGGAATCTGATAAACCAACGTCAACAATTCAGCTAAAAGCTCATCTGTATTCTGCTCCTGATCAATTAAAGCCGATGAATAGATTTCAGTAACAAGGCTTGAATATCTATCCCAGTCAAGAACTCCCACCATATAAAAACTGTCTTCGGCAATTAACATTTCCGGATTATAAATATTTATTTCTTTTAAGGCATTACAACAAAAGAATGCTTCTGCATCAACAATTTCCACGCTTTTAGGAATTGTTATACTTTCTAAGCAGATATTACCAAAATTACTCCAGAAAGCTTTTTTTCCGATAAATTTAACATTTTCACCAATTGTAACATTTTCAATAACAGGACAATCTAAAAATGCATTTTCTTCAATTCCTGTTACACCATTGCCTATTATAACAGTTTTAAGGTTTATGCATTGTACAAAAGTTTGTTCTCCGATAGTGGAAGTAACGCTATCGGGAATAATAATTTCCTCAAGTCTGTAACAACCTGCAAAAGCCCCTCCGCCAATAGTTTCAACACTGTCGGGAATTGTTATTTTTTCAAGATTTGATGCAAAGTAAAATGTCGCAAATTCAATACTTCTGACGCTGTCAGGAATGCTGTATTCCGTTCTGCTGTTGCCTATGGGATAAAGGATAATTGCAGTTTTATCCTTATTGAACAATACACCGTCTTTGCTGCTTGAAAAATATTTATTATTTTCATCAACTTCAATAGATTTCAGATTGAAGCATAAAGAAAATGCTTCAACCCCGATTGATTCAACACCGGCAGGTATAACAATGTTTTCAAGAGCAGGACAATAATAAAATGCATTATCTTCGATTTCGGTCACACTGCTGCCTATCGTTACATTTTTAAGTCCTGTGCAGCCCCAAAATGCACCATTACATATTTTTGCTACACCGTCCGATATAACAACAGTTTCAAGACCTTCACAATCTGCAAAAGCACCCACACCGATTTCGATTACGCTGTCAGGAATAGAAATGCTTTTGATTTCTCTACATCCCATAAAAGCACTGTCAGCAATTTTTGTTACAGGATAACCTTCGATTGTTCCGGGAATCAAAAAATCACCGTTGATTGATTCATTACAACCGACAACAGTTACCTCACCGTCAATAATTTCATAAGCAAGATAATCTGAAGTGTTAACATCTGCAAACACCGATAAAGGTGTAATTGCAAGAATCATTACAACAGCAATCATAACGCTTAAAACTTTTTTTCGCATAAGAATACCTCCTGAGAATAAAAATATTATTGCAGATAAATTATAGGACTATTTGTCCTATTTGTCAATAGGAACATTTGTCCTATTATATAATTCTTTCGGTGATTTTATGAATTTGCGAATCAGAGATATGCGTGAAGACAACGACCTGACACAAAAACAGATTTCTTCAATAATCCGGTGTGATCAATCGCTATATTCTAAATACGAGCGAGGAGAAAGAGATATTCCGCTTTCACTTATTATAAAACTTGCTGATTATTATAACATCAGCATAGATTACCTCACAGGAAGAACCGATAACCCGAAGATAAACAAATAAGCTTATATATAACAAATAAAAAAAGGATTGCAAAGTAGTTTTACTCTGCAATCCTTTTTTTATTTATTCGGTTTTTATTATTAATTAATCAGATTGAATTAAACAGATTCTTCATATTCTTGAGGGCATTGCCGATACCTGAAAGAATCTTTCCGATACCTTTCATTGTACCCTGGTCGTTAAGAATTGTAAGAAGACCGCCTGCCATTTTTTCTGAGAAAACACCCATACTCATTGACATCATACATCTGATAGGAATCTGGAGAGCCATAGCTTCCATCATATCCTTATTGCCGTCATCGGGAAGCATACCCATAATTTTCATAATGAGCTTACAGATTTTGCCGCCTGCCTTACCGCTCATTGAATCTTCAAGAGTGTTGTTGATTCCGAGGGGCACAGAGGGGTCTCTGTGTGTAAGAGGAATAGGTCTGCCGAGAAGTGCTTCAAACTGAGCATCTGCAACAGCTGCAACATCAGCACCGTAGTAACAGGGAGCTGTTGCCTTGTAATCGGGAACAACTGCAACAACAGTTGATTCAACATTTACTGTATCTGTGAGCTTTATGTCACGGCTTGATGCACCTACAAGGATTTCGAATGCACCTGTTTCAATGTGCCAGTCACCGAGATTTACATTGTAATATGCAAATGCACGCTTGTCGAGAGTGATTGCAACTTCCTTTTCTTCACCGGGAGCAAGGAACACCTTTTTGAAGCCTTTGAGTTCCTTTTCGGGACGGAATACGGTTGAATCTGTATCCTTTACGTAAACCTGAGCTGTTTCAGCACCTGCAACAGCACCTGTATTTTTCACTTTGAAAGAAACTGTGAGTGTATCTGTATCCTTGATGCTGTCAGCTGAAAGCTTCATATCCGAATATTCGAAGCTTGTGTATGAAAGACCATAGCCGAAGGGGAAGAGAACATCCTTCTTTGCTGTGTCAAAATATCTGTAACCTACATAGATGCCTTCACGGTATTCAACTGTAAGAGGATTGCCGGGGAAGTTTGCACTTGATGCTACAGCTTCAAGAGATATGGGATATGTTTCAGCAAGCTTACCTGAGGGGTTGACCTTGCCGAGAAGAATATCAACGATAGCGCTTCCGCCTGCCTGACCGCCGAGATAGCCGTTGAGCACTGCATCAACCTTATCAAGCCAGGGCATTGTAACGGGGCAACCGCCTGAAAGAACAACTACAACCTTTTCACAGACAGCACATACAGCGTCAACAAGAGCATTGTGGCTTTCGGGAAGATTGATGTGCTTTCTGTCGTTACCTTCTGTTTCGTATGATTCAGTAAGACCTACAAAAAGAACGGCAACATCTGAATTCTTTGCAATTTCAACAGCTTCAGCAATAAGGTTTTCAGCAGGTTTGTCTGACTTTCTCTCGTAACCGGGAGCATATTCAAGGCTGACACCTTCATTCATGAGTTCATCAAATGAATTATCAAGCTTTGTGGGGTTGATAAGTGATGAACCTGCGCCCTGATAACGGGGATTCTTTGCCATTTCACCGATAAGAGCAATCTTCTTTGACTTATCGAGAGGAAGCATATTGTTCTTATTCTTGAGAAGAACCATTGATTCGCCTGCAATCTTTCTTGCGAGTGCGTGATGGTCTTCCTTATCGTAAACATAGTCACGAAGGCTTTCTTTTGACTTGAGGATAAGTTCAATAATTCTGTCAACACAAGTGTCAAGAACAGCTTCGTCAAGTTCACCGTTGTTTACTGCTTCAACAATCTTTGCTGCAGCAATACCGAATGATGTGGGCATTTCAAGGTCCTGACCTGCTTTAAGACCGAGAACCTTATCGTTATTTGCACCCCAGTCTGTCACAACAATGCCTTCAAAACCCCAGTCCTCACGGAGAACTTTATTGAGAAGCCATTCGTGTTCTGCACAGTATTCACCGTTAAGACGGTTATATGCGTTCATGACTGTCCAGGGCTGTGCTTCTCTTACAACGGGCTCGAATGCTGCGAGGTAAATTTCACGGAGAGTTCTTTCATCAACAACTGAGTCAACAGTCATTCTTCTTGTTTCCTGATTGTTTGCGGCAAAGTGCTTGAGTGATGTACCTACACCCATTGACTGAACACCTTTTACAAAAGATGTACCGATTCTGCCTGCAAGATAGGGGTCTTCTGAGAAATATTCAAAGTTTCTTCCGCAAAGAGGAGAACGTTTGATATTAATGCCTGGGCCGAGAAGGACTGAAACCTTTTCTTCAAGGCATTCTTCACCGAGTGCCTTACCCATTTCTTCAATAAGTTCGGGATTCCACGAACTTGCAGTTGTAACTGCTGTGGGGAAACAGGTTGCGGGCTTTGAACTCATAAGTTCACCCTTTTCCTTCTGGTCCTTTTTCTTTCTGAGTCCGTGAGGGCCGTCACAGACCATTATTGAGGGAAGTCCTAACTCTTCATTATCCTGCAGATGCCAGAAATCCTTACCTGAGCAGAAATCTGCCTTCTGTTGAAGAGTCATTTTTGAGATGATATCAGCGTGTTTCATGATTTACCTCCTGAATATATACATAACAAAAAAATTATAACATATTAAAACGCATTTTGCATCTGTTTTTTTGTAAATTTTTATTTATTCGGTTATACCGAGAATTGAGTCAGCTGCAAGAGAGTCAGCAGCATCGATATTTTTAAGTTTTTTCTGAATAAGTTCGTTTCTCTTTGTTGCTTCATCAAGAGATGTACCTGCTTCATCAATCTTCTTTCTGACCTTTGAAAGCACGGTATCAAATGTTTCATACTGCTTTTTGATAGCACCTAAAAGCTCTTTGATTTCGTTTGCTTTTTCATTCACAGCCATTGTGCGCAGTCCCATAGCAACGGAGTTGAGAAGAGCCGTGATTGTTGTGGGACCTGCAATCATAACGCTGTATTCATTCTGGATTTTTTCAAAAAGACCTGATTTTGATGATGCAATTTCGGCATAAAGCCCTTCAGTTGCAAGATACATAATTGCAAAGGGTGTGGTTTCAGGAACAGATATGTATTTTGATACATCTTTTGCTTCGTCAAGAACACGTTTTTCAAGCGCTTTTCTCGCTTCGGCAACAGCAACGGCATCGGCTGAATCAGCAGCTGCACAGAGCCTTGCATAGTCTTCCATAGGGAATTTTGAGTCAATGGGAAGGTATGTGATTTTTTTGCTGTCATCACCTGACGGAAGCTTTACTGCAAACTCAACAAAGTCTTTACTTCCTTCGGGTTTGAAATTCTTCACATACATATTCGGTACTGTCTGGTCAAGAATGCCTTCAAGCAGATATTCAGCCCATGTACCTCTCGCCTTTACATTTGTAAGCACACGGTTGAGTGAAGAAACATTCTGAGTGATACCGCCTGAAAGCTCTTTCATTTCACCGAGAGAAGAATAAAGTTTTTCAAGCTGCTCAGAAACTGTTTTGAATGATGAATCAAGTCTTGTTGTGAGCGTCGAAGTGAGCTTTTCGTCAACCGTAGCTCTCATTTCTTCAAGTTTTTTCTCATTCTTTTCTGTCATTTTATCGATTGATGCTGTCAGCATTGTCAGAATTTTTTCATTCTGCTGTGCATTTGAATTACGGATTTCAGCAAGTGAGTCATTTACAGATGATGTGATTTTATGCTGCATATTAAGATTCTTTTCACTCATATCGGAAATTTTAGTGCCGATATTGTTCATCATCTGAATATTTTCCTGTCTGTTGTGAGCCATTTCGTTTGAAACGGTGGCAGAAAGAGTATCTATTTTACTTTCAAGAACTGCATTTTCTCCTGTTTTAGAATTACTGCTTCCCTTTCTTGCAGAAATAAAAGCAAGAAGCGAAAACACAGTTGTAAGTATAACAAATATAAGTATAATTATATCCATAATAACACCTCACGGATGATTATAACAGATTGAATAAAAAAAGTTAATAGATTTTCAAAAAAAACATATAAGGGTATGGAAATGGAAAAAAAACTCTGTTATAATAATACAAACAATAATTTATCGCTGAGCGATAAATTATTGAATGATGTTTTTTGCCGCTGGCAAAAAATGATGTATTCGCTTAAAGCGAATAATGATGTTTTGTTTCACAAAATGATGTTTTTGCCTTTGGCAAAAATGTCGGAAGCCGCTTTGCGGCTTGAATTTTAAAATGGGTAAGGGCGAAGCCCTTCCGAAATGTTTGCCGTAGGCAAACGCATCATTTGACCGTAGGTCATACATCATTTTGCGTAGCATAACATCATAATTTTCCGCAGGAAAATTATATCATTCAGAATTTATCGCTCAGCGATAAATTCTGATTT
>JAFYVE010000003.1 GCA_017549285.1 Clostridia bacterium
AAGCACTTTAAAATATAAATTTTGGATACAAGAAAAGGCAAAACTCCCCGACAATGCTGACGCATGTCGGGGAGTTTTAACGCATTATTGTGCCAAAAGTTCATATTTTAAAGAAATACTTCCTTATGGGTAGTCGGCGAAAAGAACAGCCGTTATTTTTATGCCTCTTTAAACTTACGTTCTGTTTTTTTATTATCAATCCAACTGTGAATGATTCGGGGATTTTCAAAAATCTCGTTGCATCGTTTTGTAAAGGGAATGACATCACCGAAGTCGAGTGCTCTGTGGTCAAATGCTATACATATGGGCAGAATTTTTCTGAAATCAGCACTTTTTATGCCGCAACTGTCGGTTGCGCAGGTGACTTTATCCTGAATTGCCCCTATTCCGAATGCTGCAACCTGAGGCGGAATGATTTCGAGGAGTGTCACGTTGCCCGTAAGGCTTCTGTCAAGTGAACCGAGGTTTGAAACCGTCACTGTGCCCTGTTCAATGTCATAACCCGTCAGCCTGTCGTTACTGCTCATTGAGTGATATTTTCTTTTCTCTTCACCTGTCAGAAGTCTGATTTTATGTTTGCCTGTTTTTGCTCCGAAAAGTCTTCCGAGAGCTTTAAGAATGCATCCTTTTTTCAGTTCGTTGATTGTGTTTGCAAAAGATATTTCATACATTGCTTCATCAAGAATAGTGTTTTCCATTCTTCTTCTGACATCGTTGACTTTGTCTGTGATTTCGTCAAGGTTCATCTTTTCAAAGCCTCTTACATTTACAGTCATCATGTGACCGTCAGGCATTATCATAGGAATTGAAATGTTGATTTCTTCAAAAGTGTCAATTCTGCCTCTTACAAGAAAACTGTTGTAATCGATGTGCGCATTCATAGCAGGTGCGGCTTTTAAGCCCTCTGCAATAACCTTGAGCATAAGAGTATTGACCGTGATTTTATCTTCTGCACTTCTGCCGAGATTTATTTTTTTGAGCTCTGTAAGAAGGTCTGTTACATCAGCTTCATAGTTGTAGCCTACGTGTGGAATGTTTTTCCAGCTCTCTGATGTCATGTTTGCAACTATCTTTCTTGCAAGTCCGAAATGTTCTGTGTTTGTAATGTTAAGCATTTTGTTTTCTCCTTTTAATGCAATTTGTATTTTGCCGTGTCGTTTACGACCCTGATGAAAGTATATGCCCGAAACCACGCAATTTCCACATACTTCCGGTTGCGACAACCGTCAGTTGCGTCCCGCAACCGGTGATTTTTGATTTTATCTTGCAAAAAAGGAAATAAATATGTATAATTGAGAACAGAAAAAGGAAGTGATTATAAAATGAGTCTGAAACTCGGAACAACACTTGCAGATTTAAGAAAAAGAAACGGACTTTCTCAGGAAGCCCTTGCAGAGAAAATGGGCGTCAGCCGTCAGGCAGTTTCAAAATGGGAAAGAGGGGAGTCAACTCCCGATACGGACACTCTGATTGAACTGAGCAATTTATATAATGTCAGCCTTGATGTGCTTGTTGGAAATAAAACAGAAGACGAAACATCTCCACCCCCGAAAGAGAAAAAGACAAAAACCGAACCCATAGAAAAGGGTGCCCCGATTTATCCGGGACTTTCGGCAAAGCTTCTTAAATTCCCGTTTCCGCTTGTTGCGGTTGCGTTTTACATATTAAGCGGAGTAACATTACATCTGTGGCATCCGATGTGGCTTGTTTTTCTGCTGATTCCCGCATATTATCACTTTGCAATCGGAATGAGAGCAAAAACAAAAAAAGGACTGCTTTTCGCAATCCCTGTTTTTGAAGCCGCACTTATCCTTTTCCTTATTCTCGGCTTTTTACTCAATCTCTGGTCAGTTGCATGGATTCTTTTTGTGGTTGCAATAATCTATTATTGGTCCGTTGCATTTTATGTGAAGAAATAATTTTTTGTTTTGAGTAATATTAAAGCGACACAATCCCGAAGGACTGTGTCGCTTTTTGTTATGCATTCTGTTTCTTCAACAGTTTTCTGATTGCGATAAAATACATTATATTAAGCATAGCAAACGTTGCAAACCATGAAATAGGATATGCCCAGTAGATATCCATAAGTGAGCGGTCGGGCGGAAGAATGAGGAAAATCCACGCAAGTCTTACAACGCATGTTCCGAAAAGTGAAAGAATCATCGGTTCAATTGATTTGCCCATACCTCTTATCTGACCTGCACACACATCCTGAAGTGAGCAGAAAACATAGAAGGGAATAACAAGGGCAAGTCTTTGCGCACCAAGTGATATAACCTCAGGTTCTTTTGCAAAAATCCATACGATTTCATCCCTGAAGAAATAACCGACGGCTGAAAGCACAACGCTTATTATTGTTGCGACAATGAAACAGTAACGGTAAACCTTATTGATATTTTTATATTTTGCAGCACCGATATTCTGCGAAGTAAACGTCATTGTTGTCTGTGCGACGGCATTTGTGCACACGAAAATGTAACCGTCAAACTGTGAACCTGCGGCAATACCCGCCATTGCAACCGCACCAAATGAATTGACAGCCGACTGAATTATAACATTTGAAATTGAGAAAAGTGAGCTCTGGAGTCCTGCAGGTACACCGATACGTATAATATTTTTAAGTTCAAGAGTATCAAAACGAAGCTTTTTAATGCTGAGCTTGAGCATACTGCTTGTTCTGAAAAGAAGAATTACAACAATAATTGCTGTGAGATACTGTGATGTGATTGTAGCAATCGCAACACCTGCAACGCTCATTTTAAGGGGAATGACAAGTATCAGATTGAGAATTACATTTACAAGCCCCGATGCAGAAAGTATGTAAAGAGGTCGTTTTGTGTCACCCGAAGCTCTTAAAAGCGACGCACCGAAATTATAGACGAGTGAACCCGGAGCACCGAGGAAATATATTTTAAGATAAAGGGTTGAAAGCTCAAGTACACCCTCTTCAACGTGCATTAGCTTCAGAAAAGTGCCTGACATAAAGAATCCGATAACAGCAACAATAATACCGCTTACAAGACCTAAAAGCATTGCTGTGTGAACGCTTTTTGAAACACGCTTTTCGTCATTTGCACCGATATGTCGGGCAACCATAACGCCCGAACCCATTGAAAGACCAATAAATACATTAATGATAAGGTTGATAAGTGAACCTGTTGAACCAACAGCCGCAAGTGCCTGAGATCCTGCAAATTTGCCTACAATTGCCGTGTCGGCTGAGTTATAAAGCAACTGCAGAAACCCTGTTGCCATAAGAGGCAACGAAAACATAAATATTTTTTTAAGAAACGGACCGTTTGTCATATCCAGAGTCTTTTTTGCCATAAAATACACCCGATTTCACAGATAATATTTTCTAAAAAAATATTATACACCTTTATTCATCATTTGTCACCATAAAAATTAAAAAACACAGATGCAATCCGTCAGAACTGCACCTGCATTTATATATGCTCTGATTACTTCATACCGTTTTCGTATGCTTCAATCATTTTCTTGACCATAGTACCCGAACGACCACCGTTCTTTTCAATTACCGAATTGAACCTTATTCCTGAAAAAAGTATGATTTCAAGGTTGATAATATTGCCCTCGGTTGATACATTGATTCTGTCGATATAGTGCTTTACGAAGTCAGGAGTAATGATGCCGCTGTCAACATCCTTTTCTGCCTGAACAAGTCTATTTCTTATAGTATTAAGTTTATCAGCATAAGCTTCTTTAGTCAAGCGGC
>JAFYVE010000010.1 GCA_017549285.1 Clostridia bacterium
CAAATGCTTTTTCAGGGGTTTATCGTTATACATGTAGGTCAGCGAAGGAACGTCAAATCCTGTGATCCACATATCAACGACAACGGCAATATGGAAATTGGACTTATTCTGCTTGAACGCTGCGTCCAATTCTTCGGAACGCTTTCCATTCTTTACACCGCCGAGGTAATTATACATATCCGGCTGATCGTTGCTGCCGACACTGGCTACCATTGCCATAAAGGGCATTGGTTTCAGCTCACGCAGTTCTTCTTCGGATACTGCAATACCTTCGGGTGCCTTCTTCTCTACAAACCACTCCGGATACTTCTCTTGGAATATTCTCAGAAGTGCATAGGCGATTGTCCTGCTGGAACACACAACCATCGCTTTTTGAATCCTATCCGGATCCTTTTCGCACGAAGAAACATAGTGATCGTGAATATCCACCGCAAGACGTTCCAGACGAGAGGGCTCGCCAAGAATGATTTCCATAGAGCTCATGGCCTTCTTGCTGGCTTCGATATCATCAGCCGTAGCACCATCCTCTGCGCACTTCTTGTAGTAAGCCTCAATCTGTTCTACCTTTTCCTGGTCCAACAGAACTTTTGCAATGCGAGGATGATACTTAATCGGAACAGTCAGGCCGTCTGCGACCGCCTGATCCATCGTATAACGATCGATTTCTTCACCGAATGTCTGATATGTTTCCGCAATAGGCGTGCCGCTGAAACCAACGAAGGTTGCCTGTGGAAACGCCTCCTTCAGCACTTTTGCGTAGGGCTTGGACAACATGGCACGCATATTTTCATCAGTATCCTTGCTGAACTGAATCCTTTTCGCATGCTCCAGTTGGGTTCTGTGCGCTTCGTCGGAAAAACAAATGATGTTGGAACGGCTATTGATCAGGCCGATCTTGTCATCTTCTCTATCGCAGAATTTCTGGATGGTGCAAATGTAAAATCCGCCACTTTCACGTGCGCCAAGTTCTTCTCTTAGCGCTCTGCGGCTGGAAACAACCGTCACTTCGCCAAGATTCAAAAACTCTTTGCTCTTGGTGAACAGTTTTGCGCCCTGCTTCTGCAGCTCGTCACGGTCCACGATCATAACAATCGTGGGCGAGCCAATCTCTGGCACATGGGTACAACGCAGCGCCAACTGTCGAGCAAGGAAAGCCATGGTATATGTCTTGCCACAACCGGTTGCACCGAAATATGTGCCGCCTTTACCGCTCTTTTCGACGACGGATTTTATAATACTCTGCTTCAAAAGACGGGCCGCGAAGAACTGCGGATAACGACACACGATCTCACGTTCGTCACTGTCGTATTCGCTATCCTGGAAGTAAATGTAGTCTCGGAAGATTTCCAAGAATCTTGCGGGCGCATAAACGCCTTTTATCATTGTCTCCAGCTCATCAAAAGGCAACGTGGAAACCTTGTCACCGTCATTGACACGGCGCCAAGCGTAGAAATGCTCATAAGGTGTACGAACTGTACCCAGCCGAGTTTTTACTCCATCCGAAATGCACGCCAACGGGCAGTAATGCAGCAAGTGGGGAATATCGCGCCAGTAGCGGATATTGATCTGTTCCCAGGCATCATAAATCGTTGCATTGACATCGGCCGGATTTTTCAGCTCAATAACACACAGAGGCATACCGTTGACAAACAGAATGACGTCTGGGCGACGGTTCTCCTTTTGCCCATTATTGGTGTACTCCACAGTAAACTGATTAACGGCGCGGAAAAGGTTATTTTCCGGATTCTCAAAGTCGATCAGATTAACCATTCTTGGGAGGCCTGCTTGCGGAGTGAATTGAACGCCGTCCACCATCCAGCCATAGACTTTATGAAGTGTAGCAAAATCTGATTCCGCACCCACAAGGCGCACAGTGTCCATAATCTGACGCACTTCTTCTGCCGTCAGATCCGGATTGTTCTTGCTCAGAAACTGCTCCATGTCGTCCATATACAGGACATCCCTCTTGGAGTCACGCGGAATGCTGTTTCCGGCAAGATATTGCCACCCTTCGTCCTCCAGGAACGAAAGGAATGCGTATTCGTATTCAGATTCGCAATAGTGGCCGTTATAATTCTGTAATTTAGCCATAGTTGCCTCCCATTTCCAAACTACTTTTGATGTTCAAGTTCTGCAAAACACGCTTTTACAGCGTTAGCAAGTTCATCCAGTGTTTGGAATCTTTTTGTTTTATCAGGATTGGTACCTTTATTCATAAAGGCTTTTATTGCTGGGTTATCTATTTTTGCCCAGTTGGATTTTCCTGTCATAACGTATGCAAATAGCAACGTCATCGCATATACTTCGTGCAAAAATCCGTAATTGGCAAATCCCTCTGTTTTTAGCGCAGGATCATTTAACGACCCCTTAAATTCGGTGTTTTCGGAGGTTAGATCGCTCTCCACGATTTTGACCAATCCAAAATCCGATAGCTTTACAACCAACGTATCATCATATTGTTTTAGTAGCACATTCTTAGGACTAATGTCTCTGTGATAAATACACTTAGAGTGAAGGTATCCAAATGCGCGGAGCAACTGCATAATAATATTTTTGCGCTCCTGCAGTGTCATGGATTGATTGTTCATGCTGATATATTTTTCGAGACTTAAATCCATCAGCTCCATGGTGTATTCATGTTTTTCTTCGTTATACGAATACACTTCGACAATATACGGGGAATGAAGTGCTTTCATTTCCTCAAATTCCCGCTTAAACCGCTGAAGCTCCTTTTCGTTCAGATCCGGCTTCGCTCTTTTTACAACAAAATCCTTTTGATAGAATGGGTCTGTATAACGAAAGGCCCTGGCATACGAGCCTTCACCAAGTCCTTTCAAATTCGCGAAGACTGGTTGGCTTTCACGGCTAAACGCGATCGATTCCGTTAGTTGAAAAATTGGCTCCACATAACACAAAACAATTCGTTCCATGTGCGGAGGGATTGTGCTGCCGCCGCTGTTAGATAAGAAGTCTCTGCATTGTTTAATCAAGGAATCATAATACTCATCTATCGAAAAAGCCCACTCGGTCTTTTTTAGGTTTCCTTGCAACGTTATGGTGAGCTCAATAAGGAAAATCAGGCTTCTGCTCGGTTCTGCCCAAAAATGTGCGCCGTGTTCTCCTGAGGGGAGACGCTCATTCATAGTTCTGAACAACTGGATATAGCCACCATGAAGCCACGAAAAAATTGTTTTCAATTTTTCGTTACCAATATTGCCATATAGATCTTCATATTCAAAACTGGTGAAGCCGTTATTATTTAATTCTCTTATAACGGTTTCAAGAACGTTATCTATATTCAATCTAAAACTCACGTGCTTATGTCCCTTCCTCCAACGCCCCCCGAATCAGGATCGGGCAAATGTCTTTGATCTGAGCCTTTAATTGCTCATTGATGCTTCTACGCAGGGTGTATACCTTGTACAAATCAACAACGGATCTCTGCATTTTCTCATCCGGCAACGGAATTCCTATTTCATAGAAACGTTCAAGGTCAAGATTTGTGCGGATACTCGAATCACTCATAAACCATCCACGACGGTCGCTTTCTTTGCGGGAAAACCACATCATAATATACTCCAGCAGGACTGCTCCGTCTTTAATTTCAAAAACTGTGTATGCAGGCGAAATGATAATCGGCTCATCCTTGTCGAACAAAGCAATTCGAATACATTCATCGCGACCTGTCTGCATACCGGAATATACGAACTGACCTTTTCTGACGATTTTATATTTAGTGAGGTCTACACCATTGGTATCAGCCACAGAAGGCATAAATTGTTTGAAAATATTTATGCCTTGGACATCAACGATCTCCCCAGTACTGTTTCGATTATCTACTTCAGCCAGTAGGTCACGCATAGGGACCATTGAAGCATTGTGCTTGATGTTATCAAGCAGCGCATCAAACGTTAGTTTCAAATCCTCCAGCCCGCGCTCGTAGCTCTGCTGGTTGGCGACCATGGCATTGTAGATGTCAACATATTTCTGCTGTGTGGGAAGATCGGGGAGTTCAATATCGATATCGCACACATCATCCCAATTAAAGAATTCTGTTGAGCTTCCCCACGAACTGTACATCACAAAGCGGTCCATTTCTGGTCTGTGAAAATACATGTACAACCACTCGTTTAACAACTTGTTTTTGCAATCATCCCTTATACGAAACAGGGTGTAATCTTCTGTGCAAATAACGTTATCACTTGTGGTGTTGTACGCAATGCAAAATTTTCCTCCATGTCGAGACGTACGATGGTTATACACAAAGTCTCCAGGATGTATAATACTAAACTTCGTTAAATCACGACCATTTAAATCCGCCCTTGTCGACATAAGCAGTTTATCATTGCTTACGCCAACCGCGTATTCGACACCATATTTCAGATCGGCATTCTTATTATCTAACCGCTCGATTAATTCGCCAAGTTTGCATTTAGTCAATGCCATATCCAATCCCCCTGAACGCATCCTCCAGCAGCTTCTGTGACTGTTTTTCCTGTGCAAGGACATTGCGCATTTCTGCCTGAATGCGACTAATTTCAGTGCCGTAATCAATATCTAAGTCGTGATCAATGAATTCAATGTACTTGCTAGGGACAAGACTCCAGCCATGCTTTTCAATTTCTTCAATACCAACACTGCGATACAGTTCAGGCACCTCATAGTGCACTCCGTCTGTACCTTCCGTCTGCCATGTGTGATAAATATCTGAAGCTCTTTTGATTTGTGTATCATTCAAGAACACTTTCTTTTTGCCTTCACCCTTAACGGGGTTTTCTATCCATGTGCGCAGATCCATGAAGAGGATTTCATTCTCACGATTACGAAGGGTTCTGCCGTGATAATTGCCTCCCTTTTTATTCTGGTTCAAAATCCACAAGGTAACGCTGATGTCCGTTGTAATAAACATTTCACGTGGCAGAATGATAATGGCTTCCACCTTATCATTCTGAATAAGCTTTTTGCGGATTTCCAAGGTGTCGCCATCACCAAGAGCGCCGTTTGCAAGAAGGAATCCTGCAACACCTTTGGTTGCTCTCAAATGGGAAAGCATGTGCAAAATCCATGCGTAGTTTGCGTTACTCTCAGGCGGAGTAACATAGTCTGACCAGCGAGCATCGTTCTTCAGATTGGGATCATACCAGCCTTTTAGGTTGAAGGGCGGGTTTGCCATAATGTAGTCGAAGTAAATTCCCTTATGCAGATCGTGGGTAAAGGTGGAATCTGCTTCCTCTCCCAAATGGTGGCTGAGTCCACGTAGAGCAAGGTTCATCTTTGCCAGACGGTAGGTGGCGGGTTCTTTCTCCTGACCGTAAATATTAATACGGCTGATATCGCCCTGCTTCTCTCTGATCAAATCGGCACTCTGGATAAACATACCACCGGAGCCGCAGCAGGGATCGTACAGAGTTCCATCGAAAGGTTCGATCATAGCAGCGATCAACTGAACAGCGTCATGAGGTGTGTAGAATTCGCCTTCTTCTTTGGTTGCGTTGACCGCAAACTCCTTCAGGAAATATTCGTATACGCGGCCGATCAAATCCTTTTCTTCCCCAAATGCCTTGTGGCTGATCTTATTGACCTCATCAACAATCTTCTTAATATCATTGGGAGCTAAATTGCGGGTGGTAAAAGTACCCTCCACAAAACAGCCCTTCAGTTGCTTACTGCTGGTTGCCAGGCTATGCAGCGCAGTATCCAGCGCAACATTCAACTGCGGAGCGGGTGTGTTGATAATAGTAGACCAACGAGCCTCCACCGGCAGATTGTAGGTTCCGTCTGTGAAAGTGGCATCATCAAAAAAAGCTGCAAAAATTTCCTCATCATCGGGATCCAAACCTTGTGCGATCAGCTCCTGGCGTAACTTCTGAATACCATCCTCAAACTTCTCGCCAATAAAGCGCAGGAACACCAGTGTCAGCATCATATCACGCTTCTCAAAGAAGGAACCGGAATTGCGCGCCTGACGCAAAATATCTCTACATTTGAACAGAATAGAGTCCAAATTGATTTTTTCTTCTACTTTTTTCTTAGCCATGGAATATACCTTCCTTATCTCCAACTTGTAGTTTTAGATTCCCAATTACTTAGGGTTTCGTTTTCTGCTATAATCGCTTCCCAGACCGGCAGGAGGAAGGTTTTGATGCCTTCCATTACCTCTGCAAAGGCCATGTCGGGATTTCCGAGTGTTTTGAGGAAGTAGCGCCACTTAACCTGCATATCCTCATCCTCTGCAAGGGCGAGGACGCGGTCGAAGCTATCCTTTTCATATGCTGTGCCGCGGTTTTGCAGGGTCTCTTGGATTGCGGTCTGCAGCTTCATGCCTTCGAAATCAAAGGATCGGGACAGATAATAAATGTCGTAAAAATCCTTCATGCGGCCGGTCAGCTCGAAGCGCTGCAGGATGGCATCAAACTTTTCGGCAATGGTACTCTCCAGGGAATATGTCAAGATTTCGGGTTTGGCATAACCCTCAAGCTGTGTCTGAATATTTCGACGCTCAGCACGCGGTACGATCACGTCGCCAACGCCAATATCAACATTGAAGGGTACGCGAACATTCTTTATGTATCCGGTGATCTGCGTGCTGACACCATGGTATTTGCGCTGCACTGCAATCGGTTCGGTCTTGCCGGACTTGAATGTTACAAAGTCATTGCCGGTATCAACTGCCAGGATTTCAGCTATAATTTCATCCATGCGGGCGAGATCGTTGTTGAGACCGCGCATCAGAAAATCCACGTCTACTGTTGCTCGGCTCTCGAAGTTGGTCAGCGTGTAAATGAACAGACCACCCTTAAGCACGAAGTTCTCCGCGTACTTAGAGCCAGCCAACCGGCGCAGAAATTCCTCCTGGAAAAATAGCTGCAGGCACTGCTGATAACTAATGCCGGATAATTTTGCTTTGTTTTTCAGTTTTGCAAGAACGGATGCCGCCATATCTGCCATCACAGCCACACTCCTATCAAGTCTTTTGCCAGCTTCTTCACGCGCAGAGGTCCGGCATATTCCATCAGCTTCGGGATGCTCTTTTCCGGATCTGCGATATATTTTTGAATTGCTTTGTTGAATATCTCTTTGTCCATCTTATTGCGATAGCGCAGGCAATCGCAAATCAGACGCTCCTTATCATAGATGCGAATGGAGTGACCATCCATGGTTCCGGTTGTCAGCCCCAGCTCCAGTACGGCGGGCTCCACGTAATACGGTTTTACGAAGGGGTAATCAATTTTGAATCGGGATTTGCCGGAGTCTTTGCTGACTGCCAGGTGCCAGTCGCCTGGAGTACGATCGCTATAACCGTAATAGCGAAGCGCTGTGTCCATGCAGAGTATGGCATCAGGGAATAGACGAATCACGGTGCCTACTTCGCTGAAATCGTCCGGATTGATCCACTGATAATAGCCTCTGCGGATTTTTTCCACATAGCCGTCTGCGATCAGCTTTTCACGTTGCGGATAGAATATCTTTTCCTCTGCAAGCTGCGTAGTGCGCATCATGCCGCCGTACTTATCGAATATGCTCTTATAATATTGGACATCGTGCATAGCTCACAGTCCTTTCTAAATTCAATCTAATTGACCGCTAAAGCGGATATTTTTGTATTATCTATTATAGCCAAAGTACACCGAATAGTCAATACAATTTTGAAAACAAATTCACTTTCGAGCGGACATTTTGAAAATGTGGTGCCATTTTTGGCACCCTGCGTGGTGCCACGCGATCAGGACTTGCTGTGAAATCTGCGAAAGTTACGGAAAACAGCTTGGCTTTGACCCTAAAATCCTTAAAAATACGGATTTTATGCAAGAAACGGATATTGCAGACCCCTTCAAGGGGATAGGCCAGAAAAGTGTTAGGTCTATAAAAATGGAACCTCCAACATTCTTGACATTGGAGGTTCATCCACTATAAATGCTTACATTTCATTATTCTGCGTCGGATTATTCACTGTTTTTTCGCCGTTAATCAAATCGTACAGTGATTCCATATCAACAAGTATTTTCTTTCCTGTGTAGATACACTTGACAATACCGTTGTTGCAGAGCGTTCTGATGCAATGTGCAGTAATGGCAGAGTCTGCATCGAGCTCAAGGATTTCCGATACTGCTTCTGCTATCGTTCTCATTCTGTGTAATGCCATTATAATACCCTCCTTTCATGGGAGGCAATTATCGCAGACAAATTTCATAAAGTCCAGTAGATCATGTGATTGTTAGCAAACCGTTAACATGCAATTTTGATCGGCGGTGAATCCTTTAAAATTGGCACCTTTTTTGGTGCCATACACGGTGCCATGTTCTAATATCCCAACGGAGATCTCGTCGATATTGTAAAAGATATCGAACTTGTGTGTAATTTCTGCAAAAAACCTCCAGGATATGCCCAACATAGAATATGTGGATACTGTAAATCCCGCAGAGGCGTTAGCTCTGTCCTCCTAAGGGTTAGTTGTGAGTTCGATTCTCGCTGGGGGTGCCAATCTTAAAAAGCCGAGAAGCCTTGATTTTACTAGGCTTTTCGGCTTTTTATGTTTTTAAAACAAGCGAAAAAACACCAAAAATCGCACGTTTTTTCATTAGCAGAAAGCCTTTTTTGCTAATGAAATTTGTATGCTGAAAAATTCAAATCAAATTTTTGCAAAATTATTCTGCTAATGGAAATTAGCAGATTTTTCGGTTTTCTGCTAATGAAAACCCCCGTTCTGCTAATATACGATTTTAGAATATTTGTTTGCTAATGAAGGCGATAGTTATTAAGTTAGTGTTGTCATATGCTAAAATATAATTTTCAAGATACATTGTTTTTGATAAAAAATAATGTTAAACTTTATGTAAGATGAGGTATATAAAATCGGTTTATATAAGTGAGAGGAGGTTTTTTAATGGAAGATAAACAAATAATAAAGCTTTTCTTTGCCAGAGCAGAAGACGCACTCCGTATTCTGAGTGAGCGTTACGGAAAAACATTATACAGAATCGCAATGAATATTCTCGGCAATCATCACGATGCAGAAGAAACAACAAATGATACATATCTTGCCATTTGGAATGCAATACCACCTAAAGAACCTGACCCTTTGGCTCCTTATGTATACCGAACAGGAAGAAATACGGCTTTAAAAAAGCTGGAATATCTCTCAGCCGAAAAACGAAACAGCAGTTATAATTTATCTCTGGATGAGCTTTCGGCTTGTCTGCCCGACGAAGACATTGAGCATATTTTCAATGCACAGGAAATTGCTGATTCCGTAAATGAATTTCTGAAAAAAGATACCGCTGTAAACAGATATATTTTTATACGCAGATACTGGTACGGAGATTCCGTGGAAGATATATCAAAAGATCTACAGATGAAAAGCGGCACCGTATCGGTAAGACTCAACCGCATAAGAACAAAATTAAAAGAACATCTTATTAAGGAGGGTTACTACTATGAAACGCAAACAGGTATTGGAAGTTCTGGATAAAATAGACGACAGATACATCAAGGAATCTGAAAAGGCTCCGAAAAAGATAAAAAAAACATATTGGATAGGTGCGGTTGCGGCTGTTCTGGCAATAGCGATCTGCATAAGTTCTGTTACTGATTCCGCATTAACAACCGCAAAGGCAATTGCTCTCCCCGATGAAGCAAGAGTCAGGGAACATCCCGACCTTGATGATTATAAGGACAGAGAAAGCTATATGGCTGATGTTGAAAAGTGGGATTCTGAAACAAAGAGCAGAAAAGCAATAAAAGAAAATGCCGTGATTTCATTGTCACCGTTTTTCACACAGGCTTCGGCTGAATTCCTTGCTTCGCAGAACAATGAAAATGCCTTATGGTCACCAATAAACGCTTATATCGGTCTTTCTATGCTTGCAGAAATAACCGACGATGACAGCCGTAATGAAATTTTAGATTTGTTCGGTGTAAGCGATATTGAAACACTCAGAAAACAGGTCAGCGCAATATGGGAATCTATTTATGAAGGTGACAAAAATGAAGTATCAACATTGGCAAATTCACTCTGGCTGAAAAAAGGACTTGAATACAATCAGGAAACCATGAATAATCTTGCTTATCACTACTATGCATCTGTATATCAATGCGACCTCGGAAGTAAAAAGGCTGATAAATCAATCGGTGAATGGCTTGACGACAACACGGGCGGATTATTGAAAGACAGCACAGATAAAATTGACTTGTCTTACGATACTGTTCTTGCATTATATTCAACGCTGTTTTTTCAGGCAAAATGGAGCAATGAATTCAATGCTGACTATAACACCGAGAATGTTTTTCACGGTGTCAACGGTGATACAAACGCAACATATATGAACAAAAACCTTTGTCAGATGAACTATTACTGGCATGATGATTTCAGTGCTGTGTGTTTATATCTTAAAAACGGCAGCACTATGTGGTTTATTCTTCCCGATGAAGACAAAACTCCTGCAGATATTTTAAAAGACGGTGCTTACGGAGAATTGATTTCATCAGGCAACGGTGAAGACGGCTGGCAGAACAAAAAATATCTGAAGGTCAATTTATCCGTTCCTAAATTTGATGTTTCCTCTTCTTTGAATTTAAAAGACGGACTTAACAGAATGGGCGTGTCAGAAGTATTTGATATTGAAAGCTCCGATTTTACGGCTATCACATCAGATACGCCCGTGTATGTTTCAGCCGTTAATCAGTCTGCGAGAGTTGAAATTGACGAAAAAGGTGTAAAAGCAGCGGCTTATATAGAAATCCCCGGTGACGGTGAAGCTATGCCGCCCGAAGAAATAGTTGATTTTATTCTTGACAGACCTTTTGTTTTTGTGATTTCAAAAGACAGATTACCTCTTTTCACAGGCGTAATAAATAATATATAATATTTTCTGATTACATTGAAATTCCGTCATATAAATTACGACTGCATCTTGATTTTTCTGACGTAATATAATAAAATATATAATATTTTGTAATCAGGAGTATTCTTATGAATAACAATCAGAAATTATCCGTAAGATGGATATATATGGCAGTCGGCGTGATTGCGATGCTTTTTGCAGGGGTGCTGTATGCCTGGTCAATACTGAAATCCCCTCTTGCAGGTGAATTCAGCTGGGGCACATCGGAACTTGCCCTTAACTTCACTTTGGCAATGACATTTTTCTGTGTCGGAGGACTTTTGGGGGCTCAGATTTCAAAACGTCTCGGTCACCGCACGGCTCTTATTTCGGCAGGTGTACTCTCTGCGGCAGGTTTTGCTCTTACTGCAGTTTTAAACAATGTTTCAGTTGTGATGCTTTATATCACTTACGGTGTACTTGCAGGGCTCGGAATAGGAATCGCTTACAACGTTGTTATTGCTACGGTAAGTTCATGTTTTCCCGACAAAAAAGGACTTTGTTCAGGCTGTCTTATGATGGGATTCGGTGCTTCTGCCCTCATTCTCGGCAATCTTGCAGATGTTATGTTCAGAAGCACTCTCGGATGGCGTACAACATACATAATTCTCGGCGTTTCAATTCTCGTTGTGTTATCAGTTGCGGGAATTATACTCAGAAAGCCCTCCCCCGATGTTGTTTTCCCCGAAGCAAAAGGCTCAAAAGCTCAGAGCAATAATGACAATCAGGATTTTACATCAAAACAGATGCTTTGCAAACCCTCATTCTGGATGGCATTTATCTGCATTTCATTCCTTGCCGCAGTCGGCAGTTCAGTTATAAGTTTTGCAAAAGACCTTGCAATTTCCGTCAATGCCCCCGAAGCTCTTGCTGTTTCACTTGTAGGTATTCTTTCCGTATGCAACGGTGTAGGACGTATTATTACGGGTGCAGTATTTGATGTTATCGGATGCAGAAAAACTATGATATGTGCTAACATTCTCACAATCTGTGCCGCAGGTGTCACCTTACTTGCAGTTTCAATAAATGCACTCCCCCTGTGCATTATCGGTGTGTGCCTTACGGGTATGTCATACGGTGCCTGCCCCACCATCACTTCAGCATTTACTTCAACATTCTTCGGTATGAAGCACTTTTCAAACAATATGGCACTTATGACCTTTACTGTTATGGTCGGCTCATTCGTTGCAACGGCATCAAACAAGGTGCTTGAAGCAACAGGCGGCTACACAGCCACATTTATAATGCTTTTAGCTCTGACCTTTGCGGCTCTTGTACTGAATATATTTATACGAAAGAAATAAGTTAAAAAGTTAACCGTCGGAGAGAAATCCCCCGACGGTTTTTCATATAATTCAAAGCAATGTCACAAATTCTTTATAAGCTGTGGGGTTGGCAAAGACTACGTCCTGAGGTTTGCCGAAGCTGATTTCATCCCCATCAAAATTCAACGCAACACCGCCTGCTTCTCTGAGAATCAGCGTACCTGCGGCAATGTCCCAGGGCTGAAGCTCTTTTTCAAAGAAGACTTCACATCTTCCGCAGGCTATAGTGCATATATCGTAAGCAGCAGAGCCGCTTCTGCGTATATCACGGCAAAAATCGAAAACTTTTCTTAAAAGTGTAAATGTTGCATCCGTGTTTTCAGGATGATAAGGCGATGTACCGAAAAGTGCAAGTCCGTCTGAAAGAGGACGGTCGCTGACACTTATTTTTTCACCATTGAGATATGCACCCTTGCCTTTTTCTGCGGTGAAAATTTCGTTTGTGTAGGGGTTATAAACAACACCTGCAATAACATCATTCTCCTTACAGAGTGCCACGGAAATACAACTGCAACGGAAGTCCTGCATAAAATTTGTTGTGCCGTCAATTGGGTCAATTATGAAACGCAGAGCTGTGCTTTCAAAATTGTTTTCGCCCTCTTCCCCCACAAATTCAGCCTCAGGGAAAGCATTGCCGAGCTCTTCAAAAAGAAAATCCTGAACGGCAACGTCATACTTTGTAACAAAGTTTTTCTTGCCTTCCTTGGCTGTTACGGCGTTTTCCTGATTGTGCGCAGAAAGAACAATCTCCCCTGCTTCCTTTACAATTTCAATAATTCTGTTAAGCATAAAATATCATTTTCCTTTATATTCATAAATTTATAATAGCACAATCAGTCTGTAAAAATCAATATTTAATCACGTATAACCTTTTGAATTATGTTGACAACTATGAACAATTATTTTATTATTGTATTACAAAAAACAAAAGGGGAATAATTATGACAGTTTTTCTTTCACAGGTAACAGCGTTCTTTACGGCAATTATTCTTGTTGTAACGAATTTCCTCGGCATAAACATCGATATGAGTGACAAAAAAGTTGATGATTTCAAAGTAACAACCTACATAAGAGGCGAATATGTGCAGTCTCCCGACAGTCTTTACCCCGAAGATTTTGACATTGTGACAGATGTCATTTTATTTGAATGTGCCTCATTCAATGCAGAGGGTGAAGTCATCTGCAACGAGCCTGTGCTTTCAACAGCACTTGACAATATCCGTGACGTGATCGGTGACAGAGATGTAAATATCACGCTCAATCTTATCGGTCCGTGGGGTATAACAGACTCTGATATATGGGAAGAACAGATGGAAGCTCAGAGTATTGAACACAACAAAGCCTTCACAAGCGGTGTGCTTGAAGATAACATCATCGAAGTGCTTGAAAAATATGGTTTTGACGGTGTTCATTTTGACTATGAATACCCCCTTTCAGACAATGCATGGAAGCATTATAACAAATTCCTTGTTTCTCTCGATAAAAAGCTCGGAGATTACACTCTCGGTGTTGCAGGCAATGCCTGGAATATTAAATTCTCAACAGCTGCAATTGCTGCAATCGACTCGTTTGAAGTTATGCTTTATGATATGATTGACGACGAAGGCAGACACGCAACTTATGAAGACACAATCTCTGCGGCGGCAAGTATCGGCATCTACGGGATGCCCCTTGATAAGGTAAATATCGGTCTTGCATTCTATTCCAGACCTACAGATATGTCGGCTTATTGGTACGGCTACAACGGTTGCTACGACGGTATTGATGAAAACGGCTGGTATCATTGTGACGAAACTGACAAGGATTTCTGGTTCAATACACCCGATGTTATTGCCGCAAAGACAGATTATGCAATAAAACACACATTCGGCGGTGTTATGATATGGCACTATAACTGCGACCTACCCTCAAGCCACGAAGACTCACTTCTCAGAGCAGTCGGAGATACAGTCAAGAAAAACTATTAAAATAAACGATAATTTGTAAGGGTTCATCCCGACAAATTGTTGTTTGCCGCAATCCCGACATAAAGAAATATTGCATATATAATATGTATATTTAATAAGAAAATATGTTGAAAAATAAATCAAAAAAAGGTTGACAATACCTGTCCCGATGTTATATAATACTATTTCGCAGGGGCTAATTATGCCCTGACATCTAAAAATACAGATTATGTGCCGTTACGGCACTTATAAACGAATGGGGGTTAAATCATTATGAAGAGAACATATCAGCCCAAGAAGAGACACACACAGAAGGTTCACGGTTTCCGTGCAAGAATGTCAACAAGAAACGGCCGCAAGGTTCTTGCTCGCCGCAGAGCAAAAGGCAGAAAATCACTTGCTGTTTAATTGCTTGATTCATGGCAATGAATTCTGTTGAAACATTAAAAACGAACAGCGACTTCCGCCGTGCTTATGCACGGGGTAAGTCCTACACAAATCCTGCGTTGGTGATGTATGTAAGAAAGAACCGCGCGGGTTCTTGTCGTATTGGGATAACTGCAAGCAAAAAGATAGGAAATGCCGTTCAGAGGAACAGAGCAAGGCGAGTTATAAGAGAAGCCTTCAGACAGATAAATCTTCCGCTAAACGGTCATTTTGACATAGTTTTTGTCGCAAGAACAAAGACCGTGTTCAAAAAAAGTACAGATATCTACAATATAATGTTACCGATGATGAAAGAAGCCGGTGTGTTACAGAATGAAGAAGCTCATTCTTAAAGCCATCGGCTTTTATCAAAGGAAGATTTCGCCTTTATTTCCGCCGATGTGCAGATATTATCCAACATGTTCAGCCTATATGATTGAGGCTGTTGAAAAATACGGTGCCTTCAGAGGTGTTTTTCTGGGTATAAAACGATTATCCAGATGCAACATCCTTTTTCCGGGAGGAGTAGACCCGGTTCCCGACCTCAAAGAGAAATATAAGAAAAAGCATCGTTAAAAAAGAATACAAAAAGAAAGGACACCGCAATTATGAGTGGACTTTATGATGCACTTGCCGTACCTTTTGGTTACGTGCTTCATTTATTTTATAATTTATTTGATAACTACCTTATTTCCCTTTTTGTGCTGACACTCCTTGTTAAGCTCCTTCTTCTGCCCTCATCAATCAGTCAGCAGAAGAATTCTGCAAAGCAGACAAGACTTCAGCCCAAATTAAACAGAATAAGACAGAAATATTCAAACGGCGGACAGCCCACAAGAGAGATGCAGATGAAGATTCAGGAAGAGACACAGGCTCTCTACCAGAAAGAAGGCTTCAGCCCCATGTCAGGCGGTTGTGCACCTCTTCTTATCCAGTTCCCCATCATGATCGGTCTTTACGGCGTTGTTTACACTCCCCTTTCAAAGGTGCTTAACATCAGCACAGACCTTGTCAACAAGGCTGTTACAGCTCTTAATGTCACTCCTGTAGAAACAGGACGAGGAAATGCCATGAACAGAGTTGAAATTCAGCTTCTCAGTGACATCAATGCAAACAATATGCCCGATTTCCTTGCTCCTTATGCAGACGATATTTTAAGACTCAAGGAACAATTCATGCTTTTCGGCAAACTCGACCTTACACAGATTCCTCAGTGGAAAGAGCCTTCAATTCTCTGGCTTATTCCCGCATTGGTTCTTGTTCTCGGTCTTGCAACAAGCCTTATCATGTTCCAGAAACAGAAGCAGACAAACCCCGAAATGGCAAAGAACCCCTCAATGGGCTGTATGACATTCATGTCTCCTCTTATGTCTGTATGGTTCACATTCCTTTTCCCTGCAGGCGTTGGTGTTTACTGGATTATGTCAAGCTTCTTCCAGCTTGTTCAGACAATTCTTCTCAACGCAACACATAATCCTCAGAAAGTTATTGCAAGATCAATGATTGACGAAACTGTTGAACGCCGTTCAAGAGAAGCAAGCATTATCAAGTTAAAAGAGTTCGAGGAAAAAAATTCGGACTGATAAATATAAGAAGGTGAAAAAATGATCAAAGAAGCTATCGCTACAGCAGCAACGAGAGACGAAGCCATTCAGAAGGCTAAAGCTGCACTCAATGCGCCTCTTGACGCCGATGTCAAGTTTGAAATTATTCAGGATGCACAGAAAAAAGTGCTCGGTCTTTTCGGCGGTAAGGATGCAAAAGTCAGAGCTTATTATGAAGCTCCCGACGAAGTAAAAGCTGAACCCAAAAAGGTTGAATCAGCTCCCGCAAAAGCTCCCGTTAAAGCTCAGGAAGTTCCTGCAAAGAAGGAAGAAAAGAAGGAGTTAAGCTCCGAAGATGATGCAGCAATAAGAAATTATCTTACAACCATCATCAAAGGTATGGGTATTGAAGATATTCAGATCACATCCCACGAAGAAGACGAAGAAACAGTTTACGAGCTCATCACAAGTGAAAGCCACGGCGCTCTTATCGGCCGTCACGGTGAAACACTTGATTCAATCCAGTATATCGTACGTCTTTTCGCAAACAAGAACACAAGCGGTAAAAAGAAGGTTTCTCTCAACGTAGGTGACTACAGAGAAAAGAGAGCAGAAAGCCTCAAGGAATTTGCAGCACGTTCAGCGGCTCAGGTTCTCAAATACGGCAGAAACGTAAAGCTCGATCCTATGAATCCTTATGAGAGAAGAATTATCCATACAGCTATTCAGGCTATTGAAGGTGTTACATCACACTCAGTAGGATATGATTCAGAAAGAAGAGTTATCATCACTCTTGAAGAAGGTGTTCAGCCCACACACGGTGACAGACGCAGAGGCGGCAACCGTGGAGGCAAAGGCGGTTACAACCGTGGCAGAGGTGGCAACAGAGGCGCTAAGCCCGCTTACAAGCCCGAAGTTGCAGCAGACAGAGCTCCCAGAAGTGATGTTGCAGGGTCATCAAGATACGGCAAGATTGAAGTAAAAAAAGCTCCTGCTGAAGAAGAATAATCCGGGACTGCTCACTAAGCGAAGACCAAAAGAAACAAAACAAACAAAAAGCGGATTGCAGAGAACAACTTTGCAATCCGTTTTATGTTTCTTTTTATCCGTTTTTTCCGTCTCAGCATATAAACATACGCTTATCGTCGGAAGAAAACGGATTCTTCATCTTATTGAGACAGTCCCTGTTTCATGCATTCAATATCATCATAATAAGATACAGCAACGGCTGATGAACAACATATATTATCAGCGAATATCTTCCTATTGCAGAAAGTACGGGAACCTTTATTGTGTAAAACTGTCGGGGTAATTTCTGATTTTTAATATAATACCCGATTGCCGTACCCGTTATAAAAACAAACAACCACGGCAACAACGGGAAATAATCATAGCTTACAAATTCTTTGGTATGAAAGCCAAGAAGCCAAAGATTATCGTTTGCAGGGATAAAAGAATTAACAGCAATTTCTGATATTACAGACAGAACAATGCCTGATATAAGAATAATCCACGCAGGTATTTTATCAGAAACCTTTTTTAAAAGCCCGTAAAGAAGCATACAGACGCCTAAAAGATGCAGAATACCGAAGATTATCGGCATATCGATAATAAATGTCACAACCGAAATTATAACGGCAATTACAAGCGTTTCCAGACCTCTTTTTATGTTGCTTTTTGAAAAATGAGAAGATATTCCGCAAAGCACAACAAATGTTGTGGCAGTTACAATCTGAACAACATCTGCAACCGTGTTATTGATATACTTATCGGGTACTCCGAGAAAATTGACGGCATCATAAAGAAAATGATATGCAACCATAAAAATGATTGCAAACCCTCTCAGACCATCAAGAATTTCAATCCGACCTTTTTTATCTTTCCTAATTTTCATTAATTCTCAAGGTCCATTTCCATATGAGTGAATTTCTGTCCCCACGCATTAGCCCATTTTTCGCAGTAAAGCTTATAATAAGAAATGTTTTTCTTCTTTCTGTATCCGCCGAATACGTTACACCATATTGCAGAAGGAATCGCAATAACAATATAGTACAAAGGTCCGAGAAGAAGGCATTGCCAGGTATGACCGTATTCGTGGATACGGGTATTGTATGTCCACTTTTTGCTTTTGTGTTGGTCTTTCATAAAAATAAACAGACCGAGTGACAGACCACCCTGATTCCACGGAAGATATACAATATATGAATAACCGAAACGCTGCCAACGGCGTTTTTTTATTTTTGTGCAGATAAGAAAAATAATTCCGCCGATAATATTTACGGGCAGTCCCCATGTCCACTGAACAAAATAGAAAAGAAAATCAAGAATGCTGTTTTTTGTATTTTTTTCTTTTTTGTCGGGAGCCTTTTTTGTTATATCAATCATTTTTTCTCATTCTCCTTTTCAACAAGAATATCATATCTGCCGTCTTCATTGAGTTCAAGCTTATATCCGTTTATTTCGCTCTTACCGAGCCATGTATTTTCGAGTTTCTGACCTGAAATGAGTTCAAATCTTTTAATCTGTTCTTTTGTAAGGCAGACACTTCCGTATTTATGCTTTGCTGCGACAGCGGCACGGATAAGAGTATGGTCTTCTTTTGTCATTTTAAAATTACGCAAAAGAATAAGTGAAATAATTGCCGCAACAATGGGAATTATCGCAACACAGATTCTTACACCCGTAATTGCAGTTGAAGTCTGTGCAAAAAGAAGTCCTGTTGCCTTTTCATATTCTGCAACCGTGTCCCCTGTAACAAGACCGAAGCCCTGAAGAGTAAAACCTACAAGAGCCGCCATAACACCTGCTATACTCTTTTTTATAAGTGTGCTGAAAGTTGCAATAACGCCTTCCCTTCTTCTTCCGGTTATCATTTCATCAACGTCAGTAAGGTCGGGGAAAATATTTGTTGAAACAAAGCCGAGACCTGACATACCAAAGGGATAAAGCACCATACTCAGCATCATTAAAATTGTCCACAGAGGTGATGTACCACCCGTCTGCATAATAAGACCGATTGCAAGACCTGCAACCATAAGAGGTGTTACAATACCACCGCACTTTTTCTTGCCGTGTTTCATTGTAAGCGCATAATTAAGCGGAAATGCTGCTGCTTCGGCAACACCTGCAACCGCATTATAAAGAGCATATCTGTTATACTGATTTGCAAGATATTTGATATAGTAAACCTTGGAATTTGCATAAAATCCCGTTGCAAACTGATATGCAAGACTCATAAAGAAGTATTGTCTGAATGATTTGTTTTTAAATACAAGAACATATTCTCTGATGATATATTTTATATCAAGAGGCTCATTTTTCATATTGAGTGAGCTTGGCTCTCTTGTTTTTGAATATGTAAGAAATACCGCTACAGAGAAAAAGAGCGATAAAACAAGACCGATAACAAGAAACGGCATTTTGTTCGCTGATGTAAGATTATCACTTGCACCGAAAATTGCAAAAATAACAACAGCAATTCCGAATGCAGGAACCATACCTGCTGAATTGAAAAGATAGCCGACGGAATTATACTGTGTTCTCAGATTATATTCGGGAGCAAGTTCAGGAAGCATCGCAGTATGCGGAACACATATAACCGTAAATGCTGTCTTATAAAGCATATAAATAAGAGTGTAATAAACAACACAGAGTGCAGGGTTAAGTTTACCGTTAAGACCGAATGAATTCCACATAAGAGTATATGAAACAAACATCAGAGGTAATCCCCACAGAAGATAACGTCTGTGCTTACCCGTTGCAGAACGTGTTCTGTCCGTTATAATACCCATTACAGGGTCTGTGACAGCATCCCATATTGTTGCAAGCATAACAATAATGCCTGCCTGCTGTAAAGATATATTTACAACGTCGGTCAGGAAAACGGTAAAATACATACTTATAATATAACCTGCTCCGCCGAGATACATATTTGCATAGCTGTAATTTATCATAGGCAGTATGGTTGTTTTGAAATCACCCTGAACGCCTATCAGTTTTTTCAGTTTTTCACCCATAAACTCACTTCCTGATGTTTACTTTTTTCCATTATAGCACCATAGAATGATACAGTCAACAACAAAAGGGACAGTATGAACTGTCCCTTTATGATTATTAATCTTTAATTTCTGTCTTTGTATATTCTGCAATTTCTTCCTGAGAAGCATTCTGCATAAATTCTGCTTTTGCTTTTCTTCTTTCAAACAGGTCTTTATACATCTGAGTTCTGACTTTACCTGAAAGAGGGTAGAAAAACTTGGGAACAATACCAAGGCTCGAAGAAATGATAGGAATACCTGTACCGAGAGCAAAAATCCACCATTTTGTCTTGTCTGTCTGAGTACCTACTTCCTTACCCTGAATATATCCGATTTTGTCCATTACTATGTTTGTTACAAAACTCATAACAGCCTGCTGGATTTTGCTGATTGTTGACATTGTAACACCGGTCATAGCTTCTGAACGGTAACCGTTTTTCCATTCGCAATAGTCCATTGACTCGTTGCTGATTTCTGCAGGAATAACACGTCTGAGACCGTAAACGCACATCTCGAAAATTTCTTCAAGTCCCATAAGGGGAAGAATGACGCCTTTACGCATAAAGTTCTTGTTGATTGAACCTATGCCGAAAACTGTAAGCCACAGCATATCAGTCCATGCATCCTCAAAAATCCACAGAGCCTTTGTTGAAAATCTCTTTCTGAGGGGTTCAACGAAGCTGTAAGAAATAAACTTAACGGGGAAAGCGGGAATACCGACGATGGTTTTCCATGTAATCGAACCGATAACATCAACATAGAAGTTTGTTCGGCTCTTGCTGATTGAGAAGCCTGAAAGGAAATTTGAAATCAGGCAGATAAGCATAGGCTTGTTGTTGATAACTGATTTCAGTGACTGCTTGACTGTAGGTTTACTGATAGTCTGCCTTACACGCTCTTTACTGTGCATGTAATAGTAAAGAACAAACACAACTGAAAGTGCGGAACAGCCAATACCGAATACAGCAAAAAGTTTAGGAAGTTCAACCTTGACAACCTTATTGATTACAAGGTCATAGAAAATACCGAAAATCTGTTTCGGAAGGTCTTCACAGACATGGCTGGCAAGGTTTGCAAGGGCTATGAGTCGGGATCGTTCAATCGGCTCAGGCGTCATGGTTGACAGGAAGCCCGTTTTGGCAACAGCCGTGAATGTTGTTGCAGTTTCCGTAATAAGTGACATTGCGAAGAAGAAAATGAACTTCGGAAGATAGTCACCGGGGGTATTCGGGAAGATAAAAGGAATCAGCCAGTACCACATACCGAGAAGTGAAAGGGGAATTTCTCCGAGAAGAACATAAGGTTTGAATTTACCCCATCTTGTTCTTGTCTTTTCAACGATAACACCGATGAAGGTGTCATTGATAGCATCCCATACTGTTGAAATTGATGACTGAAGTGCCAGCAGACCGAAGTCAATCTTGACGACATCATATATGTAACGCTCTTTGAAATCATCAATATTCATTGATGCAGCAGCATCGTTAAGGACGTATGCAAGTGTTTCGCGTTTACCGACGTATCGTCTGTTTTTAAGCACGACGGAACTGTCGGTTTCAGCCAGAACAGTATTAGTTTTTGTCTCCGGCATATTTTCACCGCCTTATATTTTATATAAGTTATTATAATTGATAAAGAGAATAATTGCAATAGTATTTCTTATCTTTTCATTAAAATAATATAACAAATATACAAAAACAAGTTGACTATTTATTCAGAGATTGATATAATTAACAAAGATACAGTATAAACCAACTGTATATTTTCAAAGAAAGGACAGGTGTCATATGTCTGACAAAAAAGCAAAGTCCGGTGCAATGAAGCTTGACTATAAAAAAACCATCCTTACAGGCTTTGGTTTTCTCGCAACATCAATTGCATGGGCAATTTATGACCCTTATATCACAAAAATCCTCAACAACCTTCTTTCATCAAATGCAACGATTACGTCATGGAGTAATTATCTCGTTGAAAAGCTTCCAATTCTTGCAAGACTTGCGGAAGCTCAGGGTGAAGAAGTCGCTCTTGCAGGTGGCGGGTTCACACTCGTACCGTTGTTCATCGGTTTCATTATGACTTTTGATAACATCTTCGGTGTTATCTTCCAGCCCACATTCGGCAAACTTTCAGACAGCTGCCATTCAAAACTCGGTAAGCGCCGTCCCTTTATAGTCGGCTGTGCTCCGATTTCGGCACTTCTGTTTTTCCTTATTCCCATTATCGCAAACGGAACAAAGTCACTCCCCCTTACAATGTTCTGCATCATTCTCTTCGTTTTCAGTATGTCACTCTGGCGTGCTCCCGTTGTTGCATTGATGCCTGACCTTACTCCCCCTGCTCTGAGAAGTGAAGGTAACGCAGTTATCAACCTTATGGGCGGTCTCGGCGGCGCAGTAGGTATGGTTGCAGGTACTCTTGCAATTGCACTCTGCACACTTTTCACAGGTGCAACAAAAGCTCAGATTACAGCTAACGAAGCTCTTTCATTCCCCTATGTTTTCGCTATCGGTGCACTCGTTATGATTGCAGGTATGCTTGTTCTTCTCTTCTTTGTAAAGGAAGAAGACACAAGTATCAAGCTTAAAGGCGAAGCTAATGCTTATGCAGATGCAGCAGCAAGAAAAAAAGCCGAAAAAGAAGCAAAGAAAGCTGAAAAAGAAGCAAGAAAAGCTATGGTGCTTTCAAAGAGCGAAAGAAAGAGCCTTGTATTTATGCTCATCTGCCTCTTCTTCCTCTTCTGCGGTACAAACGCTATCACAACATTCTTCTCACTCTTTGCTCAGGAAATTCTTCATAAGATTACTTCCGAAGCTACAAAGCTTATGCTTATATTCCTTGTTTTCTCTGCTCTTGCAGCTATTCCCGCAGGTAAAGTGGGTAAGAAAATCGGCAGAAAGAAGACAATTATGGCAGGTCTTTGCGTATTCCTTGCAGCATTTATGATTTTCTTCGGCATTTTTGTTGGTATGCTCGGTGCAAAGAATCTTTCAATCAACAATTACGTTACAGTAAACAATGCATATATTGCCGTAAACGATCAGATCAACGGCTACAATGCTGTTCTTGCTGATGAAGCAAAGGAAAACGGAACGACTCTTACAGATGATGATGTTATCACAATGGATGGCTATATTGCATATCACAACGCAATTGAAACAGGTGCAGATACTTCAGCATTTGTAAATTACGCTGAATTTGATAAGTATATTGCAGAAACAACAGGTGCTGATGCATCAGTTCTTCACGAAGGTGTTATGAACGTTGTAAAGGTTGTTCTTGAAACAGAAACAGCAAACTTCTCAGAAGCTATGCAGACAGTTTCAGATACAGTCAAGGATATCACAAAGGTTCTCGGAATTCTCATATTCCCTGTTCTTGTTCTCGGCGGTGCTGCTAATATGTTCATCACTGTTAACACACTTCCCCTTGTTCTTGATATCGGCGGTATCGAAAAAGTCGGTACATTCACAGGCTATTACTACACCGCAACATTCTCAGCTCAGATTGCTTCTCCCATTCTTTACGGTTTCATTAGAATGTTTGCGGGAACTTATATGTCGCTGTTCTATTACAGCCCCGTTGCTTTCGTTATAGCCCTTGTTATGATTCTCTTCGTTAAACACGGTGAAGCTGTACCTGACGAAATAGTCAAGGCTGCAGCTCAGGATGATTAATCAGGCTTAATCATTAAATAAAAAATCAGGCGGACTGCAGATTAATTTCTGCAATCCGCTTTTATTTTACTCTGATAAAAAACAAAAAGAAATAACCCTCAACCGCTTTTTTCATTCCTGCAGTTGAGGGTTATTTCTGTTCACTTTTGAAATCAAGTTTCATTTTTTACCATCTCTTTCATAATATTTTTTGATACTCTTTCTTACTCTCACTGCTGAACTGAAACTTGCATTTTGAAAATCTATTTAATTCCCGTAAAGTGAGAAGCACTTTTGTTCTAATGCAGTTTTTCTGAAAAGTATCTTACGGCTCATTTATTGATTTTTATTGAGCCTTCGGTCAGCTGTACATTGGTATCACCCTTCCTTGTGTCTATATAATAGCATAGATATTTACTCTTTTCAAGACGCAATACTGTACAAAGTTAACTAAATTTATTTGTTTATATCAGAGATTTTGTATATATTGTCATTATAAATTATTGACAGATACAGATAAATATGCTATTATAAATATGTTGGGGCTTGTAAGAAGTTATCTTACAAGCCCCGTTTTGTTTACAATTCAGAATTTATCGGGATAGTTAGGAGTGTTGAGTTAGGAGTTAGGAGTTTCGGAAGTCCTGCGGACTTGGATTATAAAATCGGGGTTTAAGGGGCTTGCCCCTTCCTTCACTCCTCACTCATCATTCCTAACTCCTCACTTTGTAATTTGTCGAGGGAACCTCGACAAATTATTGTTTTACAGTCTCTGCATCATTTCAAGTATTCTCTTTGCACACAATTCAAGTTCTGCTCTTGAGAGTTCACCTTTTTCAACTGCAGCTTTGAGTTCATCGGGATAACCGACGGGCATTTTAAGATCGTTACCGGCCTTGACCTCTTTTACGGGGTCATTTTTTACGCCCCAGTCAGTTTCAACCATACCCCTGAAGCCCCATTCATAACGGAGGATACCTGTGAGAAGTTCCCAGCTTTCGGATGTATGCTGACCGTTAATAAGGTTATATGAAGACATAACAGTTATGGGGTCTGATTCCTTTACTGCAATTTCAAAGCCCTTAAGATAAATTTCACGGAGTGCTCTTTCAGAAAGTCTTGAATCGTTCTGATAACGATTTGCTTCCTTGTTGTTACAAGCAAAATGCTTCATTGAAACAGCAATTTTACTTGACTGCATACCTCTGATTGCTGCTGCCGCTGATTTACCTGCAACAAGCGGGTCTTCGGAATAATATTCAAAGTTTCTTCCGCAGAGGGGGTCACGGTGAATATTGAGAGCAGGTGTGAGCCATATACCGATATTGTTTTCTCTGACTTCAGCACCGCCTGCAGCACCAACCTCGTAAATCAGGTCAGGATCCCATGAACACGCAAGGAGTGTAGCGCAGGGCCAGGCTGTTGTGGGAATGCCCGTTTCAGTATTAAGACGAAGACCTGCAGGGCCGTCTGCTGTGGGAACAGCAGGAGTATTGAGTCTGTGTCCGATGGGACCGAAACATCCCGTATTTGCAACACCTGTGGGAGGCTGACCTCCTACAAAATCACAGATTTCTTCGAGTGTGAACTGCTTGATAAATTCTTCAATTGTGCATTTCACACCGATATCATCAAATTTCACAAGCTCTGCCGGTGCATCTGCAACCATTTCGGGTACGGGTTCATAATAAAAGCTCTCTTCACCCATAGGAAGTTCTTCATATGTTCCGTCTGCGAGCATTCTTTTTGCAAGTTTGCTGGGCTTACACCACTGTTTCAGCTGTTCAACCACTCTGTCTTCTTCAACAACATATTCGAATGTGAGTTTTTCTGTATCTCTTACTGATGTGCCCATATGGAATGTGTAAGCACCTTTTTCGAGAACATATGCAGTCTTATGAATCTTGCCGAGGTCGTCAAAACTTGCCATTGAATTTATATCAAAACTCATAACAACTGTTTCCGATTCACCGGGAGCAAGAAGTTTTGTCTTTTTATATGCGGCAAGCTCTTTTGCAGGTTTTCCGAGTTTACCCTGAGGTGCAGAATAATAAAGCTGAACAACTTCCCTACCTGCAACATCACCGATATTTTTAACTGTTACAACAGCAACAATTTTGCCTTCACTTTCAAGACAAGCCTTTCCGCTGAAACTGAATTTCGTGTATGAAAGACCGAAACCGAAAGGATATCTTACGTATTTATCGGCACCGGGGATTGTTTCAAAATAACGGTATCCTACATAGATATCATCTGAATAATCGCAATACCAGAAGCTCTCCCAGAAATCGTCCTTACAAGGATAGCAATCATATGTTGTTGCGATTGTGTCAACCATTTTACCCGAGGGATTGACATCACCGCAAAGAATATCTGCAATAGCACTTCCGCCTTCGATACCACCCTGCCATCCGAAAAGGATTGCCTGAACTTTATCGTTTTCTGCAAAATATTCACAATCCATTGTTGCACCTGAGTTAATAACGATAATAACCTTGCTGAAAAGCTCGGTTGCTCTGTCAATGAGGTGTTTTTCAAGGTCAGAGAGATAATAGTCACCGCCCTGAGGTCTTCTGTCAACACCTTCTGCAGAGAAACGGCTGAGAGTAATAATTGCCGTATCTGCATTTTCTGATGCTGATTTTATAAGTTCATCGGGCACTTCTGCTTCAGTTACATGCATTGCCGCAAAAGTGTCATATGTCATATCGTCACGGAGCTGACAGAATTCCATATTGTTGACTATATCCCAGCGTGCATTTATCTGCTCCTCTGTAAGCACATTAACGCTTTCACGCTTTACGTATTCCTTATAAAAATCAACAAGGGGCATATAAATTTTTACTTTGCCCTCTTTTTCCTTTTCTTCAAAGCCTTCGTAAATATTTCTTACATAAGGGCAATTCACATCACCGCTTCCTCCACCGCCTTTGATGTATTCAATGGTAGCCTTGCCGAAAAGTGCAATTTTTTCACTCTCTGCCAGAGGAAGTGCATTATTGTTGTTTTTAAGAAGTACCATACCCTGTGAAGCGGCATTTCTTGAAAGAGCGATATGCTCAGGAGATGCCGTCACACGTCTGCCGTCTTTACCGAGAGGAAGACAGGGCTGAAATCTGAATCTTGCGTATTTATCCATAAGAATCATCCTTTTTTATAATATGTTCCTATTATATACTCATAAAAACTTACCGTCAAGCAAGAAACCAATTTTTTTAATTCTTTCATTGAGTTGTATGTAACACATATTTATGATATAATAACTTAAAGGGAGGATTATTATGAGAAAAAAAATCAATCTTAAAAATGAACTCAGAAATATAAAATGGTGGTATTTTATTCTTCTTACAATTGCAGGTTTTATCAATTCATTCGGCGTTACCGTTTTCCTTGCTCCCGTAAAACTTTACGACAGCGGAATTTCCGGCACCTCGATGCTTCTTTCACAGATAACTCCCGAATGGATGTCACTTTCCGTATTTCTGCTTATTCTTAACATACCGCTTTTCATTCTGGGCTACAAAAAACAAGGACTTTCTTTCACAATTTGCTCACTCTATGCAGTAGGAATATATTCGCTGGGAGCCTGGCTGATAACAGATATTCTGCCTGTTGATGTAAGCATGGCTTCTCCGCTTGCAGGTGATGATTTACTGCTTTGTGCCATTTTCGGCGGTCTTATTTCAGGTGTGGGAAGCGGTCTTACAATCCGTTTCGGCGGTGCGATTGACGGTATTGAGGTTATGGCAGTTATTTTTGCAAAGAAACTTAATATAACCGTCGGCACATTCTGTATGATTTACAATATCATTCTGTATGTTATCTGCGGTTTTGTCAGAAACAGCTGGATTCTTCCTCTTTACTCCATTGTTACTTATGCTGCCGCACTCAAGACGGTTGACTTTATTGTTGAAGGTCTTGACCGTTCAAAAGGTGTTATGATTGTAACCGAAAAACCTGATGAAGTAAGTGCTGTGCTTTCTGCCGCTTTCGAACAGGGCACAACAAATATTCCCGCAAGAGGCGGATATTCAAACAGAGAAAAGACCGTGATTTACTTTGTTGTAAACAGATTCCAGATTTCAAAAATGAGAGAAATTGTTCACCTTGTAGACCCCGATGCATACCTTACAATCACCGAGGTTGCAGATGTGTTCGGAGGAGAAAACAAACAATAATTTGTCGGGCTGATTCAATGAACAATTTACAGTGATTTGCAATAACCGCCTGTATCGCTACAACTGCACGATTGTAAATTGTACATTGTACATTGTTAATTGGCTCCATAAATTCTGATTTAACAAACAACGGGCACCCTCGGGTGTCCGTTGTTGTCTGTTATTTTCTTATTGTCGGATTAATTGATATTGATGAAATATCAGGTGCATAAGTCACACCGTCATTGAATTTGTTTGCACCGTCATTTGAAAATGTCAGAAAATTTTCGCCTTCATTGAGGTCAATATTCGTCGTGACAGTTGTGAATGAATCGTGAGAATATGTATTTCTGCAATAAAGATTCTCACTCTTTTCACCGTTTACGGAAATGGTTATAAAATCTTCAACAAGGTCAACATTGTAGGAATGAACACCGTTTTCACGGTTGTTTGAATATGTTATTGTGAGCTTGTATGTCCCCTTTTCGGGTGCATTTATTTTATATTCAGCTTTTCCGCCCTCTGATGAAATACCCGTGATGTGATTTCTGCCGAGTGTTTCATTTGTTCCGATTTCTGCACCGTCCGAAAGTTCTGCAGAATCAGGCAACTCAAAAAACCAATCATCAATTACATCTGAAACAAAAATATTCATAAGCATTTTTTCAGGCATTTCAATATAGTTGATACCTCGTCTGAGATAAACTTTACTGTCATCTGATTCAATATTCACTTCGGCACCGTCTATATTGCATACACCTTCAACAGAAGAGAAAAGTGTGAAATATCCGTCATAGGGTGCTACTGCAAGATAAGTGTTTTTTCTGTCATCATCTTCTTCAAAATAAACAGAAACCCTGTCTTCTGCTTTTCTTACAAGAACACTGTCAAGCACAATCGTTCCTTTTTTATGGGCAAATTTCAGAGTATGTTCACCCTTTGTAAGCTCTGTTATAAAGTCATATGTGTCTGTAATTTCACTTCTTATAGTGTTAGGGAAAGAAAACACTTTTTCTTCCCCGTCAAGAGTAAAAACAGACTCGGAAAATGTTCTGTCTGCACTTGTGGGGCCGTCGTTTGAATTACCGTAAATAATACGGAGCTGATATTTTCCGTCTTCGGGTACGGTAATTTTCATTTCGACGCCGTCGCCTTCTTTTTCCATTCCGCCGACCATACCGTTGACTTCACCCGTTGTGGCATATGCACTGTCATAAGTGTAAGCATCACCCGTGAGAGTGCCGTGCTCGGCTTCGTATCTTACCCAGAGGTTATCATTTTCAAATTCTTCAACATCTTCACAATGGGTAACTGTGATACGGTATGCCGTGTCGTCATCCATATCGAGTGAAACAGAGAGATTCTTTCCGCACTTTTCGGAATAGATTTTCACCTCTTCAGGTTCATAAACCTTGCCGAGAATACCCTGATATGTGACGGCTTCAATCTTAACTTCAACATTTTTGCCGTAAAGTGCAGTATTGCTGAGATTTTCAACAAGAACTCTGCCCTTGTAATCGGCACCCGAAACGAGAATATCGAGCTTATCTTTTTCATCTGAAATAGTGCCAAGCCCCATAAACTGCTGATAGCGGAGTTCTCTTTTTTCTTTCACAGCTTTTCCGAGGTCAGAATGAAGAATATCCTTGATTTCACTCTTCATTGTCTGACCCTGCATGCTTGTATACCATCTGTAGACCCACCACGCAGAGTTGGGAGTGTTGTAATCGGCACAGGTACTGCAGAGATTATCTGCAAAGAGCCAGTATGCCTGATTTGAATAAACCTTTGTGTTTTCCGTACGGACTATGTACTTGAGCATTATGTTGGGGTTGCCGTTGTCCTGCATTCTGCCGTATTCGGTTATGATAATCGGTATAGATGTATCAATACCGTACTTTTCTTCGATTGAATAAAGGTCCTTTACATTTACTTCCCAGTCATAGATTGAACGGTCACCGAGTTCGTGATAAATGATCACATCGGGATTGCAGTTGTTTTCGGATGTGAATTTAAGGAATGCATCTGTTTTCCACGAGCTGTATTCATAGTTACCCGGTCCGCCGATAACAGCATCGGGGTCGAGTGATTTGACATAATCATAAGTCATTTTCCACGCTTCATAGAAAGTCTTCTGCCCCTGCTCATTCCAGTCGTGCCAACCGTTTTCACCGTCTGTTGTCCATTCACCGAACCACACACCGTTATCGCATTCATTGAAAATACAGTAAACGAGCTTGTCGGCATATCCGGTGTTTTTCATTTCATTGATTGACTGTTCAACAAGGGGAAAATAGGTTTCCGTAAGGAATTTTTTCCAGTCATAAGTACCGTTTTTCTTCATTTCGGTGATATCACCGTCGGCATAATACCAGGTTGAGAACATATCCTGAAGATAGACAACGATGTAGTCACAATGACCCGTTCTCAGAAGTGAGGGTGCTACATCACCCACTTCACCGATAGGGTGCTGAAGACCGCCCTGAGTTTTTGCCGAAACTGAAGAAACATCAAGACTTTCAACCATATTGTGTGACGGAACACCGTCTTCGGCAATGCCGTAAAGATAACCTGATGCACCGTTTGTGACTTCACCCGTGAGATTTTCGGTATCAAAACGGACTGTGGGCATAAACATTCCTGCAGATATACCCATATATACCGGTAATGCTATGATAACTGCAAGAACAAGTGAAATTATTGCTATTATCTTTTTGCATTTTGACATTTCATTCACCTCAGTCAATTTCGGGAATTTCAGGTTTTACAAGCACAGAATTATAAACGTGATAAATAACAAAACCGGGCTTTGCGCCGACAGGTTTTTTAAGATTCCGTACCTCTGTATAATCGACCTCAACAGCACCTGCTTCTCTGCCGGAACTGTAATATGCCGCAACCTTTGCCGCATATTCCATAGCTTTTTCGGTAGCCTCTCTGCCGTCAAGGGAGAGAATTACGTGTGAGCCGGGTGCTTTCTGTATATGGAACCACAAATCTGATTTCATCGCAGTTTTAAGGGACAGTTTATCGTTCTGAATGTTGTTTCTGCCCACATAGACTTTAAAACCGTCGGGAGCATCAAACTCAAGAGGCGGCATAGGCTGACTTTTCTTGATTTTGCCCTGATTTTTCTGTTTTACAAATCCGCCGTCAGAAAGCTCCTGTCTTATTTCGCTGATTTCACGCTCTGTTTCGGCACGGCTGAGCTCATCCAAAACGGTTCTCAGATAAACAAGCTCTTCTCTGCCCTCTGCAATAAGTTTTGTCAGCATTTCTTCTGCAGTTCTGAGCTTTCTGTACTCTTTATAATATCTCTGTGCATTCTCTGTAGGTGTCAGTTCAGGCTTTACGGGAATTGCAACAGTTTTATAATCATCGTAATAATTCTCAAGCTCATAAACAGTTGAGCCCTTATTCAGTCTGTAAAGATTTGCATTGATAAGCTCTGCAAAAATCTTTTTCTCTTCCCTGTCCTTACACTCTTCAAGTTCAGCCATCTGATTGCTGATTTTCTTTGCAAGACGCTCAATAAGGTTGTTTATATTCTTGAAAAGGTCTTCTGCCTTTGATTTTGTTCTTGCAAGGCGTTCACGTTCAAAATAGAATCTTTCAAGGGTTTCCGAAAGGGATTCATAAGAAAGATACTGAGCCGCTGAGCCATACTGAGTAATGGGTACAAAGGAAAAATCAAGGAGTTTTCCATCTGCATCTGCAACAGCATTTGGTGAAACAGTTCTGTGAAGAACTGTATTTTTCAGCATTTCAAATTCAAATGCAAGTTTCACTTTCTGATTGTCGGAAAGTTCATCAGCAACAGCATCAATGCCTGCCGTTCTGAAAGCGATTTCACGGCAGAGTACGGGCGACATACCCTCCATTGACGAAAGTATTGCATTGTTAAGCTTTGTATTTTTGCTTGTGATAGCGTAAAGGATATCCTCGGCAGAATCTTCAATAATGCTCAGTTTATTCTGCTTCGGAGGAAGCTCATAAGGAAGAGAGGGCAGAACTTCACGCACCGATGACTTTGTATTATCAACACGCTTTACGGCATCGATTATCACATCATTTTCATCAAGGAGGATAATGTTGCTGTACTGCGCCATAATTTCAATTACGAGAGTTCTTGTTACTCTGTCACCGAGCTCATTGACAGAGCTGAAAACGAGCTTCAGAATTCTGTCAAGACCTTCCTGTTGAATATCAAGAAGGGTCGCACCGCCGAGATGCTTACGAAGAAGCATACACAGCATAGGCGGTTTGGGGGGATTTTCAATCTGCTGTGTTGTAAGATGCAGTCTGGGTGCATTGCCTGAAGCAGACATAAGGAGTCTGTATGCTCCGCTTCTCGTCCTCATTGTGAAGACAAGCTCCGTTTTCTGCGTCTGATGTATTTTATCCACCTTTGAGCCGATAAGAACTTCCTTGAGTTCTTCACTCAGAAGATGGAGAAAAATTCCGTCTAATGCCATTTATACCACCGTTTTGCAAGGACTTTCTTCAGATGCAATATAAACTTCTGTATCGGGGAAAGCCTCTTTCAATTTTTCGCTTAATTTCTTTATAACAGGCACTTCTGTGCTGAAATGCCCTGCCACAATAAGATTTATACCGAGTCTCCCCGCTTCAAGTCTTTCGTGATGCTTTGCTTCGCCTGTGACAAATGTATCACAGCCCGCATAAAAAGCTTCGGGAATATATTCACCGCCTGCGCCGCCGCAAACAGCAACTTTATTAACGATTCTTCCAGAATCATAAACTTCGGCACCGTTACCGAGTTTCTTCGCAACAAAAGATGAAAAATCTGTTGCAGACTGCTCTTTCACATTACCCATTCTCATAAAAGGAGCACCCTCTGCAAAGAGCTTTTCACAGTCTGTAAGACCGAGAATTTTGCTCAGCACGTCATTTACTCCGCCATCTGCCATATCGAGATTTGTGTGTGCGGAAATGACGGTTATGTCATTTTTTATCGCATTGTAAAGAGGTGTTTCGCCGTAAACCCTCTTCACGGGTGAAAAAATGAGAGGATGATGGCAGATAATAAGGTTACAGCCATTTTCTGTTGCCTGCTCAATCACATCATTTGTGCAGTCAAGACAAAGCATAACCGATGTCACATCTTTATTCATTTCACCGCACATAAATCCGCTGTTGTCCCACTCACATTGTGTGTTATAGGGAGCAACTGAATCAAGGAACTCATATATTTCCTTTATTTTCATAATAATTCACTCCATTTACCGATGCCCTCAAGCACCTTGCCGAAAACAGCAGCATCTTCTGCCTTTCCTGACATCATAAGTCCGTCAAAACGTGACTTTACATAGAAAATCTGTCTTTTTATATAGCCCTTTTCGCTTTCGGTTTCACCTGTTGCTTGGTTACCGAAGTAATAATAAAAATCGTCACGGCTGTGGTCCTTGCCGTCATAGTAAGCACTTATAACAACGTAATCCCTGCCCGTATCGGTGCAGAATTTCTCCGTGTCTATGTAAAAACCGTTTTCACAAAGGAATTTTCTCACATCGTATGAATGTGTCATAGGCTGAAGCACAAGATGAATTTCTTCGTGCTTTATCCATTCGGCTTTTCCTAAAATTTCAGCAATCAGAGTGCCGCCCATACCGCAGATTATGATTTCCTCGGTATCAGGAGAAATTTCCATAAGCCCGTCTGAAAGACAGGTGTCGATTTTACCCTCAAGGGCATATTTCTTTATAGTTTTTTCGGCATTTTCAAGAGGCCCTTTGCCTATATCTGCAGCCGTTACCCTGTCAGTAACCCCGTTCATAACAAGAAATGCCGGCAGATAACCGTGATCTGTGCCGACATCTACTGTTTTACGGGAACTTCTTACAAGCTCTGCCGCAGTTCTGAGCCTTTCTGTCAGAACGATATTCATTACTTATTTGCGTTGAGCTTTGCAACGAGTTCATCAGCGTTTACACCGTGAACCATACAAGCCTGTTCAACTGTTTCGCTTCTTGCTGAAGGACAGCCAAGACAATGCATACCCATTTCAAGGAAGTAAGGTGCAAGTGTGGGGTAATTGTCGAGGATTTCACCGATAACTGATTTTCTTGTAATTTCCATTGTATATTTCTCCTTTAATGTTTATTTATCACAATTTGTTTTTGCTATAAGATACTTGGGTCTGTCCTTAACCTCAGTATATATTCTTGCAAGATACTCACCTGCTATACCCAGACTTATAAGGATAAGTCCGCCTACAAAGAGGATTGCAAAGAGAGTTACCTTCATTGTAAGAAGGAATACTGCACCAATGACAGCATACTGAACAATAACACATACCGTATAGACAACACTTAAAAACAGCAGAAGAATACCTAAATAAAGCGGAATTCTCAAAGGACTTGCAGTATAACCGATAATTCCGTCCATAGCATATTTAAAGAGCTTTGTAACGGACCACTTTGTGTCACCTGCGGCTCTTTCTCTGTTTTCGTGTGGGAACCATTTAACATTGAAACCGACCCAGCTGAAAATACCCTTTGTGAAACGGATATTCTCTTTCATTGAAAGAATTGAATCAATGACTTGTCTGGTCATAACACGGTAATCCTGAGCACCGTCATCAATATATGTTTCGGAAATTCTGTTTACTATTTTATAGAATATACTTGAAAGCACACTCTTGAATCTGAGTTCACCTTTTCTGTCAACACGTCTGCAGGCGGCTACATCATAGCCATCTTCATCAACAGCCTTGAGCATTTCGGGAATAAGCTCGGGAGAATGCTGTAAATCGGCATCAATAAAACAGGCAAAATCACCTGTACAATGTTCAAGACCTGCAAGCATACCTGCCTCTTTGCCGAAGTTTCTTGAAAACGAAATATATTTTACCCTCTCGTCTTTCTTTGCAAAGGCTTCAACTATATTCTGTGTTGCATCACGGCTGCCGTCATTTACAAAAATGAATTCAAATTCGTAATTCTCACAACCTGCAGCAACCTTTGTGATTTCATCATAAAATGCGGGAAGAACTGCCTCTTCGTTATAACAGGGCACGATAACCGACAGTTTTTTCATCATATCACATCCTTGCATAATAGTATAACACATTATTATAATAAAATAAATAGTTTTAATAAAATTATATTGACTAAATTGCATTTTACAGTTAAAATATTGAATGGTGATTAAAAAGTGGAATTTTTAGATAAATTAAAAGCAAAAAGAGAAGCAAAAAAGAAAAAGAACAAGGCATCACGAGGTCAGTTTGAAAAAATTGTTGTCGGCGGTAACACGCTACCCATACTCAATTTCTATATGTTCACTTCAAAAGAACAGCAGAAACGCTATGTTGAACTCGCATCTGTCGATGAACTCCCCGAATTACACTATTCAGAAGTGAATATGGAAGTTTTCCTGACAACAAAGAAGCTCGCAATCAAAGCAAAGTTTGAAGATGCTTTCCCGAAGGGCAAATTCAAGGTTTATAAATTTGAAATCCTTGAAATAAGTGAATACTATATTTAAAAAGAGCCGTAAGGCTCTTTTTGCTTTTGCTATGCAAACAATAATTTATCGAGGTCTTTCAATGAACAATGTACAATGTACAATGATTTCAGGAAAAACAAATTATGTAGGGACCGATGCCCACATCGGTCCGATTGCGGAGTGTAACGGAGCAATAACGATTGAAAATCGTTCAATTACAATCAACCAAATAAATTAATTTGTTTTGTTAACGGAAATCAGAGATTTCCGATTTGTCTTCGACAAATGCGGACCGATGTGGGCATCGGTCCCTACGATTGGTTTATTCAAACATCCCGACAAATTCTGATTTGTCAACAAAACATCCCCGACACGAGGTCGGGGATGTTTTTGTTTATCAGTTCTTGGGAACGATTTTTTCTGCGCCGCCCATATAAGGTCTGAGTGCTACGGGGATATTTACGCTGCCGTCAGCATTGAGGTTATTTTCAAGGAATGCGATAAGCATTCTGGGAGGAGCAACAACTGTATTATTGAGAGTGTGAGCAAGGTACTTTTCTGTCTTGCCTTTTACTCTGATTGAAAGTCTTCTTGCCTGAGCATCACCGAGGTTTGAACAAGAGCCGACCTCGAAATATTTCTGCTGTCTGGGTGACCATGCTTCAACGTCAACTGACTTTACTTTAAGGTCTGCAAGGTCGCCTGAGCAACATTCGAGAGTTCTTACGGGGATATCGAGTGAACGGAAGAGGTCAACAGTATTCTGCCAGAGAACATCGAACCACTTGGGGCTTTCTTCGGGCTTACATACAACAACCATTTCCTGTTTCTCGAACTGATGGATTCTGTAAACGCCTCTTTCTTCAATACCGTGAGCTCCCTTTTCCTTACGGAAACAGGGTGAATAACTTGTGAGTGTGAGAGGAAGCTGTTCTTCGGGAATCATCTGGTCGATGAACTTACCGATCATTGAGTGTTCGCTTGTGCCGATAAGGTAAAGGTCTTCGCCTTCGATTTTATACATCATAGCTTCCATTTCTGCGAAGCTCATAACACCTGTAACAACGTCTGCACGGATCATGAAAGGAGGAACAACATATGTGAAGCCTCTTTCAATCATAAAATCTCTTGCGTATGAAATAACTGCTGAGTGAAGTCTTGCGATGTCACCCATAAGGTAATAAAAACCGTTACCTGCAACACGTCTTGCAGAGTCAAGGTCGATACCGCAGAATCTTTCCATAATGTCTGTATGATAAGGAACTTCAAAATCGGGTGTTACGGGTTCACCGTACTTCTGAACTTCAACATTTTCTGAGTCATCCTTACCTACGGGAACTGAGGGATCGATAATATTGGGAATAATCATCATTATCTTCTTGATTTTTTCTGAAAGCTCAGTTTCCTTTGCTTCACAGTCTGCCAGTTCCTGAGCCTGCTGAGCAACAAGTTTCTTTGCTTCTTCAGCTTCTTCCTTCTTGCCCTGAGCCATAAACATACCTATCTGTTTTGAAACCTTGTTTCTTGAAGCTCTGAGGTTGTCCGCATTTGTTTTGTTTTCTCTGTATTCCTTATCAAGGGCAATTACTTCATCAACGAGAGGAAGCTTGCTGTCCTGAAACTTCTTTTTTATATTTTCTTTTACAACATCGGGATTTTCTCTTAAAAATTTAATATCAATCATTTTCTGTGGTCTCCTTTATTCATCAAAAAGTTTGGCAAGCTTTACAAGGTCTTCTTTATCAAAAAATTCAAATTCAAGCTTACCGCCCTTGCCTGATTCTTTTACAACAACTTTTCTGCCGAGTGCATCTGAAAGTGATAATTCAACTTCATCATAGAATGTGTCACGTTTTTTTACTTTTTTAGTTTTCGTTTCATTCAATGAGTTTATCTGTTTTACAAGTTTCTCTGTTTCACGGACTGAAAGTTTTTTTGTTATTACTTCGTCTGCAATCTCTTCAATAAGTGACTTCTCTTCAAGCCCTAAGAGTGCTCTTGCATGACCTGCCGTAAGGAAGTCATCACTTACAAGTCCTCTTACCCTTTCGGGCAGAGTCATAAGACGGAGAGTATTTGTAACGGCTGAACGGGACTTACCGAGCTTCTGCGCCGCCTGTTCCTGAGTAAATGAATATTCTTCAATAAGTCTGCTGATACCCTCTGCCTCTTCAATGGGATTAAGGTCTTCTCTCTGCAGATTTTCAATAAGTGCAATAACAGCAACTTCGGAATCAGTCAGAGCTCTTACGATAACGGGAACTTCGGTAAGACCTGCAAGTCTTGAAGCTCTCCATCTTCTTTCACCTGCAACAAGCTGATAAGTGCCGCCTGCAAGTGCTCTTACAATAAGAGGCTGAAGAACACCGTGTTCTGTGATACTGTCTGCAAGTTCTGAAAGAGCAGCATCATCAAAATACTGTCTGGGCTGATTCTTATTGGGTTCTATATCATTAAGTCTGAGAGTTATAACGCTTCTGCCTTCATCAAGTTCTTCAACTGAATTATCGGCAAAAAGTGCATCAAAGCCTTTTCCCAGACCGCCTTTTTTAGGTGGCATTTCTTTTCCCTCCCGGAAAAATAAAATTAAAGGGCAAGACATTACATCTTACCCTTTATTATACATTATACTTTTTATATTGTCAATTATTAAATGGTAATGTTTTTACCGATGTAGATGGGATATGTGCTGTCGCCCGAAATTGATTTTCTGGGTCTTATCACACCGTTCTTATCCATAATCACGCAGTTGAGATTTGCATCTTCACCGATGTAGCAGGACTGCATAATGACTGAATTCTTTACAACAGCACCCTTTGCAACCTGAACACCTCTGAAGAGAATTGAATTTTCAACTTCACCTTCAACTTTACAGCCGTCTGCAAGAACTGAGTTCTTGGCATTTGAACCGATGCCGTAAATTGCGGGCATATCATCGTGAACCTTTGTGTAAACGGGGTTGTTTCTGTTGAAAACATCTGCACTGATTGCGGGGTCAAGAAGATCCATATTTGTATCATAATATGTCTGCATTGAATCGATAACAGAACAGTATGTATCAATTTCATAGCCGTAAACATTAAGCTTATCAAGGTTTTTCATTATGACTTCTTTTTCAAAGATATCATAATCACCTGCAGTAGCCTGAACAACAAGTCTTTCAAGAAGTGACTTCTTCATAATGATGATATTGACACCGTATGTGCCTTCACCGGCTTCAGCCTGAGGAGGAACTGCCATTTTCTTTATTCTGCCGTCTGCTTCGGGCTTGAATTTCATAAGATTTGCGAGCTGAGGATACTTGCCGTTCTTATAACATACTGTGATATCTGATTCTTTTGCTTCGTGGAACTTTATAAGCTTTGAGAAATCCATATTACAGATGATATTTGTGTCGCAGAGAAGGACATATTCTTCCTTTGATGCCTGAATAAAATCCATCGTGTTTCTGAGAGCTTCAAGTCTGCCTGAATACTGACCGCCACCGAAGTTATAGGGAGGAAGAATGAAAAGTCCTGCATTCTTTCTTGAAAGATCCCATGACTTACCTGAACCGACATGATCCATAAGTGAACGGTAGTTGTTCTTTGCGATAACACCGACTTTGATTATGCCGCTGTTAACCATATTTGAAAGGGGAAAATCAATGAAACGGTATCTTCCGCCGAAAGGAACAGAACCTGCAGTACGAAGGGCTGTAAGGTCACTGATATTGTCATTGTATGCATCTGAATAAAGAATACCTAAAACGTTCTTGCCTGTCATACTTCGGCACCTCCTTCTACATTTTCAACCACCATTGTCTGTGCTTTTACCTTTGCGTTTTCACCTATTGTGAGATTGGGACCTACAACTGCAACGCCCCACTTATCTCTGTCGGCACATTCCTGAGGATCTTCACCTACAACTGCACCTGATTTTACAACTGCATTTTCTGCAATCATAGCATACTGAACTTTTGCGCCTTTTTCAATCTTAGCACCGGGCATAACGATTGAATATTTGACCTCTGCTCCTTCTTCAACAGTAACATTTGAGAAAAGAACCGAATAATCAACAGTACCTTCAACGTGGCTTCCGCCTGTGATAAGTGAATTCTGGATTTCAGCTGTGGGAGCAACATACTGAGGAGGATTGACGGGATTGTTTGAGTAAATCTTCCATGATTTATCTGAAAGGTCGATATTTGCAACGGGATTAAGAAGGTCAAGGTTAGCTTCCCAGAGACTGTCGATTGTTCCTACATCTTTCCAATAACCGTCAAACGGAAAAGCAACCATAACTTCGCCTGCATTGTGCATTGCGGGGATAACATCCTTACCGAAGTCATTTGATGAGCCTTCCTTGGCTTCGTCAGCAATAAGATATTCACGGAGTTTGCTCCATGTGAACATATAAACACCCATTGAAGCCTTGTTGCTCTTGGGATTCTTGGGCTTTTCTTCAAAAGCTGTGATCTTACCGTCATCATCAACAAACATAAGACCGAATCTTGATGCTTCTTCCCAGGGCACTTCAAGCATAGCAATTGTACATGCTGCACCCTTTTCCTTATGATAATCAAGCATCTTTGCATAGTCCATCTTATAGATATGGTCACCTGAAAGGACTGCAACGTATTCGGGATTATATCTGTCAATAAAGTTTATGTTCTGATAAATAGCATTAGCTGTACCTCTGTACCAGTCTGTACCCTGAATCTGCTGATAGGGTGAGAGAATATGAACACCGCCGTTTGCTCTGTCAAGGTCCCACGCCTGACCGTTGCCGATGTAGTCATTGAGCTCAAGAGGCTGATACTGTGTGAGAACACCGACTGTATCAATACCTGAATTTATACAGTTGGAGAGGGGGAAGTCAATAATTCTGTACTTACCTCCGTAAGGAACGGCAGGTTTTGCCACGTTTTTAGTAAGGATACCCAGTCTGCTGCCCTGACCGCCTGCAAGCAGCATAGCCAGACATTCTGTTTTTCTTGCCATTGAAATCAATCCTTTCATTTAGTATATACATTAAATAAATAATTTACAATTTACAATTTACAATGTACAATTATTCAATGCAACCACTGAAAAACTACAATCTGCACGATTGTAAATTGTACATTGTACATTGTTCATTACAATAATTATACTCTTCTGTACTTAAGATATATTGTCGAAAGCGGGGGCAGAGTCATATCAATACTCTGTTCCATACCGTGCATAAGCTGTTTCTTTGTTCTGTAAACACGCTTTTTGCTCAATCCCTTACCGCCGAATTCCTTGCTGTCCGAATTGAATACAACATCATAAGCACCCTTTTCAGGAACGCCTATCACATATGAATCCCTTGCGACATTCGTAAAGTTACAAACGGCAACAATCGTTTCGCCCTTTTCGTTCATTCGCTGGAATGCGATTACGGAGTTGTCACAGTCATCGCTGACAAGCCATTTGAAACCTTCCCACGAATAATCAATTTCCCACATAGGAGAATTTTCTTTATAGAAGTGATTCAGAGCCTTTGTATACTTCTGAAGATTCTTATGTGCATCGTAATCAAGTAAGAACCAGTCAAGCTGTTTCTTTTCGTCCCATTCGATGAACTGACCGAATTCCTGTCCCATAAAGAGAAGCTTCTTGCCGGGATGAGCATACATATAACCGAGGAATGCTCTGAGTGAATGGAACTTATCATCATATTCGCCGGGCATTTTATCAAGAAGTGACTTCTTGCCGTGTACGACTTCATCGTGAGAAATCGGCAGGATGAAATTCTCTGAAAATGCATAGAAGAATGAGAATGTGATAAGGTCGTGATTATATTTTCTGAAATAGCCGTCAAGACCGAAATATCTTAAGATATCGTTCATCCAGCCCATATTCCATTTAAAATTGAAGCCGAGACCGCCGATTGCGGTAGGCTTTGTGACAAGAGGCCACGCCGTGCTTTCTTCGGCAATCATCAATACTTCGGGATGCTCACGGAAAACAACCTCATTGAGCTTTCTGAGGAATGCAACGGCTTCAAGATTTTCTCTTCCGCCTTTTTCGTTTGCAACCCACTGACCGTCATTTCTGCCGTAGTCAAGATAAAGCATTGAAGCTACAGCATCAACACGGATACCGTCAATGTGATATTCCCTGAGCCAGAATTCGGCACTTGAAAGAAGAAAGCTTCTTACTTCCTTTTTACCGTAATCAAAAACTCTTGTGCCCCATTCATAATGTTCGCCCTTGCGGGGGTCAGCATATTCATAACAGGGTGTGCCGTCAAACTCATAAAGTCCTGCTGCATCTTTCGGAAAATGTGCAGGTACCCAGTCAAGAATAACACCAATTCCGTTATTGTGACACTTATTTATAAGGTATGCAAGGTCTTCGGGAGTGCCGTATCTCGATGTGGGAGCAAAATAGCCCGTTACCTGATAACCCCATGAGCCGTCAAACGGATATTCCGTAAGCGGAAGAAATTCAATGTGAGTGTATCCCATCTCTTTTACATAAGGCACAATCGCATCTGCAAGGTCACGGTATGAATAGAAATTGCCGTCATCGTGCATTCTCCATGAGCCTGCGTGAACTTCGTAAATGTTCACGGGTGAAGCATAAACAGACTTTTTCTTTTTTTCAGCCTGCCACTCATCATCATTCCACTCAAAAATTGAAATATCATAGAATTTTGATGCTGTATCAGGTCTTGTTTCCGTGTGAAAACCGTAAGGGTCGGCTTTCATAAAAGTTTTTCCGTTTTTCGCTGTTATGCAGTATTTATACGAATCATAAACATTTACACCGTCAACAACAGCTTCCCATATGTCACCGCCGTTTATGCGGTACATATTATCTGCCGTTTCACTCCAGCTGTTGAAAGAACCGGAAACAGACACAGCCACTGCATTCGGCGCCCACACTCTGAAAACGGTTTTTCCGTCATCGGTACGGTGTGCACCGAGAAATTCATATGCACGTGCGTTACTTCCCTCATGGAAAAGGTACATCGGAACACGGTATTCTTCTTTTACAGTATGTTCCATAATAAACCCACCTCCATAATCATACTTATAGTTATATATGATATTATTTTAGCACCTTTTTTTAAAGATTTCAAGCACTTTTTTGACCATATTGCAAGACAGTATGCTGATATTTTTTGACTCAATTTGTAATATTTGCACAAACAAAGAAATATTTTCCCACAAGGAAAAGTAAAAATCAGATATATTAAGACAAATCAGAATTTGTCGGGATGTTTGAACCGGGTGTAGGGACCGATGCCTACATCGGTCTGCATTTGTCGAAGACAAATCGGAAATCTCTGATTTCCGCATAACGAACAAATTGATTCATTGAGATTGTTACAATAGAACGATTTTCAATCGTTATTGCTCCGTTACACTACGCAATCGGACCGATGTGGGCATCGGTCCCTACATGATTTGTTTTTCCTGAAATCATTGTACATTGTAAATTGTACATTGTAAATTATACATTGTTCATTGAAAGACCTCGACAAATTATTGTTTACAAAAAAAACGGACACCTTTCGGCATCCGTATATTCAAAAATATTCTTAACTTCCTGCATAGGGTGAAGATATCCCCTGCTCACCCCAGTACGGCATCATTTCATTTCCCGATTTCAGCACTATATTTCCGTCTTCAACAATAACATCATAAGACCTTTGTGTCGGTACTTCTCCGTATACGAATTTTTCACCCGTTATCTGAAGTGTTCCGTTCTCATCCCACATGAACTGAATATTATTTATGTCACAATTGAAAGTGTTACTGTATTTCAGTTCACCTTTATCATATGCATTAAAAACAAAAGTGAAAAGTCCAGATGTCGGTCCGTAAGTCAGAACACAGTTTTCTTCATATATGTCGCCATCAATATCCCACAAAACTTTATCAATATAGTATCTCTCAAAACCCGAATGCGTGAAAACTGCTTCATCAGGAATGCATGATTCAGCTTCCCCGTCCGTTTTGTATTTATATTCAGGCACGGGTGTTGATTCATCTGCCACAAAAATAAGATTTTCACCCGATTTTCTGAACATATATTTATTTTCCTCATTATCGGAAATAATCAGAAGCTTGTCGGTATAATCCTGATATGTCCCGTTAACAACAAAATCTGAAAGTCTTGAAAGGCTGAAAAATACAGTTTTCGCAGTCGGATTCAAAGAAATATATGCGGAATCATTTTCCGTTATAAATGAATATGAATGGAAGCCCTCAACAGGTTCATCAACAGTTACAGGCGGATGCAACAATGCAACAGCATTTTTGTAGTCGTCATATGATACGTGATAATATCTTTCCTCGTCACCGTATCTCACAACAGCATAGGCAAACAGAGAACCTTTTTTACGCTCATAAACACTCACTCTGTATTCTTCATCAACTACAAACTCCACAGAGCCGGGTGAAGAAAGCTCTTCAATCGGCGGCAGACTTCTGTTCCAGTCAGCGTCTCTCAGATAAATACCCAGGTCATAACCGTACGCTTCACCCACAAGAATTCCCGATTCAACCTTACCGCTTGCAGGATAATGAACAGCAGTTATACTGTATTTATCAGGCATTTCTGTCACTATTTTTGCCGCAGTCGTATAATCAAGTTTTTCAAGATAATCATATTTATTGTCGTAATAATCCGTTTCAGGTTCGGGCAGAATAACATCATTGTTTTCTTTCAGAAGAATCTTACCCGTCTGACCGTCCACTTCAATTTTCTCGATTATATCCCCTGTTTTATAGACCTCTGTTGTATAAATTATAACGCCCCTGTCCTTGTCATAATCGGTACGGTAAATATATCTTATGCCGTTTTCAAGGGTTTCGTAATAGCCTATATCATAATCATATTTATAAAAGCTTTCATTTTCAGTAATTTTGTTTGACACTTCAACAGACACACCGACATCCGTCAGTAAAACATGAGGCACTTCGCTGTAATGACAGACTTCTGCATCTCTGCCGATGTTTTTAAGGTAAGCCTCGGCATAAGCAACGCATTGTGGCCACAAACCGGCATTGTCTTTTTCGTTATAATCAAGTATGCGGGAATGATACTCTTTAGGGAACATTTCTTTTATTGAATCATAAAACTTTTCCCCGTCCATAGGATAATCATAATCCGAGAGCACATAGTCGTCATCATTATTTATAAAGGTGTAAACTGCTGGTGTCCGATGCCCCGTCTGCTCCATAAAATAGCCGTTTTTGAAGCCGAAGCCTGCAAATTCCTCCAAGAGATAAACAGTGACATTGTCGCCCTCTTCTTCAACACCGTATATAATATGCCCCTCTGCAACACATTCCGTATTATACAGCTCTCCTGACGAATTGATTTCGAGAATTGTCTGAGAAACGGCTTTATCAAGTTCAGGATTGCTGTCTTTGAGTTCAGACTTCGGATTTGTCAGGAAACATACAGCAACAACGATACATGAAATCACCGCAACAATAATAATCCACAGAGTCGGTTTTTTATAACTGAGAACGGACTTGATTCTGTCCTTAACTCCCGTTTCACCGAATGCGAGAGGACAAGCCGAAATTGTGCGTCTTGATACACTGCAGTTGATAAGTGCTTCGGAATATGGTTTTCTTGCCTCCGTCCCCATTTCCTTTATGACTTTTTCGTCACATGCGAGTTCAATGTCACGGCACAGAAGTATGTATGCCAACCACATAACAGGATTGAACCAATAGACAGTACAAAGCATAAAGCCCAAGGGTTTCCACCAATGGTCACGGCGTCTGAGATGTGCCTTTTCGTGAGCAATGACATATTCCATATCACTCTCAGCCATACCCGACGGCAGAAAAATACGGGGTCTGAAAAGTCCGAGAATAAAGGGCGTATCGATTCTGTCGCAGAGCCATATATTATCTTTTAAAACTACTCCTTCACGCACTTTTCTGCTAAGACGGATAAAACTCACAGCCGAATACACAAGCATTGCAAAAATGCCGATAAGCCACACAATAACAGTTACAAAAAGAACAACCTGCAAAGGATTCACACTGTTTGTGACATCAGGTGCAAAAGTTTCCGATATTATAGGGTTGACCGTGCTGTTAAGGGACGGTATACCGCTGTGTATTGTCGGAGACTGAGAATAAATTATATCGTGAGGAACGGTATCCGTACTCGGAATAAGACTGAAAATACTCTCAAATGAAAACGGACAGATAAGTCTGAAACCCACAAAAGCCCACAGAACGGCATTTATCCATTTTGGTGCTTTTTTAAGAAGAAAACGAAGCGCAATGACGGCAAGCACAAGCCAGCTGGCTGTTATACTCATATTGAAAAGAGATATAAACAAATCAGTCATATTCAACCCTCCTCAAAATCTGCAACCATCCTGCGAAGCTCATCAACTTCCTCCCGTGTGAGCGATTTTCTCGAAGTAAATGCCGCTAAAAATGCAGGAAGCGAACCGCCGAATGTTTCATCAACGAACTTTTCACTCTGAACTGAATAAAACTCATTTTTTGAAATAAGCGATGTGACAGTCCCCTTGTCGTTACGGAAAATCCCCTTGTCGCAAAGACGCTTGAGAACTGTGTATGTAGTCGTCTTCTTCCAGTTAAGTTCCTTTTCACTCAGTTTCACAAGCTCTGTTGTCGCAACCGGCTCATTCTGCCAGATAATATCCGCAAATCGGGACTCAATAGCACCCATCTGCATTTCACTCATAAAAACACCTCCGAATTTTATTCTACAAGCTGTAGACTGCACTTCCATTCTACACACTGTAGACTAAAATGTCAAGCCCCTTTGAAAAAAATATAAAAAAATTTAAAAAATTTTGCAAAAAAGTCTTGCAAATTCTGAAACAATGTGGTATTATATCAAACGTTCCAAACATCCGGGTGTGGCGCAGTTGGGAGCGCGCTTGACTGGGGGTCAAGAGGCCGTGAGTTCAAGTCTCGCCACTCGGACCATAGTGAGTATTCATTACACAAGTGAATACTCACTTTTCTTTTTTACATTTCCTCATAATTAAATAATATATAATTGTTATGTATCGAGCAGGTTTGTAGCCTGCTCTTTTTTTTGTTATGCCGTGAGATATTCTACGGCTACGCCTTGTCTTGCTTCGAGGATTATGTTTTCCTCTTTTACGGGATTTTCAATAACTCCGATGAAGCGGTAATGAATAATGATTTTCTGTGTTCTGTTCTTGCCCTTACCCTCAATGGAATGAACCTCAATTTTTTCAATCAGTTCATTCAGGAGAGCATGTGTCAATGTTTCCATCTGCATGAACTTACGGACTGCTAATGTGAACTGTTCTTTGCTTGTACGGAGATTTTCTATCTCTGAAAGCTCCTCCTGATATTGCCTGATTTTTACCTTCAGTTCATCACGCTCTGCTTCATATTTCTGAGAGAGCTGCATAAAGCTTTCTTCATTAACAACTCCGTTGATATGCTTTTCAAAGAGTTTTTCGTACATCAAGGCAACCTCTTTGGTTCTTGCGATTGATTTATCAATACTGCTTTCAAGAAACTTCTGCTGATTGAGTATGCTTTTATTGGTCTTTGCTTCAAGAATATCTGCAAAGGCTTCTTCATCCTCACTGAGAAAGCTTGAAAGATTCCTCAGCTCAAGCATTACTATCTGTTCCAAGGAATCAGCTCTGACATAATGTGTACCCTCACAAGTGCCTCTGCGACCTTTGTAATTGGAGCACATAAAATACTTGATGTCAGTATTCGGATGATTGACATTGAACCATAACGGACTTCCGCAATCGGCACAGTATAACAATCCGCAGAACATATTCTTTTCAGCGTGTTCGGGATTAGGTGCTCTGCGTTTTGCCTTTGCATTCATCTTCTGAACTGTTTCAAAGGTATCTCTGTCGATAATAGGCTCGTGAACATTCTTGAAAATCTTCCAATTCTCAATGGGATTGTTAAGACGGGTTTTGTTCTTAAAGTTCTTTGAATAAGTTTTGAAATTGATAACGTCACCGTAGTATTCCTGTTGTGCAAGAATCTTTTGAACAGTTGTCTTGCACCATTTATACGGGTCAGGCTGTGTTTTCTTTCCGCCCTTGTTAAGACCTTTACTCTGCCAATATGCCATCGGTATCATCACTTTGTTTTCCTGTAAGATGCGGGCAATAGTTTCATTACCTTTACCTTCAATGCACATTGCAAAGATACTTTTAACAACCTCAGCAGCTTCGGTATCAACAATCCATTTCTTTTTGTTATTCGGATCCTTCATATACCCGTAAGGCGGTTGAGATAACGGCTCACCGAGATTACCCCTTATACGATGAGAGCAACGAACCTTTCTTGAGATATCTCTTGCATACATCTCATTCATAATATTTTTGAACGGTGCAATTTCATTATCACCGTCATTACTGTCAACCAAGTCATTGACAGCTATGAATCTGATGTTGTGCTCGGGAAAGAAGTTGTCCGTATAGTGACCGACAGAAACATAATCTCTGCCCAGACGTGATAAGTCTTTTACCATTACGGTTGTTACATATCCCATTTCAATATCTTCAAGCATTGCCTGAAAACCGGGTCTGTTGAAATTTGTTCCCGTATAACCGTCATCAACATAATACTTTGTGTTGGTGAGCTTTAATTCCTTTGCTTTTTGTGATAGCAACTTTTTCTGATTACCTATCGAGTTACTTTCACATTCTTTACCGTCATCACGAGAGAGACGACAGTAGATGGCTGTTATGCCAAAATTATCTGACTGCATTTATCCTCCCTTCTCCGGCAGTCGAATTTACATATTCTGTATTAAGTGTATTTATATCATCGGCAATTGTCAAATGTGCAAAATCGCTTCCGATAAAAGCTGATATTTTTTCTTTCATTGTTTTGTTTTCTTTGGTGCTGAATTTTTGGGTAACAATATATCTGACACCGTTGATTTCATATTCTTCGGTTTCAGGTTTTTCGCTTTTACCCAATACACATTCTGCACGGGTACCGCTCAGCACAGATAAACTTCTGAGCTTCACATACTCCCAAAAGGATACTATCTTTTCCGTCATCATCTCGCACCTCGATTTTTCTGCCTCATAAGATGTTTACCGTAATATTCAACAGCCCTTGCAAGGAAATCTTCCTTTTCCTTTACAGTAGCAGTAGGTTTCATATATTTACTGATTTTATCATCGGGGATTTTAACTGTAACAACCTGATTTGCTTTCGGCTGTTTCATAATGGAAGATATTTCCTCTGAACTCAGCTTACCCTCCTGAGATAACTTTTTCAGCTTCTGTGCCTGTGAGAGTGAAGGAGTACAAAGCTCTGCTTCAATAAATTTAAACAAATCAGTTTGCTCTGTTTTTGTGAGATACGAAAGCTCAACACCGACTGAAAAGGATATTTTGTTCTCATCCACCATTGCAAGAAGTTTGGGGATAAGCTTTGTCAGACGGATATATCTTTTCACCTGAGATGCACTGTCAGTATCAGAAACCTCATCCGCAGATAACTTCGGTCCGACTTGGTCCGAAGTTAAATCTGTGCGTTTACCTTGCCTTTTAATGGCATCCATTTTCATCTTGTAGGCGAAGGCTTTCTCTGAGGGCAGAATATGCTCTCGGTGCAGATTACTGTCAACAAGGATAATGTCTGCTTCCTCTTTGCTTATGTCCAATACAACAACGGGCACCTCTGTCAGCTTAAGCCTTGTTGCTGCAAGGTATCTTCTGTGTCCTGATATGATTTCATACACATCAGCCTTGCCATCTTTTCGCACCATAAGAGGCTGAATAATACCGTTTTCACGGATACTGTCCTCCAACAGCTTCATATCCTCCTCACGGTATTTGTACGGATTTTTGAGGTTAGGTACAATGCTACCTACAGCCATATTTACGATTTCGGTTGTCTGAGGCTTTACTGTCTCTGTTTCTTCTGTTTTTCCAAACAGTTCATCAATAAAATTTTCTTCTTTATTCATTTATCTATTCCTTTCAAATTTCTTAGATTTTGTTCTTCCTTTAGCCTGATTTACCAGCTCGTCTATTTTCTCTTTACCGAAGAACCTTTGTAAGAGAGAATAATCCTTAATCTGCCTGATAAGTGACCTATTCTGTTCACGAAGCTCACTGTTTTCCCTTGCAAGAATTGAAACCCGTCGCTGTAAACTGTTGTTATGACCTCGTGCTGTTATTCGTGCTTCAACTGCTTTCAGATATTTTGCGAATACTGTTTTCACAAGAGTTTTCAGCTTTGATATCAACGGTTCTGCATATTTTGTTTTGTACGCTTTGGCTGTCATAAGCGTTGTCGGTTCGGGTAATGTGAACTCATTACTGTTTAATTGCTCTATTAGATTTTCAATACCTCTGCCGTCATCATAGGTTTCAATCTGCTCTCTGACTGTTTTAAGTTCACATTGCTTTTCGGATATTTCATCTTTAAGAGCTTCAACCTCTTGACTACGCATTTTCTTTTCATAATCAAGAACCGACAGATGCTTTTCGTGAGTACCTTTCTGTTCCCACTCTACACCATATCTCTCCATAATTTTTGATAGCTCTTCTTTTTCGGACAGTACCCATTGATTCCATTCTGTATCACCACGAGTACCACCCTTGAAGCCTTGCTTTGCAAGAGCCTGTTTTAACGATACTCTTGTTTCAAGACCACGCTTACTGCCGGTTGTGAATGGTACAAAGTCGATATGCAGATGAGGTGTAGCTTCATCCATATGAAGATGTGCAGAGAAAACACGGAGATTAGGATTTCTTTCCTGAAAGGTTTTGATATATTCTGTCAGTATTTTTTCGGCAAGTCTGCCTTCATCTGTTTCAGCATTCATATCATCCTTATTACCAATTTGCAGAATAACTTCGTGAAAGGGTTTTTCCTGTTTTCCTGACACTATCTTTTTATAGTAATCATCTATTCTTCGGTCAGTTCTGTTTTGTTTGGCATTGTAATCTTGCAGTGCTTTGTCAAAAAGCTCATGATACACATCCTTGATATCTTCGTTTATGAAAGATGTGTTCAAACAGCTTCTTGTCGGGTCGGTATTGAGAGCATTAAACTTTCTTTCATTGTGTCTTACAGAGCCTTTTCCAACCATAACACTTATACTTCTTCTAATATTCTCACATCCTTATTCTAAAATGAATTTTGTCTCAAGTTTTGTTACTTTTGTCAAAAGTAACGCAAAAGCACTTTTGACATCCATAGGGCTATCAAAAGATGCTGTTGCGCTCTCCGAGGGGGTTATAGGGCTTTGCCCTGCAATTTGCGAATTGCCACCCAACAGGGCTGTTTTTGTAAAACCACCCTGTATCCCGTAAAACTTTATTCTCACCATTTATGAACCA
>JAFYVE010000011.1 GCA_017549285.1 Clostridia bacterium
CCCACATCGGTCCGCATTTGTCGAAGACAAATCGGAAATCTCTGATTTCCGTTAACAAAACAAATTAATTTATTTGGTTTATTGTAATTGAACGATTTTCAATCGTTATTGCTCCGTTACACTCCGCAATCGGACCGATGTGGGCATCGGTCCCTACATAATTTGTTTTTACCGAGAACGGACGCCCGATGGGCGCCCCTACGTTGTAATTTTTAATTTAACGTCACTGACAAATTATTGTTTACAGATACTCTGTTATCAGGCATTCCTGAACACTACCGTCTTTTGTAATTCTGATAGTTTTGATTTCCTGAGGTTCCCACATCATTGTGAATTTACAACCGATAGCGGAGAAGTCAACAGTTGCTTCTGTTTTACAACCGTCTGTTTCAATAATTCGCATAATTATACCGTTTTCGTCTTCTGCCTGTTTTACTGCAGTTACGACGATGTTTTCTTTGCTGACTGTAAGTGCCGAATAAGTCTGGGGCAGTTTGCCGTCGTGATGCGTTTCCTGATGAGTCTGAACGGGATTATTAAGAATTTCAGACATTCTGAAAAGCTCGGAATTCATCTTCTTTGTATGAGGTATGATTTCGTAAGTGAATTCCTGCTGACCTTTGTCGAGGAATTCCATTTCGCTGTCACGGCTGCGCTGACCGAAATGGTCAAGATATGCACAGCTTCTTGCAATCATCATTCTCAGGTCATTTCCGATTGAACAGAAACTGTATTTGCTTGTGTTCAGAAGTGCAAATCCTTTGCCGCTGTCCTCGCATATATCGCACCATGCGTGTGAAGGTTCTTCCTGACCGTCTGCAACTTTTTCAATAAAGCCGTAAGGCATTGAATATGTAACAGTTTTATTGTTTACATCGGCTTTGAATGAAAGTTTGACTGATTTGTACTGCTCGTCAAGGTCAAGGACAGTTCTTACTGTCAGTTTTTCACTTTCAGAATAGAGTGAATAATATCTTGTAAGAACAGAATTGCCGTATTTCGTAACTGATTTTATAGTGGCTCTTACGGGACCGTTTTCAATAAGTTCAAGTGTACCGTCTGAGAAAGAGCCGATATCTTTGTTGTAATCAAAGATTTTATGTCCCCACGTATCGTTTTCAGAGTCATCACATATAACAGCTCTGCCGAGAAGGTCTTTTGCAAATTCGTTGTTTGTTGCTTTGATAATATAAGATGAAACTGCGCCTGATTCTTTATCAAAAACAATTTTCACTTTGCTGTTTTCAAGAGTATTTTTATAGGCTGAAAGGTCAGTTTCATATTCTTTTATATTTGACGGGTCGTGATGATAGAGATAATAAACATTGTATCCGTAAGCAGGAATTTCGGCTTCGAATATAGTTTTGTTTACGTGGTCGCCGTCTGTGTAAGATGCTCTGACCTTCTGTATACGAACTTCGTTGCCGTTTGAATCAAGCACCTTTGAAACGCCCTGATCACCGAACTGACCGTATGATTTAACGGGGAAAGAATGGGGGTTGAAAACTACCATAGGCGAGCCTTCACCTTCTCTGTACCACATTCTGGCTCTCATTTCGCTGACATCAGAATTTAAGAAATCGGTTGTTTTTATTCTCCACGAAATTCTCTGTGCGGCAAAAGTGTTTATACCCATAGCAGTCTCACGGGCAAAACCGAAAGCGTTTTCAGCATCTGTGTAAGCTTCTTTTATAGAACATCCTGCAAGAATATCGTGGAACTGATTGAACATTACTCTTTCCCACGCATTTTCGAGTTCGGTTGAATGAAGTGCAGATCCTGTCATTATATTGCTGAGAACATCAAGCTTTTCAGCTGTTACAAGCTCTGTTTCAGCACGTCTGTTGAGCTCTTTTACCCTGCTGTTAGCGCTGTAGCAACCGCTTGCGTGATGTTGCAGATCTCTGTTTACGAGAGGTTTTTTTACATCTTTTGTTTCTTCAAAATATTTATCGGGAACAGAATATTTGAAGTCACCTTTTTTTATAAGGGCATCAGCTGTTTTCAGATGTTCTTTTGAGGGACCGCCGCCGTGATTACCTACACCAAAGAAAACCATCATCGGCTGAGGTTTGTTCAGATAATGATTTTCAAGACGTTCATCTTCAACATTTCCGCCGTATCCGTCGGGAATATGGAAACAGTTGATAATACTTCCGTCAGGGCTTTTCCACAGATGGAGGTCAACTGACGGAAGGTCAGGCATTTCTTCATTTCTGTTTGGACGCTGATAAACATAATTATCAATGCCTGACTTTTTGAAAAGCTGGGGGAGCATACCGTTATGACCGAATGAATCAACATTATAGCCTGTTTTAATGGTAAAACCAAAATTCTCTTTAAAGAACTTCTGTGAATAGAGCATATGGCGGCAGAAAGATTCACCTGACGGAATGTTACAGTCCGGCTGAACCCACATTCCGCCCACAACTGCCCATCTGCCTTCTGTTATGCGTTCTTTTATTTCTTCGAACATTTCAGGCTCACTGAGTTTTATCCATTTATAGTATGAAGCGCAGGCACTTGTGAAAGTGTAATCAGGGAATTCATTCATTCTGTCAAGTGCTGAACGGAAAGTCGATTTTACAAGTGACAGTCCTTCGGGTACACGCCATTGCCACACAGGGTCAAGGTGTGCATTTGCAATAAGATGATAATTCTTCATTTACAGTTCTCCTTTTATTCCGCATACGGCAACACACAAAGCGGCAACATCACCGAGTGAATCACCGAGCTGTGCGGGGACAATTTTACATGCAGCTCGTGAAAGAGCAAGAGTTTCTTTCTCTATAACTTTTTCCATTTCTTCTCTGAGAAGGTCTTCGCTTCGCTGAAAAATACTGCCGAGTACAATCATTTCGGGGTTGAGTATGTCAATGAGTATTGAAAGACCTTTGCCGAGCATCTTTCCGCAGAGGTTATAGACAGAAAGAGCTGCTTCGTCACCGTTTTTTGCTGCATCGGCAATTGATTTTGCTGTTATTTCCCTGTCTGCAAAGTTTACGGGATGCCCCAGCTGACTGTTTTCTTTTGCAACCGTTGTTCCGAGCTGAGCAATTCCTCCGCCTGAGCAGAAGCCTTCAAATGAACCTGCTTTTCCGTAGCCCACAGGGCCGAAATCTGAAAGACGGATGTGACCGACTTCACCTGCCATATCACACGCACCGCTGTATAGTCTGCCGCCTAAGATAAGTCCTGCACCGAGCCCTGTTCCGAATGTGAGGAAAAGCATATGCTGAGTACCTTTTCCTGCTCCGTACTTCCATTCTGCAAGGGCACACGCATCAGCATCATTTTTAAGAAAAACAGGTACACCGAACTCGGTCTTAAGTATATTCACTATTTCAATATTATCCCAACCGGGTAGGTTGGGCGGGGATTTGATAATTCCTTTTTCTGAATCAAGAGGGCCTCCGCAACTGATACCTATTGCTTCAAAATTAAGGTCTGTTTTTGCAATTTCAAGGAGTTTGGCAATAGTTGAATTGCAATCCGTAGTTGCGAACTTTTCCTTTTTGATAATTTCACCGTTTTCGTTTCCCCATACGACGGCACATTTTGTTCCGCCTATATCAATGCCGAGAATATTCATTAAATTTCCTCCGCTTTAACTTTTTCAAACATTATACTACTAATATGTATCATTTTTCAAGTATATTTATTGAAAGATTTGTATAAATGTGCTATAATGACAAAAAAAGTTATGAGGTGTCTTTATGAATAATTATGATATAGCCGCTTTTATATGGCCTTCTTATACGGGTGATGAACCCAGAACACGTATTTTCTGGCCTGAGGGTTACGGAGAATGGCAGACTGTAAAAGCTATGACCGACAGAGGTTATAAAGGGTGCCGTTGGCCCCGTAAACCTTTATGGGGTTATGTCAATGAAGCTGACAGCCGTGTTATGGAAATGCAGATCTCCTGTGCCGTTGAATACGGTGTCAACGTATTCATTTACGATTGGTACTGGTATGATAACAGACCCTTCCTCGAAAACTGCCTTAATGATGGCTTCCTTAAAGCGAGAAACAATAAAGATATGAAATTCTGCCTGATGTGGGCAAATCACAACGCAACACATCTGTGGGACAAACGCAATTCAGACAAGGACCTCGACACGGTTATCTGGTCAGGTGTTGTCACTCCCGAAATTTTCTCAGATATCTGCGACAGGACAATCGAAAAGTATTTCAAAAAAGAAAACTACTATTGCATTGACGGTTGCCCTGTTTATATGATTTTTGATATTGATAATTTCATCCGTTCGTTCGGCACAAGCGACGAATGCAAAAAAGCTCTTGCCGAATTTAAAAGAAAAACTGTTGAAGCAGGTTTTAAAGACCTTCATTTTCAGGTTGTGCATTGGAGAGACCGTGTTTTTAACTGGCTTAAGGATGAAGATTCGCAGAAAGGTGTAAAATCAGCCGAGATGTATGACTTCCTTGGTGTTGACTCTGTCACAAATTACAGTTGGGGCGGAATAACTGACTTCGACGGCGATTTCAATGATATATGTGACAGCTATATTGAGGAATACAACAAAATTGCACCCACACTCAATGTTTCATATTATCCGAGCCTTTCCGTCGGCTGGGATAATAATGTCAGATTCAATAATTTTGTGCCGGGTGTTGTTGTAAACAACACTCCCGAAAACTTTAAAACAGCCTGTGAAAAAATCAAGGCACTTGCTGATGATTCAATGAAAAAAGGAATTATGAAGGCTCCCTTTATCACCGTAAACAGCTGGAATGAATGGACGGAAACGAGCTATCTTCAGCCTGACGACCTTTACGGCTACGGCTACCTTGAGGCTATAAAAGAAGTATTTACAGAGGACTGAATATGAGAGTTCTGAAAGACATTCCTTACGGAAATCACGAAAGACATACGGTTGATATTTTTATTCCCGAGAACATAAAAAATGAGTCGGGTCTGATATTCTATATCCACGGCGGAGGATGGACGAGTTACGATAAAACTGTGCACCATCCTGACTGTGAGCATTTTGCAAAACTCGGTTATATATGTGCCACCACGAATTACCGTTATGTTGACGGAAATACAATTATCGATGATTTGCTTGACGATATAACGCAGGCAATCGGAAAAGTGAAAGAATTATGTATTGAATCAGGGTTCAACACTGAGAAAATACTCCTTTCGGGAGGCTCTGCAGGGGCACATCTTGCACTTATGTATGCATACACAAGAAAAGATAAATCACCACTTACTCCCGTCTGTGTCTGTGCATACTGTCCTGCCGTAAAACTGGAAACAACCGATTTCCTTATGGGTATTTCAGGCGAATTTGAAGAGTGGAAATTCGGGGTGCTTTCTGCCTGTTGCGGATTGAAAGTCAACAGAGAAACTCTGCTTTGTGAAGAACAACAGGCAGCACTCAAAAGGGTTTCACCTTATTATTATGTTGATGAAAATACTGTTCCTACTGCCATTTTTCACGGAAGGAAAGATGAGCTTGTCCCGTTTGAACACGCAACCCTGTTAATTAATCTGCTTAATGAAAAGGGAGTTGAAAATGACTTTCTTGTATACGAAAACTCAGGTCACGCTCAGGATAAAGACCCCGAAAAAGCGATTGAAGCAAAAGAGATTATAGAAAAATATGCTTGTAAATATTTTTAATAAACTGATGAGGAGAACTGATATGAATAATGCAAAAATACGTTTCGGTATTGTTGGTACAGGTACAATCGCTCACCGTTTTGCCGAGGCAATAAAAAATGCGGGTAATGCAGAACTTGTCGCCGTTGCATCAAGAACAAAGGAGAATGCTGAAAAATTCGGTGATGAATTCGGCATCCCCGTACGTTTTGATTCATATGAAAAGATGGCTGAATCTGATAGTATTGATGCTGCATATATTGCCGTACCTCACTCCGGACATATTGATTGTTCAGTTCTTATGATGAATCACGGTAAACACGTTCTCTGCGAAAAGCCTATGGCTGTGAATGTACGTGAAGCAGAAGTGATGTTTGCCTGTGCCGAAAAGAACAATGTTCTTCTTATGGAAGCTATGTGGGCAAGGCTTGTCCCCGGTACACTCAGGATGCTCAGGATGGTAAAAGACGGTGTGTTTGGTGATATTCTCGGTGTCGAGGGGAAATTCTGCTACACAATGGACGAAGACGAAATGGGGCATCACGTATTCAAACCTGAAAACGGCGGCGGTTCACTTCTTGACGTCGGTGTTTACGGGCTTAATTTCGCAAGCTGGTATCTCGGCAAAGATGTAACTGAAATCAATGCTCAGGCTGATACATATAATTCAGTTGACAGCCATACGTGTGCATTACTTAAATATTCAAACGGTGCAATTGCCGACATTTCAAGTGCGATTCTTTTAAGAAAACCGAATGAGGGTTATGTTTACGGAACTAAAGGATATGCACGTCTTCCTCGTTTTTATGCTCCTCAGGAGCTTGAAATACATCTGAATGACGGCACAGATGAAACAATTTCAGTACCTTATAAAGGTAACGGATTTGAAGAACAGATTGAACATTTCTCCGATTGTGTTATGAAGGGACTTAAAGAAAGCCCTGTTGTGACACGTGAACAGACACTTTTTATTACCCATCAGATGGATGAAATAAGAAAAATAACAGGTATTGTTTATCCGCAGGATAAATAAAAAGAGGGTGCAGAAATGAAAAAAGGATTGAAAGCATTTATAGGCATAATCATTTCAATAATACTTGTTGTTGTGCTCGGAATTACAAATATAGTGCCTTATTTTGCTGTTATTCCCGATATGGTGAAAGTTGGGATCGATTACATAAATCTTGACAGAAATCCTGATTATCCGGATAAAAAAGAGGTTATAACAGCTCTTGAAAATGCTGAAATACAGCATCCGTTCATTCTCTCAGACAAAGCACATTTTGATAAGGTCAGGGATGAACATAAATCAAAGAATTACAGCGAATACACAGAAAAACTGACTTCATATGTGCTTAAGAATGCTGACGGATTGCTTGATAAAAGTGTTTATCCTCCTATGGATTATATGCTTGATGAGGAGGACAGTATTCTTCCGATTTCACGTGAAGTTATTAACAGAATGGTTATTCTGGGCTATGCATGGCAGCTGACGGGTCACGAGAAGTATGCCGCAAGAGCAAAAGAGGAGCTCGAAAAGGTATGCAGTTATTCTGACTGGTGTAATTCGCATTTCCTTGCAACTGCTGAAATGGCACTTGCAGTTTCAATAGGTTATGATTGGTTTTATGATTATCTTGACGATGATTTCAAGGCGATGCTTTCAGAAAAAGTATGGGATTATGCAATTGATTCCGCACTCAACGATAACCATTGGTTTACGTGGTCAAAAAACAACTGGAACAGCATCTGCTACAGCGGAATCGGTATTGCCTGTATGACTTTTGCCGATGAAGACCCTGAAAGGGCAGCAGAATTCCTTTCAATGTGTTATGAAAATATGCCCATAGCATTTGAAAACTTTACGCCCGACGGTATTTATGCCGAGGGACCCGGTTACAGTCAGTCGGGTATGAATTCTATTGTTTATTTTATTGCAACATCAAAGAATTTCTTCGGTAACGATTACGGAATGAGCGAAATTGACGGCTTTAAGGAGCTTGGTAAATTTCCCGTATATATCACAACTCCCACCGGTGTATTCAACTTCGGTGATAATAAGGCAAGAATGTGCTTCACACCGTCACTTCACTGGTATGCCGATGAATATGATATCCCTCTTCTCTCACTCTATCAGATGTGGGATATAACGGGTGAATTCACAACAGACAATTCGGATAATACTGAGCGAAACGGCAGAGGCAGAGAAGATGCACTTTCTCTTCTGTGGTATAACAAAGAAAAAGTTTCAAAAAATGCTGATTTCTCTGATGAGCCGCTGAGTGTATTGCTTAAATCGGATGTCGGTCAGGATATGGTGCTTATGAGAAGTGCTTATCTCGATAAAGACGGCACTTTTGCAGGTATCAAGGGCGGGTATAACTTCATAAATCACGGTGACCTTGATATCGGTTCGTTTGTGTTCGATTCATTGGGTGAAAGATGGGCTGAAGAGCTCGGCCCCGGTCCCTATGACGCACCCGGTTATTTCCTTAATACTCCCGCAGGGGGCAGATGGAAAAACTATTCAAAACGTGCTGAGGGACAGAATACACTTGTTATAAATCCTTCAATGACACTTGAAGACCAGTATGTACTTGCCGAAAGTGAATTCAATCATTATGAACCACGTGACGGCGGAGGATTCTGCACACTCGATATGACCGATGCATACCGTATGAACGGTGTAAAAAATGCCGAGCGTGATTTTGAGCTTTATAACGATTATACTTCACTCAGGATTACAGACAGAGTGGACTGTCTTTTTAAGAGTGATATTTATTGGTTTATGCATACAAAAGCCCAAATTGAAATTTCGGATGACGGCAAAACGGCAATTCTCACAATCGGTGACAAACAGATGAAAGCGACTTCTCATCAGGACGGTACTTTCTCTGTTATGAAAGCTGAAAGACTCAAAGGTGAGTGGGAATATGACGAAGAATATAACGATATAAACAAGCTGACAGTCAAGCTTGAAAAAGTGAAAAAAGCTCAGATTGAAATTACAATCGAGCCGATAGCATAAGAAAAACCACGGTCCGTGTGACCGTGGTTTTTTTTTGATAAAGCAGTATTTTTCAGGATGTTTTGAACCGAGTGTAGGGACCGATGCCCACATCGGTCCGCATTTGTCGAAGACAAATCGGAAATCTCTGATTTCCGTTAACAAAACAAATTAATTTATTTGGTTTATTATAATTGAACGATTTTCAATCGTTATTGCTCCGTTACACTCCGCAATCGGACCGATGTAGGCATCGGTCCCTACAAAGATTGTTTTTATTACGAAATGTTTATCTGAAGACCTCGACAAATTATTGTTTATTCACTCAGCCAGTCAAACGACTTTCTCCCCGAAACGGAATGTTTGCCGTCAAAGATATCGATGTGGAGTTTATCTTCGGCATTCATAAGGGAATAGACTTTTCTTATGTTTTCGTGTGCTGTTATACTTGCATTTATAGGGAACAGTTTATCCTTTGTTCCCGATTCAATCAGGAGCTCTTTCGGGGCTAAAGCTGATGCAAAATCATATATTTCACCCGTTTCAAGAATGTGGGGAATATAGTTATCGGGACAATGCCACATTGACAGAATGCTGTCTTTAAAAGTGTTTACATATCCGCTGATAACGGTTTTGTAAATAGTGTCATCGAGGACTGAGGCATAAAGTGCTGTGAGTCCTCCGCCCGAAATTCCCATAACAGAAACTTTGTTTTCATCAACACTTTCTGTTTCTCTTAAAACTTTTGCACACATTAATGCCTGAGCCACACGGATTGTAGCAGTATTCAGACCGTAGGGGAGTAAGTGATGCGAAAGCTCATCGCAGGAGCTTATGTAAAACGGTTTATATAAGTCATGAGAAAGCCTTGCTTCACCGAATCCGAAAAGCTCGGGAGCTATAACGGTGCAACCTCTTTTTACAAGCTCAACGGCAAAGTTTTTCTGATAATTGTCGATGTATCTTATATGCTTTTTGTTGCCCTTTTTTGAAATATTCAGAATTTGTCTTACACCGTAACCGTGACCGCATAAAGCCACAACACCCGTTGTTTTTTCTGTTTTATTCTTTGGGTTGAGAATGTAAACGGGCGAGTAAAGTCCGTCGCATATTTTAAGAGTATATTTTTTTAATGTGTAATCAGGGTAATCAAGATTTTTTCCCGTTTCAATAAGCTCTGTTTTTTCGTTAAAATCACAGATTTTATTTATGTGGAAAAGTTCTTTTGCTTTCTGTTTTATTGTTTCTCCCGTTTTTAATGCATCTTCAGGCGAACTGACATTTTTATATGGTTCAGCTCTGAATCTGTCATAAAGAGACGATATAAAATCATCGGGAGAATAAATGTTTTTCTTCATAACTTACCTCAGATTAAAATTTGATTTTTCCTGAGTTTACGGCATTTCTGCTGTCTGTACCCACGTATACGGTGTAGCTGTCATCAAGCTCCCAATTACGAAATTCAGGATTGTAGAACTTAATATCATCAATATCAACATTGATTCTGACTTCTTTTGTTTCTCCTGATTTAACGCTTACACGTTTGAAACCTTTGAGAAGTTTTACCGGTCTGTCAGTAGCTGTGTTGTCACTTCCTGCGTATACCTGAACAACTTCGTCACCGTCTTTTTCGCCTTTGTTCGTGACGTTTACGGTTACAATGATATTTTTATCATTTTTATCAATTGAAACATCACCGAGTTCAAAATCTGTATATGAAAGACCGAAGCCGAACGGGAAATGAGGTTCTTTATTCTGTTTGTCAAAGAGTGTATAACCGTGATAATAGCCGTATTCAATATTTTTATTTTCTGCACCGATATGAAGGAATGAGGGGTAGTCTTCAGCTTTCTCTGCAATTGTGAAGGGGAGTTTGCCTGCAGGATTTTTGTCACCGCTTACAATATCAGCAATTGCAGTACCACCTTCAAGTCCGCTGTAGAAAGACATTATAACGCTGTCAGCACAGTCAATCCAGTCTTTTATTACATAGGCACTTCCACCCATGATGTTGACAATCAGCTTTTTGTTGAGTTTTGAGAGAGCCTTTATAAGCTTCACATCTTCTTCGGGAATATGAAGGTCTGCTCTGTCACCGCCTGAGCCTTTGGGTTTTTTCTTTACGTTGCCGAGGTTTACAAGGAATTCACCTTCCTGAAGCCAGTCACTTCCGACACATACAAGAATATATTCGCTGTTCTTTGCTGTGTTTACTGCTTCATTTATATCACAACCGTTGTAAAGTGTAATATTTTCTTTGCCGAAACGGTTGCACATACCTTCATAAGGTGTTATTGCATAGGGGCTGAAAACATTACTGCTTCCGTGGTCGCCCGTGTTTCTCTTTGATGCATATCTGCCCACAACGGCAATTTTTGAATTATTTTTAACGGGAAGAACGTTGTTTTCGTTTTTAAGAAGAACAATACCCTTTGTTGCAGTTTCTCTTGCAAGAGCAATGTGTTCATCTGAAAGAATAACGTTCTTGTTGTGTTTTTTGTGTTTGGGAAGAGTTGAAATAAGGGCACGGAGCACTCTTTCGGCTGCCGTATCAATATCACTTTCGGAAAGTTCCCCTTTTTTTACTTTATGAGAAAGGACTGCATATCTGAAAAGATAAGGCATTTCAACATCCATACCCGCTTTTATGCTTCTTACTGCATCATAAATACCGTAGAAGAAGTCTGAAAGAGCAAAACCGTCAAAGCCCCATTCACCCCTTAAAATGTCGGTGAGAAGTTCTTTGTTTTCACACGCATAAGTGCCGTTTACTTTGTTGTAAGCGCCCATTATTGACATAGCACCTGCATCAATACACTTTTTGAAATGAGGAAGATAAACTTCACGGAGTGTTCTTTCGTCTGCTGTTGCGTTTGCGCTGAAACGGAGGTCCTCAATGCTGTTGAGCGCATAGTGTTTGGGGCAGGCAATTATGCCGTTATCCTGCATAGCCCTGGTGAGTGCGGCACCCATTCTGCCTAAAAGATAGGGGTCTTCACCGTATGTTTCCTGAGCTCTGCCCCACATGGGATTTCTGAGAAGATTTATACACACACCTGCAAAAAGATTTGCATCAAGGGCAGATGCCTCTTTAGCAAAAACCTGACCTATACGGTATTCGAGTTCATCGTCAAAAGTGGCACCTCGGAGCATTGAAACGGGGAAACAGGTGCATTTGCCCATAACGATACCTCTCGGACCGTCTGTGAAAAGTACGGGAGGTATGCCGAGTTTTTTGCATCCGCCGGCAGGGTATGCTTCACCGTTATAATATCTTCCTTTTGTCAGGGTGTTTTTTATTGTGACACCCATTGCGTGCCCCTGCAATATACGGATTTTCTCTTTGAGTGTCATTTCAAGAAGAAGTGAGTGAGCAACTTCATAAAGTTTCTCTTTTGTAGGTTCGTTTTTATAAATTTCACACGCTTTACTGAAATTCATCATAATATCTTCTCCTTAATAACTTCTGAGTTTTTTTGTATCTTTAAAGAAGTTTCTGTCGCTGTCACGGGTAACAAATTCAATCATAACAATTCCGTCAAAGTCTTTTGAAATGAACTTTTTAAGAAGTGTATCGAGATAATTCTTATCTTTTTTTCTGAAACGTTGTTCTCTTTTCAGATCACGGTAAGAAACGTGCATATTGAGAATATGTTCATAAGTTCTCTCAATTCTGTCAAGGTCATATTCCATACGGAAATATCTTGACTGGAAGTAAGTCCTGAAATTATCCTGCTTCAGGTCTTTTTTTATTTTAAGGAATGCATCCGTGTTGTTATTGAATGTGTTATCGTGACATTCGGGGCAGACAAGAAGACCGTAAGTATCAGCAATAAGGCACATTTTCTTTGTGTTTTCAAGAAGACTTGTATATTCTTCTTCGGAAGTGTCTTCGCTGTTTTTCTTACCGAGCCAGATACGTATTGACGGTGCATTCATTTCTTTTGCAATAAGGCAGATTTCTTTCCATTTTTCTTCATCGTATAAAGCTGAGTTGAAATAGCTTCCGTAAGAAGAAATTGCGATTTCTGCATCGTCACAGAGCTTTTTTACTTTTTTTGCATCGTCTGTATTTTTAACGTGGACATCTCCACCCCATTCAATAAAGCTGATATCCGCTTTTTTTGCAGTTTCAATAACTTCTTCAATCGTTTTTTTTCTGAATGTGACTGAGCAGAGTCCGAGCTTCAATGTGTTCATTTTTTTCACTCCGTTATCTGTGAAAGATAATATTCAAACGGTTTTTGTTCACAGGGGACATAAGAAACCTTTTTGTATTCGGCTTTTCCGTTTTTTGTAATTGTGAGATAATCCCTGTAATAACGGTTTTCTTTTATGATTTCACCGTTTTTAATAAAGATTGCACCGCCTCTGCTTCCTGTTTCGGGAAGCTCCGAAACAAAGGCTTCAAGAAGAGCTTTCATTGAAATGAGCATATCTTTATCACGGTAATATTCTGAAAGATTTCTGTGTTTCAACGGATAATTTTCAAGAACTGAATTTACTTCTTTTAAAAGTTCACAACACCCTTCATAATCTCTTCTGAAAGATGCAATGTTACTCATTTTTTTCTTAAGATATGAATAATCGGTTGTGTCATCTTTTTCAATTACAGTGGCTGCATCTTCATTTTTATAATCAAAGGGGAGTGATTCTTTTTTGCTTATATGCTTTGCTGCAACAAGACCTCCGACCTGAGTATCATTGAGTGCTGAGCCTCCCGGACGTGAAAGACCGAATGTGCCTGCCGCTTCACCCGTTACATAAAGCCCTTTTATGTCTGTTTCAAAGTTGTTGTCGGTGTAAACACCGCCGTTGTTGTGTTGAGCACATACGGCAATTCTGAGTAAGTCTTTATGTATATCAATTCCCTGACGCATATAAACATCAATAGCTTTTCTGTTGAGTTTAGTGAGTCTTTCAATGGGTGTATTTCCGAGGGATTCTGTTTTTATAAGGTAATCCTTTGCTTCATCAGAAAGAGCTTTAAAACAGAAGTTTTCGGGGTTCTTTGTGTAATCAAGATAAACTTTTCTGCCCTTGGAAGTTTCGGAATGGACTGCAATATCTATAAGTGAACTTTTATCGGCTCTTTCAAACGAGAAAGGCCATTGATAACCCTTTAAGAAAACAAAATTGTAAGCTTCGTTTATATCATCAAAATAATCTTTTAAAAATTCTCTTTCATTTCCGTCATTGTCAATGCTTACAAAACGGGGGATAACCTGCATAAAACTGCCCGAAACATTCCAACGGAAGTCAACGGATGCCATACCGTACTGCCATTGAGTAAAATTGCACATTCTGACACCTGCTTCAATAAGCACACCCGTCATTCCGTGCTGTGATTCGGGATAAACTGATTCTTCATAAATACAGGCAGGAGCACCCGTAGAACAGATTATATTTTCACTATAGATATTCTCTTCCTTTTCTGTTAAAAGGTCAAGAATGCGTACTCCGTAAGCCCTGCTGTCTTTAACAAGGATTTTTATAACCTGCTTATTGTCAAGAAGGGGAGTTTTATTTATTTCAGTTACCTGATATTCAAGTTTTTCGGTCATTTTCTTTGATGTAAGGGGACCGACAGAAGTGGCTCTCAGAGTGTCATCGTGGTCGGTTTTATAGCCGGGATAACCACCGTAAGAATCTGTGGGAAAGCCTACACCGTAATCACACAATGTAAGAAAACATTCTGCGCTGTTTACGGCTTCAAGATACATTTTTTCACCGTCACACGAGCCTCCTGAAAACATATCGGAAGCCATTTTGTATGCGCTGTCGGGAGTGTGGCCGTCCATTGAGAGCTTGTAATAAGTCTGTTTGTCACTTCCCGTGTTTCTTGAAGTGCCCGAAAGACGGTTTTCGGTTATAACAGCAATATCAGTTACCCCCTCTTTATAAAGACGGTCTGCCGATGAATAAGCCGCTGCACCGCTTCCGATTATCAGAGCTTTATAGATTTTTTTCATAAGCACCTCACGCTGAATCCGCCGTCACAGTCAATAACGGTGCCTGTGCAGAAATCAAAATTGCCGTCAGCCACAGCTGAAACGCATTTTGCAACATCCGAAGGCTGTCCCATTCTTTTGATGGGAGTGATGCCCTCTGAAATGAGTTTTTCATATTTTTCTTTTACTTTTGAAGTCATATCGGTCTCAATTATACCGGGTCTTACTTCAATCACGCTGACACCGTATTCTGCAAGTCTTGCGGCGAAAAGCTTGGTTGTCATTGAAATTCCTGCTTTTGAAATGCAGTATTCGCCTCTGTTTACCGATGCTGTATAAGCTGACATTGAAGAAATATTCACAATTCTTGATTTACCGTTTGCGATAAGGTAAGGTGTGAGTGCCTGAGTGACGAAAAATGTTCCTTTTAAGTTTATGTCTGTAAGATAATCGAAGTCATCGGGTGTGATTTCGAGTATGTCTTTTCTCTCTCTCGGGGCACAGCCGGCATTATTTACAAGTAAATCGAGTTTTTTGAACTTTTCACCCACAAATGATGCAAGATTTTTTCTGTCTTCATCAACGGATATGTCGCAGGGCAGAAAATGAACTTTGTTAATATATGTATTTTCGAGTTCTCTTACTTCATCACTCTTTTTTCTTGATGTGATGATAACATCATAATCTTTTTTCAGCAGTTCTTCGGCAATTGCCTTGCCGATGCCTCTGCTTCCTCCCGTTACAACTGCAACCATATCATTTTTCTCACTTTCTGAGTACGTATTTTTCGTAATAGGGCATATAAGTTTCGTTATCCCTGATAACACATCCCGAAACGGTACCTGCTCTCATAAGAAGAGAACACTTTCCGCATTTGATACATACTTTCTTTTTATCAAGTTTTCCGTTTGCAAGATAATCTCTGAAAAATGTGGGGTATGCGAAAATCATTCTGCCGAAACCTGCAAAATCGCCTACGCCTTCGTTTATAAGCTTTTCTGCATAATCAACTGCGTTTTCACCCTCAAAAGAAAGGGCAGAAACAACAAATTTCATATCGGGGAATGATGATGTAAGCTCTTTTGTAACATCATAAACACGCTTCATACCGATATTTCCGTCTTCGGGTGAATCTGCAAGGTAAGGTCTGTTTATATGGGGAATAAGATAGGGATTGCCGATTGTGAGATTGATAAGTTCAATGCCTTTGTCACGAAGCATTGCAATAATTTCCTTTGTTTCGGATAAATCAATCTCATTGTTTTCATTGACTCCGAAACCGTAGCCGTAAGGGAAACAGTCGCAACTGTTAAGCCTTGTTGTGACGAAGGCTTTGTCACCGACAGCTTTTTTTACGGCATCGATACAGTTAAAATAAAGTCTTGTTCTGTTTTCAAGAGATCCGCCGTATTTTCCCTCTCTGTTATATGCACTTAAAAGTTCGTTGAAAAGATATCCGTGACAGCATTTTATGTCCATACCGTCAAAACCTGCCGAGAGTGCGAGTTCTGCGGCTTTTTCATACATAGCGGGGATAGTGTCAAGATACTCATCCGTTGCTACGGTGAAAGGCTGATTTTCTTTGCCTTTTTCCCAGTTTTCGTTTCTGTAAGCCACAATCGGTTCGGGTGTGCCGTGGGGCTTTGAATATCTTCCGCTGTGAGTAAGCTGAATTATCATAATCGGCTCAAAGCCGTAAAGCTCTTTTGATTTTGCCTTTACACGTGAAACAAGAGAACGGAATGATTCAACCGTATTTTCGTTTATGAAAAGCTGACGGGGATTTGCCCTGCCTTCGTTGCATACTGCTGCGGCTTCAAACCATATTATACCTGCCCCGCTTTCGGCAAAACGGAGATATCTTCTTTCGGTCAGTTCATCAATTGCACCCTCAGGAGTGCCGTCACAGCCTTCCATTGGCTGAAAAAGTATTCGGTTAAAGGCTTTTCTTTCGTAAATTTCAACGGGTGTATTGAGTGTTATATTCATTCTTATCCCTCTTCTATATTTCTTATTTAAATTTAACATTTTACTATAATAAATGCAAGATGTTTTTTTATTGAAATTTACCTTTTTGTGTGTTATATTTTAAGTAATCAGAATCCGTCAATCGGAGTGAATGCTATGGATATTATTAAAAACTATGTTGAAGAGTTTAATCTCAATGATGAAGAAACAATAAAAAATGATATTGATAATGCTCATGTTTATGAGTGGATGAAAGATGAAGTGCCTGTTTTTGAATGCCCCGATAAGGAAATCGAAAGAGCATATTATTTCCGTTTCTGGACATACAGAAAGCACATAAAAACGACGAAAGACGGCGTTGTTATTACGGAATTTCTGCCCAAAGTCTTATGGAGCGGTAAGCATAACACGATAAATGCCGCTGCAGGTCATCATATTTATGAGGGAAGATGGCTTAAAAATTCAGACAGATATTTAAAGAGTTATATTGAGTTTTTTCTCTCGGTTTCAGATAAAAGTCATATGTATTCAAACTGGCTTATTGATGCAGTTTATAAATATTCTCTCATAACGGGAGACTATGATTTCGGCTCTGATTTTATAGAAAAACTCGATAAATATTACGCTGAATGGGAGGAAAAACACGGACTGAAAAACGGAAGTTTTTGGTCTTTTGATAACTATGACGCAATGGAATATTCCGTCAGCGGTACTGATAAAAAACTTAAAGTGCGGAAAGGCGTAAGACCGACTCTCAACAGTTATATGTGTGCCGATGCACTTGCAATTTCGAGGTTTGCTTCAATTTGCGGTGACAAAGAAACGGCAGAAAAATATATGAAAAAGTATGAGTTTCTGAAAAATTTCATCAATGAAAACCTTTATGAAGACGGTTTTTACAGAGCGTATCATTACACAAAAAAAGAAGACCCTACGAAGGCTGTCCTGAAAAAAGGAACAAGCCCGAGGGAGCTTATCGGTTATATTCCGTTTATGTTTGATATCCCTGAAAAAGGGCGGGAAAATTGCTTTGATCTTCTTCTTTCGGAAGACGGATTCTATAGTGAATATGGTCTTACAACGGTTGAACGGAGCAATCCGAGATTTATGTATCCCGTAAAACATGAATGTCTGTGGAACGGCTATATATGGCCGTTTGCGACAAGCCAGACTCTGACGGCACTTATGAATGTTGCAAGGAATTGTGAAGATAAGAAGTATAAAGAAATGTTTGTTCCTTTGCTGTCACAGTATGCCCGTATGCATAAAAGAACAAGAGAAGACGGCACAACGGTTTTGTGGATTGACGAGGTTATGTCACCTGTTGATGGTGATTGGTCAAGCCGTTCACTTCTGAAAAAATGGGGTTGGTCAATTCTTAAAGGCGGTTATGAAAGAGGTAAGGATTATAATCATTCAACATTCTGTGACCTCGTTATATCGGGTATCTGCGGTATTAGTGTAAAAGACGGTCAAATTAATGTAGAACCGATTATACCCGATAATTGGGATTATTTCAGCCTCAGAGGAGTAAAAGTTCTGGGTAAAGAATATGAAATTGATTACAGCAGACAGAAAGGGCTTACCGTAACGGAAAAATAAGAGAAGCAGTCCTTATGGACTGCTTTTTTTTGTGTAAACCGTAAATTTATTTATTATTCAATAAAGAATTAAGTTTCTTTTCCGAATTTCTTACACACAGGTAAACAATTGTCCACACAACGGCATAAACTGCAACGAAAATTCCCGTAAAAATGAGGAATACTCTGCCGTCAAACGGTATCCATGTATTCAGCAGATAACAAGCTGAATATGCGAAATAAAGCACCACAAAATGAACGCCTACGGATTTGTTAATGCCCCATTCTTCAATCTGGTTGAATACACTTGCCCCTGCATGAACGAATGCAAGAAGATAAATAGAAACAGTTCCCAGGAAAATTTCACTTCCCGTGAAAGTAATATTTTTGTTAATTTTTGAAATTATAAAATAAATTATTGCAAGAATAATCGGACCGAATCCGCCGAACAACAGTCCTCTTATGAGGAATTCCTTTAAATACTTTTTCATAGTTTAACACCTAACCTTTCTTTTACTTTTTTCAGGTTGCGACGTGAAATATAATCTGTGTAACCGTTTCTGAAAACAACCGATAACGAACCTGAGAAAGTTGCCTGTACTTTCACAATTTTGCTGATGTTTGCAATACATGACTGATTGATTTTTATAAAGTTATCACCGACTTTTTCTTCGATTCTGTAAAGCCTTTCTTTTATAATAAGTTTTTCGTCAGTCATTGCAAAAACTCTGTTGTTTTCGGTTATGAAACAGTTTACATCATTGATATCAAGCATCATTGCTTCGTTTTCTTTATAACCGATGAATCCGTCAGAAGTTTCATTTACAAGCTTTTCAATTTTCTCAATAAGTTCTGTTCTTTTGTGGACACGGATTATTATTTCTTCGTCTTTTGTTTTGTCTGTAATAATTGTGATTTTCATTTTTCACCATCCTCAGAGCGCTCTGTGATTATATTCTATATGCAATTGATTATCTTTGCAATATGAATTATTTGTTCGGTAATATTATAGCTGTAAACGGCAGAGAACACCCGAAAAACGGGTGTTCTCTGTATGTTTATCTGTCAATTAATATTCAAATGTGTATTCATAACCCTCAACCCATTTTCCGTCATCAAAATCACGGAATCTGAGAAGAACTTCGTCTTCATATACTTCAACAACAGCACCGATACCTGTTTCATAACCTTCCGTTGCGTGTTCTGTTGCTTTAGGGAGATTTACCTGCTGAACACCGTTTATTTCAGAAACCGTATAGGCTGATAATTCCCAATGAGTATGACCGCAGAAGAAAATGACGTTTTTATAATCGTCAATGACAGATGAAAGTCTGTCATTTGCACCTGCTTCAATAAAGTTTACGGGATGATGTGAGAAAACGAAAACGGGCTTATCTTCTTTTGATGCTTCATCAAGAACGCCTTTAAGCCATTCGAGCTGTTCGTCTGAAATATCAATGCCGTTTACGGAATCGCTTTCAGTTGAAAGAACAACAAAATAATAGCCGTCAATAATTTTGTAATAGTTGTTTGAATCAATGTAACAGCCTGCAAGATTTGCATATCTGTTGAAACGGTTATAAAGATTTTCATAGTCACCCGTGCCGTTTCCGTAATCGTGATTGCCGGGAGCAATTACAATATTCTTTGCAGGATTTGTAAGACGGAGCGCACCGAAAAAGAAGATGCTTTCAATATCCTGACCGTTCATCGTATTGTCACCGAGAAAAACGAGAGTATCGTTATCTTTGCTGTCATGAACTTCCTTGAGGATTTCGGTGTATTCTTTGAATGTCTGATAATTGTTGCCTTCAATGTGAATATCGGAAACAACGGTAAAGCTTGTTTTCAGCTCATCAGCGTTTCTTGCTTCATAGCTTTCAACGGGAGCAGAGTTTATTGAAAAGGGGAGATAAAGAAGTGCGAGAATTGTGCTTATAATATTTTTTGCCGAAATGAGAAATTCCATAAAATAGCCTTCTTTCTTAATTTTATTCTATTTTATCATGTAAAATACTTTTTTGTCAAATATAATTTCTCTGTTATTTTCTTTTTTATTTATTGAAAATATTTTATTAATATGTTATAATTCTAATTTATAAAACAGATTGATTTATGGGAGAGAAAATCAATGAAAAACAGAAAAGGGAATTATCCTCTTTACGACATAAAAGAAATAACAAATCTCAGGGATCTTATTTGCTTTGATGATGCAAAAAATGACAGAAGAACAGCATTTATTTATAAAAAGAACCGTAAAGAAACCGTCAATGTATCTTATGCTCAGTTTAACGCTGATGTTGATGCATTCGGCACTTATCTGTTTGAAAATAATTTCAGAAAAACAAAAATTGCCGTTATGGGTGAAAACTCATATGAATGGATTCTGACCTATTTTTCCACAGTAACAGGTGACAACATCATTGTTCCCGTTGATAAGGAATTGCCCGTTGCTGAAATGACAGAAATTATTTCTGAAACAGAGTGTTCAATGCTCGTTTATTCCGCTACATATTCCGAAGAAGCAAAAAAAATTGCAGAAAAAGTTCCTTCCCTGACACTCCTTGATATGAACGATATTCCTGCAGTTCTTGACAAAGGAAAAGAGCTTCTTGCCGAGGCGAAAAATGATTTTGTAAATTATAATGTCAATGATGATGACATTGCGGCAATCGTCTATACATCAGGTACAACGGGCAGCAGCAAAGGGGTTATTCTTACTCACAGAAACATTGCAATTGATGCTGTAGCATCATGCAAAAATGTTCTTGCTCAGGGTACAACTATATGTATTTTGCCTCTTCATCACACATTTTCATTCACACTGGGTATAGGTTCCATCGTGATGTACAGACAGCCCATATACATTACAAAGAGCATAAAGACCATTATGAACGATTTCAAAGAGGCAAAACCTTCATATCTGTTCCTTGTACCTATGGTTGTTGAATCAATGTATAAGAAAATATGGGTGAGTGCCGAGGAACAGGGCAAAACAAAGCTGCTTAAAACCATGATAAAGGTCAGTAACGGTCTTCTTAAAGTAGGAATTGATTTGAGAAGAGTTCTCTTCAAGTCGGTTCTTGAGGCTTTCGGCGGCAATCTTGAATGGGTAAGCTGTGGCGGTGCTGCCGTTGACATAAACATCATTAAAGGTTTCAGGGATTTTGGTGTAAACATCATCAACGGTTACGGCATAACAGAGTGTTCACCCGTTGTTTCGTCAAACAGACCCGAGTACTGGGTTGACGGAAGTGTCGGTGTCCCCTTATGCTGTTGTGAAGTTAAAATAGCTGAACCCGACAATAACGGCATCGGAGAAATCCTTGTAAAAGGCGAAACCGTTATGCAGGGTTATTACAAAGACGAAGAAGCAACCCGTCAGGTTTTTAGAGACGGTTGGTTCCGCACGGGTGATATGGGTAAATATGAAAACGGTGTTCTTTACATCACAGGCAGAAAAAAGAACCTTATCATCCTCAAAAACGGTAAAAATCTTTCTCCCGAAAAGATTGAAAGCGAACTGACAATTGCAGTTCCCGAAATAAAAGAAGTTGTTGTTTACGGTGAAAATGACCTTATTACAGCGGAAATTTTCCCCGATTACGAAACAGACGGTGCTAAAAAAATTATTGAAGAAAAAATCCGTCAGTATAACATTAAACAGCCTGCTTACAGACAGATTTCAGATATAAAATTCAGAGATGAAGAGTTCCCCAAAACAACAACAAAGAAAATCAGAAGAACCTATAAGGAGCATTAAGATGACTGAAAAGCTTATTGAAATATTTCAGAAAGAAACAGGTATAAAAGACCTGACAATTGATAAAGATACAGTTCTGCGAAATGACCTTAAAATCAATTCATACGATTTTGTGCAGGTAATATGTGCAATTGAAGACGAATTTGATATTGAAATACCCGACAGAGATCTCGCAAAAATGATAACTGTCGGCGATGTTACGGAATATATAGAGGCACACATCTGAAAAACAAAGAGGGATAAAAAATGAAACTGAGTAAACCGCAGAAACAGATATACAATATGGAATCGCTTATGAACGGTTCCGTATCATGTGTCTGCGGCTGTATGCTTCTTGATACTGTAAAAACAGAGGCTCAGATCAATGAAGCACTCGGCATTATGTACAGGATGAATGATGCACTGAGAATCCGCATAAAGAAAAACGGTGAGAATGTTTCTCAGTATATTACTCAGTTCAAAGATCAATTTATACCTGCACTTTATTTTGATTCACGTGAAGAACTCAATGCTTATGCTGATTCTTATGCAAAAATTCCGTTTGAATCTGACGGTCCGCTGAGTGAAATAACACCTGTAATTCTTCCTTCATATTCGGGTGTTCTCATAAAAATGCATCATATTATTTCCGACGGCTGGACATGTGCTATGGTTGCAAGTCAGATGAAACTCCTTCTGACAGGTTTTATGCCAGAAGCTTATTCCTATGCAGATTACCTTACAACTGAAGAAGAATATCTCAGCAGTAAAAGGTATCTGAAAGACAAGGAATATTTTACATCAAAAATAAATGAATGCTCCGATCCCGTGTTCATTTCAGATAAAGCGGATATTTCTTTTGTTTCCGAAAGAAAATCATTCAGAATTCACGAAACACAGCGTCTTGAAGATTTCTGCCGCAAACTCAATACTTCTGTTTTTGCGGTTATTCTTGCTGTAACATCATTTTATTTCAGCAGAGTAAAAGAAAATGCCGATAACTTCTTTATCGGGACAACGGTTCTCAACAGAACAGGTGAAAAAGAACGGAACACAATGGGTATGTACGTCAATACCGTTCCCGTTCTTATGAAGCCTGATTATTCCGCAACAGTTGCAGACAATATTTCTGCGGTAAGCTCTGATATTCTTTCCGTGCTCAGACATCAGAAATTTAATTATATTGATATACTTGAAGAAACAGGAAAAGGTAAGCTCTTTGATGTAATTGTAAGCTATCAGAACGCTCAGATTGTGAACGGTGAAACAATAATTGAGTGGTATTCAAACGGTATGCAGGCGGAAAATCTGCAGATTCATGTTGAAGATCATGATGCGGATGGTACTTTGAAAATGCATTTTGATTACCGTACCGATAAATTTACTGAAGATGAAATAAATACTCTGCACAATCACATAATTAATCTGCTTAATGACTGCATGGAAAATCCCGACAAAAAAATCGGGGAGCTTTCGATACTTTCGGAAAATGAAAAAACTGTACTTTCTCAGCTCAATAATACACAGACACCCTATCAGAGTGAAAAATGTGTTCATACGCTCATTGAAGAACAGACAGAAAAGACTCCCGATAAAACAGCAATTGTCGGATGTGATAAAACAATCACTTACAGAGAACTCAACGAAACAGCAAACAGAATAGCACACTCTCTTGCTCAGAAAGGAATCGGCAGGGGTGATATTGTTGCATTCAGAATGAGAAGAACAACATCTCTTGTTGCATCAATGCTTGCAATTCTGAAAACAGGTGCGGCATATCTTCCCATTGACCCCGATTATCCCGAAGAGAGAATAGCATATATGCTTTCTGACAGCGGAGCAAAGTTCTGTATTACGGATGAAAACATAAATGAACTTCTTGAAAATGAAAATACAGAAAATATAAATATTCATCTCAACAGTTCGGATGTCTGTTACTGTATCTATACATCAGGTTCAACAGGCAAGCCCAAAGGAACACTTATCACTCACAGAAATGTTGTGAACTACATTTCAGCCAATGAAAAGAATGTATGTTACGGTATCACAAAAGATGCAGAAACAATTCTTTCGGTTACAACTGCAGGATTTGATATCTTTGTTACAGAAACACTCCTTCCGCTTGCAAACGGAATGAAAATTGTGCTTGCAAATGAAGAGGAATCAAGACTTCAGAGCAGACTCATTGACCTGCTTGAAAAGAATCCGTGTGATGTGATTCAGACAACACCCACAAAGATGAAAACTCTTATGACGGATAAATCACGTCTTGAATTTTTGAATAATTTTAAGACAATCATCCTCGGCGGAGAAACGCTTGATACAACACTTGTAAATGAACTTAAATCTGTTACAGATGCAGAAATATATAATATCTACGGACCTACAGAAGCTACTGTATGGGCAACTTATGCAAGAGTTGAAGATGCAGAAAATATAACCATAGGTAAACCTATGGCAAATACACAGATACACATTGTTGATAAATATATGAACCTTGTTCCCTTAGGTGTTCAGGGTGAACTC
>JAFYVE010000012.1 GCA_017549285.1 Clostridia bacterium
GTAGGAATAGTAACTATTGTAGGGACCGATGCCCACATCGGTCCGTTGTTTCATCAAAGATGAAACGGGGAACCCCCGGCGAGGGTTCCCCACGCAAAAACAGTCACACCGGACTGTTTTTGCTCCCTTCCTGCGCTTTTTTAAGGAAAAAGAGTTTCGCACTCTGCGGAGTGCGACAAAGGGCTTTGCCCTTTTGAATCCCACGAGCTTTTGTAAAAGCTCGACCAAAACTTTTATATTTTTTTATCCCGATAAATTCTGATTTATTTCTGTGTAAGTAAAAAAATAAAGGACTCATAACGAGCCCTTTCATTTATCAACTTTATTTATGCAACTGTTTCGGAAACGAACTCGTCACAGCATGAGCATGAAACATAGTTCTCTTCGGTGTTACCGATTTTCTGTTTCTTTTCCATAAACTTAGTAACTGCAAAATAAACAGCTGCAGCGACACCTGCGATTGCAGCAACGATTGCTAAAACTTTTAATACTTTTTTCATGGATACCCATCCTTCCGTTGATAAAATGGCTTTTTAACTCAAAAATTAGCCGTTTGACTTGTTGAGCTTTGTTGCAAGAGCTGACTTTTTACGAGCAGCATTGTTCTTGTGAAGAAGTCCCTTTGCAGCAGCCTGATCTATTTTCTTTTCAGCTGCTTTAACTGCTTCAGCTTTGTTAGCAGCATTTGTGTCGATAGCTACTACAGCCTTTTTGATAGCTGTCTTGAGAGCTGTGTTAGCAGATTTATTGCGCTGAGCCTTAGTCTGATTAACGATTACACGCTTCTTAGCTGATTTGATGTTAGGCATTGTCGCACCTCCTTTATGTCCATACAGGTTATTATAATATCACGGTTTGCAGAAAATTGCAATATGTTTTAAAAATTTTTGCAGGAAATTTTGCATAAATATGATGACTTATACGAAAACTTTTATAGGTGATTTTTATGGATTTCGGAACAGACCTTGCAATAGAACGAAAAATAATTGCAGAATCTTCACTTCCAGATGGTGTTGAACAGTTTACAAGAGGGGATGAAACAACTCCTGTGACGGAAATCAGGATTTCTTCAGAAGAAGGGGAAAATGCACTCGGTAAACCGAAGGGAAGATATATCACGGTTGAAATGCCGTCATTTGCTGCAGAAAGTGAACTTCTCGACGGAAGACTTGATATTCTGGCCTCCGAAATCCGTTCATTACTTCCCGTAAATGGAACGGTTCTCACGGTAGGACTCGGCAACCGTGATATGACAGCCGATGCGCTCGGTCCGCTTTTTGCTGATTCAGTCTTTGCAACCCGCCATATAACCCGTGAATTATGTGAATCTATGGGGTTTCAGGAGCTTCGGAGTGTTGCGTCAGTTTCTCCGGGAGTTCTCGGCAGAACGGGTATTGAATCCTTTGAAATTATAGAGGGTATCAAAGAAAAAATCAAGCCCTCGTGCATAATTGTTGCAGATGCTCTTGCAGCCCTTGATATAAGGCGTCTGGGCACTACCGTTCAGCTTTCCGACACAGGCATTTCACCCGGATCGGGAGTGGGAAACAGACGTATGGAAATAAGCTCTGAAACTCTCGGAATTCCCGTTATTGCGATAGGTGTTCCGACAGTTATAAGTGCGTATACCGTTGCTAAAAACATACTCGATGAAGTGTTATCCGATACGGATATTTCAGGCGCTTCTGCATATAAGGAATACATCGTTGCTTCAAGGGAAGCAGACCTTATTACAAAGCGTTCCGCAAGGCTCATTTCACTTGCCGTTAACCTCGCATTACAGCCGTCTCTTACGGTTCAGGAACTTGCTGTTTTTTGCTCTTGATTTGTTTTTATTATGATGAAAATATAAACAATATGTAAAAACAGAATAATAGTTATTGACTTATTTATTATATTAGTGATAAACTCGGATTTGTTGTATTATAAATACGGGAAGGTAAAATATGAATAAGAAAAAAAGAGAGCCCAGAGAAAAGGCTCATGTTATAAAAAATACATTGTTTATTCTTGGTTGCGGACTTAAAAGTGCACCTCTTGCGATGATAAGCCTGTATGTTTCAAACATCATTGAGAATGTTTATTATTCCCTCGTTTTCAGCGTGTTTTTCCTCAAAACGGCACTCTCTGTCATTGAGGGAAACGGCACCTTCAGAGAACTTGTAATCAAAATTGTGCTTATGGTTATCGGTAAGGTTTTTGTCGATATGATGGGTTATTTCACCAATTTCTATGCAAAAATCCGCTTTGAAATCAAGTGCGAGGGTTACATAAATGAAATGATTTTCAACAAAGCCAAGCAGGTTGAACTCGGCTGTTATGAAAATCCCGAATTCTTCGATAAATACAACCGTGCAACATGGGTTATTGAAAAAGGCGGATTCAAAAGAATCGTACAGGGCACGTCCTGGGTAATCGGGTCAATCATAAGTCTTATTGTTATGGTTATTTACCTTGTATCAATCGACCCGGTGATGATTATTTTTATTATCTGTCCCGTGTTTGTTACATTTTTCAGGGTTCTCAAGCACAAGGAAGAATTCAGAAAAGAAAAAGAAACAACCCCTTATGAAAGACAGAAGGACTATGTCAGAAGAACCGTTCTTCTCAAGGATTTTGCAAAGGAAATCAAGACAACAAACATTTTTGCAGTTCTCAAAAAGCGTTTCAGCTCTGCGATTGAAAATAACATTAAACTTATCAAAAAATACGGTCTTCGCGTTGCCGTTCTTGAAGTTCTCAGCGACCTTTTCGGTGATGTAATCCCTGTTGCGGGCGGTTTCGGTTACGGTTGTTACCGTCTTGTTGAACTCGGCAATCTTCCCGTTTCGGATTTTTCCGTGCTCGTTTCCGCAATTCTGCAGTGTCGTTATAAAATCAATAATTTTGCACGTTATTTCACAATGCAGCAGAAGCATTGTCTGTGGGTGCAGAGTCTTCAGGAATTCCTTGCCTACGAGCCGAAAATTGTTGACGGAGGAATTGATACCGAAGAAATGGAAACACTCGAATTCCGTAATGTTTCATTTACTTATCCCGGTAAGGATGAAGAAACACTCAAAAATATTTCATTCAAAGTCGACAAAGGCGAAACTGTTGCAATTGTCGGTCATAACGGTGCAGGTAAGACAACTCTTTCAAAACTTCTTATGCGTCTTTATGATGTCACTGAGGGTGAAATCCTTTACAACGGAAAGAACATAAAAGAATATAATCTTCTCTCTTACCGTGACCGTTATGCAAGTGTTTTTCAGGATTACCGTATCTTTGCAATGACAGTTGCAGAGAATGTTCTTATGCAGGAAACCGATGAAAATAATATTCCGCTTGCCGAAAAAGCCCTTACACAGAGCGGTGTTATGAATAAAATCGAAACTCTTCCCGAGGGAGTGAATACACTCCTTACAAAAGAATTTGACGATGAAGGTGCGTCACTTTCGGGCGGTGAAACACAGAAACTTGCAATAGCTCGTCTTTTTGCAAAGCAGTTTGATGTTGCAGTCCTTGATGAGCCTTCATCTGCTCTTGACCCCGTTGCTGAGTCAAAGATGTACGACGCACTTGCCGAAGGCACAAAGGACAAGACCGTCCTTTATATATCACACCGTCTTTCAAGTGCTGCAAATGCTGATAAAATTCTTGTTTTCCGTGATGGTAAGCTCATTGAAACGGGTAATCATCAGGAACTTATGGAAAAGGGCGGAGAATATTGCGAAATGTTCACGCTTCAGGCATCAGGTTACAGAGAGGAGGAGAGTCAGGATGAAGCTGAATAAGGAAAAAATAACAAAGAGAGCCGAAAATGTAAGAAACTATCTTTTCATTATGGGCTTCATTATCAGAAACTCACCTCTGCTTGTCATAATGACAATTTTATTTGATATGATGACAGAGCTTCCGTGGATGCTCTCAAACGTTGTGCTTCTCAAGTACATAATTGATGTGGTTGAAACAGGTACGGATGTTTACAGGGTTTTTATCGCCTGCGGTGTCTTTGCGGGGCTTGTTATTCTCGGTAATCTCGGCAACACATTCTTTTATGAAGTTCTTATGCCCATTGAAAAAGAAAAGCTCAACAAAAAGCTTTATGAACAGATTTATGAAAAAGCCGCAAGAATGGACCTTGCTTCCTATGATGACCCTAAATTCTACAATGACTTTGTTCTTGCCATGAACACAATGGGTGACAGAATAGAGTCACTCATCAAGGATTCAACAACACTTTTCACAAATATTATTGCAATCGGTACAATAACGGGTATTGTTGCATCAGTTGACCCTGTCTGCCTGATATTTGTTGTTGTGTGTATTCTCATTATGCTTCCTTTCGGCAGACTCGTTGCAAAAGTCAATGTTGAAAGAACTGAGGCTATGACACCTCTTGACAGAAAAAATCTCTATTTCTGGCGTGTTTTCTATCTTCAGGATTACGCAAAGGAAATCCGTCTTAACCCTGCAGGTGAGATGACTCAGACAAGATACAGACAGAATATCAAGGACCGTCTTTTCACGATAACGCCTTTCCTGAGCAAACAGTGGAAACTCTATTTCTGCCACGAAAGTGTTCCTTTTACAATTCTTCTTTATCTCGGTGTAACTCTTTTTCTCGGCTACAAGGCAATTGTTCTCAAAGAACTTGATATGGGGGATTTTGCCGCATCATTCAACGGCGCTATCAATATCGGTGACAGAATGTTCTTCCTGACTTCGTGGTTTGCCATAGGTTTCAGAGAAAACAGCCTTTATGTAAACAAATTCAAGAAGTTTATGAATGCTGATGAAAAAATAAAGAGCGGTACACATACCGAAGTCCTCAGTAAGCCTCAGTCTTTAAAACTTGAAAATGTTACATTTACATACCCCGGCAATGAAAAGCCCACACTTAAGAACATAAATCTTGAAATCAAGCCTTATCAGAAAATAGCTCTCGTCGGTTATAACGGTGCAGGTAAGACAACTCTTACAAACCTGCTTTTAAGACTTTACGATGTAACCGAAGGCAGTATAACCGTAGGCGGAAGAAACATCAAGGAGTGGGACACAAAGTCATATCATGACAATTTTGCCGCAGTATTTCAGGATTTCTCACTCTTCGGTGCAACTGTCGGTGAAAATGTAGCAATGAGTGACACTCACGATGAAGAAAAAGTCTTTGCCGCACTTAAGGAAAGCGGTTTCGGCAAGGAGCTTAAAAAAGGTGCAGATACCGTACTTCTCAGGGAATTTGACGACAAAGGTCTTTCACTTTCGGGCGGTGAAGCTCAGAAGGTGGCAATTGCAAGAACATTCTACAAGAACTGCCCGTTTGCAATTCTCGATGAGCCCTCTGCAAACCTTGACCCTATGAGTGAATATGCACTCAATGAGGCTATGACAAGGGCTGCAAACAACAAGACAGTTATCTTTATTTCGCACAGACTTTCCACAACGGTTATGGCGGACGTTATCTATATGCTTGAAAAAGGCGAGATAGTCGAAAGCGGAACACACGAAGAACTTATGGCTCTCGACGGAAAGTATGCGTATATGTTTAAACTTCAGGCGGAAAAGTATAAACAATAATTTATCGCTGTGCGATAAATTATTGAATGAAGTTTTTTGCCGATGGCAAAAAAATGATATATTCGCTTTAAGCGAATAATGATGTTTTGTTTCACAAAATGATGTTTTTGCCTTTGGCAAAAATGTCGGAAGCCGCTTTGCGGCTTGAATTTTAAAATGGGTAAGGGCAAAGCCCTTCCGAAATGTTTGCCGTAGGCAAACGCATCATTTGACCGTAGGTCATACATCATTTTGCGTAGCATAACATCATATTTTTCCTCAGGAAAAATGCATCATTCAGAATTTATCGCTCAGCGATAAATTCTGATTTACTGAAAGGATCTTCTATGGACAATAATGAAAAAAAGCCTTCCCGTTCTGCCGTCATAAAGAATACGATTTATGCGGCAAAAGTTATAACCAAGGCTTCACCTTTTCTTCTTATCGGTTATACGTTATCTATAACGGGCTACTGGTTTTTTGAAAGCTACATAAAAAATGTCATTTTCCTTGAAAAGATGATAAATACCGTAACAGACGGGGGAACTTTCCGTCAGTTTATGCTGATACTGCTTGCATTCTGCGGTTTCGGTCTGATTGCACATTTTCTTGACTGCTTCGGTGACTACATCGCAAGTGCAGAAAACAAGAAAGTCTACAGAATGCTCAATGAACAGATTTTCCGTAAAGCCTGTCAGGTAGATATTGAGTGTTACGAAAATCCTAAATTCTATGATAATTACAAAAGAGCAACCGATGTTATAAACAACGAACTTTCTGCAGAGTTTTCGTGGACAACGGGTAAATTTGTTTCCTCTGCAATAACTGCGGTGGGATTGGTTTCTTACATCTGCTCTGTTGATCCGATAATTCTTATTTTCCTTACGGGTATGATTCCGTATATTGCTTCACAGTCTTTCAGAAACAAGCTTGAATATAAAAAAGACAGAGAAATGACTTCAAACAACCGTAAAAAAGACTATGTCCAAAGAGTTGTTTTTCTTAAGGATTTCTCCAAGGATATGCGTACTTCAGGCATTTATAGCGTTATGAAAACACGTTTTGTGAATGCCGTTGAATCTAACCGTGAAATAATTAAGAAATATGGCTGGAAGACGGGTCTTCTCGATGTCATCGGCGGAATTCTTACCGAGATTGTACCCATTGCAGGTACTCTTATTTACGGTGTTTACGGTTTTGCCGTTACAAAAGAAATTTCCGTGGCTCAGTTTGCCGTGCTTATAAGTGCCGTAACAAGTCTTAAAGAGATTATTGAAAATTCGGGCAAATGCATCTCCGAAATACAGCGTTGTTCGCTCTATTTCGGCAATTTAAGAGAGTTTTTTGCCTATGAAAACCGTCTGAAAGACGGAACAATAAAGGCAGACGCAATTGAAAAAATCGAATTCAGGAATGTTACTTTTACATATCCGGGTGCAAAAAAGCCCACTCTTAAAAATGTGTCATTCACAATTAATAAAGATGAAACTGTTGCTATTGTCGGTAAAAACGGTGCAGGAAAATCGACATTTGTAAAGCTTCTTCTTCGTTTTTATGACCCCGAGGAGGGTGAAATTCTCTATAACGGAGTTAATGTCAAAGAATACGAAGCCGAGACTCTCAGAAAAAAAATCGGAACCGTTTTTCAGGATTACAAAGTCTTTGCACTCTCAGTCAATGAAAATGTTCTCTGCCGTGAAGCTGAAAACGATGAAGACAGACTTCACGTTGAAAAAGCCCTTAAAAAGAGCGGAGTTTATGATAAAATCAGCACTTTTGAAAAGGGAGCAGACACAGTTCTTACAAAGGAATTTGACGACAACGGAACAGGACTTTCGGGCGGTGAACAGCAGAAAGTTGCGGCAGCAAGAATGTTTGCACATCCCTTTGATTTAGCTGTTCTTGACGAGCCTTCGTCTGCTCTTGACCCGATTGCAGAATATAAGATGTACGAAAGCCTTATTGAAGAAACTGTGGGCAAGATGGTTGTTTACATTTCACACCGTCTTTCAAGTGCCGTGCTTTCAGACAGAATCTACGTCTTTGAAAACGGAACTGTTGCCGAGTCGGGAAGTCATACCGAGCTTATGGCGAAAAACGGTGTCTATGCAGAAATGTTTACAATGCAGGCTTCAAACTACAAGGATGAGGAGGGTGAAGATGATGAGTAAAAAGACAAAAACAGAACACTCAATCATCAGTAATATCTTTTTTATCCTTAAATTGATGTTCAAGATTTCTCCGGGTCTTGTTATCGGTGAAATCGTTGTTGAAATCCTCACAACGCTCCCCAATAAGCTTATTTCCGTTATTGGTATTAAGTATATAATTGACGAAATAACTCAGCCTGACGGCGTAAAACACGTTTTTATCGCACTCGGTCTGATGGTTGCGATAATCATTCTTGAAAATGTTGTGAATGCCCTGTTTTTCGAGCTTTTTGCTCACAGAGCAAGGGAGAAACTCTATCTCGGTATTCATTCAAAACTTTATGAAAAAGCAATTTCCCTTGACCTTGCAAGTTATGATGATTCATCATTCTACAGTGATTTTATCCTTGCAATTGAAACATCATCTGACAATATCCGTTTTATTCTCACACATGTCAGAGGTTATGTTGCACAGATTATTTCATTCATTTCAATCGGTGCGATTATGGTGTCGATTGACCCCGTATGCCTTGTGATTATCCTCGTATTCGTGCTTTCATTCCTGCCTGTCGGTAAATATACGGGCAATCTTCAGATGAAACGCAGAGAGATAATGACCGAGAAATACAGAAAGGCAAACTATTTCTCACGTCTTTTCTATCTTCCCGAATTTGCAGGGGAGATGCGTATGCATTCCATAACCGATATCTTCTTTAAACGTTACAAGGAAAGTGCCGATGATATCGTTAAGTACAACAGAAAATATGTCGGCAAAATTGACGGCTGGTTTTTCTTTCAGGCTGTCGTTGTACAGATTATAGGCTTTATGCTTGTGCTGACGACATATATCGGATATCAGACAATCGAAAAAGGAGTGCTGAGCCCCAGTGACTTTGTTTCCACATTTAACGGTGCGGCACAGATAAGCGCATCTGTTTTATATCTTACCGTTTATGCTTTAAGAGGCTTTACGGAACGAAGCAAAATGATTGAAAAATACAGAACATTCCTGAAAACCGACTTCAAGATAAAAGACGGTCCGCACACGGCAACAAACGAAAAATGCGAAACAATCGAGCTTAAAAATGTCAGCTTTACTTACCCCGGTAACGATACTCCCACTCTTAAGAACATAAATATGACAATGAAGCCGGGTGAAAAAATTGCCCTCGTCGGCTATAACGGAGCAGGTAAAACTACCCTTACAAACCTTCTTCTCAGACTCTATGATGTCACGGACGGAAAAATTGTGATAGGGGAGAGAGATATCAGGGAAGAAACGGTTGCATCGCACAGAAACCTTTTTGCCGCAGTTTTTCAGGATTTTAAGATTTTCGGTGCTACAATGGGTGAAAACGTGGCACTTCAGGTTGATTATGATAAAGACAGAGTTCTTGAAGCTCTGAAAGATGCAGGTTTCTCAAAACCGTTGCCTGAGGGCACCGAAACGGTACTTCTCAGGGAATTCAGCGACGACGGAATGAGCTTTTCGGGCGGTGAAGAGCAGAAAGTCGCAATTGCACGAGCATTCTACAAGAAATGTCCCTATGTTATTCTCGACGAGCCTTCTGCAAATCTTGACCCCGTTTCGGAATATGAACTCAATCAGTCAATGACAGAAGCGGCGGCAGACAAGACTGTCGTGTTCATTTCTCACAGACTTTCAACAACAAGACACGCAGACAGAATCTATATGATGGAAAAAGGCGAAATCGTTGAAAGCGGAACTCACGATGAGCTTATGGCACTCGACGGCAAGTATGCGTATATGTTCAATCTTCAGGCGGAAAAATACAAACAATAATTTATCGAGCCTTGCTCGATAAATTATTGAATGATGTTTTTTGCCGCTGGCAAAAAATGATGTATTCGCTTAAAGCGAATAATGATGTTTTGTTTCACAAAATGATGTTTTTGCCTTTGGCAAAAATGTCGGAAGCCGCTTTGCGGCTTGAA
>JAFYVE010000013.1 GCA_017549285.1 Clostridia bacterium
CCCACATCGGTCCGCATTTGTCGAAGACAAATCGGAAATCTCTGATTTCCGTTAACAAAACAAATTAATTTATTTGGTTTATTGTAATTGAACGATTTTCAATCGTTATTGCTCCGTTACACTCCGCAATCGGACCGATGTCAGGCTGGTCCCTACAAAGATTGTTTTTATTACGAAATGTTTATCTGAAGATCCCGACAAATTATTGTTTACTTAATAGTCCGTCAACAAACTGTTTCGCAACTCTGGCGCTTCTGCCACCTTTTATAAGGGCGAAACGTTCTGCTTCCATAAACATCTTTTCTTCATCATATTTAATATTATGATGCTGTGCGATGTTCTTTACAATATCGAGATAGCATTCTTTCGAGGGCTTGACAAACGTGATTGAAAGACCGAATCTCTCTGAAAGTGACATCAGCTCCTGAACGGTATCGTTACGGTGGATATCGTCGCTTGAATCCCTTTCTTTGAATGATTCCTTTACAATATGACGTCTGTTACTTGTTGCATAAATAGCAACATTGGATGATTTCGCAGAAACAGAGCCTTCAAGAATTGCTTTGAGTGCGCTGAAATTATCATCCGTCTGATTGAATGAAAGGTCATCAATAAAGAGAATGAATTTGAGAGGATTAACGCTGAGTTCATCAATAATAACGGGGATATCAACAAGCTGGTCTTTGCGTACTTCAATAATACGGAGTCCCTGATTTTTAAATTCATTTACAACAGCTTTTATGGTTGATGACTTACCTGTACCTGCATCACCCGAAAGAAGAATATTCGCAGCAGGCTTACCCTCAAGCAGAGCCTTTGTGTTATCAATAACAGCCTGTCTTTCATTCTTGTAACCTGACAAATCAGCGAGTGTTACGGGGTCGGGATGCTTGACGGGGCAGATTACACCGTCCTTGACATTGAACATATGATATTTTGCGTAAATGCCGTAACCGAATTTACCTATATCGGCACAACGGTTGAAATACTCTGTCAGGAAGTCGATTTCACGTATTTTCCACGGGGGAAGGAATCCGTCAAAGCCGACAAAATCTCTCATTTTATCGGGCGTGAGCATTGAAATTTCTTCAAAAACGGAAAGTTCCGCACGGACACACTCATTTATTTCATCAGAAACAATCTGACCGTTTGCAACCTTACGGATAAACACATTTTCATCGTTTGTGACGATGCGGAAAATGTATTCACTCAGGTTTTCTGAGTGATTGTAAAGCTCACAGACAAACTGAGAGTATAAATCAACCTTGTGTGACACATTGCATTCACCCGAATCAAGAAGGTTCAGGAGTGACTTCATTACATCGTCTTTTAAAAGATTTCTGAACACCGCAACGGAATGAACCTTTGTTGCGAGAGAGTTAATATAATTCATTATTTTCACTTCTTAAAAAATAACTTTTATAACAGATATTGTGTAGGGACCGATGCCCACATCGGTCCGCATTTGTCGAAGACAAATCGGAAATCTCTGATTTCCGCATAACGAACAATTTTATTCATTAAGATTGTTGCAATTGAACGATGTTCCATCGTTATTGCTCCATTACATTACGCAATCGGACCGATGTGGGCATCGGTCCCTACAAAATTTGTTTTCACACAATATTATAATGGGTAAGATTGATTTATCGCAAAGCGATAATCAGTCAACTTTAAGTATCGCGCCCTTTGAACCGCTCTGTACAAGTGCGGCATAGCGCTTATGATAACCTGTGAGTTCCTTTGTCTTGGGAACAAATGAAGCCATTCTTCTGTCGATTTCGGCCTTTGGAACTTTGAGTTCAAGCTTGTTTGCATTGATGTCGATGCTGATGATATCACCGTCTTCAACAATACCGATGATACCGCCTGAAGCGGCTTCGGGGGAAACGTGACCGATTGAAGCACCTCTTGTGGCACCGCTGAAACGACCGTCTGTGATAAGAGCAACTGAGCTTCCGAGTCCCATACCTACGATTGAAGATGTGGGATTGAGCATCTCTCTCATACCGGGGCCGCCCTTGGGGCCTTCATAACGGATGACAACAACATCACCTGCAACGATTTTACCGCCGTTGATGGCTGCCTGAGCGTCTTCTTCGCAATCAAAGACCTTTGCAGGGCCTTCGTGACAAAGCATCTCAGGGGCGACTGCAGAGCGTTTTACAACGCTTCCGTCGGGAGCAAGGTTACCCTTGAGAACTGCAATACCGCCTGTTTCGCTGTAAGGATTTTCAATGGGTCTGATTGTTTCGGGGGCAAGATTGAATGCGTTTTCAATGTTCTCCCCTACTGTCTTGCCTGTTGCTGTGATGAGGTCTGTGTGAAGGAGTCCCTTCTTGTTGAGCTCATTCATAACAGCATAAACACCGCCTGCTTCTTCGAGGTCTTCCATATATGTTCTGCCTGCAGGAGCAAGGTGGCAGAGGTTGGGAGTCTTCTTGCTGATATCGTTTGCAATATCAAGGTCAATATCAATTCCGCATTCGTGAGCAATAGCGGGAAGATGAAGCATTGTGTTTGTTGAACAACCGAGAGCCATATCAACTGTGAGTGCATTTTCAAATGCTTCCTTTGTCATAATATCACGGGGCTTGATGTCTCTCTTGACAAGCTCCATAATCTTCATACCTGCGTGCTTTGCAAGTTCGATTCTCTGTGAGTAAACAGCAGGAATAGTACCGTTGCCGCGAAGACCCATACCGATAGCTTCTGTGAGGCAGTTCATTGAGTTTGCTGTGTACATACCTGAACATGAACCGCATGTAGGACAGGTCTTGCATTCAAATTCGTGAAGCTTTGCGTCGTCAATCTTGCCTGCTGCGTGAGCACCTACAGCTTCAAACATCATTGAAAGGCTTGTCTTCTTACCGTCTACCTTACCTGCGAGCATAGGACCGCCGCTGACGAAAATACAGGGAATATTGAGTCTTGCAGCAGCCATAAGAAGACCGGGGACATTCTTGTCGCAGTTGGGGACCATAACAAGAGCATCAAAACCGTGTGCAAGAGCCATAGCTTCAGTTGAGTCTGCGATAAGGTCACGTGTGATAAGTGAATACTTCATACCCTTGTGACCCATAGCGATACCGTCACATACTGCAATTGCAGGGAAAACGATAGGAGTACCGCCTGCAGATGCAACACCGAGTTTTACGGCATCAACGATTTTATCTATATTTGTGTGACCGGGAACAATTTCATTATATGAACTTACAATACCTATCATAGGTCTTTCGAGTTCTTCATCTGTAAGTCCCAGTGCGTGATAAAGCGATCTGTGAGGTGCATTTATTGCACCGAATTTAAGATTATCACTGAGCATATATATTTCTCCTTATACCTTTTAGTGTAGGGACCGATGCCCACATCGGTCCGTATTTGTCGTAAGACAAATCGGAAATCTCTGATTTCCGCAAACCGAACAAATTAATTAAATAAATTTTTGCAATTGAACGATTTTCAATCGTTATTGCTCCGTAAACTCCGCAATCAGACCGATGTGGGCATCGGTCCCTACGAAGTTTGTTTTTTCATAGATTAGAATATTATATCTTTATAACTATGCTTTCCTGAAAGCCATACAGCAGGATTATCATCTATATACTGTTCTGCTTTCATATACGCTTTTTCATCTAAAATAATTTCATCAAAAAATGATTTCTGCCAGAATGATTCACCAATTTCTTTTGAAATTAATGATTTCGTTGATTTTATAATCATTGATAATGACACATTATTTGCTGATAAAAGTGGTTGTTCAATTGAAATCAACAAATGAATGTGGTCCGGCATTATCACATAATTATCAACAAATACATTTTCATAAATTTTTTCAATTCTGTTAATATATTTATCAACAATCAGTCCTTCAGACATCAATTCAATAATCGGTTGAGAAAAATTATTATCAGGTTGTTTTATTTTACAAAAAATTTGTTTTTTGTCTTTTACACATAATGTTACAAAATAACATGCATTCATGCTGTAATCATAATTCTGCAACCTAAGTCTTTTTCTTTTTGGTAATGTTGTTTCCAATTATACCACCTGATTTTTCAATGTAGGGACATTTGTCGAATACAAATATTAGATCTCTGATTTCCGCCAAACAAACCAATTAATTCATTGAATTATTGCACTTGAACGATTTTCAATCGTTATTGCTCCGTAAACTCCGCAATCGGACCGATGTGGGCATCGGTCCCTACGAAATTTGTTTTTATTACGAATTGCGAATTATACAAACTGCACCAACCGTATCCGATTGATGCAGATTGAACTCATATTAGTTGTTGATAAGCTTTGCTTCGTCGTTCCAGCTGTAGAGCTTACGGATGTCTTCACCGACAACTTCTGCGGGATGTTCAGCAGCAAGCTTTCTCATAGCCTTGAAGTGAACCTGTGCACCTGCATCTGACATATCAAGAAGGAATTCCTTAGCAAATGTGCCGTCCTGAATGTCTGCAAGAATCTTCTTCATAGCCTTCTTTGTTTCGTCTGTGATAACCTTGGGACCTGTGATGTAGTCACCGTATTCAGCTGTGTTTGAGATTGAGTATCTCATACCTGCGAAACCGCTCTGGTAGATAAGGTCAACGATGAGCTTCATTTCGTGGATACATTCAAAGTATGCATTTCTGGGGTCGTAACCTGCTTCAACAAGTGTTTCAAAACCTGCCTGCATAAGAGCACATACACCGCCGCAGAGAACAGCCTGTTCACCGAAAAGGTCTGTTTCTGTTTCTGTACGGAAGTTTGTTTCAAGAACGCCTGCACGAGCGCCGCCGATACCGAGAGCATATGCAAGACCGATATCCATAGCATCGCCTGTAGCATCCTGTTCAACAGCGATAAGACAGGGAACGCCCTTGCCAGCCTGATATTCGCTTCTTACTGTGTGACCGGGGCCCTTGGGAGCGATCATGATAACGTTTACATCCTTGGGGGGCTTGATGCAGCCGTAGTGGATATTGAAACCGTGTGCGAATGCAAGAGTCTTACCTGCTGTGAGGTTGGGCTCGATGCTTTCCTTGTAAAGCTTTGCCTGAAGTTCGTCGTTGATAAGAATCATAATAAGGTCAGCCTTAGCTGCTGCTTCTTTAGCTGTAAAAACTTCGAAGCCCTGAGCCTCAGCCTTTGCCCAGCTCTTTGAACCTTCATAAAGACCGATAATAACGTTGACGCCGCTTTCCTTGAGGTTGAGAGCGTGTGCGTGACCCTGTGAGCCGTAACCGATGATTGCTACTGTCTTGCCGCCCAGTCTGCCGAGATCGCAGTCCTGCTGATAATATACTTTTGCTGATGTGTTCATTTTTATAATCTCCTTTTAATCAATGTACATTTTTACAATGTACAATGTACAATTATTTATTAATTTAATGTAGGGACCGATGCCCACAAAATTTGTTTTTCCTGAGAACGGACGTCCGATGGACGCCCCTACAGGGTTTTATTATCTGATTCTGCATTAATTTTCATTAAGTATGCTTCCGTTTCCTCTCTTGAGAGCAACTATACCTGTACGGCAGACTTCGATAATGCCGAATTCTTCCACAAGGTCTATGAAAGCATCAATTTTTGAGGACTCGCCCGTTATTTCAACAATCATGGCTTCGGTGCCGTAATCGACGACTTTTGCCCTGAAAATATCAACAACACTCATAATGTCCTGTCTTGATTCTTTGCTGTTCTTTATTTTAACAAGAACAAGTTCTCTTGAAACAGATTCTGCCTTTTCAAGCTCTGTAAGACACTCAACATCGGGCATCTTTGCAAGCTGACGGATAATCTGATTCTTCACTACATCGTCACCGTTGAAAGTGACTGTCATTCTTGAATATTCGGGGTTTTCCGTTTCACCAACGGTAAGAGAGTCAATATTGAAGCCTCTTCTTCTGAACATACTTGAAATTCTTGCAAGCACACCGTACTGGTTGCGGACAAAAACCGAAAGAACGTGTCTGTCCATATCAGTCACCCACCCTTTCAACAATGATGTCGTCCATTGAGCCGCCTGGAGGAAGCATAGGAAGAACCATTTCGTCCTTATCAATGAAACATTCAATAAGAACGGGGCCGTCTGTTTCAATTGCAGTTTTCATTGTTTCTCTGAAATCTTCCATTTCGGTGCATCTGTAACCCATTACACCGAAAGCCTGAGCAAGACGGACAAAATCTGTTTTTCTGTCAAGCACGGTGTTTGAATAGTGCTTGTTGAAGAAAAGAGTCTGCCATTGACGAACCATTCCGAGCACACCGTTATTCATTATAACGATAACTACGGGGATATTATATGAAGCCGCAGTTGCGAGTTCATTAAGGCACATACCGAAACTGCCGTCACCTGTTACAAGAATACTCTTGCCGCCTGTTCCTACTGCCGAACCGATTGCAGCACCAAGACCGAAGCCCATAGTACCTAAGCCGCCGCTTGAAACGAACTTACGGGGTTTTCCGAATTCACAGAACTGAGCCGACCACATCTGATGCTGTCCGACGTCTGTTGCAACGGGCATATCGTCTGTTTTGCATTCGTTGATGACTTTTATTATGTTGTAAGGATTCATTTTATCTGAAACGGGAAGATGTTTCATCTCTTCATCCCTGAAATCCTTAACGGTCTGTATCCATTCGGGGTGTTCTGCCTTGTCAACACCTTCAATAATCTCACAAAGAGCCATTTTGATGTCGCTGCATATACCGAGGTGTGCAATAATGTTCTTATCGATTTCAGCCTTATCCGTATCAATATGAATAATCTTCGCATTGGGGGCATATTTTGCCTTGTTACCCGTTGCTCTGTCTGAAAATCTTGCACCGACCGTAATGATAAGGTCTGCATTATGCTGAGCCATTGAAGATGCAAAATGTCCGTGCATACCCTGCATACCGAGGAAACGCTCATTTGAGTTTTCGATAGCTGAGATACCCATAAGTGAGCATCCGATAACGGCATCAATCTTTTCTGCAAGAGCCTTGACTTCTTCACTTGCTCCTGATGAAATTGTACCGCCGCCGCAGTATATGTAAGGCTTTTTCGCTTCGTTGATAAGCTTGATTGCATTTTCGATTTTGTGAGCCTTGGGGGGAATTTTGGGCATAGGCTCAACAACAGCCTCGGGCTCATAATCAAAGAGAGCCACCTGAACATCCTTTGGGATATCCACAAGCACGGGACCGGGTCTGCCCGATTTTGCAAGTCTGAAAGCTTCTCTTATTGTATCGGCAAGCTTTGAAACCTTATTAACAAAGAAATTGTGTTTTGTAATGGGCATTGTGATACCCGTTATGTCAACTTCCTGAAAACTGTCTCTGCCGATAAGGTCGTTTGAAACGTTACCCGTGATTGCAACCATAGGTACCGAATCAAGGTAAGCCGTTGCAATACCTGTTACAAGGTTTGTGGCACCCGGACCTGATGTAGCGATACATACACCGACTTTGCCCGTTGTTCTTGCGTAACCGTCTGCAGCGTGGGATGCACCCTGCTCGTGAGCTACAAGAATGTGTTTTATATCGTCCTGATGCTCATATAATCTGTCATAAATGTTGATAACCTGTCCTCCGGGATAACCGAAAACAACATCGACACCTTGTTCAATCAATGTTCTGACAAGTATTTCAGCACCTGATAATTTCATTACTTCACCACTCTGTTGAATTCATAATGCACGATGCATAATGCATAATTGTGAAAGCTTACAACATAAATGTCATCAGCAACAGCATTCTGAATTAAAATTACTTAATATTATATAATATAAATAAAGATAAATCAAGATTTTTTTTAAATTAAGAACCAAGTGTAGGGACCGATGCCCACATCGGTCCGCATTTGTCGTAAGACAAATCGGAAATCCGTGATTTCCGCATAACGAACAAAATGATTCATTATGATTGTTGCAATTGAACGATGTTCCATCGTTATTGCTCCATTACATTACGCAATCGGACCGATGTGGGCATCGGTCCCTACAGAATTTGTTTTTTCCGGAAACGGACGCCCGATGGGCGCCCCTACGATGATTCTTCTGCATCAAATCCGTTCTGCAACAAGGTCGCCCATCTTTTTACAGCCGACCTTGGTCATACCTTCCTGCATGATGTCGCCTGTTCTGAAACCGTCGTCAAGCACCTTGTTTACTGCGTTTTCGATAGCATCTGCTTCTTGGGGCATATTGAATGAATAACGGAGCATCATAGCTGCTGAAAGGATTGTGCCGAGAGGGTTTGCGATGTCCATTCCTGCGATGTCGGGAGCTGAACCGTGAATGGGTTCATACATACCGAGTGTGCCTTCTGAAAGTGAAGCTGAAGGCATCATACCGATTGAACCTGTGAGCATACTTGCTTCATCTGAAAGAATGTCACCGAACATATTCTCTGTAACAGCAACATCGAATCTGCCGGGATTTCTGATAAGCTGCATAGCTGTGTTGTCAACAAGAATGTCTTCGTATTCAACATCGGAGTATTCTTCTGCAAGACGGTGCATAACGCTTCTCCAGAGTCTTGAAGAATCAAGGACATTTGCCTTGTCAACGGAAGAAACCTTACCTCTTCTCTTTCTTGCAGATTCAAAAGCGACTCTGCCGATTCTTTCAATTTCATATTCTGAATATTTGAGTTCGTCTGCTGCGAATTTCTGTCCGTTTTCTTCGCCTGTTGTTCTCTTACCGAAGTAGATACCGCCTGTAAGCTCTCTTACGATGAGCAAATCAATGCCGTCACCGACGATTGAAGGCTTTAAGGGTGATGCATCTGCAAGCTGAGGGAAGAGCTTTGTAGGACGGAGATTTGCGAAAAGACCGAGTTCACTTCTTACAGCAAGAAGTGCCTTTTCAGGACGGATTGCGGGAGGACAGTTATCCCATTTGGGGCCGCCTACCGCACCGAGGAGAACGCTGTCACAGTTTTTGCATTCTGCCATACCTTCGTCTGTGATAGGGACACCGTATTTGTCGATTGAGCAACCGCCGATGTCAACATACTTATATTCAAATTCGTGATTGAACTTCTCCCCTACTTTACCGAGCACTTTGAGTGCCTCGTCAACTATTTCGGGGCCTATTCCGTCACCTTTGAGAACTGTAATAACTTTTTTCATAATTTTACCCTCACTTGAGTGAATTGAGAAGACCGTTTGATGCGATAATCTCTTTTATGAATTCGGGGAAAGGCTGAGCCTTGTATTCCTCGTTCTTTGTGATGTTTGTGATAACACCCGTGTCGAAGTCAACTGCTACTTCGTCACCTGCAGCGATTTTTTCACTCGCTTCAGGACATTCGAGAATTGCAAGACCGATGTTTATTGCATTTCTGTAGAAAATTCTTGCAAAAGTTGATGCGATAACACAGGAAATGCCTGATTCCTTGATAGCAATGGGAGCATGTTCACGTGATGAACCGCAACCGAAGTTTGCACCGCCGACCATAATGTCGCCGTCTTTTACCTTATTTACAAATTCTGTATCGATATCTTCCATACAATGAGCGGCAAGCTCCTTATGGTTTGCAGTGTTGAGATATCTTGCAGGGATAATAACGTCTGTGTCAACGTTGTCACCGTATTTATGTACAAAACCTTTTACATTCATTATTCCATAACCTCCTTGGGGTCAACAATGTGACCTACAACTGCTGTTGCTGCTGCAACTTCGGGGCTTGCAAGGTAAATCTTTGAAGACTTTGCACCCATTCTGCCTACGAAGTTACGGTTTGTTGTTGCAACTGCGATTTCGTCATCTGCAAGGATACCCATATATCCGCCCAGACAAGGTCCGCAAGTGGGAGTTGAAACTGCACATCCTGCGTCAATGAAGATATCCATATAACCACGTTTGATGCATTCTTTATAAACTGACTGAGTTGCAGGAATAACAATAACTCTTATATCCTTAGCAACTTTCTTTCCTTTGAGGATGTTTGCGGCAGCTTCCATATCTGAAATTCTGCCGTTTGTACAGGAGCCGATAACAACCTGATCGGGAACGATATCTGTAAGCTCTGATGCAGGTTTTGTGTTTTCGGGAAGATGAGGACAAGCAACTGTTGAAACGATTTCTGAAAGGTTTATTACGTATTCTTCATCGTAAACTGCGTCTTCGTCTGCCTTGTAAACTGTGAATTCACGGTTTACTCTGCCGTTTACGTATTCAAGTGTCTTGTCGTCAACTTCAAAAATGCCGTTCTTAGCACCTGCTTCAATAGCCATATTAGCCATTGCAAGTCTGTCGTCCATTGAAAGTGAGTGAAGACCTTCACCGGTAAATTCCATTGAACGGTAGAGAGCACCGTCAACACCAATCATACCGATGATGTAAAGAATTACATCTTTACCGGAAACACCCTTCTGAAGTGAACCTGTAAGAGTGAACTTTATAGCTGAAGGAACTTTGAACCAAGCCTTGCCTGTTGCCATACCTGCCGCCATATCAGTTGAGCCGATACCTGTTGAGAAAGCACCTAAAGCACCGTATGTACAGGTGTGTGAGTCAGCACCGATAATGCAGTCACCGGGAGCTGCAAGACCCTTTTCGGGGATGAGAGCGTGTTCAATACCCATTTCGCCTACGTCGTAATAGTTTGTTATATTGAATGATTTTGCAAAAGTTCTGCACTGCTTTGTCTGCTGAGCCGCTTTGATGTCCTTGTTGGGAACAAAGTGGTCCATAACCATTGCAACTTTTGTATTGTCAAAAACTTTATTGAATCCGTTCTTTTCAAATTCGTTGATAGCAACGGGAGAAGTGATGTCGTTGCCGAGAACAAGGTCAAGATTTGCCATAATAAGCTGACCTGCTTCAACAGATTCAAGCCCTGCATGTGCGGCAAGAATCTTCTGTGTCATTGTCATACCCATAATAAACTCTCCTTCTGATTACTTTGATTTTTCATATCTGTTGATAGCTGAGAAAAGAGCATAAACAGATGAAAGAATAATATCGTCATCAACACCGACACCCCAGCTGACTTTACCGTCGGGCATTGTGATGCTGACATAGGAAACAGCCTTTGATGTAGAGCCCATATTCAGAGCGTGTTCTGTATATTCAAGGTGGTCAAATACGATTCCGCCCCTGTGAAGAGCCTTAACAACAGCGTCAAGAGAACCGTTACCGTTACCTGCGATATCGTCAACTATGCCGTCTTTTTCAAATGTAAGATAAGCAACCGTGTCATTCTTACGAACAAAGTGGCAGTCGATGTACTTGACGGGACCGTCAATGATATTGATATAGTTTTCTTTGAAGATTTCAAATACTTCTTCGGGCTGAAGCTCTTTGTGAGCCTTGTCTGAAACGTCTTTTACGCAGTAGCCGACGTTTTCTCTCATCTTCATCGGGAGTGTATAACCGTACTGCTTATCAAGAAGATAACCGATACCACCCTTGCCTGACTGTGAGTTGATACGGATAACGTCTGTCTTGTATTCTCTGCCGACATCCTTGGGGTCGATGGGAAGATAAGGAACTGTCCAGTGTTCGCAGTTGTTATCTTCTCTGTATTTCATACCCTTTGCGATAGCATCCTGATGTGAGCCTGAGAAAGCTGCAAAAACAAGATTGCCTGAATAGGGTGAACGTTCATAAACAGACATTCTTGTAACCTTTTCATAAACAGCTACAATAGAGGGCATATCTGAGAAATCAAGCTCGGGATCAACACCCTGAGAGAACATATTCATACCGAGTGTCACGATATCGGCATTACCTGTTCTTTCACCGTTGCCGAAGAGTGTGCCTTCGATTCTGTCTGCACCTGCAAGAAGACCTAATTCACAGTCTGCAACAGCACAGCCTCTGTCATTATGAGGATGAAGTGAGATTTCAACACAATCTCTGTATTTCATATTGTTGCTCATATATTCAATCTGATTTGCGTAAACGTGAGGCATTGAATGCTGAACAGTTACGGGAAGATTGATAACAACTTTTCTGTCGGGTGTGGGCTGCCATACGTCAAGAACTGCATTACACACTTCAAGAGCATATTCGGGCTCTGTACCTGTGAATGATTCGGGAGAATATTCATAACGGTACTTCACACCGTATTCCTTTGCAAGTGAATCGAAAAGCTTTGCACCGTCAATTGCAATCTGTTTGATTTCTTCTTTTGACTTTCTGAAAACCTGTTCTCTCTGTGCAACAGAAGTTGAGTTATAAAGATGAACAATAACGTGATTTTCGTTCTTTATACCTGCAAGGCTTTCAAAAGTCTTCTTTATGATATGTTCTCTTGACTGTGTAAGAACCTGAATTGTAACGTCATCGGGAATAAGGTCATTTTCAATAAGTGTGCGAAGGAACTGATATTCAGTTTCACTCGCTGCAGGGAAACCGACTTCAATCTGCTTGAAACCGATTTTTACGAGAAGTTTGAAGAATTCAATCTTTTCTTCAAGGCTCATCGGGATAATAAGTGACTGATTGCCGTCACGAAGGTCAACAGAACACCAGATGGGTGCCTTGTCGATATAAGTTTTATGCATCCACTCGCCTTTTACTTCAGGGGGCATAAAAAATTGTCTTGTGTACTTTTCTGTTCCTCTCATGGAATCACCTCAATGTATACTCATACAGATAAATAGAAAAACTCCGTCTCAACAAAGAGACGGAGCATAAGTCCGTGGTACCACTCTAATTGGTGAAAAATCACCCGCTCAATTCACACATCGGGCACTAAGCCGAATATGCTACTTCTTTAACGATGAAGCTCCGTTCTTCCTACACGACCGTCACAAAGACGGTGTTCAGTCGACCGCTCGAAGGAGAGATACGATCACTCACGGCTACAACCTCACACCACCCGGTTGCTCTCTGAAAACACCGCTACGAATGACCCTTTAGCCTTGTCATTGCGTTTATCTGTATTGCCGATATTATACTAAAAAGAAAAAAACAAGTCAACACAAAATTAAAAAAAACTTTAACAAATTAAAGTGATGAATTATGTATGCTTTAGACAAAAAATTAAAATCCGGCGGAAGGTTTGAATAAACTAATCGTAGGGACCGATGCCCACATCGGTCCGCATTTGTCGAAGACAAATCGGAAATCTCTGATTTCCGCATAACGAACAATTTGATTCATTGAATTTATTGCAATAGAACGATTTTCAATCGTTATTGCTTCATTACATTACGCAATCGGACCGATGTGGGCATCGGTCCCTACAAAAATTACTTTTCGTTCAATAAAAGCCCCCTGCAAATTACTGTTTATCAAAAAAAACTCTTGCTATTGCTGAAAATATAATGTATAATAAACTCAGTATATCGTGATAGGAAGAGAATTAACTTATGTTGGGTAAAAATGTACGAGTAAGAATTACAAAGCCCTTCAATTTCCTTGACAGAAAAACAAACACACGTTATCTTCTCAATTTCGGTTTAGCCGAAATAAAAACAGAAAAGAAAGCTTTTATTTACAATGCCTGTGTTCTCGGCATTAATCATCCTGTCAACATTTTTGAAGGCAAAATCATAGCAATTGTCCGTCATCAGGACAAACGCCCCAATTACATTGTTGTTGCACCAAAAAAATCAAGGTACATCAATTTTGAAATTGAGGATGCTATCAGCTTCTATGAAAAAAACAGACAGCATACAATTGAATGTCTTTATGAAAGCTCCTGTGGTGCTGTTGTTTTCAGAATGATAAACGGTTGCCGCCGTTTCCTTCTCATCAAAAACAAGAGAAGCAACAATTGGGGCTTCCCGAAAGGTCATATTGAAAAAGGTGAAACTGAGATTCAGACCGCAAAAAGAGAAGTTCTTGAAGAAACAGGCCTGAGAATCAACATTTTTGAAGATTTCAGCTCAACTTCTGAATATAAAATTGCAAGCAGAGTTGAAAAACGTGTCACAATATTCCTCGGCTCTACAACGGACACAAACACCGTCATTCAGCAGGAAGAAATTGAAGACTACATCTGGCTTGATTATGACAAGGCTCTTTCAACGCTGAAATTTGAAAACGACAAATCAATTCTCATTTCAGCCAAGGAATACCTTGCTGAACATAATATTTAAAATAATAATCTCCTTGTGCTTCATGACTTACAAGGAGATTTTTTCAGGGAGATTAATATGAAACAATCAAAAAGCACATTTATTTTAAGAATACTTCAAGGGTCACTTGTAGGCCTCGGCGCTGTTCTTCCCGGAATTTCAGGCGGAGTTCTGTGCGTTGTTTTCGGCATTTACAAACTGATTATGGAGTTCCTTGCAGACCCCATACATAAATTCAAAAGTCATTTTCCAAAGCTTCTTCCCGTAGGTATAGGCGGTGTAATCGGATTCCTCGGAGTTGCAAATCTTCTTTCAATACTTCTTGAAAAATATCCTGAGCCATCCGTTTGCGTGTTTGTGGGGCTTATAGGCGGTATGCTCCCCTCTCTTTTCAGAGAAGCAGGTGAAAAAGGCAGAAACAAGGGGTCATTCATTTCAATGGGTATTGCAATGGTTCTCATTTTTGCCCTTCTTATAAGCCTTAAGGTATTTTCTGTTCAGATTGAACCAAACTTCTTCTGGTATCTTTTCTGCGGATTCAGCCTCGCACTGAGTGTTATTGCTCCCGGAATGAGCTTTTCAACACTCCTTATGCCTTTAGGACTTTATGAGCCTTTCGTAGATGGTATCGGACATCTTGATTTCTCGGTTCTCATTCCCGGAGGTATCGGTGCTCTTGCAACGGTTATTCTCTTTGCAAAAGCTGTTGATATGCTTTTCAAAAAGCATTATTCGGTTGCTTTCCACGCAATTATCGGCATTGTTATTGCCGCAACGATAATGATTATCCCCTTTGCAAGTTTCACAACTTCGGTTTTAAGCGCCGTTATCAATATAGTCTGTATCGCTGTCGGCGTTGTTGCAGCATTACTTCTTGATAAATTCAACAGTAAATACGTAGTGGAATAAAAAAAAACGGATGCCCCGGCATCCGATTTTTTTTTATTTATAATACATATAAAGCTGACATTTTATCATACCGTTATAGAGTTTTCTTCTCTTATCGGCTTTTCTGCCGAATGCTTTTTCAAACTCTTCATCGGCTGTGATGATATAATAGCCCCAACCTCTCTGAGGAGTAAAGACCTTGCCGAGCTTATTATAAAGCTCGGTAACAGACTTCTGATCCATAAGTCTTTCACCGTAAGGAGGATTAATGATGACAGTACCTCTGTCAGTTTCGGGTCTGAACTGAGTTGCATCTGCTTTGCTGAAAGTGATATATTCACCTACACCTGCTCGTCTTGCATTTTCTTTTGCAATTTTAAGTGCAGCTTCGTCAACATCCGAGCCGTAAGCTTTGAAAGGAATTTCAGGCTTTTCAAGGCTTCTTGCTCTCTCTCTTTCCTCTTTCCACACTTCGGGAGGAATCTGTGACCACTGCTCGGCTGTGAAACGTCTGTTTACACCGGGAGCAATATTCTTGACCATCATAGCGCCTTCCGTCAGTATTGTACCCGAGCCGCACATAGGGTCATAGAGTGTATGAAAATCTCTGAGTCTTGCGAAATAGCACAGAGCCGCCGCAAGAGTTTCCTTGATGGGAGCTGCATTTGATTCGGGACGGTAGCCTCTTTTGTGAAGACCTGCACCTGATGTATCAATAAGAAGGCTGACCTGATTCTTCATAATTGAGAACTGAATCTGATACATACTTCCTGTTTCTTTGAACCATTCAACCTTATACTTTGTTTTGAGTCTTTCAACAACAGCCTTTTTGATGATTGACTGACAATCGCTTACAGAGAAAAGGTCTGAATTGAGTGAATAACCCTTTACGGGAAATTTGTCTTCCCTGCCTATCCACTCTTCCCACGGGAGTTTTTTTGTGCCCTGGAAAAGCTGTTCAAATGTATGAGCTTCAAAAGTGCCGACAAGCACCTGAATTCTTTCTGAAAAACGTGAGCAGATGTTTGCTCTTGCAAGGATATGTTCATCACCTGAAAAAAGAACTCGTCCGTTTTCGGCTCTTACATCAGATGCACCCATTTCCCTGAGTTCATCCGCAATAGGTGCCTCAAGCCCGAGAAGGCAAGGCACAACGAAATTGATATTCATAATTTACCTCTTTTATTTATTCATTGAACGAAGTATATTGAGCGTTCTGTCGGGACAATCCGTGATAATGCCGTCAACACCGCAGTTTATCATATATTTTATTCTGTCTTCGGAATTGACTGTCCAGACATTGACTTTAAGCCCCTCTTTATGAGCAGATTTAACATATGACTTATTCACGAAGATTGACATCGGATGAAGTGCATAGCAACCGATATTTTTTGCATGAAGTATCGGGAAAAGCATATTCTTATAGTTATCACAATGGGGCATACCGTAAAGATATGCTGTTCTGACTTTGCTGTCATATTCTTTTGCAGCTTTGAGAAGATATGTGTCAAAACCTGAAAGAACAAGTCTGTCCCCAAGATTATGTCTTTTTACAGCATCAATAATAACGGGTACAACATCTGTGCTTTTATTCTTGGGCCCTTTCAGCTCGATATTCATAACCTCGATATCTGCCTCTTTTGAAAGCTCAAGAAATTCATCAAGTGAAGGAATCTGTGTTCCTTTGAACTGAGGGCCGTAATAACTGCCGAAATCGAGTTTTCTCAGCTCATCAAAAGTATATGAAGCAACACTGCCCATTCCGTTACTTGTTTCATTGATTGTGTGATTATGAATTATTACGGGTAATCCGTCTTTTGTCAGATGCACGTCTGTTTCAAATCCGTCCGCACCGAGCTGAGCAGCTCTTTCAAATGCAGGCATTGTATTCTGAGGTGCATATCTGTTGGCTCCTCTGTGAGCTATTACATTGATTTTTTTCATACTTTACACTCCATTCTATCCAATCTCTATTATACCATAAAAACACATAATGTGAATAGTTTTTCGCAAAAAATTTCGTTCTTCTTGACATTTTTTTTTATTGTATTATAATAAAAAATGAAAAATAATTAAATAATAGAATTAAGGTGTATTTATGGAATATAAAATGAATATTGCAGGGCTTGACAGAGCTCTTCCCCTCTGCAGACTTACAGATGACCTTTATATCGGTGCTTTTGTTATTTTCGGTGATCAGGAGCTCACAGTTGCCTGTGCAGATGCACTTCTCAAGAAAGCCCCCGAATATGACTACCTCATTTCTGCAGAAGCCAAGGGAATTCCCCTTGTTCATGAAATGGCAAGACAGCACGGTGACAAGAAATACTTCCTTGCAAGAAAAAAGCACAAACTCTATATGACCGGTGTTATGGAAGTTACCGTAAATTCAATCACAACTGAAGGTCAGCAGAAGCTTTATCTTGACACAGCTGATGCCGAGCTTATGAAAGGCAAAAGAATTCTTATTGTTGATGACGTTATTTCTACAGGCGAATCACTTGCAGCTATAGAAGAGCTTGTCCGTCAGACAGGTGCCGAAATCTGCGGAAAAATGACAATTCTTGCAGAAGGTGACGCTCAGACAAGAGATGATATCATCTATCTTGAAAAACTTCCTCTCTTCAGAGCAGACGGAACTCCTATCTGATTGTTAACTCAGGATTGTGTTTTGATTAATTAATTATTAACAAATGCCGTTTTCTATTGTATTTTCTGAAAAAATATATTAAAATATTAACAGAAAATTACGAAAGGAAGTCTATATAATGGCAGATATCGTTGAAATTCTCAGCTGGTTCATCAATGTTGTTAAAGAGTTCTTTGCAAAACTCGGTTTTGATGCAAAGTTCCTTGATGATTTCACAGGCAAGATGCAGGAATTACTTTAATCAATAAACAAAGACACCGTCCTTTTCAAAAGGGCGGTTTTGTTATTCAGGGAGAAAAAATATGGAAAATATAAAAAGAGAAAATGAAAAGTTTCTGCTTGAATGCGAACGATGGTGGATTTTTGCGCTGATGATCTGTACAGCGGGATTTTTCGGAGGTTACACATATAACGTGAGAGGCGGAGTTTTCTGTAACGCACAGACAGCAAACTTTGTGCTTTTCGGTCTGTCACTCGGCAACGGTGATATGAGTCAGGCTCTTTATTATCTCATTCCTATGGCTGCCTATCTTCTCGGCGCCGTTATTTCTGAACTTCTGCCGAAAAAAGTGAACAGACTTCTCCCCTTGCGTTGGGATACAGCGTTCATTCTTTTTGAAATTGTAATGGTAATTATCATCGGTTTCATTCCTGCCTCTGCACCCGTTCAGATTTGTCACGTGCTGATTAACTTTATCTGTTCAATGCAGTACAACACATTCAGGAACGCAGAAAACATACCTGCCGCTACAACATTCTGCACAGCTCACACACGTTCACTCGGTGTGTATCTCGTAAAATGGATGAAACACAAAGAAAAGTCTTTCCTTAAAAGATGGCTTTTCCACGCAGGAATGATTTCTTCATTTACACTCGGAGCATTTCTCGGAACACTCTGCTGCAGATTCGCAGGCACAAAAGCCATCTGGTTTTCAGTGATTTTCCTTGTAACTGCATTTGCAGACCTTCTCCACGCAGACCTGACAAAAGAAAAACATATGAGAAATGTTGTGCCGGATGGACATTAATAAACAATAATTTATCGCTGAGGCGATAAATTATTGAGTGATATATTTTCCTACGGAAAATGTGATATATCCGTCTTCGACGGATGTGATATATTTGCTTCGCAAATGTGATATAATTTGCCTTCGGCAAATTATTTCGGAAGCCCTACGGGCTTGAATTTATAAAATGTTATGATACTGATTGAAAAACAAATTATGTAGGGACCGATGCCTACATCGGTCCGATTGCGGAGTGTAACGGAGCAATAACGATTGAAAATCGTTCAATTACAATAAACCTAATAAATTAAATTCTTTTGTTAACGGAAATCAGAGATTTCCGATTTGTCTTCGACAAATGCGGACCGATGTGGGCATCGGTCCCTACGATTGGTTTGTTCAATCATCCCGACAAATTCTGTTTTATCAAAAAACAAACGGACGCATAGCGTCCGTTTTTTCATTTCTTTATTTTGTCAAAATCAAAAATATTTGAATCTTCTGTGTAATTATTCTTTTTGATTTCTCTTATTCGGTCTTTTGCCTGTTTCTGTTTTTTCTTGTATTTATTATATACAATCATCATATAAACAATCATAACAAGCAGAGCAACGGAAGCAACAATAATAAAAACAGGTGAAAGAACAACCGTTTTGATGATATGACCTGCATACATCAGCGCATTTCTTGACAATGAATCACCTGCAACAAGGTTGACTTCTGCTATAACATTATCGGCATACTTTATTTTTACGCTTCCGAGGACGTCACCCTTATTTACGGGAGCATTCACACCTTCAGCAAGGTCGAATATATATTCAAGGCTTGATTCATCAACGGAGCTCAGAAGCAGCGCCTGAACCTGTTTTTCGGGCACAAGCCTTACGTGGTCTGCCTGACTTGAAAGTTTAACGGGAATATCTGTGAGGATATCGGAAGTACCCGCAATAGTTGTCATTCTGAGTTCACGCACAGCCCAACGGAGCATTCTTCTTGCTTCATAAAGAGCTGTATTATCAGGATAACCGCAGTTATCTATACATTCATTCGGACATCCCAGAACGATTGCGATATATGTGTAAGCATCCTTTGTTGCAACAACAGAGGCACATCTTTTTGAACCGTCAGTATGCCCTACCTTGAAGCCTTTTGCATAGTCATAATAATATCTTGAACCTTTTTCAATAATATCAAGTCTTGTTGTGAGCTCTCTGGGTTCTGACATATTTGTAGCAGGGACGGTATACTCCTCTGTATCAGCCATATCGGCAAGAACAGATATATTCATCGCATATTTTGTGAGAATATACATATCATTTGCGCTTGAATATTCACCGTCTTCATCAAGACCGTGGGCATTTGTGAAATTTGTGTTTTTACAACCGAGCTTCTTTGCAAGGTCGTTCATCATTTTCACAAAGTTTTCAATTGAACCGCCCACATATTCTGCAAGAACATTTGCAGCATCGTTCGAATTCTGAAGCATCATACAGTACATAAGATTACGTACCGAAATCTGCTCCCCTGCCTGAAGATCACTTGATGCGCTGTAAAGCCCTTTCAGAGGCTCAAGTGCCGATTCCGAAACAGTTACAACGGCATCGAGATTTTCACAGTTTTCAACAACAACAATTGCAGTTGCAGTTTTTACAAGTGATGCGCATTTCAGCTGTTTATCGGCATTCTGTGAAAAAACGGTTGTACCCGTATCAACATTCACAAGAAGATAGGCATCCGAACGCATATCTTCAAGGTTCATATTGTAATAGTCTGCCGAAACAGGCAGAGAAAACGCACTTAAAAATATAAATATAAAAATAATTGAAAAAATTATTGATTTTTTCATAGACACACCCACCACAATAGTGCTATAATATAATTAATTATACAGTATAAGTCGAAAAATGTAAATAATTAAATTTAAATTTATCATTTTGATGCGATAAAAATTTCTTACAATGATAATTACATTACCCGACAAAACTAACTATGTAGGGACCGATGCCCACATCGGTCCGATTGCGGAGTGCAACGGAGCAATAACGGTGGAACACCGTTCTGTTGCAACAAATTCATTGAATCAATTTGTTCAGTTTGGGGAAATCAAAGATTTCCCATTTGTCTGACGACAAATGCGGACCGATGTGGGCATCGGTCCCTACGAAAATTACATATATAACGATAAATATTCTTTTACGGAGGAAATTTTATGGTATACATTACCGGTGACATTCACGGTGACCTTTCAAGACTTTCACCCGAAAAACTCAGGTTTATGAAAATTCACGATACACTCATAGTCTGCGGTGACTTCGGTTTCATATGGGATGATTCAAAAAACGAAGATAAAATATTAAGAAACCTCGGCAAACGCAAATACAACATCTGTTTTGTTGACGGAACGCACGAAAACTTCTCAATTCTCAACAAGTTCCCTGCAGAAGACAAATTCTCCGGTAAGGCACGTAACATAACGGGTAATCTTTATCATCTTATGCGTGGTCAGGTTTACACGATTGAAGGTATGAAAGTATTCACAATGGGCGGTGGTGAGCTTCCCGAAGCCGAACTCCTTTTTGAAGATGAAGATACGGGACATCCCGAGCTTCCCACAAAAGAAGAACTGCTCTCGGCTGTAAACAACCTTGAGCAGAACAATTTTGAAGTTGATTTAATCATCACACACGAACCGCCTTCAAAGACAAGAGAATTCCTGCTTATGCAGAAAAACGAAAAGTTCTCAGTTACGGCGCTCAATGCGTTCCTTGATGAAATTGCCGTTCAGTGTAAATACAAAAAATGGTATTTCGGAAGTATGCACACAGATAAATTCATTTCGGAAAATCAGGTGGCAGTTTTCAGAAATATTCTTGACGCAAGAACGGGAATGAAAGTTTAACTCATATATCTTTTAAGTATTTCAACAGCCGACGCTGAGGTAAAATTACCCGGTGTTCGGCTGAAATTTTTAAGAGGGTCACTCCAGCGGTGAGAATACCTCTCAAATGCTTCATCCGGAATTGTGATATTGATATCAGCAAGTATTTCAATCATATTGCAGAGTGTATCACAGTCTGTGTTCATAATACCGGACATTCTCTGAGCCTTTGCAGGCATAAATTCATAAGAAATCTTTATAAAATCAGGAATAAATGCGGCACAAGCCCTGCCGTGAGGAATGTTGAAATCTTCGGTTAAAATATATCCCATTGTATGAGGGAAACACGTACCTGTGATATTAAGACACAGACCTGCATAAAGAGATGCAATATAAAGAGTTTCACGCATATTTTCATCAGGTAACGACTTATCATTCATAAAGAATGCAAAAGCCTCAGAAAGCATTTCAAAAGCCTTTTCTGCATAAACATCACTTAATGAATTGGCTGTTGAAGAAAAATAACCTTCGCAGGCGTGTGCGAATGCATCAAGAGCCGTTGAAACGGTGACAGAATACGGCACAGTCAGAGTGTATGAATAATCACAGAATGAAACTTTACTGTAACAATCGGGCCCCGAAATACTCTTTTTCATTGAATTATCGCTGTTTGTAAGCACAGAAACACCCGTAACTTCACTGCCTGTGCCCGAAGTTGTACCCACAAGCACAAGAGGAAGAGGTTTGTTTTTATGAGTCATTGAATAGATGTCAACAGGAGCAAGGTCGGGATTTGCGGCATAGATTGCAACGGCCTTTGAAGCATCAAGAGGTGAACCTCCGCCGATACCTACTATAAAGTCTGCATTTATTTCTCTTGCCTTCTGACCTGCACGGTGACAGTCGGCTGTGTAAGGATTTTCAGTTATTTCATCAAAAACCTCATATGAAATATTTTCTTTTTCGAGTGCCTCTGTTACATCACGGAGCGCACCGCTTTTTTTTGCCGAATTTCCACCCGTTACGATAAGACAAGTCTTGCCGAATGAGGTAAAAAGAGATGTATTTGCTTTGACACAACCTTTTCCACATACAACTTTCACGGGCATATATGATGTGATATCCATAAAATTCTCCTTATATGAGATGGTTTTCAAAAACCTGTTTTTCATAGTCAAAATACTTGATTTCAAGGTAATGTGCGGCACTTTGAATGAGCGCTTTCATAGGTGAAAGACCGATAAGCTCAGTGCATTTCACGGTTGTGCCGTATTTCTTTGCTTCTTCTCTTACCTTATCAACAACGGTGTGAAGAGAAGTAACTTTATAATCAGTAAAATTGATTGAAACCTGAGCTGTATTTGTCTTATGAAGCATAAGTCCGAGAGCTTTTACGCAGGGATATCCGCCGCTTGAAAAACGGATTGTTTTTGCAATTTTCTTTGCAATTTCAACGTCATCCGTATCAAGTTCAATATTGAATGCAATAAGGAATTCTCGTGCACCCACGATTGTGATACCTGCCGACGGATGAAATGAAGTGCCGAAATCAGGCTGCCACTCAGGTAATGATGTTTTTTCACCCAGTCCTTCAAACTGACCTTTTCTTACATCTGCGAGATTGACTCTGTGAGGAGCCGATGCCGCCTTTTCATAAAGATAAACAGGTACCCCTGCTTCTTCCCATATGCGTTTACCCGCAAGTTTTGCGTATTCAACAATTTCTTCTTGAGAAACATTTTTAACGGGAATGAACGGACACACATCGACAGCACCCATACGGGGATGCTCACCCGAATGGATACGCAGGTCAATGAGCTCACTTGCCTTTTTGCAGAGCCTTACTGCTGATTCAATCACCTTTTCAGGCTCACCGACAAATGTTATAACAGTTCTGTTGTGGTCGTAATCCGATGTAAAATGAAGCACTTTCACACCTTCAACAGATGCAACTGCCGAAACACATTCTGCAACCACCTCGGGTCGTCTGCCCTCGCTTATATTCGGAACACATTCAATCAGTTTATTCATAATATACCTCATATGAAAATCAGGGCTGAAAACCAGCCCTGAAATGTTTGATTAGAGAATTGTGACGGTACCGTCTTCTGTAACTTTAAGTCTGTCGCCTGTCTTGACTGTGGCAAGGAATTCTTCACCAAGCTGGTCAATACAGATAACGGGGCTCTTTTCCCATACACGAGCGAGAACGATTCCGCTTGCTGCGAGTGAATCGATGTGCTCTGAGAAGAGGTAACAGTCGGGAGTGATACCCATCTGACAAACTGTCTGGATAACAAGACCGCCTGTTGTTGAGCCGATTGTGATAGGAAGACAAAGTGCCTTACCTGTAATATTCTTGCCGTAGAGATCCTTATTGTTCTGGTCGCCTACTTCTGCGTGATCCTTACCGCCGATAGCACTTGACTGGAATGATGCAAGTGTGTTGAAGCCCTGCTTTGAAACAGCTGCTTCGCCTTCCCAGTTACCTGCTGCGATAACTCTGCCTTTGAATTCTTTCATTTTATTTTACCCCCTTGCCTGTGATAATATCAAGAATATCTGCATCTTTATAATATCTGGAAGTAGAATAAGTACGCAGTTTATTTGAGTTTGTGATGATGTTATGCATACCTCTTGCAACGGGGTTGTTAGTGTACATAAGAGGACAGATTGATGAAAGCTTTACACCGCTTCTCATAAGAAGCTGATACTTTGTTGTCTTCTTGAACTTTTCAACAACGTCAGGAGCAGCAGTCATAATTGTTCTGAGAACAACCTTTTTCTTGCCTGTTTCTTTGAGTCCGTTAACGATATCATTTGTCCACTGGCAGAGCTGTTCGTATGTCAGATGAGGACAGCCGATAAAGCAGAGATTGGGCTTTGCATCGGGCTTCTTCCACATAACGGGATATGACTTATAAACTCTTTCAAGTTCTTCATCGTCAATGATGTAAACCTTTGCATCGTCATTGATAAGGCTTTCGCCCTGCTTCTTTGCTTCGGGAGTGAGGTTATCAATGTGATAAAGACCTACAGCACCGTTTGAAGCTGTAGCTGCACCGAAATCCTTGAGGTATGACTTTGTTTCGTCGTTGAGTTCGTCACCGATGAATGCGTCAAGACCGTAAACATAAGGAACTTCTTCCATAACCTTCATACCGATAGCAGAACCGAGAATCTGAGCTTCAGGCTTCTTTGTTGTCTTTACATAGACTTTCCATGTAGCCTTTCTGCCTTCGTCTGTAAGGAAACCGAATTCGGGAACATAACCGAGGATAGCACCGAAGAGGTCAATCATACCGCTGTTTCTGTTACACTTTGCACCGAGAACGGAGTTAGCATATACAACAGCACTTGATTCTGCCCATGCAAGAACATCGCCTTCCTTGGGTGTGTTGCCTACTTCGTCAAGGTAACATGTACATGTGAATGCGTTGCTGTCCTTGAGACCGAGCTTCTTGAGGTACTCTTCATAGGGCTTCTGCATTGAATACATAACCTTGTTGAAAACAATCTTTTCAATGGGATTGCACTTAACATTTACATAGTCAAGGGGTCTGGGGTCAAGTGTGAGGTAACCCTGAGCCTTGATGCCTTCACTTGTAAGCTTTTCCATACAAGCATAGAGGGGCTTGAGAACACCCATACCGAAAGATGTAACAAGATGAGTGTCTTTGTGAGTTACGGGAACAAGTCTTTTTGCGCCGAAAATATCGCCGAAAAGAACGATAGTTTCAAGAACCTGCTGCATGGCTTCGCCTTTTTCGCCTTTGAGTATGGCGATCTGCTCGTCATTCAGCTCCATTTTGTAATCGATCATTGGAATCTTCCTCTTTCATAAAATTTAGACAAATAAATTATACAACAACATTTATATTAAGTCAACAGATATTGTTAAAAAATAAACAAAACAACAAAGCAGAATTTATCGGGATGATTTTAATTAAACAATCGTAGGGACCGATGCCCACATCGGTCCGCATTTGTCGAAGACAAATCGGAAATCTCTGATTTCCGTTAACAAAACAAATTAATTTATTTGGTTTATTGTAATTGAACGATTTTCAATCGTTATTGCTCCGTTAC
>JAFYVE010000014.1 GCA_017549285.1 Clostridia bacterium
ATTTCGGAAGGGCTTCGCCCTTACCCATTTTATAATTCAAGCCGCAAAGCGGCTTCCGACATTTTTGCCAAAGGCAAAAACATCATTTTGTGAAACAAAACATCATTATTCGCTTTAAGCGAATACATCATTTTTTGCCAGTGGCAAAAAACATCATTCAATAATTTATCGAGCAAAGCTCGATAAATTATTGTTTATATTATAAATTAATTTTTTACTCAATTCAAGTATAATTATTGTTCTTATAAATAAATATTGAATTTTTTAAAAAAACAGTATATAATTAGTATGGAGGATGATATCATGACAAGTTCCGATTATCGTAAATTATCGATGCTGCTTTCAAATATAAAATCCGGCTCAAGAGATGCTTTTGCAGGCATCTATAAAATGTATGAAAAGAAAGTATATTTCCTTTTCTGCAAAATTCTCAAGAGCAAAAGCCTTGCAAAGAAGATGACTATTGAATTTTTTGACCATATTTATATGCAGACAACTTCTTTCGGGGATGCTGCTGTTTTTGAAAAATGGCTCTACAGCTCACTTTTCTCAAAATGCAGAAGATATTTAATAGACAACCAGCCTGCAGTTTTCGGTGATTATCTTGATTCCGATTCTGCCGACGGTGAAGCAATTGATGAATTCCTTGCACAGGATTCAGACGAAATGATTGAATTCCCTGACGGAATTGATATTTCTGTTGATATGATGCAGACGGTTGACGCTATTCTTTCCGAAATACCTCTCAAGCTCCGTCTTGCTGTTCTGCTTTACTGGTTCTGCGGTTTTGACTATGCCGATATCGCATCAATCGAGCAGATATCCGTAACTGCCGTAAAGAACAGACTTTACAAAGCTCACATCCGTCTTGAAACAGAAGAACATAAATATACCGAAATCGGTTATGACTGTGCAGGAATGGTCATTTTTATGTCAGACGTTCTTTCAACAATGGCTGAAAATATTGTTATTCCCGCCGATATCGCATCAGGCATCACATCAAGAACAGGTATAAACTGTCTTGATAAAGAAATTAATTTTGATGAAGACAATTCTCTTGAAAACACAGCTTACATAAACATAACACGTCCCTATAACGGAAAGAATTATGTTACAACATATGCAACACAGGTGCGTCCTCCGAAACACAACATCGGTCAGGATATGTCACCTGCAGTAAAAATCCTTATGACAATAGTGGCTCTGCTCGTTATCATCGGAGGTGTTCTTGCAGTTTTCTTTATGATTCAACACAAAAACAACGACCCTTCATCCCCTGTTGCAGAAACAACAACGGTTGCAGAAACCACAACAGAAGCTGAAACCACCACTGTCCCCGAAACCACTACAGAAGCAGAAACAACAACAGAGGCTGAAACGACTACGGAAGCAGAAACCACTACAGAGGCTGAAACAACTACCGTACCCGAAACCACAACAGAGCCCACAACCGTTCCCACTACAGCTCCGACAACACAGCCCACAACAACTCCTCCCGCAGAAGAAGAGCCTGAAAATGAAGATGTCGACGCTGAAGTGAATGAAACCTGATTTTACGGAGATGATCAGATGTCCCTTATGAAACTCAAAAGCGGAACCGATATCAGAGGTACCGCCATAGGTAAAAACACAGACCTTACAGATAATGCTGTTAAAAAAATCATTTCGGGCTTTGTCAGGGTTATGTGTGAAAAAACAGGAAAAACTCCCTCCGGACTCAAAGTTTCAATCGGTCACGATTCAAGACTTTCTGCAGAAAGAATCCGTAAAAATGTCGTTTCGGTCCTCAGTTATCACGGAGTTAAAATAATCGACTGTTCTCTTGCATCCACACCTGCGATGTTTATGACAACAGTAACAATCGGTTGCGATGCGGCAATACAGATAACAGCAAGTCATCACCCATCTGACAAAAACGGACTCAAATTCTTTACGGAAAACGGCGGATTTGAGAACGAAGACATAATAAAAACCCTTGAATATGCCCAAGACGCTGACATATCGGCAATCGGTGACTCAGACAACAGCGAAAAACTTGATTTTATGTCACAATACGCTGAAATGCACCGTAAAATGATCTGCGAAGGCATCAATGCGGAAAATTACGACAGACCTCTTGAAGGTTTTCATATTGTAACCGATGCAGGTAACGGAGTGGGCGGTTTTTATGCTACTCAGGTTCTTGAAAAACTCGGGGCAGATATATCGGGCAGTCTTTATCTTGACCCCGACGGAAATTTTCCAAATCACGCACCCAACCCAGAAAATGCCGAAGCGATGAAAAGTATTTCAGATGCAGTTATAAATTCAGGTGCTGATTTCGGCGTTATTTTTGATACAGACGTTGACCGTTCAGCCTGCGTTGATTCTGAAGGAAATGAAATAAACAGAAATGCACTCATAGCTCTCGCATCAGCCATAGCTCTCGAAAACAATCCGGGAGGAACAATAGTAACAGATTCCGTTACAAGTGACGGACTTAAATATTTTATTGAAAATGTGCTCGGCGGAAAACACCACAGATTCAGAAGAGGCTATAAAAACGTAATTAATGAGTCACTCAGACTCAACAGTATCGGCATAAACTCGCCCCTTGCAATTGAAACATCGGGACATGCCGCACTCAGAGAAAATTATTTTCTTGATGACGGTGCATACCTCATCACAAAAATTATCATTCTTCTCGTGAACCTGAAAAAAGAAGGAAAAACTCCCGCAGACCTTATTTCGGAGCTTCCCGTTCCCGCAGAAGAAAAAGAACTGCGTTTCCCTATCCTTGACGAAGATTTCAGAACATCGGGACAGAATGTGATAAAAGACTTTGAAGAATATGCAAAAAACCGTGAAGGCTGGTATATTGCAGAAGATAATCACGAGGGACTCAGAGTTTCTCTTGACGAAAATCACGGTAACGGATGGATGCTTTTAAGACAGAGTGTACATGACCCCATACTGCCGTTCAATGCAGAAAGCAATTCAGAAGGTGGCGTAAAAAAAATTATCAGAGAATTCAGCGGATTCATAAAAAATCAGAAATCTGTTGACACCTCAGTTATGGAAGGTCTTGACGAATAAATGATAGAAACAATGAACAAATTAATGGCAGCAGTAATGTCTTTGTTACTTGCATTTTCGTCATATCTCGGCATACCCACCGAAAAAAAGATTCAGAATGTAATTCTGATGATAGGTGACGGAATGGGAGAAATGCACCTGAAAATGACGGAAGATATGCGTGACATATCTCTGGTGATTGACGAACTGCCTCAGCAGGGCAAAGCGATCACACGTTCAGCAAATAAAAAAACAACCGACAGTGCTGCAGGTTCCACAGCTCTTGCGTGCGGAGTAAAAACCGCAAACGGTCAGATAGGTTCTTACTGGCTTGAAGACCCTGATTTTAATTACCATTCAAATACACATCCGAAAAATATCACCGAAGCGTGCATGGAAAACGGACTGAAAACGGGAATAGTCACAACAGATGAAGTTTCAGGAGCGACACCCAGCGGATTCACCGCCCACACAAGCAGCCGTGATAATCATTCTGATATAACTTCACAGCAGATAAAGTCAGGCATAGATTTAATCTGGGGAAAAACAGACGGAACCCTGACCGAGCAGCAGGTAACATCGGCAGGATATACATATATTGACACAATAGCTGAAATGAACGCTCTTACAGGCAACGAAAAAAGCTACGGAATGTTCACTTCAAGCCTTTACCACACATACAACAAAAATGAATATACTCCCACTCTTTCACAGATGACGGCAAAAGCGATTTCAATACTTGACGCAACAAGTGAAAACGGATTTTTCCTTATGGTTGAAGGTGCTCACATCGACAAGAAGGCACACGATAAAGATGAAGAAGGTTCGGCAGAAGCACTTGAGGAATTTGACAATGCTGTTGAAATTGCTCTGGATTTTGCCAAAAAGGACAAGCACACTCTTCTTATTGTAACGGCAGACCACGAAACAGGCGGTGTCACACTCAATGAAGACGGTGAATATGAAATGACAACAGGCAGTCACACATCTGTCAATGTTCCCGTCAGAGCATATGCACCGGGAAATTACGTATTCATAAAGAACTGGGATACAATCGATAATACGCAAATTCCGAAACGTATTGCAAAAGCCCTTCAGCTTCCCGGCGACAGTATTCCGTGCGAAGTGCTTAATAAATAAAACATTTGTAATACTTGATTTCTTTTTTCTTTAGTGATATTATATCTTTATAAAAACTTAGGAGGTTTTTTTATGATTTTTATGCTCAGAGGATTTCTCGCTCCCGTTATAGCAACTCTCACATCTATTTTCCTTTCAATCTCAGCTCTTTTCGGTGCAACTGAAGCTCCCGTCAGAACACCCGACTCTTTTGAGAATGTAAAAAATGTTATTTACCTTATCGGCGACGGTATGGGGCCTCTTCACCTTGAAATGGCAAAAGACGAAAGAGATATTACTCTTACAATGGATACATTTGAAATTGAAGGCTGTTCACAGACACGTTCAGCAAGCAGTTCTGTTACAGACAGTGCAGCAGGTGCAACAGCTCTTGCCTGCGGTGTAAGAACATTCAACGGTGCTCTCGGTGTTTATACATATGATATTCTTCATGTTGAAAGCAATCCGAAGAATCTTACAGAACTCTGTATTGAAAAAGGCATGAAAACAGGTGTTGTAACAACTGACTCAACATCAGGAGCAACACCGAGCGGTTTTTCTGTTCATACAGATAACAGAAATAACACAAAAGACATCGGCAAACAGCAGATGAACTCAGATATTGACCTTATCTGGGGCGGAACATCAGACTATGTCACACAGGAAAAATGTGAAGAAAACGGCTTCACATTTGTAAAAACATATTCAGAAATGATGGCACTTGAAGAAGGCAGCCGCAGTTTTGCTCAGTTTGACAACAGCACATGGACAACAGAACAGGTTGATGCAGACACTCCCACTCTTTCACAGATGGCTGAGAAGGCAATTGACCTTCTTGATGACACAGATGAAGGCTTCTTCCTTATGATTGAAGGCGCTCACATAGACAAGCATTCACACAATAACGAAGCTGAAAAAATGGCAGAAGCTCTTGAAGAATTTGATGAAACCATTGCATATGCTCTTGAATATGCAAAGCTTGACGGTGAAACACTCGTTGTTGTTACAGCTGACCACGAAACAGGCGGTATTGTTCTCAACGATGACGGAACATATTCTTACACAAAAGGTTCTCATTCTGCAGCTGACGTTCCCGTGTTTGTTTACGGTTCAGAAACATTCATCGAAAACGGTGAAACTGTAAAGAATATCCAGATTCCCGAAAGAATTGCTTATTCACTCGGCTTCACAGCAGAAGAATTTCCGTATGAAGTATTCAATCCCTGGGTTTCATCATTCAATGATTTTATCAGCAATCAGGATTTCTTAAAGAAGTAAAATAAAATGAAAACATGCCGGGAGGCATATTAATGGGTAGTAAAAACAAAAACAGAATTTTAGCAAGTGTGGCTTCAGTTCTTGTAATTTTCACAGTTGCAGTTGCCGTATGGTTCATTACTGACAGTCCGACTGATATTCTTGCTTCAAACAACAACGGTGGCGTTGAGAATATCACTTACATACCTGCAGAAACAAGCATCAAAGAAGCTACTACCTCTGCACCTGCACAGCAGAATGTAACAACAACAAGACCTTCTTCTGCCAACACTTATGTTGAAAACTTCCTTGCAGAAGCAAACACTTTCAATCAGACAATTGAAGCTACTACAATTCCTGCCGGTCAGAAACCGTTTTTCCACGTTGTAACAGACGGTACTGTTTCAGAAGACACACTTGACGGTCTTGAAGAACCTTTAAAAACAGTAGGTGAAGTTATTCTTGCCGCAGGTTTCAGATATGATAAAAATCAGCAGATTTTCTATTCTGAAGAAGAATCCTGGCAGAGAAACTTCGGTTTCACTCCATTTTATGATGCTGCCGCTGCTTTCACAGGCATGTATTATGATACAATGCGTCTGAAATTCAACTATGACAACATGGACTGGATGATTCAGATATGGAAAGGCAGATACGGAATCACAACAGGCGGTGAAATGGGCGTTTATTATAAAGAACCCACTCAGGAAGAGAATTTCTACAAATGTGTTCCCGACGATGAAATGCTCACAATGTCATTTGCTCTTTATAAAGGCGATGAGCTTTATATGACAAGAGGTCCCGAGCCTCATTGGTGGCTCACAGGATTCAAACTTTTTGATATGATAGCTCCCGGTGACCTGACAATGCACGCAAGCTTCTTTATGGAAGATGCAGGTATGGCGGATGCTCTTGAAGAATCACTCAAAGACCTCGGATTTATAAAAGATATAAACTATCAGCGTCTCGGTCTTACAATGACTATCATCTGGAATTAAAACATAAAAACTCCGATTCAGAACGAATCGGAGTTTTTTGTTTTTCAAATCATAATTTGTCGGGATGTTTTAATAATGTGTAGGGACCGATGCCCACATCGGTCCGCATTTGTCGAAGACAAATCGGAAATCTCTGATTTCCGCATGATGAACAAATTGATTCATTGAATTTATTGCAATAGAACGATTTTCAATCGTTATTGCTCCATTACATTACGCAATCGGACCGATGTGGGCATCGGTCCCTACATAATTTGTTTTTCCTGAAATCATTGTACATTGTTCATTGAAAGACCTTGACAAATTATTGTTTATCATTCAGCAAGAAAATGCATTGCGATGCTGTCGCCTGTATATCTGAGTGATGAAAGGTTGATGCCTGAATTCATAAGAAGTGCACCTGAATAAACTTCACCTGTCTTCTGACACTTGTACATCTTGTTCTTGTCAAGGCCTCTGAGTTTGAGGAAGAAGAGATGATCCATATTTTCTCTCATTATAACAGCTGTTGCAAGAACCTCATTCTTATCGGGAGAAACAAAGCTCCACGCACACTTGAAGTGGTCAAAATAGGGGTCAATAAGTCTGTAGAGATCACCATAATGGATAAGGTCGTAATACTTATGGTAATCCTTGACCTGTTCTTTTACAATTTCTCTGTCTTCTTCAGTCAGTTTTGTGGGATCAAGCTCATAGCCGAATGTACCCCAGAGAGCAACGTTGCCCTTTGTCTTATAACCTGTTCTGCTTGAAGCTGAAACGTGAGCACCCATTGTTGATGCGGGATAACACATTGATGTGCCGAACTGAATTGTGAGTCTTTCAATGGGATCTGTGTGGTCGCTTGCCCAGATCTGAGGTGAGAAGTAAAGCATACCGGGGTCAAAACGTCCGCCGCCGCCTGAACAGTTTTCCATAAGAAGATCAGGGAATGTGCTTGTAAGTCTGTTCATAAGGTCATATGTGCCGAGAACGAAACGGTGAAAGAATTCCTTTGATCTTTCGGGAGGAAGAATTGCTGAGCCTGCCTCTGAAATATTACGGTTGAAGTCCCACTTGAGGTAGTCAACCTTGTTCTTTGAAAGAACTGAATACATCTGATTCCAGATATTATCCCTTACATCTTCTCTTGAAACGTCAAGAACATACTGATGTCTGCCGATTGATGATTCTCTTACGGGCACGTGAACATACCAGTCGGGATGTGCTCTGAAAAGCTCTGAGTCAGGAGAAATCATTTCCGGTTCATACCAGATGCCGAACTTCATTCCGAGAGCATTGACTCTGTCAATAAGAACACCGAGACCACCCTTGAGCTTATCTTCGTTTACAAACCAGTCACCGAGTGAGTTTGTATCGTCATTTCTCTTACCGAACCAGCCGTCGTCCATAACGAGCATATCCATACCGAGCTCTTTTGCATTCTTTGCAAATTCAACAAGCTTGTCTGTGTCAAAATCAAAGTATGCAGCTTCCCAGCTGTTGATAAGAAGAGGTCTCTTTTCAGTTTTATATTTACCTCTTACAAGGTTGTTCATATAAAGTCTGTGATAGATACGGCTCATTTCGCCAAGGCCCTTATCTGTGTAAACAAGGACTGCTTCAGGGGACTGGAAGCTTTCGCCCTGTTCAAGGTGCCAGGAGAAATCTGTGGGATTGATACCCATTATTACTCTTGTTGTGCCTGAGTAGTCACATTCAGCGCTGAATTCAAAGTTGCCGCTGTAAACAAGATTGAAACCGTATGCATCGCCGTTGTCTTCAGTTGCACCGTGACGGAGAAGTGCTGCAAAGGGATTCTGATTGTGGCTTGATGAACCTCTCTTGCTTGCAACACCCTGAATGCCGTGAGCAAGTCTTCTCTGCTCTCTGCATCTTTCCTTTGCGTGTCTGCCGTAAAGAGTGATAAGGTCAAAATCCATTGAAGGCAGGTCAAGACAGGTTGAGAAGACTCTTTCGACATCAACAGCATCAGCACCGCCGTTTTCAATTCTGACACTCTTTGTTATGGCATCGATATTGTTGAATGCTGTGTAAATAAGAGTAACCTTAACACCTGTTACACAGTCTTCTGCAAGAATTTCAAGTGTGTCAGCCTCATCGTCATTGTTTACGTAAACAGACGGAAGAGGAGCGAGTGAAGGTTTGCCTTTATAAAGTTTGTGGCTGACATAACGGATGTCTGTTGTTGTGTTGCCGTGAACATTCTTTATTGCAAGTGCTGAAATTCTGAAGTCACCGCTACCGTTGCAGGAATATTCCATAGGAGCAACGTCTGTTGAAAACTGTTCATCGGGAATATTCTTGTTTGCGGGGCTGAATGATGCGCTCTTGATACGTTTTGCGTTTGCCCATAAATTTGAATCGGGAAGATATGCACCGTAATAGAGGTTGAGAAGATAATCCTCAGCACCTACACCAATAACATAACTTGAATTGGGCGTATCAAGTTTGAAAATTTTCTGAGAAGCGTCAAATGTAATCATTTTATAACCTCCGATTATTACAGATTAAGGAAATCTTTTCTGTATTTCACACCGAAGAATTCAGCGAGTTCAACCATTTCTTCGTCTTTGATTGTATTCTTACGGGGAAGATGAGCTGTGAGCATATAAATCTGTGCAGCCTTTTCAACTGTTTCAATAAGACCGAATGTTTCATCAAGATTCTTACCTGCACCGTAAATGCCGTGCATACCCCATACAACAAGGCGGAATTCTTCCATTTTCTTTGCAGTTGCTTCACCGATTGAGTTTGTACCGCAGAGCATCCAGGGAAGAACACCAACACCGTCGGGGAAAACAACGATGCATTCAGTACACATTTCCCAAAGAGTGTGAGTAAAGCTCTTTTCGTCAAGCTCGTGAACATAGTTCATAGCAAGTGTGTATGTAGGATGCGAATGCATAACAACTCTGTTTTCGGGGTCAACCTTAAGTCTTGCCATATGGCTCATAAGGTGTGCAGGAAGCTCGGATGTGAATTTGCCGCCGTCTTTGTAACCCCAGAGGAGTTCAGCTGTTGTGCCGTCTTCAGCAATTCTGATAATACCGAGGTTTGTTTCGGGATCGTGTTCAACATTCTTGAAATATTTGCCTGTACCCGTAACGATAAAGATTCTGCCGATAAGGTCAGTTGCATCAAAACCTGTGGGAATTGTGCGAAGAACGGTATCTTTATCAAGATATTCATAAACTTCGTCATTTTCAAGCATATAGCTTATGTTACCGCCGTTTCTTTCGTCCCAGCCCAGACGGTACATATTGGCTGTCATTTTTTTCATTTCTTCCACAAAGGGAGCTGTTAAAATGTCTTTCATTATCTGTTCACCAGAACTTCCTTTTCATATTTTTTGACTTCGTCGATGTATGAAACACTCACATTTTCTCTTGCAAGGTATTCATTCCATACAGCCCCGAAGGGAGCTGTTTTCATTTCTTCCTGAAGCACCATAAGTGAAGTGATGTCATTTTCCTCCTGAAGAGCCTGCATCTTTGCATTGGGCTCAAGAAGTGCGAAAAGAAGAGCCTTCTTTACATTTCTTACACCTGTAATCCACGCAGAAATACGGTTGATTGATGCATCAAAGTAGTCTGTTGCGATGAAAACTCTGTCAAGTGCATCGTTTCTTACGATTTCCTTTGCAATTTCCTTTGTTTCATCATCGAAAAGTACAACGTGGTCTGAGTCCCAACGCATAGGTCTTGTGATGTGAAGAGCAATTTTATCGTGGAAAAGAAGCATTGATGAAATCTTATCTGAAACCATTTCTGTGGGATGATAGTGACCGTTATCCATAAGAGGAGTGATGCCCTTGTAGTCTGCATAGCTGAGAGCAAATTCAGCAGAGCCGACAGTGTAAGCTTCAAGACCGATACCGAAAACCTTTGACTCAAGTGTTACATATACCTTTGACTTGTCATAAGGCATATCGAGAATTGCATCAAGTGATTCCTTGAAACGCTTACGGGGAGCAAGTCTGTCTGCGGGAATATCCTTGTAACCGTCGGGAATCCAGATGTTCATAACACAGGGAATACCAGTTTCTGTTGCAAAATATTCTGAGATTTCAACACAGCGTTTACAATGCTCAATCCAGAATTTTCTTACATTTTCATCGGGTGATGAAAGAGTGAGATTATCCTTTACCATAGGATGTGAGAAAAGTGTGGGATTGAAGTCAATGCCCATATTTCTTGCCTTTGCATATTCAACCCATTTTGCAAAATGAGCGGGCTTGAGAGCATCTCTGTCTGCAAATTCACCGTTTTCAAAAATAGCATAGCAAGCGTGAAGATTGAGCTTCTTCTTGCCGGGGATAAGTGAAAAAGCCTTGTCGATATCAGCCATAAGCTGCTCGGGAGAAGTTGCCTTGCCGGGGTAGTTACCTGTTGTCTGGATACCGCCGGAAAGAGCTTCCTTTGAGTCAAAACCTGTAACGTCATCACCCTGCCAGCAATGAACAGAAACAGTTATATCCTTTAATTTTTCAATCGCATTCTCAGTATCGACACCGAGAGTGGCATATTCTTTTTTTGCAATTTCGTAAGCTGTCATAAGAGCCTCCCAAAAAACATTGATAATTAATTATACATTTTTATAATAGATATTGCAATGTAATTTTGTAATTTTTTACATAAATCATTGTTGACACTTTTTCCTGCTTGTGATAGACTGAATTTATAAAATAATTGTCTTCCGAAAGGTGAATGCACTATGAAAAAAAGATTCACTTCCGTTGCAAAAAAGGTTACTGCATTATTTCTCGTTTTTCTTATGACGGGTATTGTTGCAATTCCTGTTTCGGCAGAAACAACAAAGAATTACATCATTGACAATCCTTATGAAGACATTGACTGGGACACCTGGGGCAGCTACAAAACTCAGCTTCATTCCCACACAAATGCAAGTGACGGTTTCCTTACAATCCACGAATATGTTCAGAAGCATTATGATATGGATTATGACATCGTTGCAGTCACAGACCACGGCACAATCAACAAGGGCTGGAATGTTGCTCCCGAACTTGTTCCCATAATGCGTCTTATCAAATACGAACGCTCACAGATGAAGCCCGTAACTCCTCTTACCGAAGAAGAATATGAAGCTTACACTTCAGGCTCGGCATATTCAGAAACAAGAACACACGAAAACGGAATGCTCGATGTCCCCAAGGGTATTGAGCTTAACATGGCAACACCCATTGCAGACTGTCACCTTACAGGTTATTTCTCCGATTACGGTCAGGGTCTTGCAGGTGTTTTCGGTGATTATGAAACGCCTTCAAGAGAAGTTATGAATGACGGCGGTATCACCTTTATGTCACACGTAGGTGAATTTGTATATACAGACAAGGATTCGGCAGACCATGTGGGTCAGAAGGTTGATGACTACTATGCAAACAAGTTTGCAAGACTTTTTATTGATTATCAGGGCTCCGCACTCGGCATGGGTATCAACAGCGCAACAGATGCACACACCCGTTGCGACAGAATTCTTTATGACCAGGTGCTTCAGAAGACCATTCCCAACGGTGTTGTGCCATGGTGTAACACATTTGCCGATTCACACAACGAAGCATCAATAAATGATGCTTACACCTGGACATGGATGGAAAATTTCACAATGGAAGACTTCCGTGAAAGCCTTGAAAAAGGTCAGTTTTTCTCAGTTTCTCACTATTCAAACGGTGTTGAACTCAACGGCATGGAGGAAATGCCCGGTTTCGTTGAACAGAAAGTCTATGACGAAAAACTTTATCTTCTTGATAATACACCCAATGTAACAAGACTCTCAGTTGACGAAGAAAATGACACAATTTATATTGAAGGCGAAAATTTCAACCTTATCACATGGGTTTCTGACGGAAATGTTATATTAAGAGAAGAAATAACAGACGGCAAGGCTGTTCTTGACCTTCACGATACAGAAAAATTCCTTGCAGAGCCTAATCTTTATTTAAGATTCTATCTCTCAGGCGAAAACGGAATCTGTTATTCACAGCCTATGGTCTTAAATGTTGAGGGTGAAGAATTCGCACCCGTTGACGTGCCAGAAACAAAAGATATTTCAACATTTCTGCGAGACCTTGTAACATTTATTGACAACATTTTCTTCAAGTACAATCCCCTTATCTGGGCATTCAAGTTCTTTGCACTCGGTTACAATCCGATTGAAAGACTTTAATTAAATTATAAAATATTTAAGGAGACATTCTTATGGCAAAAATTATCGGTGCAAACATTCCCAATATTCCTTGGCAGGACAAACCCGAAGGATATAAATATCCCGTATGGAGATATGACGGAAATCCCATCATCACAAGAGATAATCTTTTCGGTGCAAACAGCATTTTCAATTCAGCTGTTGTGCCTTTCGGCGACGGCTTTGCAGGTGTTTTCAGAGTTGACAACATCAGCCGTGACCACACACTCGTTGTAGGCTATTCAAAAGATGCTATCAACTGGGAGCTTGAAGAAAAGGTTATTTTCAGAGGTTACGACCCCCGTCTTTGCGAAATTGACGGCAAATATTATCTTTCATGGGTTAACCTCACACCTCAGGGTACAACAATCGGTATTGCATACACAACAGATTTCAAAGAATGGGTACAGCTTGAAGATGCATGTTATCCCGTTGCAAGAAACGGCGTACTCTTCCCCAGAAAGATAAATGATGAATTTGTTCTCTTTATCCGTCCCTGCGACAGAGGACACACACCTTACGGTGACATTTTCTTAAGCCACAGTAAGGACCTTACATACTGGGGCAAACACAGATGGGTTATGTCACCCGTTAAAATCTGGGAAAACACAAAAATCGGTGCAGGCCCCACTCCCATTGAAACAGACGAAGGATGGCTCTGCTTCTATCACGGTGTTCTTACAAGCTGTAACGGTTTTACTTACGCTATGGGTGCCGCAATTCTCGATATCAACGAACCCTGGAAGGTAAAGCACAGAGCTGACTGTTTCCTGTTGGCTCCCCACGAAATGTATGAGCTTGTGGGCGATGTTCCCAATGTTGTATTCCCCTGTGCAGCTCTTGCAGACGCAGAAAGCGGTAAAATCGCTATCTATTACGGTGGTGCAGATACTGTTGTTGCTCTTGCATTCACAACAGTTGATGAAACAATAAAGTTCATCAAGGAACACGACTTGATTAAAGAATAAAGGTAATGTTTTATGAATAATTTTCTTTGTATTATTCTTGCATTCATTATGGGATTTTTTACATATCCTATGAGTTTTTTATCAAACAATACAGATACTGATTTTGATATTGCCGAGGGTGATTTCTTCACCCTCAACGGAGAAACGGCAGAAGTCACCGTTGACGGCAATTATGACGAAAGCTCAGTTTTAAATCTTACAAAAGAGAAACTGACCATCCGTTTTGAAGACACCTCGGCTGACTGGTTCAATTACTACGGTCTGAGCTACTCATCAGATGCTTACATAAAAGGTGAAATCACCTATAATGCAGGCATCAAGCAGAAAACAGAAGAATTCTTCCTTGAACCCGGCGATGAGAGAATTTTCTATTCCTTCATCGATAACTGCCTGTCAGGAACAAAGGCAAATATACTTCATTCTGTCAGTTTTCAGGCTCTTAATACCGACAATGCAACGGTAAAAATCAAAGGCATGGCAACTTTCAACAGAGAGGTTCCTGCCGAAGAGATATTTATTAAAAATGAAAGTCATAAGCTGGGAATAAACCTTCTCTGGGGCGGTGCTGTCAGCTATCTTGAGGATATGAACTCGGACGTTGAAGCTGTCAGGACACAGGACAGAGTTTACGTTGACTCAAAAGCAAGTGAGCGTTACGGTGTTGATGCTTTCAGCAAAAACGTAAATCTTATCAATTGCAATGATACGGGCAGACTGATTCAGCAGTCCTATTACGGCACATATGATTATGATTGCGGTGAATATATGGGCAATGTATGGAGTTATAACCCCGTTCAGGGCGGAAATCAGTTCAATGACAGCAGTAAAATAGTTGATCTTCGCTGTGATGAAAATTCAATTTACGTAAAAAGCCGTCCTCTTGACTGGGCAAAAGAAAAGGAACATATCACTCCGTCATATATGGAGGCAAAATATACCTTTGAAAACGGCGCCGTTCATATTGAATGCAGATTCGTTGATTTTTCAGGCTACAATGCAAGACCTGCAAGTCAGGAAATTCCCGCATTTTACTGCATTGAACCCCTGAATAATTTCGTATATTATGCAGGTGACAAGCCCTGGACAGATGATGCTCTGAAAAGCGAGCCTGACCTTATTTTCTGGCCCGATGCAGGTTATCCCACCTTCAGCACGCAGGAAAACTGGGCTGCTTTTACAGGTGAATTCCCTGACAGCTTCGGTATCGGTGTTTATGTTGAAGGACAGACCGATTTCCTTGCAGGTGTTTATCAGAGAGGCGAAGGACTCGGCGAGGACCCCGCAAAGTCAGCCCCCACATCATATTTTGCTGTTGTTGAAGAGAAAACAATGAACAGCTTCGAGCCCTTTGAGTATGATTATTTTGTTGCCACGGGTACAACAGAAGAAATCAGAAATATATTTAAGACAGTAAAATAATTCCGGAAAAACACAACTCTCCGATAATGTATATCGGGGAGTTTTTCTATTATTGTTCTGATTTGTAAACAATATATAAAATATATTGCTATTCGGGAAATTTTTTATTATAATGAAACATATCATGGTGAGGAGATGACTGTAATGAAAAAATCAAGAAAAGTTTTATCAGTTATTCTGACTTTTGCAATTTTATTACCCTGTTTCTCACTTATGGCGAATGCCGTAAGCGGAAACATTGACCCCGACATAGTAAAAATGTCAAGTCAGCTTGCAGTTGAAATCGAACAGGAGGCAATCGTTCTTCTCAAAAATGAAGATAATGCACTGCCGCTTGAAAACAAAAAAGTTAATGTTTTCGGTGCCGCATCTGTCGTTTCCCTTCTGGGTGGTGCAGGTTCGGGTGCAATTGTTACTCATGACCCCGTATATTTCTATGAGGCACTTGACGAAGCAGGTATTGAATACAACAAAGAACTTCAGGCACTTTATGAGAAAAACTGTGCTTCAAATGAAATTCCCAAAACAAGCAATACAATTCTCAACAACCTTCTTCAGCTTGTTCTTGCAAAGAATTCACTTGATGAAATGAATCCCGATAAGCTTACAGATGAACTGATGGCTGATGCAAAGGCATTCTCTGACACAGCAATTATCGTTATAGGCAGAACGAGTGCAGAAAACTCCGACCTTACTCCCGAAACACTCAGACTCAGTGACGATGAAAAAGCTATGGTTGACAAAGTTGCAACAACTTTCTCTGAGGTTATTGTTCTTTTCAATATCGGTAACGTTATGGAAATGGGCTTTATCGACGAATATGAGTCAATCAAAGCTGCGGCAATAATGTGGATTCCGGGTGAATTCGGTATGCGTGCGGTCGGTCAGATGCTCAAAGGCGAAGTGAATCCCTCGGGCAGACTTGCAGATACGGTTGCTTACAGCGTTTATGACCATCCCTCAACGGAAAACTTCGGTTCATTCAGTTATGATAACGGCGAGCATTACGTTGAATATCAGGAAGGCATTTATGTAGGTTACCGTTATTTTGAAACATTTGCAAAAGAAAAGGTTCAGTATCCTTTCGGCTACGGTCTTTCATATACAACCTTTGAAAAAGAACTCATTTCTTACAGCACTGACGACGGCAGAATCACAGCCAAAGTCAGAGTCACAAACACAGGTGACAGAACAGGTAAGGATACAGTTCAGCTTTATTACAGCGCCCCCTATTACGGCACAATCGAAAAGAGTGCAATCAATCTCGGTGCATTTGCAAAAACAAAGCTTCTTGCACCTGCAGAAAGTGAAACAATCACGGTTGAATTCGAAATCAATTCAATGGCTTCATATGATATGAGCAAGGCTGCGTGGGTGCTTGAAAAGGGTGATTATACAATCATCCTCGGTGAAAATGTGCGTGAACATATTGATTCATTCACATACACACTCAGTGAAGATGTTGTTATGAAAAATGACGATGTAACGGGTACAGAAATAAAGAACCTTTTTGACGACGCATACAACGGCTTTACCATTCTTTCAAGAAAAGACGGTGTTGCCACATACCCCGAAGCAAGAACACTTGTTGCAACAGACAAAGTAAAGAAACCCGATGAACATCCCGCTCCCGTAAAAGACGGAACAGCACCGAAAATGGGCGTTACCTATGACAAAACAATAATGCTTCAGGATGTTTATGAAAACCCTGAGCTTATGGATAAATTCCTTGACCAGCTTACTCTTGATGAAATGACACATCTTGTAACTCACAGCGGTTATATGACTTATGGTGTTGAAAGACTCGGCATTCCCAAAACATGGGATAACGACGGTCCTTCCTGCGTCAAGGGTTCTCACGGTATCACTTATTCTGACTGCGGCACAGCATACCCTTGCGAAACTGCAATTGCTTGCACATGGAACACAGACCTTGCATATAAAATGGGTGACAGCGTAGGTCAGGAAGCAAGAAGCATCGGTACTGATATCTGGTATGCTCCCGGTGTTAATATTCACAGAAATCCTATGGGCGGCAGAAACTTTGAATATTTCTCTGAAGATCCGGTTATTTCAGGTGTTATGGCAACTGAAATCATCAATGGTGCGTGGAATCAGGGACTTATAACAACAATCAAACATTTTGCTCTCAACGATCAGGAAACACACCGTACAGGCGTATTTACATGGGCTGATGAACAGACTCTGCGTGAAATTTACTTCAAGGCATTTGAAATCCCCGTAAAGAATTCAGAGTGCCACGGTGTGATGTCCTCTTACAACAGAGTAGGTACAGACTGGGCAGGCGCCTGCTCAGAGCTTCTCAATGACCTTCTCAGAACTGAATGGGGCTATGAGGGTTACGTTATATCCGACTATTCAAACAACTTCATCGGCAGAGGCTATATGGACCCCGCACTCGGTGTTTATAACGGCAATGATACAATTCTTACGGGTGTATGGTTCCTTAATATGATTTCACACGTAAACCTTGTTAAATCAACTTATAACACAGACCCCGTAGGATTCGGCACAGCTCTTCGTGAAGCCTGCAGAAATATGATTGTTATGAAAATGAAGACAAAGGCTTTTCTTGAGCCCGGTAATCCTGTACCCGATATGGAACTTACGGTCAATGAAGCTGATTATGATTTGTCGAATCCCATTGATTCAATGAAATACAGTATTGCAAAATTCATTAACACCGTAGCATCACTTGCAAGAAAGCTTATAGACTACGGCGGATAAACAGACACAGGGAATGCACTCCGTTTCTGCATTCCCTTTTTCTTATGCCTATATTGAATTAACTTTTTTCTTATGGTATAATCAATATATATTTTAAATTTTGGTGATACAAATGGCAGAACAGAAATACGAAGTCCTGAAACTTGAAAATCAATTATGTTTCCCCTTGTATGCGCTTGCGAAAGAAACGATTAAGCTATACAGACCTCTTCTTGACGAAATAAATCTGACTTATACTCAGTATATTGCGATGATGGTTATCTGGGAGAAAGAAAAAATCAATGTCAAGGAGCTCGGGAAAAGGCTCTATCTTGATTCAGGCACACTTACCCCCGTACTCAAGAGCCTTGAAGCAAAAGGTTTTATCACAAGACACCGTTCTGCGGAAGATGAACGGATTCTTATGGTTGAAATCACAGACAAAGGTACGGCACTGAAAGATGAAGCCGTGAAAATCCCCGGTCAGATAGTCTCCAATATTGAGATTTCTCTTGATGATGCGATTGTTATGCACAGACAGTTATATAATCTGCTTGAACAGTTGACAGAAAAAAAACAGGACTGACGTCCTGTTTTTTTGTTGACATATTGCCCGAAAAATATCTTTTAGCAACACAACAATGTATAATGTCGCAAATTTGTTGTTATTTTTTCCAAAAATTTTTCAATGAACCCCACATTTCTGTGTTATTCTATAAAATTGAAAAAATCTGCAATTTTTCGTTGCATTTTTTTTCACAGAGTAATAAAATATACCCTATAATATATTATAAAGAAAATTTATTTTGCGGTTTAAGAATTATTTTATCGCATTGTCAGGAGTGTTACAGTATGAGTTATGTTCAGAGAGTCATTGACAGCGTAGCTAAAAAGTACGCCAATGAACCTGAGTTTGTTCAGACAGTTACAGAGGTTTTCAATTCTCTTGTTCCCGTTATTGAGCAGCATCCCGAATATGAAAAAGCAGGTCTTCTTGAAAGAATGGTTGAACCTGAAAGACAGATTTCATTCAGAGTCACATGGGTTGACGATGAAGGAAAAGTTCAGGTAAACACAGGCTACCGTGTTCAGTTCAACGGTGCAATCGGACCTTTCAAGGGCGGTCTTCGTTTCCATCCCTCAGTTTACAGCGGAATTATGAAATTCCTTGCATTTGAACAGACATTCAAAAACAGCCTTACAGGTCTTCCCATCGGCGGTGCAAAGGGCGGTTCAGACTTTGACCCCAGAGGCAAGAGCGATGCTGAAATACTTCGTTTCTGTCAGTCATTTATGACAGAGCTTTACAGACACATCGGTCCTAACCTCGACGTTCCCGCAGGTGACATCGGTGTAGGCGGCAGAGAAATCGGCTACCTTTTCGGTCAGTTCAGAAGAATCAAGGGTTCATTTGAAAACGGCGTTCTTACAGGTAAAGGTCTTTCATACGGCGGTTCACTTATCAGACCCGAAGCTACAGGTTTCGGTGCCGTTTATTACGCAGCAGAAGTTCTCAAGCACTTCGGTGAAGACGTAAAGGGCAAGACATTTGCTGTTTCAGGCTTCGGTAACGTTGCATGGGGTACAGCAAAGAAGGTTGCTGAACTCGGCGGTAAAGTTGTTACAATTTCAGGTCCCGACGGATATATTTACGATCCCGAAGGCGTTGTTACAGAAGAAAAAATCAATTATCTTCTTGAAATGCGTGCATCAGGCAGAGATAAGGTTCAGGACTACGCAGACAAATTCGGTGTTGAATTCTTCCCCGGTCAGAAGCCCTGGGGCGTTAAGGTTGACGTTGCTATGCCTTGTGCTACTCAGAACGAAATCGGCATGAAGGAAGCTGAACAGCTCGTTGCAAACGGTGTTCCTTACTACATCGAAGTTGCAAATATGCCCACAACAAACGAAGCTCTTGCATACCTTATGGAAAAATGCAAGGTTGTTGCTCCCTCAAAGGCTGTTAATGCCGGCGGTGTTGCTGTTTCAGCGCTTGAAATGAGCCAGAACTCATCAAGATACAGCTGGACAAGTGAAGAAGTTGATGAAAAGCTCAAGCACATTATGAAGACAATTCACGATTCATCAGCTGCAGCTGCAGAAGAATATGGTCTTGGTTATAACCTTGTTGCAGGAGCAAACATTGCAGGTTTTGCAAAGGTTGCAGACGCAATGCTTTCACAGGGTATCTTTTAATTAAAAAGCATATTAATATTAAAGCAGATTGCAAATGGATGCAGTCTGCTTTTATTTTTTACAAAATTGCAATAAATGTTGATTATTTTTCTGTTTAATGCTAAACTGTAATTAAGAAAGGAGCGAACACAAATGAAAAATAAAATAATATTTCTTATTGCAAACATTCTGACACTCTGTTTTGAAATTTTCGCAAAAGGTGCTGTATGTATTTTTGCAACACCTGAAAAAACAATTCCCGAATATTTCTCTTATTTTTCACTCACACCTTACGGATACGCAAATTTCGGTCCGTTCATAACTGCAGTTCTTACCTGCGTGCTTTTTATTTTTGCCGTTATGATGTTTACTCATTTATCTGCAAAAATCAGAAAAGCTGTAAAAATTGTTTCGCTCATTTCGGTTATAACTTCGTTTCTGCCTCTTATAATGTTCGGTGTCCGTTACTTCAACATTTATTCCTGCATAATTACGGCTTTATTGATTGTTCAATTCATTATAACATTATTAAAAGGAGAAACAAAAAATGAAATTTGCTGACATCAACATCAGAGACCCGTTTATTGTTCCCGAAAACGGAAAATATTATATGTACGGCACAAGAGGTTCAACGTGCTGGATTTCAGAAAAAGCACCCGGAATGGGTTTTGACGTTTACATAAGTGACGACCTTGAAAACTGGTCTGACCCCATATCAGTTTTTGAAGCAAGCGATGATTTCTGGGGTACACACAATTTCTGGGCACCAGAAGTTCACAAATACAACGGAAAATTCTATATGTTTGCATCGTTTATCTGCGAAGGCAGAAACAGAGCAACTCAGATTCTCGTTTCCGACACACCTGACGGAAAGTTTGTCCCCATAAGTGACTCCCCCGCAACTCCGCCTGAATGGATGTGCCTTGACGGAACACTTTACGTTGATAAAAACAACAAGCCTCACATTGTTTTCTGTCATGAACATCTTCAGATTGATAACGGAACAATCTGCGAAATTGAGCTCAGCGAAGACCTCACAACACCTGTTTCGGAGCCCAGACTTCTTTTTAAAGGTTCAGACCCGTGGTGGGCAAGAAAGAATTATCACAACTATGTCACCGACGGACCGTTCTTTTATCGTGGTGACAACGGAAACCTCTATCTCATCTGGTCAAGCTTCAACGATACGGGTTATGTTCAGGCTGTCTGCCGTTCAGATAACGGTGATATCACGGGTAATTTTGACCACAATCTTCCTTTGCTTGCAGAAAAAGACGGCGGTCACGGAATGATTTTCAAATCATTTGAAGGTAAGACATATCTTGTTCTTCACAGACCCAACAGCAATCCCAATGAAAGACCCGTTCTCACGGAAATTATTGAAAAAGACGGTCATCTTGAAACTGTCTGATTAAAAAATTATCAATTCATTACCGTCAGTATCAATGCTGTTCATATCAACCGCATTGAGCTGGCGGTTTTCATATGTGTTGAAATAATAAATACCTTTATCTGCATTCATGCAAGAAGTGTAAACCGTGTATTCACTTCCGTCATCCGTTAATGCACATCCTTTTACCTGATTCACACTTCCCATAATATGAAAAAACTGATTTACTGCTGACATTTCATCTTTTTCTTTGACCGAGTTCATTTTTACAAAACAGGCTCTTACAAAACGTGACTGAGAAGACCAGTCACCCGGAAGACCTATAGCGCCCATTCCTTTACTGTAGACTGAAAAATCAATATCTGATGCAAAATGATTTTCGGGATTCCTTGCCGACAGATGCATAAAATTATTAAGATGTTGCATCTGATATTCAAAAGGCGGATTATTGCTAAGCACACCGACATCATTATGATGAATATGCAGTCCGTCTTTCATGCTTTCAATTGTTATTGAACGGTTTTTATCGGAGAGTATCCAATGAAGCTGTGCCGTAGGTAAATCATTACTGAAAGGCTTATCGGTAAGATTGATTTTTTCAAGCAGATACATCGCATCATTTACATTTGTGCATTGAGAGAGAATCCACGGGATGAATTCATACACAGCAATATTATCACAGCCGTCCTTTTCTTTACCGAAAAATGCATTCCCCACAAAATTGAGCCCTGCCATACAAAGCCCTTTTTCATTCATCGCATCAAAATAAAGGGGATAATTGTCCCTTACATAAGCCATACCGATAATTGCATAATGAGAAGTGATTTTTCTTCCGTTTGAAAAACGGAAAGGAAAATTTCTCGGTGTCACCGTTACTTTTTCACCGAATGAAAACTCATTATCGAGTGTTCTTCCGAAATAAAAACTGTCTGCCTTGTATGTCACAGCCGTACACATATAATCACCCATAAAAAAAATTACGGACTTTTCAGCCCGTAATTATTATATACCGCAAAGCTTGAATTATTTTTTAAACATATTTTTTGCAGTCATTGAATACATTTCAGAAAAACCGTTTGTACCGTAGTTTTCATAGAGCCAGAGGCTTAACTTTCTGAACATTGTGGGGTCTTTTTCTGCTGCGGGAGCTTCCATTTCGCCTGCTCTTACAAGAACATCAATAAGTCTTGCTTCGCATGCTTCTGCTTCACCGTGTTCACCTGTTGTTGTGTCAAGAAGTGCTTCAGCTTCTGCAACAGCAGCATCTTTTTCTGCGATTTCAGCAGCCGACATGCCTGCTGTATCAAGCTCCTTGACCTGATTCATATAAATTCTCACGTTGCTTGTGATTCTGCCGATGTTGAACTGAGGGAATTCGGGTAATGAGTAAACATCCTTGATATCGTCACATTCAATGAGGTTGAGAGCAAGCTTGAGAATGATATCGTTAAGAGCTGTGAGGTCGTGTCTCTGACCATCGAAATAGAATGTCTGGTCGGGCAGAAGACCTGCAGATGCGTCAACTACTCTGTCGGGAGAAATGTGGTTGTGTGTGGGGTCAGAACAGTAAGTGTTCTTCTGAACATAATCCTCGGGAAGAGTTTCACCGCAGTTTGCAAAGTAAGCACCCATTGAAGTTGAATCTGTCTGAATGATAAAGTCAGCATTCTGAGTGTTCCATGTTGCACCGACGTCAATCATAGGTGTGTTGTATTCGCAGAAGCAGAATACCTGAACACCGTTTTCAACAAGATTAAGGATGTTATCCTTTGCATGAAGCTGTGTCTGATAATAGATATCAGTCTGTCTTCTGATTTCAGCTCTTTCGGGAGTTGAAAGATATTTTTCAGCTGCTGTGGGATAATCGGCTGAGGGGCAGAGAACCCACATATTTGTGCTTGTTGTCATAACATCTTCAACAAGTGTTGAAAGTGCAGCATTAACAACCTTCATAATAACTTCGTCGGGGAGAATTCTGAGAGCTACTTCAATAAGTCTTGCTGTGAATTCATCAAGAAGACCGAGATTTTCAAGGAAACCATTGTAAAGGAAATCGGGGTCATCAATTGAAAATCTGCCATTGAAAGCATCACCGATGATTGTTGAACCGTCGAGTGCAGGAACAACAAGAATAATCTTGTGAAGCTCATTTACAACTTCGGGATAATATTCGATAAGACCGCTGAAAAGTGTACCGCCCTGACTGAGGGGAACAAGATTCACCTTATCGTGACCTGTCTGAGCCTTTACCATCTGAATGAATTCATAAAGCTCATCAACAAGCTGAAGATGATTACCGAATGAACTGTATGCAAAGTAATACATATGATCGAAAGGCTGCTTTGTATCATAAAGATTGAAAGGAACGTGACCGAAAACTTCTGTCTGACCGAAATCGGGAGTGTCAGCTGTTGACTGAAGATATTTTTCGGTTACGATTCTGTCTGAAGGCATAGCGTTTTCATCGCAAGCCTGATGACCGAAAGCATCCCATACAGCCTGCTTTGCAGCTTCTGAAAGACCTGCATCACTCTGTGTGAAAAGTGACTTGAGAGCAGGAAGAGCAAGAGTCTTTATGAGCTTGTCTGTCTGAACATATGCGGGGAAACTTGTAATGTAGTTGCCTGCATCGTCTGTGAGAAGAACACCGTTTTCATCAGCAAGCCATGTATTTGACTGACCGAGTCCGGGAACGATGATTGTGGGATAAAATTCACATTCTCCGTTACAGTCTGTTCTTACGGAAAAGTCTGCTTCTTCGGCTGAAACACCGATAACGCCCATGGTAAGAACCATCATAAGGCAAAGAAGAACTGAAATTGCTTTTTTAAGTGAGTTTTTCAAGTAAAAGCACTCCTTTATTAAATAGTTAACAACATTTTAACATAATTAAATAATTTTTCCATACAGAAAATGTAAATTTTTTTAATCTCGTATAAAATTTATGCAACAAAAATTGTGCAGTTGCACCATTATTGTGTTTTTATAATCCTTTTGAGCAAATATGCTTGACATCATTGCTTATGAAGTTTATAATTTTGGTATAAATTACTATAAGAGGTGTTGTTTATGTTAGAAACATTCCTTACGGAAGTCCTTAAACTTGCTCCCCGTCAGATGTGGGGCGTTGAACAGCTTGCTGCAATTTTCAAAGACCTTTTCTCATCATTTTCGATGCAGAAACTCGGTGCTTATTTTATGGCAATTCTTGAATTTCTCGGCCTTGTAATTCTTGACACACCTGTCACTCCAAGAGGTGATGAGCTTGACCTTACAGGTTACAGCCTTGTATTTGAAGACGAATTTGAAGGCGATTCACTTGACACTACTGTATGGGATTACAGAGGAAGCGGCCCCAGAAGAGGCGGTTTCAATGCTGCAAGTCAGGTTGAAGTAAAAGACGGCACAATGATTATGACAGGCGAATACCTTACAGACGGTACATACGGCGAAGGCTGGTACACAGGCATGATAAAGCTCAAAGAACGTTACTGCAAGGGCTATTTTGAAATCCGTTGCAAGGTCAACGAAACGCCCGCTTTCTGGTCAGCATTCTGGATTCAGGCTGATGCTCCCTACACAGCTTCAATTTCAAAAGGTGGCGTAGGTGGTGCTGAAATCGACATTTTTGAGTCAGCAAATACAGCTGAAATAACAAACAGAGGCGCAGTCACACAGACAATCCATTGTGCAGGTGTTGACGGTGTCGAAGAAGGCTTCCAGTCATACAATCTCGGCTCATTCAAGGGTAACAACATCTATGACGAATACAATACATACGGTCTTGAATGGACAGATACCGAATACATTTTCTACATCAACGGTGTTGAAACACGCAGAACTTCATTCGGCAACGGTGTTTCCGAAGTAGAAGAAGATGTTATCGTTTCTCTTGAAATTCCTGCTATCGAAGTGCTTGATACACTCGACAAAGATGCATCAGCAACATATACTGTTGACTATGTAAGAATTTATCAGAAGTAATAATTTTCCCCTGTGATTTTGTGTCACAGGGGATGTTTTTCTGCTCATATTCTCATATCAGGTGAAATTTTCTCTCAATATGAGTTATTGAATTGTCATCACAAATGAACTATTATTAAATCACGGTACCGTATAAAACAGAAAAGGTGATTTTATGAACATTTACTTCGGCGAAAACCTTAAAAATTTAAGAAAACAGAAGAACCTTACTCAGGAACGCCTTGCCGAATTTTTAGGTGTATCATTCCAGACTGTCAGCAAGTGGGAAAGGGGCGACACATATCCCGATATAACCATACTCCCTGAAATTGCATCGTTTTTCAGAGTGAGCGTTGACGAGCTTCTCGGTGTCAACAGGGCGGCTGATGAAGAAGAAATAACTTCAGAACTCAGGAAATATGACAACCTGACTGACGGAAAAATGATGACAGAAATTATCACTCCGTTAAAAAAGAAATTCCCGAACGATTTCCGTGTTCTTATAAGGTATCTCGCTTGTCTTGTTCATTTTTCTGAGGATGAAACATCCGTTGATTCTGAGATTAAAGCAATTTACAACAATATTCAGGAAAACTGCACCAATGACAAAATAAGAATCAAGGCAAAAAGAGCTATGATTGAGCATTACAGAAATCTTTACGAAATAAACAAAGACAGTTTGTATATGGAGAAGTGTCAGGAGATTATAAACGAAATGCCTGATATGAGGGATTCACGTGAGATGTTCAGTTTTTATCCCGAAGACAGTGCCGAAAAAGACGAAAATATCAGAAATACACTTGAAGAACAATTTTTACTGCTCAACACAGTATATTCTCATTATTTTCATTACAACGGATTTTTCTATGACAGAAGATTCTCTGACGAATGGGTGATTTCAGCATTCCAAAAGGAGCTTGACTTCCTGAATTTCGTCTACGATGACGGCAACTACGGTAAAATGTGGTGCACGGTGATGTATAATTACGGTCATCTCGGCGTCAGATATGCAAAGCTCGGTGAAAACGAAAAAGCAATTGAAAATTTCAGAAAAATGTGCTCACTTGCAATTGAATTTGATAGTATGGATACAGTCACAACAATGCATTCCGTGATATTTGAGGGTAAGAAGTTTGATAAAAACAGGCTCGGTAGCACCTATAACGCAAAAAGCAGAATAAAACAACTGCTTCTGAACAGATATCCGCTGTCGGATGAATTCAAGGCAACAGATGAATTTAAGGAAATTATAAAAATGGTTGAGGAATAACAGCAAAAGAGAACACCACCTGACGGTGATGCTCTCTTTTTTTGGCCCGCATGAGAGGATTCGAACCCCCGACCTCCAGAATCGGAATCTGTTGCACTATCCGACTGTGCTACATACGGAAAATTTATTTAATATCAAAGAATCGGACAAATCAGAATTTGTCGAGATGTTTTAAACCAAGTGTAGGGACCGATGCCCACATCGGTCCGCATTTGTCGAAGACAAATCGGAAATCTCTGATTTCCGCATAACAAACAAATTAATTCAAAGTGTTTATTGCAATAGAACGGTGTACCACCGTTATTGCTCCGTAAACTCCGCAATCGGACCGATGTGAGCATCGGTCCCTACAAAATTTGTTTTCCTGAAATCATTGTACATTGTAAATTGTTAATTATACATTGAATCTGAACAGAACGATATCTCCGTCCTGCATAACGTATTCCTTACCTTCTGAACGGACAAGACCTTTTTCCTTTGCTGCAGCCATTGTGCCGCAAGCCATAAGGTCATCGAAGGAAACAACTTCTGCTCTGATGAAACCTCTTTCAAAGTCTGAATGGATTTTACCTGCCGCCTGAGGAGCTTTTGTACCTTTTTTGATTGTCCAGGCTCTGACTTCGGGCTGACCTGCTGTAAGGTATGACATAAGACCGAGGAGGTCATAGCTCTTCTGGATAAGGAGGTCAAGACCTGCCTTTTCAATGCCGAGTTCTGAAAGGAACATTTCCTTTTCGTCTTTACCAAGCTCTGCAATCTGAGATTCAAGCTCTGCACAGATGGGAAGCACTTCTGCGCCTTCTGTTGCCGCAAGTTCCTTGACTTTCTGATAACCGACGTTTGCTTCAATATCTGATGCAAAATCTTCTTCACTCATATTACAAGCATAGATAACAGGCTTTGCTGTAAGAAGCGCAACTGTATCAAGAAGTTCCTTTTCATCAGCATCAACTTCAACAGCTCTTGCACACTGACCTTCTTCAAAATAAGTGCGGACTCTCTTGAAGAAATCAACAGCTTTTGCGAATGACTTATCGCCCTTCATTGCCTTTGTGTCCTTGTCGATACGGCGGTCAAGGATTTCCATATCTGAAAGGATAAGTTCATAGTTGATTGTTTCAATGTCTCTTACGGGGTCGATACTGCCGTCAACGTGAACGATGTCACCGTTTTCAAAGCATCTTACAACGTGGATGATAGCATCAACCTCACGGATGTGTGAAAGGAACTTATTTCCGAGACCTTCACCGTTTGCCGCACCCTTTACAAGACCTGCGATATCAACAAATTCGATAACTGCGGGAGTGAACTTTTCGGGGTTGTACATCTCAGCAAGCTTGTCAAGTCTGTAATCGGGAACTGCAACAACACCTACATTGGGTTCGATGGTGCAGAAAGGATAGTTCGCAGACTGTGCACCTGCATTTGTAAGTGCGTTGAAAAGTGTGCTTTTTCCTACATTGGGAAGACCTACTATACCTAATTTCATTTTTTTATATCTCCAATTCTTTTAAAAAGATTTATATCCTTGATATTTTAACATAACATTAAAAAAAATGCAACCGATTTATGTAAAGCGGATGACAAAACGGGTTATTCTGAGGGAAGTTTTTCCGCCCGTAATGCTTTGATAACCGCAAAAGCGAATCACTACATTATATGTAAGAGCGGACAAAGGGTTAATCAATAATTTGCAACGATGTTTCATTAAACAATTTACAATTTTGTATTTTCTTATTACAACTTTGTAACAATTATTGACTCACTCTTTTTTTTGTGATATTCTCAAAAAAAAGGGTGATTTTTATGAAGACTTCAAAACGCAAAACCGTACTTATTGTCTTTGGCATTATCATCGCATTTATTCTTGAACTTGCCGTTATTTTTCATTTCGGACCTTATCTGATAGCCCGTCTGCTCTTCGGTCCGTCAGAAGTTTCCGCAGAAGAAAGATTTGTTGAATTTGACGACGGTTCTGTGCTTGAAAGAACGGGCGGTCCCACTTATGAACATAAGCTTGCTGATAAATTCATCTTCGACCGCTGCGATACTACTTTTGAATGCAATATCTATACTCAGCCTGAGCATACTGATATTACGGAGGAATATCCTTACAATCGTGTTTTTAAATACTCATTCAGTCCCGAAGGGTATATTGCATACCGTATTCTTTCCAAACAGTATACACCTGAAACAGATGAACCCGTTCTTTATGAATTTAAAGGTTACAATATTCTGTCAGATAAAAATGTTCTTTATAACAGCAACACCGACACCCGTATTGAATTTGACTCAATGAATAAACTTATTGATTACTGTGACGAAAACGATATTGAACTCGGTGACTGGTATTATCCCGTTGGACGCAGTACCGTTCCCGAATTCGATTTCGTTGAAACCGATAACTGGGATTTAAGAATCAGCGGTGCAGACTGGTATCAGACCGTTTATCACAACGACAGAATGATGTTTGCGGGAACAATTGACAAGTTCTTCGTTTCGGACAGATATTTTGCATTTCATTTTGTACTCAGAGAAGGTTATGAATACGAAATTGAAGAAAATCCCGTCATAGAATTCAATCCCGATATCGTTATAGGCAAAAAACTGTTTGCCGATATTTACAGCGATTCTTATGTATTTATTGATACCGAAACGGATAAATACGAGATTTTTGAAGATAAATCATCCGTTAAGGAGTATGCAGAGTCACTTGGTGTCCGTTTGAAATGGGAAAAGGTGAAGTATGATGACTGATAAAAAATGGCGTAAACTGAACATTTTTGCAAGCATTGTTCTTGTGATTCTTATTCTTGCAAATATTTATGTATTCTTTTACAGAGGTGCCATTTCCGATTACCGCAGAGAACAACTCGGCATTTTCATTCCCCGCTTTTCGGCAGATGAACTTATTGATGAAAGCTCATTTACGGACAGCCTGACCTTCTGCTGTTTTAAGTTGAGCAAAAAAGAGGTTCAGCAGATAAAAGAAGATATTGAAAACAATTCTGCATGGCATATATATTCAGAAGATAAAGAAAATTTCCTTGAACTTCTTCCCGACAGCGAAACAAAATATGCTGTCAGTAAAATTGATTTTACTGATTGTTATATTGCGTTGTATGACTATTATAACGACTGCTTCATAACGGAAACAGAAGGACTTACATCGTTCATCTGTGCCGTGTATGACGAAGAAAACAGTATGTATTATTATTTTACAATGATTTGGTAAAAACAAAAAGTGGCTGTATTGATACAACCACTTTTTTTCTTATTTTATAATCTTTTCCGCATAACGCACCGTTTCCATTGCATCTTTTGCATAGCAATCGGCACCTATCATATCTGCGTATTCCTGAGTGAGAACTGCACCGCCTACAACAGTTCTGCAATCGGGTGCTTTTTCTTTCAGGATCTTTATTGTTTCTTCCATAGCAGGTACGGTTGAAGTCATAAGTGCTGAAAGTCCGCAGAGTTTAATGTTGTTTGCTGTTACGGTGTCAACAACCGTTTCGGGGGGAACATCTTTGCCGAGGTCAATGACTTCATACCCGTAATTTTCAAGAATGACTTTAACGATATTTTTTCCGATATCGTGAATATCACCCTTGACCGTTGCAAGAACAACCTTGCCTTTTTTAACGGCATTTTCACCCTTTTCGGCAATCTTCTTTTTGATTACATCAAATGCATTTCCTGCCGCATCGGCACTCATAAGAAGCTGAGGAAGGAAAATTGTGTTGTTTTCAAAATTCCTGCCGACTTCGTCAAGTGCGGGAATGAGAATTGCATCTATAACATCAGTTGCACTCATTTTTTCAAGGAGCTTTTCAGCCGAAACAGATGCTTTTTCACTCATACCCTTGATAACAGCATTTTTAAGAGCATCGGAATCACTTTCATTGTGATTTACGGCTGTTTCTTCTTTTTTAACGGTTGATGCAAACTCAATATAATCGAGGAAATTTTCGTCATACCCCATAAGAGCACAGAAGCTGTAATAAGCTTTCATCATATCGTCAGATTTCGGGTTGATTATAGCCGCATCAAGACCCGCATTGAGTGCAAGTGTATAGAAAACTGAGTTTATATTCTGTCTTTCGGGCAGACCGAATGAAACATTTGAAACGCCTAAAACGGTTTTGCCGTCAAGGGCTTTGATGCCTCTTACCGCTTCAAGAGTTATCTTTGCATTGTCACTTCCCGTGCTGACCGTGAGTGTCAACGGGTCAATTATAACATCTTTTTTTGAAATGCCGTATTTTAAGGCTTCATTGTAAATCTTTTCAGCTATTGCAATTCTGCCTTCTGCAGTTTCGGGAATGCCGTTTTCGTCAAGTGTAAGCCCTACAACCACACCACCGTATTTTTTAACAAGCGGGAAGATTTTATCCATGCTTTCCTGCTTGCCGTTAACGGAATTTATCATCGGTTTGCCGTTATAACGACGCATTGCATTTTCCATGGCGGAGATATCTGAAGTGTCTATCTGCAACGGAAGATTTATAACAGCCTGAATCTGTTCAACAACTTCGGTCAGAAGTGCTTTTTCGTCAATTTCGGGAAGTCCTACATTTACATCGAGAATATGGCTCTTTTTCTCCTGCTGTTCAAATGCTTCGCTCAGAATGTAATCAATATCGTGGTTTCTCAAAGCTTCTTTGAAAAGCTTTTTACCCGTCGGATTGATTCTTTCACCGATTATAACGGGTTGCTTTCCGATTTCAACAGCATGAGTATATGAAGAAACGAGAGTAGTATTTTTTTCGGTTATTTCTTTTGCATCAAGTGTTTTTAATTTTTCATTCAATGCCTTTATATAGTCGGGATTTGTTCCGCAACAGCCACCGAGAATAACGGCTCCGTTTTCTGCAATTTCAGCCATGGATAAAGCAAAATCTTCGGGCAGAACATCGTAAACAGTTGCACCGTTTACCGTTTTCGGAAGTCCCGCATTCGGTTTTACAATAACGGGAACGGATGCCGCTTCACACAGTTCCTTTGCTATATTTTTCATTTCAACGGGACCTAATGAACAGTTAAGACCGAGTGCGGAAACACCAAGACCTTCAAGAGTTGCAACCATAGCCTTTGCATCGGCACCCGTCATAAGCTTGCCTGATGCATCGTAAACATTTGTTGCAAATATGGGCTTGTTGCTGTTCTCTTTTGCGGCAAGAACGGCAGCTTTTGTTTCATATGAATCTGTCATGGTTTCGATGTTGATGATATCAACTTTTTCGCCGCTGAGTTTCACAGTTTCAGCAAAAACAGCCACGGCATCTTCAAAGTCGAGTGTGCCGTAAGGCTTCAGGAGTTTTCCTGAAGGACCGATATCAAGAGCTATCCATACGTCATTTCTGCCGCTTCTTCTCTTTGCTTCAAATGCGTTTTCTATGGCGGCTTCAATGATTTCTCTCAGATGCTCTTTGCTGAATTTCAGAATATTTGCACCGAAAGTGTTTGTGTTTATAATGTGACTGCCTGCATTTATATAAGATAAATGCAGGTTGATTATTTCTTCTCTGTGAGTCAGATTCCATTCTTCGGGAAGTTCACCTGGAAGAAGTCCTTTTTTCTGAAGAACAGTACCCGTACCGCCGTCAAACAGAGTAAAACCGCTTTTTATTTTTTCAAGAATTGTCATAACAGAACATCCTTTTTAGGAATGATATATGAAAGATTCGACTGGATTTTTTCAGCAACATCAGGTTTGTTCATTGAATAAACATGAATTGCATTAACACCGTTTGCAAGCAGGTCAATAATCTGCTCTGTTGCGTAAATTATACCTGCCTGTTTCATCGCATCGGGGTCATCACCGAAACGGTCAACGATATTTATGAATCTTGAGGGCAGATATGTTCCTGAGAGCTTACATATTCTGTCAATCTGAGCCTTGTTTGTAACGGGCATAATTCCCGCAACAACGGGCACATTCACACCTGCATCACGAAGTTTGCAAAGGTATTTATAGAAAATATTGTTATCAAAAAACATCTGTGTTGTCAGGAAATCGCAACCTGCGTCAACCTTTTCTTTGATATGAATTATATCTTCTTTTATGTTTGCCGATTCGGGATGGCATTCGGGATAACACGCACCGCCCACGCAGATATCTGAAATGCTTTTAACAAAAGCCGTAAGCTCCGAAGCGTGTCTGAAATCACACTCTGATACATCAAATCCTTCGGGAATGTCACCTCTGAGTGCAAGGATATTCTCAATTCCGAGACTTTCAAGCTCCCTTATTCTTTTCTCTGCATCAGATTTTGATGTGCCGACACAGGTCATATGTGCAATTGAAGTCACACCGTAGTCACGGCTGAGCGAAGCAGCAATATCTGCTGTGTAAACGTCCGTTTTGCCACCTGCACCACAGGTGACTGACATAAAATCGGGCTTTAATTTTGCAATTTCAGAAGTTGCATATTTCACATTCTCATAATTTCCGCTTGTTTTGGGCGGAAAAACTTCAAATGACAATGTGGGTATTTTTTTTGCAAAAATTTCTGAAAGTTTCATAAAAACATCTCCGTTTTTATTTTTCTTTTTTTGTTCTGTATCTGAATAAAGCTATGAGTGAGGAAACTATACCTGCCAGCTGTGCAAAAATTGCAGTTGAGCCGAGAATTGCGTGGTAAACAGTCCATGTTGCCATATTTCCGAGCAGAAAGAGTCTGATGTTCTGTTCTTTTTTCTGGAACATCGCAAACATATAAAGGGCAGCGGCAACAATTGAGAGAATGTCAATCCACGTCTTGAAACCGAGCAGTCCGCTTGCCACATAAAGCACAAAGAAAATAATCTGTTCGGGAATTTTTGGTTCCGTCTGCTTCTTGTCGTGCCATATTGCCGCGGCAATCTGAATATCAGCAACAAGGCAGATGAGAACTCCCGAACTGAATCCGCCGAGAAGAAGAATGTTCAGCGCAGAGAGTATGTTGACAATAATTGAAAGAATGTACATGTGCTGTTTTTTCTTTAACTGAAGATTGACAACTGCACCGATTGTTACGAGTATTCCAAAAATCTGTCCTGTCCAGTAAACAATATCATTCATATCTCTTTAACAAAATCCTTATAAAATAATACACACTGCCCCACATTTTCTGTTTTTATGTGTTCATCTGCGCTGTGAATTGATGCAAACTGTGCCTTGTCGAGGTCAATGGGTGCAAAACGGAAAATAGAATCCGCAACATCTGTGAAACGTCTTGCATCCGTACCTGCTGTAAGGAGATAAGGTGCAACGATAACATCGGGGAAGTTGCTGTTCATAACCTTTTTAAGCACACCGAATGACTCGGATGTGAATGAAGACGGCTGACAGTAGTCACGCTCAATTTCTTCAATTTCAACACCGTATTTTGCAGCAATTTTCTTTATTTTTTCAAATCCCTTATGCATATCATCCTCACGGATGCAACGGATGAACATTGTTGTTTCTGCTTCTTTTGCGCCAATCTGAGGGTCTTCTTTTGTTCCTGCAAAAACAGTTGTGAAAGTGATTGCAGTTGAAAGCATAGCATTTGCTGTAGGAATTGAAAGCATAATTTTTTTGATAATGGGAGCGAAAAGCGAAAGATTGCCGAACATAAAGTTCAGAGGGAAAGACATATAAGGGGAGTGACTTTCAAATGTAGCTTTAACTTCCGGATAGAACTTTCCCTTATAGATTTTTGTGTTGTTGACTTCATTTATGAAAGCACAAAGACGGTTTACGGCTGAATCGGACGAAGGATTGAGTCCGCCGTGACCCTTTGTGTTTTTTGTTGTCTTGCATCTGTACATATGACGGCTCTTTTCGTGGACAGCCACCATAGCGCTCTTTGCTGTTACGGTAGGAATCATACCCTGTGTGATTGCACCGCCCTCGTCGAGGACAACGTCGAAATGAATATTGTTTTCCTTGAAATATTCAGTTGCGAGGACCATACCGTCACCGCAGACTTCTTCATTGTCAGATGAACCGATATAGAGGTTTATGCCTTCAAAATCATAACCTTCACCGAGTAATTCCTCAGCCGCCTGAAGCTCTGCAAAGAGAGGAGTCTTTGTGTCAATTGTGCCTCTGCCCCAGAGTGCACCGTCCTTTTCAACAGCGTTGAACGGGTCCGTTTTCCACTCGCTGTCACCGTCAACAACGTCGTGGTGTGACATAAGCATAATGTTTTTCTTTGCATTTCTGCCTCTGATGACAAAAACGAAACAACCTGTTCCGAAAGTGAGCTTTTCAGCTTTTTCGTGAAGAAGAGGGAAACACTCTCTGATTATTTCATTGAATTTTTCGTATTCTGCCTTGTTTACACCGTCACGGGTGAAAACAGTTTTGCAGTCTACCATTTTTTTGAGCTTTCCGATGTATGTTTTCAGGGTGTCGGCAGAAACATTCTTACGGTCTGCTTCTTTGCCGAGGATTGTTTTACTCATTGTTATCACCCTTTGCATTTCTGTATTTTTCAATTGTTGCTATAACCTTCTTATCGTTATAGAAAATGAAGAAAATAAGTGAAAGAAGGCTGAATGCTCCTGCAAAAACGCCTGTGAGCTTAACACCTAAAAGGCTTACGGATTCACCCTGTGCGGCACCGACTGCGAGAATACTTGAAACACCCATCATAGCAACAGCTGATGCGATTTTTTCGATAAATGTCTTTACGGCAGAGAAGATACCCTCTCTGTTGACACCGTTTACAAGGCTGTCACGCTGAATGATGTCTGAAATGACTGACTGCGGAAGAATGTTGATTGCCGCAAAGGGGAATGCAACAACAACACCGACAGCAAGACCGACAAACAGTTCGTTTCCGGGAGCAAGAGCTGCGAGCTTATCACCGAAATAGATAATTCCGAATACGATTGTGAAAACGATACTTGCCGCAACAAGAGGGATTTTTTTGTTGTATTTACGGCTGATTTTAATGATAAGCGGGAAGAGTGCGATTGCAACAACGATTGCCGTGAGCATAACGAGGAATGACTGTGATTCGGGTACATTCAGAAGCATTGTAATGTAGTAAAGCATTGCTGTCTGGAAGAAAGCCATTGAAACACCGCTGAAAAGGTCACCGAGTGTGAATACAACAAATTCCCTGCTTTTGAAAACGAGCCCGAATGATTTGAAAATATTTTCTTTGGGCTTTGTGTTTTCTTCAACATATTCTTTTTCGTTAAATGCGTAAGCACTCAGAAGAAGACATGTCATACCGATTGCGGCAAAGACTGTAAAAACAGTTCTCCATGACCAGAGGGGAGAAAGACCTGCTTTTTTGAGAAGGTCAACGAAGAGTGTTGCTGCATACATAAATGAACTTGAACCCATAAAGAATGCTGTACTGATACCGTAATATCCTACTCTTACCTTTGCATCGGGAATAATTTCAGGAACAAGAGCATTTCTGGGGATGAAATAGAATGTGTATGCTGTGTAATATGTAACAAGGAATATGCCTACCCATATTGCGTTTGCAGGTGAACCTTCTTTGAAAGGTGCAAAGAATATGAGAAGAACGGAAAGAGCATATGGAATTGCCGCATATCTCAGGAACGGCATTCTTCTGCCTGCTTTGTGTGTGCATTTATCTGAAAGTGATGCTACAAGGGGGTCTGTAACGGCATCAACAACCTTACCGATTGCTGTGATAAGTGCCATTATTGTGATAAAACCGAGCAGCTTGTTTTCGGGGAGAAGTGTGGGCAGTCCGCTTTTAACCGTGGGCTGGAAGAAGTAAAGAAGATAGTTACCTATCATACCGTTAAAAAGACCTTTTGCTATATCAGCAAGACAATAACGGTACATTTTTCTTTTGGGAAGTGTTTTTGTCATAATAAACTGTCCTTTCACAAAAAATATTATAAATTATATTTTATCATATTATGTCGTTAAACACAATAGATTGATTCAATACTTTTTGACGGAATAAAAAAATTCCGGAATCAATCCGGAAATTTTTTATAGTTTTATATTACTTTTTGGCTTTCTTTCCTTTGAAAAATGCACCTGCTATCATAATAACTGCAAACACGATAAGGTAGAAAATAACGGGACACTTGAATGTTCCTTCTGCCTGAGCTGCAATATAGGGTGAATAGCCGTGTGCATAGCAAGCGGCAAATACCATAAATCCGCAGGCGATGATTGCAAGTAATGGAAGAACAAATCTCTTCATAACGCCGAGATCTTTTTCCTTCTTCATCCACATAATCATCATAGGGATATACATTGCATAAACAGTAACGATGGGAAGTTCTGATGAGTCAAAGTTGAACAGACCGAACCAGCCTTCTGTGAGATTTGCACCGTAGAAGTAAAGAAGCCAGAAACCGCAAACAAACAGACCCCAGATAGCTGAGTTTGTTGTCATATTTGTTGTTTTGTCAACCTGTGAGAACATTTCGGGTTTGGGGCCTTCATTTCTTGCAGCGATAGCATACATACCACGGCTTGCACCGACCATAAGTCCGTTAAGAGTACCAAGACAGGAAATAACGATACAGATATTGAGGAATATACCGCCGATATTACCGAAAACGTTTGAGAAAGCAGTTGTTGCACCTTCATCAATAAGAACCTGAGTTGAAGCACCACCTGCAACGCCGATGTAGTAAAGAACATAAGCTGCAACAACAATTGCGGCACCTGCTACAAGAGCAATAGGAAGATTCTTCTTGGGATTCTTGAGCTCTGCGTTGATTGATGTTGTAACAATCCAGCCTTCATAAGCAAAAACTGTTGCAACTACAGCTGCAAAAAGTCCGCCGCTGCCTGAACCGCCGACAGCTTCAGTAACACCTGCGAAGTTCTGGGGAAGAGTACCGTTTGAAATGCCCACAACAGTTCCCACGACAGCCATAAGGCAGATGGGAATGAGCTTGATAACTGTTGCACTTACCTGGAACTTACCTGCAAGTTTGGGAGAAAGAGCATTCATTGTGTATGATGCGATAAGGAAGAAACCTGCAAGAGCAAGAACTTCTGCGCTGACAAGACTCCAACCGAACATAACACCGAAATATCTTGCGGAAACCCATGCAAGAACACCTGTCATGCTGGGATAATAAACATTTACCATAAACCATGCGAGATAATAAGCATAGCTTTTTCCGCAGGTGGCTTCCGCATAGTCAACAACACCGTTGACTTTTTCATACTTTGTAGCCATAACTGCAAACTGAGCTGAACAGATGATCATTATTGCACCTGTTATGACCCAGGCGGCAATACCCATAGGCATATTACCGTTTGTTGCTGCAAGGACATTCTGTGCCTTGAAGAACACACCGGAACCGATAACAGTACCGACTACCATACAGATAGCAGTCAATAAACCGTATTTACGTGTCAGTTTTTCCATAATTTCACACACCTTTTGTCAGGATTTTACAGTTTTAATAAAAAATATATAAAATTTTTATTAATCATAAATTCAGTATATCACAATAAAATTTTCATGTAAAGAGTTTTTTTGATTTTTCAGAATTTACATCTCTGTACGCTCGGTGAAATCACAGGGAATTCCCTCTGCATAAAGATGCGATACATCTGAATAGCAATAGCATTTCGGAGCAGTTATTCCGTTTTCATAATTTTCAAATTCAATTGCAGTAACACCTGAATGCTCATAATCAAAACCTGCCCACATAATGTGAATAGGGATATGAAGAAGCACCGATACCCACGCTCTTGAAAATGCCGAATGACAGAAAAGCGCCACCTTATCATCATTGGGATTTGTGATTTTATAAACTCCGTTTTCGTATTTATAGCCGAGTTTTTCAAGAAACTTATTTCCGTTTTCCTCTATATAAGAAACAGCTTTTTTCATTTCGGTCAGATTCATATAATCGCAGTCATAACCTTTTTCAAAGGGAAGGTCAATATTGCCGTTTTCACGGAAAAGCGAATTCTGGATAAGTGAAACCGATGTTCTTGTGCCGTCGGGAAGAGTTGTCAGTCTTTCGTCACCGATTTCGTGTGCCCACTCTTCAACTTCTGCCTCAAGACCGAGAAGTCGGCAGGCAGGCTCACTTGTCTGCATTGCTCTGAGAATGGGAGAAGTAAAAATTTTATTTACTCCTGCCTTGTGCATTCTTTTTCCTACCGCTTCTGCCTGTTTCCAACCTTTTTCGGTGAGTGCACCACCGTGACCGGGCTCACCGTGTCTTATAATATATAAAAGCATTCCTGTTCACCTCATTATATGGGAACGGCTTTCATCGGGTGATGAAAGCCGTTTTTGTTGTTTATTACTTCTTAGGCTTCTTAACCTTATTAAGACTTGCATTGAGTCCGAGAATTTCTTCCTTTGTGAAGCCGTTGCCTATCATTGAGAAAGTACGCTTGATTGTGAATCCCTTTGCCATACCGTATATATTCTTGAGCATTGCGGGTGTAATCTGGAAACCTGCCATCATTCCGCCCTTTTTCTCTTCACCGTCTTCATCCTTCTTGCCGCCGCTCATCATATCTTTGAGCATAAGCACAAACTTGAGCATTACAAGTTTGCCTCTGAATGTTGACATAATGTCACCGATTGTGTCGTTGATTGAGAAATAGCCGTCAGGAGTGTTGATTTCAAACCAGTTGATGACCTGACCTTCCTCTTTCATAATGTATGCTTCATTGGGAGTGTCAACCTTGCGGATTGTTGCTGTGTCTTCGAGGTCGCCTGCCTTGACTGTAAGAGTTGTTTCACCTTCGTTCTTAACATCAAAGTAGAAGAAGGGATATTTGCCCTTTGTCTGCTTGCCTACGCTGACACCGTTTGCGAAAAGCTCGATTTCGTCACAGTTTGAGTAAACAGTAACCTTTGTTACATCTTCTGTTCTGTCGATATATCTCTTTGAGCAGAGGTGAAGCACGGGTTCATCTGAAAGCCATGCTTTGTATGCATAGAAAGAGTCTTTCTTGTACTTTCTGTCGAATGTCACAAGACCCTTGTGATTCATACCGTTTTCGCCGCCTTCTGCACGGGCATCAGCTGCGAAGTCAAACATATTCCATACGTGAGTTGCCCACAGGTAAGGTCTTTCGGCAATCTGTTTGATAAGTTCTTCGTGATAATATGACTGATATTCTTCAGTATAGTCACCCTGAACGGGGTTTGATGTGTGCCAGTCAAGAGCTTCACAGCCGTATTCACTGATGCCGATGGGCTTCTTGGGATATTTCTTATGGAAATCATCAAACCAGGGACCGTTCATATCAGTTGTTCCGCCGTACCAGCCGAAATAGTGGTTGTATGAAAGCACGTCGCTGATGTGAACATATTCAGAATCGATTGAACACATTGTAACGGAAGCGATTGTTGTAAGACGTGTTTTGTCCATCTTATGACAAAGCTCATTGAGTTCTTTATGATTGCTGATAAGATCAGGGTCAGCAGCACCTGCGATTGTGATTTCGTTTGAGAGTCCCCATACAACGATTGAAGGATGATTGTAATTCTGTGAAACAAGCTCCTTCATCTGGCTGATTGTATTATCACGGCCTGTGGACATATGTCTTGAAATATAGGGAATTTCTGCCCAGAGAACAAGTCCTGCTTCGTCACAAAGATCATAGAAAACCTGTGAATGCTGATAATGAGCAAGACGGATTGTTGTTACACCGAGTTCAAGAATAAGGTCAAGGTCTTCCTTGTGATGTTCGGGAAGAAGTGCATTACCGATGTCAGGTCTGTCCTGATGACGTGATACACCTCTGAGGGGATACTCTTCACCATTGAGGATAAAGCCCTTTTCAGGGTCAATTTCAAATGTACGGCAGCCGAAACGTGTGCTGATGCAGTCAATCTCTTCACCGTTTTCGATAAGAGTTGCCTTTGCTGTATAAAGATAAGGGTCTTTACGGCCGTTCCAGAGATGAACATTTTCGATTACAAGCTCTGCTTCATCATCTTCATCCATTACACACTCTGCAATAACTTCACCGTCTGCAATGATTTCATATTTTACTTTGCAATCGTCGTCATCCTTGATAAATGTTTTGATTTCAACTTTTGCATCCTTACCTTTGATTTCAGGTGTGACCATAATACCGGGTGCACCGTAATAATCAAGGTCAAAATGATTTGCGGGAACACCGATTACGCTCACGTCACGGTAAATACCGCCGTAGAATGTAAAGTCGGCATTCTGAGGATAAACTTTATCATTGGGAGAGTTGTCAACAAGTACAACAAGAATATTTTCTTCTTTTACTTCGGGAAGTCTGACTCTGAAAGTTGAATAACCGCCGTGATGCTCTGTTATTTTCTTACCGTTCCAGAAAACTTCGCATGAAGAGTTGACACCGTCAAACTGAAGATATTTTACTTCGCCTTCAGGAAGTTCTGATGCAGGCAGAGTTTTTGCAAAAGCGCAGGTGCCTCTGAAATAGTCATTACCGCCGTCCTGACCATCTTTACCGTTCCAGGTATAAGGAAGGTTCAGTTTTTCCCAGTCAGCGGGAATTGATGCGGGGGCTGAAGTGATTTTTTTGGCAAAAGCCCAATCCTGATTAATAACTTTTATATTTCTCATATTGACCTCCGTGTTTTTCAGTTTAATGCTAAAATTACATTAATCATTTTAATTATAACATCAGTTGGTTTAAATTACAATACACTTTTATTGACTTTTAAAATATATCAATATATAATTTAAGAAAACAATCATCAAGGTGAATGCTTATGAAATATAAAAACATGCAGTTGATTTTCAACAAAAGAAACGGAAACTATGAAATAACCCATAAAGGTTTTTCGTGGGTAAGTGACGGCAGAAAACCCTACATAGAAATCAGAAAAAAGTTCGGTGATAAATATATAAAAACCGTACGTCATCTGAATACGGCAATGAAGAAAAAGACCGAATATTCGGAAAACAAGGTTGTAACAAGATATTCGGACTTTGTAGCTTTCGGCAAAAAACTCCCATTTACAATCGTCTGTACTGCTGAGATAACAGCCGAAAACTCCGTCACATTTTCAATAAAAGCAGAAAATGAAACAGGATATGACATTCAGGCGGCATACTTCCCTGCTCCGTTCAATTCAAAAACAAAGGGCAGAAACTCATATCACGTTGACCCGATGCGACAGGGCTTTATTCTTCCCGACGGTTATAAGAAGAATTTTTCAACCGTTTTCGGTTACGCCCACATAAAGAGAATGATAAACACAGGTGATGCATATATGCCTCTCTGGGGCAGAGTGTGTGACGGAAACACATTTTCAGCAATTGTTGAAACTCCGTATGATGCTTCGCTTTACTCCTCTTTCGGAAAACATAAGGCATTTCTCAATTCGGTTTACTGGCAGTCTTCTCTCGGCAAACTTTCTTATGAAAGAAGAATAAAATTCACTTTTAACTCAGAGGGTGACTACAACACCGTTGCAAAAGACTACCGTAAATATCTTCTTGAGAGAAACGAGCTTGTTTCAATTGATGAGAAAATCGAAAAGAATCCGAATATAAAAAAGCTAATCGGTTCGCCCGTGCTTCATCACAAAATTTATTCAAAGATAAATGAAAAATCACAGTTCTATGACAAGAACGGCTCAAATGAAATTCTCTGTGCCACATTCGGAGAACGTGCCGAAGAAATGAAAAAACTCAAAAAGGCAGGTCTCGAAAAACTCTACATACATACTGACGGCTGGGGAAAAGACGGCTATGACAACAATCATCCGTACATTCTTCCCCCTTGTGAACAAGCAGGCGGATGGGAAGGTTTCAAAGAGTTTGCCGATGTGAGCCGTGAACTGGGATATGTTTTTGCTCTTCACGACCAGTACAGGGATTATTACTACGACAGCCCCGTTTTCGATAAGGAAAAGGCAATAAAGAACATTGACGGAACAAATCCCTACTGTTCAATCTGGGACGGTGGTGAACACAGCTATCTGTGTACGGAATTTGCTCTTGATGCTGTTAAAAAAACTTATGAAGAGCTTGAAGAACACAACATTGATGTTCAGGGTGTATATCTTGATGTATTCTCGATAATGCAGGGAGATGAATGTTTCCACGAAGACCACAGAGTCACAAGAGAGCAGAGTATGAAAAACCGTGCCGACTGTTTTGATTATCTCAACAGCAAGGGAATCATCATGTCGTCTGAGGAACCGGGTATGCAGCTTCTCAACAAGCTTGCTCTCGTTCATCACGGTCCTCACGCTCTGCGTCCTCAGGAAAACGGTGCCGCTGTGGGTATTCCCATACCTTTAGGAAATCTTGTTTATCACGATTGTCTTATGGTGCCGTGGAACTGGTTCAACAACTGGGGTATTCCCAAGGGTGAGGACGGCGACCTTTACAGCGCACTCAATGCAGGTATGCCTTACATTCATCCCTACGGAAACGAGCTGAAAAAAATCGGCACTGACAACAGAACTGCCGACGTGGGTATGATGAATGACGGAGCGCTGAAAAAAGAGCTTGAAAGAATTGCTCCTCTTTGTGAATTGCAGGCAAAACTTTATAACAAAGAAATGATAAAACACGAGTTCCTCGGTTCATACCGTATTCAGAAGGCTGTTTATGCAGACGGAACCACGGTAACAATCGACCTTGACAAAGGAACATATAAAATCAGTTGATTACGGAGGTAATTTTATGAAAAAAATAAAAATCGGTATTTTCGGTGCCGGCAGAGGTGCTGATATTGCTGAGAATCTTATGCTTTTTGATGATTGTGAAATTGTTTCTTTATGTGAACGGGATGAAAAGAGAGCGGAGAAATTTCTCAGCAGACTGAATATTGATATTCCTGTTTTTAAAGATTTTGATGAATTTATTGAGCAGGATATGGATGCCGTTGTACTTGCAAACTTCTTCCACGAGCATGCACCCTATGCGATAAAGTGCTTTGAGAGAAACATTCATGTTTATTCCGAATGTATCAGCAACGGAACAATGGCAGAAGGTGTTGAACTGCTCAGAGCTTTTGAGAAGACCGATTCAATTTATATGCTTGCAGAAAACTATCCTCAGATGAAGTTCAACCGTGAAATGAAGAAAGTATGTGACGGTGGAACACTCGGTAAACTCATTTATGCAGAGGGCGAATACAACCACGGACTTTCTCCCGATGATTATGATTTTCTTAAAGGTTATATATATTTCCCCCGTCATTGGAGAAATTACGTTCCCAGAACATATTATGTTACACATTCACTTGCACCGATTATGTGGGCAACGGGAGCAACTCCCGTAAAGGTCAGCGCTCAGGCTGTTTTCAATCCTATGACAGAAGTTGCCACAACAAGATGTGTCGGAGACAGAGCTGCAATAATCACAACGGTCAACGATGACGGAACTGTATTCAAGTTCACCGGTTGTGCCGGTTTCGGTGCACACAGCAACTCATACCGTGTCTGCGGTGACCTCGGTCAGATTGAAAATCTCAGAGGTATGGGTGAACAGGTGATGCTCCGTTATAATAATTGGTCAATTCCCGAAGGAATGGAGGAAAACAACCTCTATGAACCCGAATGGAATGACAAGGACGAAGAAAAAATCGAAAACAGCGGTCACGGCGGCGGTGACTTCATAGCCTGCAGAATGTTCCTTGAATGTATAAAGGAAAACAGACAGCCGGAACATCCTTACGACATTTACTCTGCTGTAACAATGTCTTCTGTTGCAATTCTCGGTCACCGTTCGGTTCTTTCAGGCGGTATGCCCATTGACATTCCCGATTTCCGTAAGGAAGAATGCAGAAAAGAATACGAAAACGACAGGGAAACTCCTTTCTGGGGTACGGACGGCAGCGCTCCGACCATTCCCTGTTGTTCAAAGACCGATTACAAACCTACAGACGAACAGATTGAAAATTACAATAAGCTTTTTGAAGGATAATTATGCAATACTATTTACTTGTTTCTGCGGCAACTGTGCTGTTTGCCCTGCAGTTTCTCTTTAATCAGAAATTTGAAGAACACAGAGGTAACACACTTAAATCTGCACTCGAATTCACTTTATACAAAAGCGTCGTCATTGTTGTGATGATGCTCATAATCAGCGGTTTTAAAATAACCTCGGTTTCACTTTTCAGCGTGGGACTGGCAGTCATTTATGCCGCAGCCTGCATACTGATGACGTATTTCAGTATGAAAGCTTTTGCTGTGGCAAATCTTTCGGTTTATTCCGTTTTTTCAATGCTCGGCGGTATGCTTCTGCCCTTCATTGCAGGTGTGGGATTCTATGACGAGAAACTTACTCCGTTTAAAATTATATGCTGTGTACTGATTGTGGTTTCCGTACTCCTTAATCTCAGAGGAGGAAAACAAAGCAAAAAGGCATTTCTTTACTATATGGCTGTTTTTGTTCTCAACGGCAGTGTCGGTGTTATTTCAAAAATACATCAGTCATCGGAATTACTCCACACGGACAGCACGGGCTTTATGTTCCTCACATCAGCTGTAAGTGTAGTGATAAGTGCATTATGGCTTCTCATTCAGCACAAAAAAATCCCCGTTATCAAAGGGAAATGCCTCGGTTTTGCGGCAGGATACGGCATTTTCAACGGAGTAGGCAACTGGTTTTTGCTCATTTCACTTGTCAATCTTCCCGCATCGGTGCAATACCCTCTCGTAACGGGCGGTGTTATGGTTTTCTCAACGATTATCAGTATGATAAGAAAAGAAAAACTTGCTAAAACTGATTATATCGCTGCGGCAATATCGTTTATTGCTTCGGTACTGATGGCGTTCTGATAAACAATAATCTGCAGATATGTTTTAAATATTTTTCAGGGACCGATAAAAACATCGGTCCCTGAAAATTTATTTGTGTTATGCAAATCATTGTTTGCTCTGCTGTTCCTTATAAAACTTCTGAACACTTATGTAAGCTCCGATTACACAATAAACGGAATAAACACCATAAATGAGATATGTCATCTGAGAGAAGTCATTCATCACCATCTGAACATTCAGGAGAAGCCCCACGACAGCGGACACAATCCACAAATAAGTATATTCAATAAATGCAAGCCACGTAAGAATAGGGACAATAAAGCCGAGAAGGAATGTCAGGCTGTCAAGGAGTGCATATTCGTAATTAAGATGATAAAACACAGCCGCAAGACCTGCCCACAGAAGTACAATACCTCCGAAAAACAGAATCCGCATTTTTGTGCTCATTTTTTTAAATATAACGGTGCTTTTGTAGGCATTTTTCTTCCAACGGAAGAATGTCATCAGCTGAATGGGGAAACTGAAAAGAATTGCTGAAGCTGCCGAAGCATAAACACCCATATAAATATATGTAACGGTATAAAATACCGAATTCACGGAACCTATCAGAACACCTATACGGTTTGCTTCCGACTGAAAAGCCATAACAAAAAGTGAAATAAACAACGGCACCATAAGGAACCATTCCTGTTTACATAAAATTCCTGTCACAAAAATTGCGAGTCCCGTAATGATTATAATGATTTTCTTATAATTTTTCATATTGAATTTCCTTTTTTAGAATATCGTATGAAGTATATCATATTTTTATTTTAAAAACAATGTTATATATTCAAAAAATAATAACTATGCCTGCTCATTTATCAAACAATTTGCCGCAAATCTATTCCATTTTCTGTTTTTCTATGTTATAATTACATATTATTTATGAAAAGAGTGACGTTATGACAAACTTTTTTGCACAGTTTATTTTCAAGGCACTTACTTCAGTTTTCAGTTTTGTTTTTATGCTCACAGGTATGAAAAGCGGCACAACAGGTGAAGAAATAAAAACACCTGACAATTTCAGACCTATACTCCGTTTTGTAGTATGTTCAGACATTCATCTCAACGGTGAAGAAAATCAGGAAGCTGCAATAAGATTTGCAAACCTTTTCAAGGATATGTATGCATATTCAGAAGGTTCTGAATATAAGAATCTTGATGCAGTTGTTGTTGCAGGTGACTTCACAGGCGGCGGCGCTGAAAAAGAATATGAAATGTATAATAAAATCGTTGCTGAAAACAAAAAGGAAGAAACTCAGCTTCTTACAATCCTCGGCAACCACGAATTCATTGATTACCGTGATGTTGATGCAACCGTAGGATATGATGTATACAAGAAGTTCGTCAATGAAAATGTTGACACAGATGTTGTAATAAACGGCTACCACTTCATCGGTGTTTCATACGATGATGACGGCAAGAGCTTCACAGGCAAAACAAAGTGGCTTGACGAAAGACTTAAACTCGCTACAGCAGAAGACCCCACAAAACCCGTCTTCGTTTATCAGCATCCCGCTCCCTTCCTTACAGTTTACGGCAGCGTCAACTGGAGCGATTTCAACATCAGAACAGTACTCAGCAAATATCCTCAGGTTGTTGATTTCTCAGGTCACTCACACTACACACCTTCTGACCCCAGAAGCGTATGGCAGGGTGAATTTACAGCTGTAGGTGCAGGCTCATTGTCAGCTTTCATGAGCAACCTCAACTATATCGACGGTGACAAGGATGCTCCCGGCAAATCAGGCGGTGCGTGGCTTGTTGAATGCGATGAAAACGGCAACGTAAGCATGAAGCTTTACGATATTGAAAACAGAATGTTCTTCGGTAATATTGATTATTACTTCACAAACTTAAGCGACTCTTCAAAGAGAACCCATAACTGGAGCAAACAGATTTCACGAGATACTGCTCCCGTATTCCCCGAAAACTCAGCTGTATCATCATTCGTGAATGAAAACGGTGAAACAGTTCTTGTATTCCCCGAAGCAAAGGGTCATTACGACGCTGAAGATTACAAAATCACAGTTTCAGCAGGCATGTTCAAAAATGTTTATGAAGGAACAGTAATTTCAGAATATGTAAGAGCTACAGATGACGATGTAAATGTAAACATCGGCAAACTTGCAAGCGGTGAATACACAGTTAAGGTAACTGCTTACAGTCCTTATGCGGCACAGGGCGAAACTCTTCAGGGTAAAATAACAATAGAATAAATAATAAAAAAGGCTGTCTTAAAAGACAGCCTTTTTTTTATCAGAAATCTAATTTAGGAACTACCTTTTCACCCGTCTGAGATGACTCAACAATTGCAAGACAGACTTCAACTGTTTTTGCTCCTTCTCTTGCATCTGTAAGAATGGGTTTGTTATTGAGAATTGCATCTGCAAAAACTTCAAACTCACCTGCGGCATTATGATTGTTGACAACAATCTCAACTGTTTCTGCCTCTTTTACAACACCTTCTTCATCCACGGTGAATAAAGTCATTGTAGGAGAAGTATTGTCGCAGATAATTGTACCCTTTGTACCGTAAATACATGTACGCATTGTGTAATCACGCTTACAGCCTGTTGAAACGAATACCTTACCCATAAGGTTATCATTAAACTTCATAATTGCAACCGTTGCATCGTCATAAGGCACGGTGGGAAGAAGTCTGTGTGTACCGTATGCAAATACTTCAATCGGGTCACCTGCAAGCCATCTGATAAGGTCAACTGCATGGCATCCGCCGCCTATAACACCGTGACGGTTGGGGTCTGCACGCCAGTTTTCAACAAGCTTCATATAATCGTGGGCATATTCCGATTCAACGAAATAAAGATCACCGATAACACCTAAATCAATAAGCTCCTTTGCTTTCATAAATGCAGGTGTGAAACGGCATATCTGACCTACCATAAACTTTGCATCGCATTCATCAGAAACTTTTATTATTTCTCTTAAATCTTCACGGGTAAGTGCAAGAGGCTTTTCACAAAGAACATGCTTGCCTGCACGCAGAAGGTCACAGCTTACTTTTACATGCTGTTGGTCGGGAATTGCAACGGTAGCAACATCAATATCCTTGTTATTTACAATATCTTTATAATCAGTAAACCATCTGTCTTCGGGAATTGAATATCTCTCCCCCGCAAAACGCAGGTTTTCTTCATTACTGTCACATAAAGCGGCAATCTCTGCATCGCATGCCATAGCCCCTTCAACATGTGACATACCGAATTTCATACCTATATTTGCAACTCTTAATTTATCTGCCATAATAATTCTCCTGATAAGTAAAATAAGTTTTTAATTATTATATCATATATAAATATAAATTCAATAATTTAAAAATAAAAAAGACTGAGAAAACTCAGCCTTTATATTTCTTTATTCAAGTTCAAAACCGTATAATATTCCATCTACAAGAGTAAGAATTCCCGTCTGCCCTTTATCAAAACCGTCATACATTAGCCACAGGTGGCTAAGGACAGTTTAGGTGAAATATACGGTGTAGTCAGTTACGGCTACACCGTGTTTTCATTTTTATGAAGCCTTTTTGGAATAGGCTTTCATTTCTTCTTTAGCTTTTTCTAACATTTCAGCATCAGGGAACTGCATTATACCAACGCCTACAAAGTGTATTTTTATAGGAACATGTTTCTTTCCGTCTTCTCCTCTTACTCTGTCAAAGACTTCAATCTTATCAATGAGCTTATTAACAATAGAAGGTGTCAGCTCCTTTATATCAGTACACTGACGGATGTTAGCAAGAAAGTTTCTGACATCAATGTTTTCTTGTTGTGCGGTATTGATAAGTTTCTCGGCATCCTCAACCTTTTGAATTAAATCCTTTTGCTCTTTTTCATAGTTGGTAAGCATACGGTTGTAACGGTCATCAGGTAATTTACCAAGAATATTTTGCTCAAATACCGCCTCAATGAGTTTATCCAACTCTTGAATGCGTTTCTTGTTTTTCTCAAGCTCATATTTTGCTTCTTTGAGATTATTTGCGATGCTTAATCTGTGTTCCTTTGTAAACAAGTAAAGAAATACAGGTTCATATTCCGTAATATATTCTGCTGCTTCTCGTATGGTTTTAAGCACCATTTTCTCTAACACTACATTTCTGATATAGTGAATGGAGCAACTGCCTCTGTTTTCCTTATAGGCTGAACAGCGGAAGAACTCCTGATGTTCTTTTATACTTTTAGCCGCACAGAAATACAGTCTTGAACCACAATCTCCACAGTAAACCAATCCTGAAAATATGCTTTCTCTGCCCGTTGCAGTATTCCTGCGACGGTGCTTTTTTATTTCCTGAACTCGTTCCCAAGTATCCTTATCAATAATCGATTCCTGAGTGTTCGGTATGATAACCCAATCTTCAGTATCATTATACATTTTTTTATGAACCTTATAGCTGACGGTTGTTGTCTTGAAGTTTACAGTGCAACCCGTGTATTGCATATTATCAAGGATATGCTCAATACTTGTTTCCGCCCAAGCATAAGATGTTGTAAAAGGATTTCTTATTTTTCGTCCTATTGAAGCATAATATGCTGTTGGTGTCAGTATTTCTTCTCTTTCAAGCCTGCGAGCAATTTTTGTTGTGCCTAAACCTTCCATCGCTAACTGATAAATATATCTGACTACCTTTGCGGCAGGTTCATCAATTAGCCACTGCTTAGGATTTTCAGTATCTTTTTTATATCCGTACGGAACTGTTGGTGAAACTCTTTCTCCGTTATCGGATTTTGATTGCCACACCTGACGGATTTTCTTGCTTGTCTGCGAAGCATACCACTCATTAAACAAGTTGTGGAACGGCATCATTTCCGTCCCCTTGCCGCTTATGGTTTCAACATTTTCCTGAATGGATATAAAATTCACACCTAAAGACGGATAAAGCACCTGAGTATAGTGGTCAAACAGTATATGCTCACGTCCAAAACGGGACAAGTCTTTTACAATAACTGTACCGATTTCACCTGTTTCTATCATGCGTTCCATACGCTGAAAATCAGGTCTGTCAAAGGTTGTACCTGAGATACCGTCATCAACAAAGAACATTGTATTTTTATACCCGTGCTTTTTGGCATAATCAGAAAGAATCTGCTTCTGATTGGTAATACTGTTGGATTCAGAATCCTTGTTGTTATCCTTATCCTTGTCCTTATCCTTTATATCATCAACAGATAAACGACAGTATAATGCGGTTATTTTTTCATTAATATTTTTCTCGGCTTTCTTTGCCATGATCTAAATCTCCTTTCCGGAAGCCGAGCATTGCATTAGGTATTTCCATTTTACAATGCCCGACTGCCATTTTTCAAATGTGTGGTTTATGACAACTGTTCCGACAGTATAATTTCTTTAAATTGCTGTAACAGCGATTTATTTAACTTGCCGTCAAACACACCCGTCACATCATAAACAATTCCGTGTATCTGTTCGGAAACTTTAATTTCATCAGGAACGATGTGCTGTTCTTCTGTTTGCTTTATTTCGTCACTCTGAGGAATTGCATACTCCATAAAATCAACGGGGATGTCATCATTTATTCTGCCTGAACCTTTTCTTGAAACTAGTTTAGGGGTTATTGAAAGTTTCTTCATTCGCATCACCTCTCATCCCTGTTTCTCTGTCTCTGAAGATATTTGTGATAATATTCCAGAGCTTTTAAGATGTGCTCTTCTTTCTGTTGCTTGGTATAATTCTTGCCGAAGAACTTGTTTATACGTTCTTCAGGTATTTTAATAGCCTCTGCCTGATTAGGTTTAGGTGCAGTTAAAATTGCTAAAACCGTATCAGCATTAAGCTGATTCTGCTCCGAGAGCTTTCGCATTTTCTGTGCCTGTGCAAGTGAGGGTGTAACCTCATCACTTTCATAGGTTTCAAAAATCATCATCTGTTCTTCGGGAGTAAGATATGATATTTCAACCGCAGGTCGCATTGCGATTCTTCCTTCATCTACAAGGTTAAGAATCGATTTTTCAAGATTAGTCAGGCGGATATACCTTTTAATTTGGGTGGCACTGTCTTCGCTGTCCTGTGAGATTTTTTCTGCAGAGCTCAACTTTGGACCCACCGGGTCCGAAGTTAAATCTGTTCGTTTGCCTTGCTTTTTAAGCGCATCCATTTTCATCTTGTAGGCAAAGGCTTTTTCCGAGGGCAGAATATGCTCACGGTGCAGGTTACTGTCAACGAGAATAATGTCAGCTTCCTCTTTGCTTATGTCCAAGACAACAACGGGAACATCTGTCATTTCAAGCCTTGTTGCTGCAAGGTACCTTCTGTGTCCTGATACAATTTCAAACACATCCGCCTTATTGTCCTTTCGCACCATAAGAGGCTGTATAATGCCGTTCTCACGGATACTGTCTTCCAACGGCTTCATATCTTCCTCACGGCACTTGTACGGATTCCTGAAATTCGGAACAATCTTACCAACAGACACCTGCACGATTTCGGTTGTCTGAGGCTTTACTGTCTCTGTTTCTTTGGTTTCTTTTGCTTTTTCAAATAACTCTTCAACAAATTTTTCTTCTTTATTCATTTAATTACCTCTCTTTTTTAATATCAATATTTTTGTTAGGTTTCTCTTTTCGGACAGTTTTCAGCACATCCGAGATAAATGCTTTTACTTTTTCAGGCATCAGCCTCAACGCCTCAAGATACGGAGCACAGACTTGTTCAAGTTCATGAAGCCTTGCACTCAGTCTGTTTATACTGCTTTGCAACTCCCAATTTCTTTTTCGAAGCCTTTCATTTTCACCCTCAAGGTCAAAAATTTTACTTCTTGCTGCAACGGACTGTTTCGCCATATTACTCAGGTCATTGAAATCTTCACTTGAAATTGTGACTTTGCCCGTAAGCGTTTTCTTGCCCATACCGTCAATCTCGCTGAATGTTTTATGCATGGTATGAATTTCATCGTATCTGACTTCTTCTGTCTGTAATCGTTCTTTGATTTTCTCAAGCCTCTTTTTATCCTGCTGAATCTCATATTGCAGACAAGACAGATGCTCAGCCGTACTGCCTTTTTCGCCACGGAGAAAATCATTAAAACCGGCTCTTTGCATATGATTGAAGAAATCATCCTGTAGAATACTGTAAGAGGGAATCAGCACAGGCTTGCCCTTATCGTTGAATATGACATTACCGTTTTCATCTACCGCCTGAGGTGACTTCCACTTCTTTGAATGGCTTATCTGATTGACGGTTTCTTTCACAGTACCTACAAGAGATTTATCCTTACACCGCTTTGTCCACAGTATTTGCTTTTCTACAACAGGCAGAGCTACAAGGTGCATATGATAGTGATACACAGGTTTTCCGTACTGTTCTGTGAGAGCGACATTCAGTTCATCAGCATGCATTACGGCAGAGATGATATTCTGTTCACCATACAAGGCTACTGCAAATCTGTATGCTTCTGCATAAAACTCTTTGGCATATTCATAACCGCCGTGTGTTTCAAAGTAGTCTGTGTTGACATCGAATATCATTTCATCAAAGACTTTTGCATCAGCTTTCAGACCTCGCATACATACCTTCTTTTCGGCTATGAGCTTATTCAGTAGTTCGTTGTAGGTCAGTTCACCGCAACTCTTGAAATGCACATTCATATCACACCGAGCCGTATCAACATTCATGTTGGCATAGTTTTCATTCTTTCTCTCGTTGTGCCTTTCACACTTACCGATTGTACTTTGTGTATGAGTGACAACTCTTGCTACACTATAGTTTTTCTTTGACATAGGTTTTACCTCCTTTCTGCATTACTGCTTTATTTGTTCCGCACTTTTTCAAAGTACGTAACCCACTATGACACTTTCAGCCCATTAGGTCTGCAAAGATGTCAGTGAGCTCTGCGAGGCTCATAAACTAAAGTTTCTCGCTTATCAAGGGAGCGACAAACTTTAGTTGCGGTATATACCGCAGACGAGCTTCGCTATGTAAGGGTGGCTGTAGTATCTTTTGTGCATAGCTTCATTTGTGGGGGCAGTTATTATATAGATAAACTGCCTCTACAAGTAATGGGAATAAGCCACATAAAATTGTTCCTGATTTTCAGAAATACTTTTCAGAAAACAAAAAAGCCGTCACATAGACAGCACAAATAGCGGGAAGACATTTCATCCTCTCGCACAGTTTGCACTGAAACTATGTAACGGCTTAAAATTTAAGCACTGATTGTCCGTATGTTACTGACCGAGTATTGGACTATACTTTTTCGGTCAGATAATATGTGTTGGCATAAAGCCAATAAGTAAAAAATATGTGTTTCAGTTTGTATTCAGTTGTAGGGTAAATACATTATTTACCAATTTACTATTATAGAGAACATTTGTTCTTTTGTCAATGCTTTTCTGCAAATTTCGTGCCGTTTCACCTGAAATAGTTCCTGCCCCGGAATCACACCGCAGCGTTGCCTCGCTCATATCATCGCAAAGTCGTATCACTTTCAGACGGTCATTCAGTTGTCAAGGTGCATAAACGCAAAAAAGTCCTCACCTCCGATGAACAGAGGAAAGGACTTTTACCGTCGATATCACGCAAGACAAACAAAAAAACACCGCAGAAATAAGTACAGATAGCCTCTGTTCTTATCTTCATACGGTGCTTGGGTAGTCAATAAATATTGCTCCGCTTACGCGCTACAAAGTTATTAAATATCAAATTGTGCCTTAAGTATACAGAACTGATACATACTTGTCAATAGATTTTTGCAAATAAATGTTCGTGTTGATATGATTTTTTTATTTTTTTCCAAAAATGTTTTTTTTGAAAATTTTATTAAGAATGCTTACTTTTTGTTTTCCATCTGTCTCTTTGTTTTGCAATGAGCTTGGGTGTTCAAAAGGACTATCATCTTCATTTCTCAAGAACATTGTTTGAAAATGAAGTTCGCTATCAAAAGCAAGTATTTTTCTAATTAACTCCTTTTCAATACCCATATGTTTAAAAAGAATGGCGACGATAGTGGCTTTTAATATATTGATGGAATCTAAAATTTGACCAAATTCCAAAACGCCTGAATTGTCCAGCTTATAATGAGAATAAAAATTTCTTGTATCACTCAATTCCTTAAAATATAACTCGACTAATTCTTCGTTAGATTTATCTTTAATTTGAGTTGTATCCCTTCTTAAATTTTCTACTGAAACAGCATTGTTGCTTATTATTTGTAAATATTGCTCATCTATTTCTTTTAATCTATGAGATAAAGAAGTCTTTGAAAGAAATCCGGAAGCAATCCAATTAGCAATTTCATCTTTATGAGAAGAATTGCATTTCCAATCAGGAAGCACAGTTTTGATTGTTTTTTCAAATAACAATTTCCCTTCTTCTGTAAATAATAAATTTTTAATTTCTTTTTTTACAGTATTTATTGCGTTTTTTAATTTAGTTTTAGCTTCTTCATCACCAGAAATGCGAGTATGATACCCATCAAGAATTCTCATATATTCTACAAAAATTTCTTCAGCAAAAATACAGCTTTTATTATTTACTGAAAAATAGATTCTTCTAAGCAGAGCAAAAGTATCATCAAAAAAGAAATTTCTCCAATTAGAATAATAATATTGTAACTTATCTAAGACAATATATAAATAAGTCCGCGGAGTTTCAATAATGCTTTTATTCGTTGTGTTATATGAAAAATCCTTATTAAAATATAACCAGCTATATACTTCTTGATTCTCAATAGAAAGTCGTATATCATCTACAGTACTAACAGAACCTATTAACAGTCCTAAAAATTGCATCAAACATTCAATGTCAGACATTACTGTTTCTATACCTTGGCTTTTATCGTATTTAACTGAAATGCGGGGTTCTTGATTAATTGTTATAGATGTTCTATCGTCATTTGCCAAACTTTTTTCAAAAGTTTTTGTTTCAAAATATATTTCAATATGTGGATTGGCTTCATGAATAATTATTGGATTTAAGTTTTCTTCTGCTGCAGCAAGATTTCCCGAAATTGTATCTGTATAAAAAACTGTCTTTATACCTAACCAGTTAATCAATTCAGGAATAGAAAAAGAAAATTCCACAACACCAGAGATGTTAGTCCCTTTGGAAAAACTAAAATTTTGCATTAATACATAAAACACCCTATGAGAAGAAGTATAATCAAGTAATCGTTTATTGATACTTCTTGCTGTTCCGTTCACAAATACCTTATAACTGCGATCACCATCATTGCCTATAAATGTTGTTGGAAATACTTCTCCATGGAAACGGCTGTAAAACTCAACAGAATTACCATCAATAATCAGTTCGGCAACTTCTTTCTTTTGAGGATTGCTTTCCTTAAACCACATTCCTATGTGTCTCTCCATATTGTGCACTCCTTATCTAAAAAACAATTGTTTAATATCCTTTCAACCATTCAACAGATTGTTTCAATCCTTCAATGGTTTTTGTTTCTAAAACCACACGACAGTTTTGCTCTTTTGCAAGACTAATATATTTTTCAATATCCATTTCACCTGTACCGAGTGCAAGGTGATTTTTTCTGCCTTTTGCATCGTGCAGATGAATATGATGCAAACGGTCTTTGTGTTTCATAATGAATTCTTCATCTGTACCGCCTATACCGTGATTATGTCCGACATCAAAAGTCAAGGCAAAAACTTTACTTTCTAAAAGCAGTTCAATGGCTTCTTTCTGAAATTCCTCATATCCGTCACTGTTTTCAATACATATTTTTATATCATTTTCCCCGATAGCAGATTCACACATATTCCTGAAATCAAAAATACTTTTAAGATACTGCTCTTTGTATTCCGAAAAAAGAAGCACTTTTCTGTCAGGCAAAGTGAAATATACACCTTTAGCCATATGCATATTTAACACCTTAATATCAAGTTGCTTTGCAATTTTTATGGTATCCGCAACAGTCTTTTTATAGGCTTCTGCAACATAAGTATTGAAATCGCTTATATTCAGATTTTCATCAAGGTGAATTGTGTAGTAAATGCCGTATTTATCAGCAATGCTTTTGAAAAATTTCACATCAATTTTATCAAGCTGATATTGTGGTAGATTCATATTAAGTTCAATATAATTAAGTCCTAATTCTGCACATAACTTTGCACATTCTTCAAGTATGCTTGTTTCAATCAGTGTGGGCATGCCACAATTATGTAATTTCATAATTCACCTCTGTTTGTGTCATTTAATTAATAATTCAAGTTAATTATGCTTTGGATTTGTTTGCCCGCTTTGTTAAGTTCTGATATTATGTTGCTTTTTACAGTATAGTAATCTTCCGAGAAAAGCTTCTGTGTTAATCCAAACATAGGGTCACTATCAATAATATCATTTTCTTTTAAAGAAACGCCTAATTTGTAGTGAGCCATAGCATTTCTAAAAATATCTGAATGATACTTGTCGTCCATAATAATGCTAATGTTTAAGATTTCTTTTATATCAGGTAAGAGTGCAAGTAAATAATAATATAAAATATATGCAAATCTCAATTTTGTGGATGTCTCATCAACAATAAAATTATCAACCGAATAAACTATAAAGTTTATTTGACACAGTATTGTAAAAAGTAAAAATTTATAATTATATTTATTTCCAAACGGAGATTTCACGAAACCACAGAAATCTTTTGTTGTGAAATTGAAATCGGATTTAATTTTATATGGTTCAGTAGCGTTAAAACAAGATATGTATTCTCCACCTATTTTTGCCATCTCAACAGTTTTTTCTTCATCTGTTTTGTCAAACGAAAAAAATGGAGTAACAATTTGAGCCAAAACAGTATTATTACAAGGAACTGAATTACAATAAAAAACACCATAAATATCGTACAAATGTAAATGCCTTGCCATTGGTTTACAAAGCGAAGAAAAGTATATATCACTTTTTACGTAGTTATCATATAGTATGCTGTTCAAATTTGCATATCCTTTTTCAAAGAGTTTTATAGATTTTCTCATTTCTGAATAATATTTTTCTTCCTCATCCGTAAATGTGGGAAGTTTTAATTTTTGCTTTGATGAATTGTCATAAGCATTTACCCAATCCTCAATCCCATCAACAATCAAACCCATATATGGCATTAAAGCAATATAATAGCTTGGTGTAGATGTTTCTTGATAACACAGCAGTGTAGAAAATAATCTTAAATCATTTTGCATCAATTTAACTGCACATTTTTGCACTTTGTTTAAAGGAGCATTTGTTAAATTATACTTTTCTGTATCGTGATTAATTGACACACACAAACCTCATTTCTTATGCAGAATATGCCACACATCATCACCGACAAATCCACTTTTTCTATACAAAGCTTCAGGATTAGTCAAATTATCAACCTTACCCGAAACGGTTGCGAAATCTGCAACGCCTTTCATTCTGAACAGCAGTTCCGTCACTATAAACTGTCCGATTTTCTTGCCTCTGTATTGCGGTAATACTTGAATCCATTCAAGGATAAGCTCTTTTGCTTCTGCATCAAAATCTGCTATGCCGCAACCAACATATTTGTTCGTTTCTTTTTCTTTGACCACAACCCATAGGTCTGCATTGTAAACAGGCGTCTTGGTATAACTTTTGATAAGGTCTTTGTTTACAGATATATCCATATATGAATCGTTTATTATCTGTACGATTGCTTTAGTATCTTTCCGTGTTGCTGTGACAATCTCAAAATCATCAGATGTGATTTTCGGTATTTCTTTGAGCGTGTGATGCAGACGAAAATATTTTTCATCAGTATAGTCTGATAAGATATCTGCACTAAAATCCTTATCATGTAAAATCTTCATTTCAGGCGGTATCACAATATTTTTTGCTTTCCAATACGGAATTGAAAGGGTGCCGCAAGGGTTATTTAAGTATTCAGTAAGTGTAATCATGATTTTCTTTAAATTCCTTTTGTATGTTCGTCAAAATTAGCTTTTATAACTCTTCTTTCTGTGTCACTCACACTCCAAATGTGAATACCTGTGTCAGCGGTATTGAAGAAAAACTTACAGTCAACAGGCATCTCAAACAGTGAACGGTACAACTGATTTATCATTCCACCGTGAGAAACAATAGCAACAGTTTCATCAGCTTGAGATTCACCAATAACTCTTGAAAGTGCATTTTCAGCTCTTTGTCTGAACTCAACCTGAGATTCTTGTCCGTAAACAGCTTTATCAATAGGCAAATCAGGAACTTCAGGATACTTTTCTCTTACAACCGCTCTTGGCAAGCCTGCAAGAAGCCCGTTATTAAATTCCATCAGGTTCTCATCAAAAACAATGGAGATACCTGTTTTTTCTGATAAATGTCCGGCTGTTTGTTTCGCCCTTGTTAAGGTGCTTGCGTATATTTTAGAGATATTATAATTGTTTGCAACATGCTCTGCCATAGCTTCAGCTTGTCTGTGGCCTCGTTCAGTTAATGCGAAATCTGCTCTGCCTTCGTGTACATCAAGCAAATCTGCTTCTGATTCGCCATGACGGATAACTAAAAGTTTCATATTACATACCTCCGATAAAAAATTAAGGCACCTCCGAAAGTATACGGAGATGCCAATAAGTCCTGAAAGATATATTACATCAATCGCAAACGGACAAAACGGCTCTCCAAGTCATAAGATTAAGATTCATTGTCATTTTGTCCACCTGCCTTTCAGTAATTTTATATAATTATACTCTTCTGCACCAAGAAAGTCAATATTATGAAAATATGTTAATATCCGCAAACTACTTTTTTTGCAATTAATAGTAATATTTAAAATCCTCAAATGTAATTTCAATTTTCTTTGAATACTTTTCTATATCGATTTTCATTGGAGAAGTAAATGAATTGAAATCTTTATTTGTGATTGCTGTTTTTACTTTTCCGTTGTAGTATTCACAAAAACTAGTAACATCATATTCTGAAAACTCTTTATCTCCAATAGTAACATTTGAAAGTAATGCAATAGCCGAAAATTTAAGTGATTCAATACTTTCACGTTCCCAAGCATTTAATAGATTCCCGTAAGCATCAAGCACTTTGGTTGCAGAAATTTTTATATCATTTGCTATAACCATATAATTTACAAAAAGGCTTATTGGTTCATCTATTGGTGGGTATTCTTGAAGCTGCTCTTTTTGTCGTTTCAAAGAATATAAAAACTCAAAAATAGCATATTTTTTCACTTGTGATATTTCTTCGTTTTTCTTTTTTCTAAAGCCAATTGAAAAAATCAACAATGCAATGCTCATCACTAAAGATACTGAAAAAATGTATGTAAGTATATCTTGCATTCTCGGCACTACAATTGAAAAATTAAATGTTAGAAGGTCTTTAATTGAAACATCTGAATTTGTTAATATGAGTCCTATAACACTACCAATAACTGCTATTATATTGGCAAATAAATAATAATTTGAACGCTTCATATAATTATCTCCAATCTGCATAGATAAATGATGGTTAAGCTTCTTTAAATTCTCTTTCAAATCATCGGCACTTAAACTAACGAAGAGCGTATTAGAAATATTTTTGCGTACAGCTGTAACTTTAGATAAGTTTATGCCACAAAAAAATAATAGCTGCAATTTCATTCTAAGTTTTTGTTTAGCTCCATCTTTAATTCTGATAAACAGTTGCTCATAGCCGTTATATAGAGATAACCCATATACAACAGGCATATTTAATATCAACAAAGCTATAGGGAGAATAAATGATTTTAAAACATCTTTATTAAAAAATGTTTCAGGAGAAGAAATGGTGTTATATATGGCATAAATTACAATTATAATTCCCCACAATGTTATCAACCCATTGAAAAAATTTTTTGCAGGTTTATGTTTCTTTTCTTTTTCAGATAACGCATAAAGAAAAGAAATTATAACGGTCAAGGGGATTAGTATTATTTCTGCTATTAAACTAAATGTCCAAAAATCAATGAGAAACTCAAATAAGGTGATTACCTTTATATTCTTTTTGAATAGTTCAAAAAAGAACCTATGATCTTTCGCTTTATCAATTGCTTTGGCAAATAGTGGTAACTCGACAAAAACAACCCAAAAGATTGTATCTTTAAGCAATGAGATATCCCAAAAATTTATCCATTTTAATAAACCAATAACGGCAACAAGAAAACTTATAAATACTACATAAAAGACAACAAACTTCTTGCAAAATAAAATTGGTAAAGCTGTTTTTAAGAATTCGTGTGCAGGTTTTGTAAACAACAATATTGAAATCACCAATATTCCCCAAACACCAATAGCAATTTCTCTATTATTAAAGATTTCTAAAATAGTATCCACTTAATCACCTCCCTGCATTTAATGAATATTATAACATAAAATTACAAGTTTTTCTACCACAGTGTAAAAACAGCGATAAGAATAATCTTACCGCTGTTTTCCTCTAATTGTATATTAACTCTGTAATCACTATTTCCATTGACCTAGCCTCAATATTCTGCATACGGTATATCCATTCCATCTGATTTTCTTCTTTTAGTTGTTCTGTTATACCCTCAGAATTTTTCATTTGCTCAACAAGAGTATCAAACATATCACAAGCCTGATTTTCCACCTCAGCACAGTGCTGATAAAGTTTGCCTTGAGTAAGTAGTGTTGTAAATACTAACTTCTTGTTTTTTTGCAAATAATCTTTGTGCAACATACCCCATTTCCCAAGGGTAACACTTGCCTCTTCAGGCGATAATACGAGATTTGGAATGAGATAATCTCCAACATTTCGATAGCTGATAGAATTTTTGTTTGACATAAAAAGTCCTCCTTTAAATTTTGTACTTTCATTGTACAAATTAAAGAAGGATTTGTCGAATGTGCAAATATTAATAAAAAAGAAAACCAAGAAAGATTTTACTCTCTCTTGGTTACTTCTTTTCCTTCTGCAATGCACGGTATCTAATGACTGTTTTTATAAACTGTCCTTAGCAACCCCGCGCATTTCTTCGGGGACATTTATTTTGAGAATCTCACCGTTTTCGGTTTCAAAAGAAACAGTAAACACCCTTTTTGATTTGGGTCTTTTTGTTCCCGTCATCTCAGCATAACAAACCATATCAACAACGATTGCCCTGAACTTTTCTGTTAATGTTTCAGGCTCGATAAACATTTTATCAATTTCAGCATCAATACCGTCCGGATGCTCTTTCTTGTACTTTTTATGCTGTATGATACCTGCTGTAACAATTGACAAAACAGAAATCACAATAGCAGCAATTATTATCAAAGATGAATTTTCAGATATAAACTCAGCCAAAACAGTTCACCTGCATTCTGTTCATATTTTTGAATAAAAAAAAGACTGAGCTATTGCTCAGTCCTGGTGCGAGTATTCATAACACAAGTTGTTCTCCGGCAATACATATTCTATCTTTCGTACTCTGATATATTTCCTCAGATATGGAGGAATACATAATGTCAAATATTATTGAAGATTTCTATTACGGCAACATTGAGCCGCAAGAAGTAAATTCTGAATTAACACCTAAACTCAAGAAGAAATTGAGTAGCCTTGCAGAGAAAGAAGAACAGCTTACCGCAAGACTGACCGGTGAAGATAAGGAACTGTTTCAAAGCTATGTAAGTGCTTATATTGAGTTTTCTACTACAAGTAATGCCGACAGCTTTATATCAGGCTTCAGACTCGGTGCAAGATTTACATACGATACATTTGTTAAGAATACGAAAGGATGAATACTATTATGAAAAACAATACAAATATTCAATACAGACAGGTTGGAGATTACAATATTCCTAACCTCAGATTACCACACGAAGAAGCAAATATCACCCTCGGCAAATGGGGTATGTTACATAAAGACTATCTTTTCAATCATAAGAAAGTGTTATTTACAACACTACTTACCCAAGGAAAACTTTATCAGCATTGTGCTGAGATCGAAAATCAGGCACGAGATATGTTTGATACTCTTGTTGAACAGATGAAAGAAGCTGAAGGTGTAACCGAGCAACTGAAAGAAGAAAATCAGTTGGAATGGATATGCCGTATGCAGAACATAGAATCAAGGGCAAGAGAAATTGTTACAACTGAACTAATTTATACATAATGCCACTTTCAAAATATTGACTTTCTTGGTATAGAAGAGTATAATTATATAAAATTACTGAAAGGCAGGTGGACAAAATGACAATGACTATTATTTTACGAAATCGAAGTGCCGTTTTGTCCGTTTGTGATTGATGTAATACAATCTTTCTGAATTAGCAAGGCATCTTCGATTTTCGGAGGTGCCTTAAATTTTTTCAGGAAGAGGTTATTTTATGTATTATGTAAAGCCATTAACAGCAGATGATGTTCATTATGTAGCATCAATAATGTCTGAAACAAGAAACATTACAGCTCTCCATTCAACATATCATTCGTTGTCAGAATGGAAATATATTTTTGATGAAAATGCTTGTGATGCTGATGAAGATAACTTTTTGATTTGTTCTGATAACGATGTCTGTGCTTGGTTGAAGCTAAACGGCTTGCTAAACGCCGATACAGCTTGGATATCAATGCTTGTTGTTTCAGATAAGTATAAGCATCAAGGTGTCGGAAAATTTGCTGTTGAATATGCTTTTGAATATCTGCATTCTAAAGGATTTAATCAAATCGGAGTTCAGACAACAAAAGATAATGTTGCCGCAATAAATCTGTATAAGAAATGTGGTTTCGATATTGTGGAACTTAAAAAGTTTAAAACAGAAGACGGCACAAAGGTAAAAGCTTATGTTATGATGAAAACTCTGGAACCAAAGAAATATTCACTCGTGATTCCCGATGAAACTCATGAAGAAGCATATATTCAAATGATGGACAGATGGGAGTCCATTGAAGATGATATTCAACCGCAATTACTCCGAAGATACAGTGATTCACAGGGCAAAAATGTTGAATATTCAAAATGGTTAGAATGGTGTGAGGATGACAGAACCACAGGTTCAATGTTATCAACAGGTGTTCCTTGTACATTATACTTCTTTGTGGATGATACAGGGGAAATATTCGGTGCAATTGAAATAAATCAGAAGAATACACACAGAGGTCATCTGCATGCAGGAATAGTGCCTTGGTACAGAGGTAAAGGGCTTGGCACAATAATGCTGAAATTGGCATTGAATATTTGCAAAGACATGGGTATGACAAGTGTTGATATTGTCCCGTATAAGTCCAACAAATCAGCTATTAAAACTATTCTCAAAAACGGTGGAATTCTAATGGATGAGTTCTATGAAGACGATAAATGGTCACAAATGTACAGAGTATCATTATAAAGAGGTGTGAAAATGGCAAAACGAGTTATAGTTGTTCCATATAGCGAGCAGTGGAAAGCGGATTTTGAGACAATTAAACAGTATGTTTTACCTGCAATAAATGATGTAGTAATCGGCATTGAGCATATCGGCAGCACATCTGTTGATGGACTTTCTGCAAAGCCGATTATTGACATTGATATTGTCATTAAAGACTATTCAGTATTTGATGCTGTGGTTGAAAAGTTAGCATCTCTCGGTTACATACATGAAGGAAATCTCGGCATAAAAGACAGAAATGCTTTTGATTATCAGGGCGATGCAGATTTACCGAAACATCATTTATATGTTTGTCCTGAATTTTCAGCAGAGCTTCACAGGCATCTTGCTTTCAGAGATTATTTGAGAAACAATCCCGAAGCCTTACAGAAATACAGCAATATAAAAGAAGAGGGTGCAAGATTATTCCCCGATAGCATAGATGATTATATTGCTTATAAATCACCATGTATTGAGGAGATTTACAGGAACTGCAGACTTAACAAATATAAAGCAATATTCTTTGACCGTGACGGAACTTTAACATATTTCACAACTGAAAAAGAAGAGTGGCGAGATAAGCAAATAAGCAGCTGGAGTGGCAAGCCTTTTGAACTTGATTACGATAAAATGATGTCACTGTTTCAACTCGCAAGCGAAGGCAGAAAACCTTGGTACAAAACACTTGATGATGAACGTGAGTTTTTTAAGAGATATTATTACCATTTGCTTATTGGAGAAGGTGTTACAGAAGATGTTGAAAACAAGGCTGAATTTCTTCTGAATGAGCTTTGGTGCAATGGTGACAGAGCATTGTTCGCTGAAACAGTTGAGGTACTTCAGTATTTTAAAAGCCAAGGTTATAAAATGGGTGTTATCAGTGACACATCACCATCGCTTGAGTTTACATTACAACAACTTGGTATTGCAAAATATTTTACATCATTTACTGCAAGCTCCTTAGTCGGTGCAGGTAAACCAAGTCCGATCATTTTTAATGCTGCACTTGAGGCACAAGATGTAACCGCATCTGAAGGTATATTTATTGACGATTGTAAAGAAGAAGCTGACGGTGCAAGAGAGCAAGGTTTTACTGCATTTTATCTTGACCGAAGTGGTTTAAATAATGATAAATGGACAATACACAATCTGAAACAGTTAATTGATTTTGTTGAGGGAACGTTATGATAATACAGGTAAAAAACAAGGAACAACTGAATATTTGTCTTGATATAATCCGTAGCAGTTTTATAACGGTTGCGGAGGAATTCAGATTGACTGAAAATAACTGTCCTTCGCATACAGCATTTATGACTATAGATAAGCTTCAAAAACAGTTTGACGATGGCAGACCGATGTTTCTGTTTTATCAAGATGCTATTCCTGTCAGTTATTTTTCTCTTTCCAAATGCAGTGATGAAGAGTGGGAACTTAATAACCTTGCTGTATTACCCGATTATCGTCATTTGGGTATTGGTAAATCAATGGTTGATTATGCTGTTAAAATGGTTAAAAGCTATGGTGGTAATAAAATATCAATCGGTATAATTGAAGAAAACTCAACACTAAAAAATTGGTATTTAAAACTCGGTTTTAACCACATTTCAATACGCCAATTTGAGCACTTACCTTTTACGGTTGGTTTTATGAAAATGGAGATATAATAATGAAATTGATACTATCATCCTGTGATTTCAGGAATGAAAAATCACAGAAAGTAATTATGGACAATTTACCCTATTCAATAGACAAGTGCAGACTATTATTTATACCCAATGAAAAAGCAACTGCAGAAGCTATTTCGGGTAGCGTATATTATGACCGTATGCAAGAGTTCGGATTTGTGAAAGAAAATGTTTATGTTTTTGACCATAATAACCCCGATAAGTTTAGGAATCTTGATATTGATGTTCTTTACATAAGCGGTGGTAATACTTTTGGAACACTTGATAAAATCAGAAAATGTGGTTTTGATAAAGATATAATCAATTATATAAAATCAGGTGTTGTTTACATAGGCGGTAGTGCAGGTGCTCATATCGCTTCGAAAAATATTCAACACGTAGAAAAGTACGATGCAAACACGGTTGGTATAACTGATTTCTCAGGATTAGGTCTGTTTGATGGTGTTTTAATATGTCATTACACAGATGCACGAAAAAAAGATTATGAAAACCTGTCGAAAAACAGCAAATGCAAAACATATGCTTTGACAGATGAAGATTCTATTGTTAGTACGGTTTTATAAAGGATTGGTAATTAAAATGTTAAGTCCAAGAATAGAAACAGATAGACTTATTTTAAGACGATATAAAGAAAGCGATATTGATGCCATTTATGAAATCATCACAGATGAAAGATTGGCCAAATATATTAAATATCCCAATTTGACAAAAGACGAAGAATTGGAATGTATTAAAAAATGGATAAGCGAAGCTGACGAAAACAAATATGAAAAGTGGGTTATGGAATTGAAATCCACGGGCGAGGTTGTCGGCAATATCGATGTGAATACAGTTGTAAAAAAGCATAATTATTGTAATGTTGGATATACGGTAAGGTATAAATTTTGGGGCAATGGTTATGCTGCCGAAGCATTAAAAGCAGTTGCAGACCATTTGTTGAATAACCGTGGTTATTATTTGGTTGAATGTTCGTGTAACGAACTTAATGTGCAATCATTTAAAGTAATGGAAAAAGCGGGATTTATAAAAGATGGATACATTTCTAACAGACGATTAAATAAAGATGGGAAATATTCCGGTGTCGTTTATTATAGTAAATCAAAAAGAGAAATGCATTAGGAGCCACATATATGAAATACGATTTAGTAAACGCAATCAAACTGAATACTGAAACAATGTTTATCAATGCAGATATAATGCTTCAGACTTGCGATATGAACTATATTCTTTGTGATATGCCGATTTGGAAACATTGTTACCACATGTTACACAGTTTAGACCAATGGTACATAAATCCTAAAGAATATGAGCATCCACTGTTTCATACGGAGAATTTAAACTCTCTTGATATCACAAGTGAAGAAACATTGTCAAAAGAGCAATTACAAGAGTATTTGCAAAGCATAAAAGCAAAAATCACAGATTATCTGAACAGCCTTGACGATGAAATGTTGTATGAGATACCAACAGGTTGTAGGCAAAACCGACTTGGGCTTATAATGTCGCAGTTCCGTCATTTCTATGCCCATTTAGGTAATATAAATGCAACTACAATAATAGAGACTAACCAATGGCCACGAGTTGTTGGCATTACAGGTAAAAGTGGGAAATCAACAGAAGGTCTTTATGAGTAACGAGGTGATACAATGATAAGAAAAGCAACACACGATGATATACCTGCAATATCAGAATTATATCGTGAGCAATTTAGAGAAATGTCCAAACTGATACCTGATTTTATAAAAGAGGGAGACCAAAGTATAGAATTTCTTGATAAAACGATTTCGGATGATGATTCTGATATCCTTGTTTACGAAAATGACGGTAGAGTTGTTGGTTTTATTTTGCTTCAGGCAAAGGAAAGACCTGATTTTGACTTTATGCTTCCCGGTAAGTATTGTTATATAATGGACATAATTGTAACGGAATCACACAGAAATAAAGGCTTCGCAACAGCTCTTATGAATTCAGCAAAGGACTGGGCAAAAGAACAAGATTGCAATTTTGTTAATCTTGATGTACTTGTAAACAATCACGGAGCAATCAAAGTTTATGAAAAACTTGGCTTTATACCCAAAGCACAAGAGATGTATTGTAAATTATAAAAGAAGGTGTTGCTTATGGCAAAAGTATATTTAATCTGCGGTAAAATCTGCATCGGAAAAAGTACATATGCTGAGCAGTTACGTATTCAGAATAACGCTGTGTTGCTCTCTACAGATGAAATAACTCTTGCTTTGTTCGGTCAGCATTGTGGCAATAATCACGATGAGTATGTAGAGAGAACTCAGAACTATTTATTCAATAAATCATTGGAGCTTATTGAGGTTGGAATCAATGTGATTCTTGACTGGGGCTTTTGGATGAAAGAAGAACGGGATTATGCCCGAGAATTCTATAACAACCGAAATATAGAGTGTGAATTTCATTACATTGATATCAGCGATGAAACATGGAAGATACGCCTAAAGAAAAGAAACAATGAAATATTAGCTAAAGAAACAAGTGCTTATTATATCGATGATAATCTCGCTGAAAAGTTCGCTTCAATATTTGAAGTCCCGAATGAAGATGAAATTGATGTTGTTTATCATGGTGATATAAATGGAGATAAATAAGTTTATAGAGCTAAAAAATATAATCGTCAGAGATAATGAACACTTGAGGCTTATTAAGTGTTTTTATCCGTATCTTCGCAGTGTTTCCGGTGATGAACATTTATTGCCGTCAGCTCTTGAAAAAATACTTGGCATTGATTTGACAGATGTTTCAGTTGTCACCGCTTGTTTTAATGGTGTCAACGACGGTAGCAAACCACCTTATGACAATGTTGACCTTTATATTAAGTTTACTAACGGTATAAAAGTTTTTGTTTACGGAAGAAAAGAGGAAATTTTTACTGACCTAAAAGAAAATGAGTATGTAATATTTTTGCTTTCAAATGACTTATCAGGTAATATCACTCATACAGTAAAGGTTCATCAATATGTGATTTTAGGAGAAAAAATGAACATTTTAATGAGAAAAGCAAAACTTGGTGACGAAAAAATACTTGCATATATTCAGACAGAATCGTGGAAATCTGCCTTTGCGGATATTATTTCTGATAAAGATATGGAGAAATGTACAGATATAGCAAAAGCTGAAGCAATGTACGAGAATGTATTAAAATCCGGTTATGCTGAAATGTCAATTCTTGAAATTGATGGCAAACCTCATTGTATTGCCGCTTGGAGTAAAGCAAGAAATCCTCAGTTCTCAGATTGTGCAGAAATTATCTGTATTCACAGTTTGTGTAACAATTGGGGCAAAGGCTATGGCTCAATGATGATGAATCATATCATTGATGAAATTAAAAATTTAGAATATAAAAGTGTTTTACTTTGGGTGTTTGAAAAGAACACCCGTGCCCGTCGCTTTTACGAGAAACACGGATTTGAGCTTACAGATAACAAACAGATTTCGTATGATGCGGTTGAAGTTATGTGTTGTAAAGAGTTAGGTGGATAATATGAGACCAGTATTAATGGACAATGCCTTTGAAGCATGGGCAGCAGCTATACGTTTTTGCAACGATATTAAAGACGGAAAAGCAACGCTACAGTATCAGAAAAATTTTGTGTCATCACTTCACAATGCTGTCGAACTTACGATGAAACAAATGATGTTGAATAATAATGATCACCGTGTTGCGTTCATAAAAGAACCAAAAAATGAAATAGACGAAAGACTCTCGCTTGATTATTCCAATGCAACTAACTTAAATCACTTTTTTGGCACACTATCTAGTGATGAAATTTCAAGATTTCACACAATTCAATTCTATAAGCTTATTAAATTACATAAAAAAATATTTGGTTGTAGCCTTGAGCAAAGTGAATCGTTGAAAAAAGAGCTAAAACTGTTGCAACGACTGAGAAACAACGAAACACATTTTATGATTCAGCAAGGTAGCTTCTTATCTGAAGAAGAATTCCGTGTACTTCATAATTTTATGCTTCGATTCTATAAAATAATAAGAAATTGGTATCCAATAGATGGTGATGATATTGAACTGTCCCTCTTTCTTTGGTGGGATTGGTTCAATCCTGATAAAGGTGAAGACACTTATGTATTCGATTGTGAGCCGTTGCAGGAGTTTTCCTATAAAACTGCTGTTAAAAATTCGAAGTTAGCAAAAGATATAGCAGAATTGCTTAAAGGTGATTATCAGTATGGAGCTCCAGAGTTTTCGCCTTACACGATTGCAAAAGAGTTAGCAGAAGGAAACAACGGACTTTCAGCACAATTTAATGAAATATGGACTATGGTGCATATGATGCAATGCTTAGGACTGATAGTTGTAAATGATATACAGGATGATGAACAAGGAACAGTTTATTATGATATGAAAATTCTTTTATAATGCTTTTCATTCATGGTGTCGGTGAAAACCGACACCATCTTTTCTTTTTCGAAAAAGTTCTTGACAAGTAAACAAATGTTCTGTATAATAATAAATTGGTAAATAATGTATTTACACTACAACTGAATATAATCTGAAACACATATTTTTTACTTATTGGCTTTATGCCACACATATTATCTGACCGAAGAAAGTATGGTCCGATACCCGGTCAGTAACATACGGACAGTCAGAGCTTAAACTTTAAGCCGTTACATAGTTTCAGTGCAAACTGTGCGAGAGGATGAAATGTCCTCCCGCTATTTGTGCTGTCTATGTGACGGCTTTTTTTGTTTTCTGAAAATCAGGAACAATTTTATGTGGCTTATTCCCATTACTTTTAGAGACAGTTTGTTTATATAATAACTGCCCCCACCAAAGCAACTCAGTATAAAGGATACTACAGCCACCTTGAATATTTTCTGATATATCAGGAACATTTTCAGGCATTCAATTCCCTTTATATATAGAGCGAGTTAGTTCATTTCCTTGCGTACATACGTACACTTGTACGCACGTACGCAGAGAAAACGCTTAAATCTCATATATATTTTTTCTGCATTATGGTGAGCAAGGCAGCAAAAATTGTGCGGTATATAAGTAGAGATACATACACTAACCTACCCGACGGCAAGGAGGTTAAATAAAAGGAAAGGAGTAAAAACAAGTAAGCCGAAGATAGGAGGAATAAGAAATGAGTAAAAATTCAGATGACAAATTTTCAAATGACGAGTTTGGTGTTGAGGATCCTGCGTGGGCAGACGGAAAAATAATTAACGAGGCAATATTCTGTGAGGAGTTTCTGAGTAAGCATAAGATTATCTTCTCGGGCGGTTCGTTCTTTACTATCGAAGGCAGGGTTGTTGATGAAATACCTCTTAAGAGAATGGTGTTCGATGACCTTAAAATCTGTGCGGTAGCAAATGTACCGCAAAAGATTTCTAATATCGTTGAGCTTTTAAAAATACAGGCACTTGATGAAACCTTTGCACCCGAAACAGACAGAATACACCTTGAAGACGGCACACTTTATTTTAATGGTTGCTTTGTCGATATCAAAGAAAGTGTTGTACGAACAAGGCTTCCTGTAAGGTACAATCCTTATGCACCGAAGCCTGAACGATGGCTGTCTTTTCTTGACGAACTGCTTTATCCCGAGGACATACCCACACTTCAGGAGTTTATCGGTTACTGCCTGATACCGAGCAATAAAGGTCAGCGAATGATGGTTATCAAAGGTAATGGCGGTGAGGGTAAATCACAGATAGGAGCTGTTATGACAACACTCTTCGGCAGTAATATGAAAGACGGAAGTATTAGTAAAATCTCAGAGAACAGATTTGCAAGAGCAGACCTTGAGCATATTCTACTGTGTATAGACGATGACCTTCGCATGGAAGGACTCAAGCATACAAACTATGTCAAATCTATTGTAACCGCACAAGGAAAGATGGACCTCGAAAAGAAGAACAAGCAAAGCTATCAGGGATATATGTATGCAAGACTTCTTGCTTTCAGCAACGGTGACCTGCAGGCTATGTTTGATAAAAGCGACGGCTTTTTCAGACGTCAGCTTGTACTGACAACAAAGGACAAAAATGCAGAGAGAATTGATGACCCGCATATAGCAGATAAAATGCGTGAGGAAATCGAAGGTATATTCCTGTGGGCTTTTGAAGGATTACAGAGATTACTTTCAAATAACTTTCAGTTTACAGAAAGTGAACGGGCAATAAGCAACCGTGAGACCGTCAAGCGTAATAATGTCAATGCAGTTGAGTTTATGGAGTCAGACGGATACTTCGCATTTGCAGAAGACAAATCAATAACCTCAAAGGATTTGTATGAGATTTACAAGCTGTGGTGCGAAGAAAATGCCTTGTCGCCTATGAGTTCAAGAAGCCTGAGCGACTTTCTGATTGCCAATGAAAACAGGTACGGTATTAAAAGCAGTAACAATGTTTACAACAGAGAACACCGCAGAGTAAGAGGCTTCATTGGCATAGAGGCGACAGCATCACCATTTATGAATAATCTGTATGGTTCATAAATGGTGAGTGTTAAGTTTTACGGGGTACAGGGTGGTTTTACAAAAACAGCCCTGTTGGGTGGCAATTCGCAAATTGCAGGGCAAAGCCCTATAACCCCCTCGGAGAGCGCAATAGCATCTTTTGATAGCCTTATGGATGTCAAAAGTGCTTTTGCGTTACTTTTGACAATAGTAACAAAACTTGAGACGGAATTTATTTTAGAATAAGGAAGTGAGATTATTAGAAGAAGTATAAGTGTTATGGTTGGTAAAGGTTCTGTAAGACACAATGAAAGAAAGTTTAATGCTATCAATACCGACCCGACAAGAAGCTGTTTAAACACATCTTTCATAAACGAAGATATCAAGTATGTGTATCATGAGCTTTTTAACAAAGCACTGCAAGATTACAATGCTAAACAAAACAGAACTGACCGAAGAATAGATGATTACTATAAAAAGATAGTGTCAGGAAAACAGGAAAAACCCTTTCACGAAGTTATACTGCAAATCGGTAATAAGGATGATATGAATGCAGAAACAGATGAAGGCAGACTTGCCGAAAAAATACTGACAGAATATATCAAAACATTTCAGGAAAGAAATCCTAATCTCCGTGTTTTCTCTGCACATCTTCATATGGATGAAGCTACACCTCATCTGCATATTGACTTTGTACCGTTCACAACCGGCAGTAAGCGTGGTCTTGAAACAAGAGTATCATTAAAACAGGCTCTTGCAAAGCAAGGCTTTAGGGGTGGTACTCGTGGCGATACAGAGTGGAATCAATGGGTACTGTCCGAAAAAGAAGAGTTATCAAAAATTATGGAAAGATACGGTGTAGAGTGGGAACAGAAAGGTACTCACGAAAAGCATTTGTCGGTTCTTGATTATGAAAAGAAAATGCGTAGTCAGGAGGTTGAAGCTCTTACAGAAGAAATAGCTGAAAAGCAATGTGAACTTAAAGCAGTCAGAGAGCAGATTGAAACCTATGATGACGGCAGAGGTATTGAAAACCTGATAGAGCAATTAAACAGTAATGAGTTCACATTACCCGAGCCGGCACCGCTTATGACAGCCAAAGCATACAAAACAAAATATGCAGAACCGTTGATATCAAAGCTGAAAACTCTTGTGAAAACAGTATTCGCAAAATATCTGAAAGCAGTTGAAGCACGAATAACAGCAAGAGGTCATAACAGCAGTCTACAGCGACGGGTTTCAATTCTTGCAAGGGAAAACAGTGAACTTCGAGAACAGAACAGGTCACTTATCCGGCAGGTTAAAGATTATTCTCTCTTACAAAGGTTCTTCGGTAAAGAGAAAATCGACGAGTTGGTAAATCAGGCTAAAGGAAGAACAAAATCTAAGAAATATGAAAGGAATAGATAAATGAATAAAGACGAAAGTTTTATTGATGAATTATTTGGAAAAACAGAAGAAACAAAACCCACAACCACAGAAATAGTGAATATGTCTGTGAAAAGCGTTGTGCCGAATCTCAAAAATCCGTATAAATACCGTGAGGAGGATATGAAACCGTTGGAAGATAGCATCAGAGAAAACGGTATTATTCAGCCTATTATGGTGCGAAAGGATGATAAGGCAGATGTGTATGAAATCATATCAGGACACAGAAGATACCTTGCTGCAACAAGGCTTGAAATGGCAGAGATTCCTGTGGTAGTGCTGTCAATCAGCAAAGAGGAAGCGGATATTATCCTCGTTGACAGTAACCTGCACCGAGAGCATATTCTACACTCGGAGAAAGCCTTTGCCTACAAAATGAAAATGGATGCTCTTAAAAAGCAAGGTAAACGCACAGATTTAACTTCGGACCAAGTCGGACCGAAGTTGGCTGCAAAGGAAGTCTCGGATGAAGACAGTGCTTCGCAGGTAAAGAGATATATCCGCCTGACAAAGCTTATCCCCAAACTTCTTGCAATGGTGGATGAGAACAAAACATCCTTCTCTGTCGGTGTTGAGCTTTCGTATCTAACAAAAACAGAGCAAACAGATTTGTTTAAATTTATTGAAGCAGAGCTTTGTACTCCTTCACTCTCACAAGCACAGAAGCTGAAAAAGTTATCTCAGGATGGTCAGCTTAATGCAGAGGAAATATCTTCCATTATGAAACAACCTAAAGCTAATCAGGTTGTTACGGTTAAAATCCCCGATGATAAAATCAGTAAATATCTCAAGCCTACTGCTACTGTAAAGGAAAAAGAGGATTTCCTTGCGAAGGCTGTTGAGTATTACGGAAAGCATCTTATGCGACAGAAAGACAGAGGTGCGAGATAATGACAGATAAGATTGTATCCTTTTGGGAGTATGTGAAACTCAGAAGCTTATCTGTACTGAGCGGTACCCGTGCAGAATGTGTATTGGGTAAAATAGAAAAAACTGAAACCGAAGAATATGAAATCAACGGTGTCAGATATATTGTAACCAAAAAATTCAGCACTAAAGAAGCCAAAACAATGAAAGAAAAAATATCAGCTTTTATCGGAAGCGATTTTGCACATTTGACAATTGCCGATGATATAAATACACTTAATACAGAATATGTAAATTCGACTGCCGGAGAAGGGA
>JAFYVE010000015.1 GCA_017549285.1 Clostridia bacterium
ATTTGATGTAAAAATGGTTACAATATACATTAGCACTCAGTAATTGAGAGTGCTAAAACTTTAAATGATAATTTTTCAGGAGGAATATACAATGACACTTAAACCTTTGGGTGACAAAGTTGTAGTTAAGTTTGTCGCAGCAGAAGAAAAGACACAGAGCGGTATCATCCTTTCATCAGCAGCTCAGGAGAAGCCCCAGATTGCAGAAATCGTTGCAGTAGGCCCCGGCGGTGTTGTTGACGGTAAGGAAATCGTTATGGAAGTAAAAGTAGGCGAAAAGGTTATACTTAACAAATATGCAGGTACAGAAGTCAAGCTCGGCAACGATGAATACACAGTATGCCGTCAGAATGACATTCTTGCAGTAGTAGAATAATTGAAAAGGAGTAATACTAATGGCTAAACAGGTTATTTACGGCGAGGACGCAAGAAAAGCTCTCCTTGCAGGTATTGATAAGCTCAGCAATACAGTTAAAATCACACTCGGCCCCAAGGGCAGAAACGTAGTTCTTGATAAGAAGTACGGCGCACCTCTCATCACAAATGACGGTGTTACAATCGCAAAGGAAATCGAACTTGAAGATCCCTTTGAAAATATGGGCGCTCAGCTCGTTAAAGAAGTTGCAACAAAGACAAACGACGTTGCAGGTGACGGTACAACAACAGCTACACTTCTTGCTCAGGCTCTCGTTACAGAAGGTATGAAGAACGTTGCTGCAGGTGCAAACCCCATGGTAGTAAAGAAGGGTATCCAGAAGGCTGTTGCTGCTGCTGTTGAAGCAGTCAAGGCTAACTCAAAGCCCGTTGCAACAAGTGATGATATCGCAAGAATTGCAACAATTTCATCAGCTGACGAAACAGTAGGTAAGCTTATTGCAGAAGCTATGGAAAAAGTTTCAGCAGACGGTGTTATCACAGTTGAAGAATCAAAGACAAGCGAAACATCATGTGATGTTGTTGAAGGTATGCAGTTCGACAGAGGCTACATTTCTCCATATATGGTAACAGATACAGATAAGATGGAAGCTGTTATTGATGATGCTTTCATCCTTATCACAGACAAGAAGATTTCAAACATTCAGGAAATTCTTCCTCTCCTTGAACAGCTCGTTCAGGCAGGCAAGAAGCTCGTTATCGTTGCAGAAGATGTTGAAGGTGAAGCTCTTTCAACAATCCTTGTAAACAAGCTCCGTGGTACATTCACTTGTATTGCTGTAAAGGCTCCCGGTTTCGGTGACAGAAGAAAGGAAATGCTCAAGGATATCGCTATCCTTACAGGCGGTGAAGTTATCACTTCAGACCTCGGTCTTGAACTCAAAGATACACAGCTTACACAGCTCGGTCGTGCAAAGCAGGTCAAGATTACAAAGGAAAACACAATCATCGTTGACGGTGCAGGCGATGTAAACGAAATCAAGGCAAGAATCGGTCAGATCAAGTCACAGATTGCTGAAACAACATCAGATTTCGACCGTGAAAAGCTTCAGGAAAGACTTGCAAAGATTGCAGGCGGTGTTGCAGTTATCCACGTTGGTGCTGCTACTGAAATCGAAATGAAGGAACAGAAGCTCAGAATTGAAGATGCTCTTGCAGCTACAAAGGCAGCTGTTGAAGAAGGTTATGTTGCAGGCGGCGGTATTGCTCTTCTCAATGCGGCTCCCGCAGTAAAGGCACTTCTTGATGAAACAACAGGTGACGAAAAGACAGGTGTTGCTATCGTTCTCAAGGGACTTGAAGCTCCCATCAGACAGATTGCAGCTAACGCAGGTCTTGAAGGCTCAGTTATAATCGACGGTATCCTTCGTTCAGGTAAGACAGGTTACGGCTTCAACTTTGCAACAGAAGATTATACAGATATGGCTGAAGCAGGTATCCTTGACCCCACTAAGGTTACAAGAAGCGCACTTCAGAATGCATCATCAGTTGCAGCTATGGTTCTTACAACAGAATCACTCGTTGCTGATAAGCCCGATCCCGCAGCAGATGCAGCTCAGGCAGCAGCTATGGCAGCAGCAGCTCAGGGCGGCGGAATGTATTAATTCAATGTACAATTAACAATTGAATGCATAAAATTAACGCAGACACTTTTTGGAGTGCCTGCGTTTTTGATTTGTTAAAAATTACTTCCTGAATACCTGACAGTTACAATATGAACTTCTTTTTTGTCTGTCAGTACTTTATAGATAATCAGATATTTTTTGACAATCAGTTGTCTGTAATTCTGATTTGCATATATACCTGTTTTTCTTATTGCACCTCTTTCGGGCATCTGTTCAAGGCTGAGTATTGCATTTTCGATAGCTGAAATCATGTTTTCAGCAATTGAAGGTTCTGAAAGATTGTTAGAAATATATGAATAAATACCGTCAAGGTCACGGTATGCTCTCTGATATAATTTTACTGTAAAATTATCCAAGATGTTTTCTCCTTAACTGTGAAAGAGAATCTTTTGCATCAAGAAGTATACCGTTATTGTAAAATTCATTTTCAGCTTCTGTTATTGCAGTATCGACAGCTTTGTTTTCAATCATTTCTTCATATGCTTCAATACTCATTATTACAAGGTCACCGTATCCGTTTTTTGTGATAAAAATCGGCTCTTTTTTTGCGTGACAAATATCTGAAATCTCAGTTGTGTTTCTTAAATCGGTAATAGGTCTGATGTTTGGCATATATAAGCACTCCTTTCTGACATAATTATATCATTATTATGTGCAAAATGCAACCATATAAACAAAAAACACCGACACATCGTAAGTGTCGGTGTTTTTTTATGCTTATTTTAGCCGGGAGGCCATGTCATATCTCTGCCTGCAAGCAGATGGAAATGAAGGTGTTTTACTGTCTGACCTGCGCTGTCGCCACAGTTGGTAACAACGCGGAAACCGTCAGAAAGACCTTTTTCTTCAGCAATCTTTGCGGCAACTTCAAAAATGTGAGCAACAAGATGACTGTTGTCTGTATTGATATCTGCGGCAGAAGTGATGTGTTCTTTGGGAATGATGAGTACGTGAACGGGAGCTGCGGGAGCTATATCGTTGAATGCATAAACCGTATCATCTTCATAAACCTTTGAAGAGGGGATTTCGCCCTTGATTATTTTACAAAAAAGACAATCGTTCATTTTTGTCACCTCTTATTTAAGGAATGATGAAGCGATTTCTGTTGACTTTTCAACAGCTTCTGGTACCTTGGTGATATCCTTGCCGCCTGCCATAGCGCTGTCGGGTTTGCCGCCGCCTGAACCGCCTGCAATCTTTGCGATTTCTCTTACGATGTTACCAGCGTGAGCACCCTTTGCAATTGCACCCTTACCGCACATACAACCGAAAGAAACTGTTCCTTTTTCTTTTACAACTGATGCGGCAATCATAATGATATCGTCACCGAAATCCTTTGCAGAGTCGAGAACGCTTCTTACCTTTTCAGCACCGCCTTCACCGATGTCTGATGCGATAATCTTGATGCCGTTTACTTCTGTAGCATTGTCAAGAAGTGAAGCAGACTGAGCTTTTGCAATCTGAGCCTTGAGAGCTTCGATTTCTTTTTCTTTTGCCTTGAGCTCAGCCGCAACTGCAGAAGTCTTTGCTGCAAGCTGAGAAGCATTGCCGAGCTTGAGAGTATCTGCTGCAGAGTAAATGAGTTCATTCTTTTCGTCGATGTATTTAAGAACATTCTTGCCTGTTACAGCCTGAATTCTTCTTACACCTGCTGCGACTGATGACTCAGAAACAATCTTGAAAAGACCGAGCTTACCTGTGTTGTCTGCGTGAGTACCGCCGCAGAGCTCTGTTGAGAAGTCACCTGCTTTTACAACTCTTACAACATCGCCGTACTTTTCACCGAAGAGAGCCATAGCACCCATAGCTTTTGCTTCGTCAATGGGCATTTCGCGGTTTATAACTTCATTTGCTTCAAGAATAACTTCGTTAACGAGTGCTTCAACCTTCTTAAGCTCTTCACTTGTCATACCTGTGAAGTGTGTGAAGTCAAAACGTACCTCGTTTGCATCAACAAGCTGACCTGCCTGTTCAACGTGAGTGCCGAGCACTTCTCTGAGTGCTGCCTGAAGAAGGTGAGCCGCTGTGTGGTTTCTCATAATAGCTTTCCTTGCTTCTTTGTTGTAAACTGTAACAGCCTTGTCGCCGACCTTTACGCTGTCACCTGAAAGTGTACCGTGGTGAAGCCAGATGCCGTCGGGGTCTTTTGTTGTGTTTGTGACTTCGAATGTTGCGTCACCGATTGTGATAACACCTGTGTCACCCACCTGACCGCCGCTTTCTGCATAGAAAGAAGTTCTGTCAAGAACGATAACAGCATCGTCACCGTCGTTGATGAAATCTTTTCTTTCACCGTCTGTAACGAGTGCAAGAACAACTGCATCTGTATTATTTTCTGTATAACCTGTGAATTCTGTCTTTGCAACATCCTTGAAAGAAACGCCGTTGTTTCTCCAGTCTGAGTCTGCAGCATTTCTCTTGGCACTCTTTGCTTTGAGTCTTGCTTCTTCAACGAGAGTGCGGAATTTTGCTTCATCAACAGTCATATTCTTTTCTTCTGCGATTTCCTTTGTAAGGTCAATGGGGAAGCCGTATGTGTCCTGAAGCTTGAATGCGTCTTCACCTGAAATTATACCGTCTTTTGCATTCTCCATCATTTCGTTAAGGAGAACAAGACCTGAGTCGATTGTCTTATAGAAGCTTTCTTCTTCCATTGCAATGACTTTCTTGATGTAATCCTGCTTTTCAACAAGGTTGGGGTAAGCAGATGCATTTTCTGCAATAACTGTATCACATACTTCAGCAAGGAAAGGTCTGTCAATGCCTATGAGTCTGCCGTGTCTTGCAGCTCTTCTGAGAAGTCTTCTTAAAACATAGCCTCTGCCGCTGTTTGAGGGAAGAACACCGTCGCCGACCATAAATGTTGTGCTTCTGATGTGGTCTGTGATAACACGGAGTGAGATATCTTTCTTTGCATCATCGTGGTAGTTGATACCTGCGATAGAGATGATGTGCTTCATAATATTCTGCACTGTGTCAACCTCGAAAAGGTTGTCAACATCCTGCATTACACAAGCAAGTCTTTCAAGACCCATACCTGTATCGATATTGGGGTTTGCAAGACGTGTATAATTGTTATTACCGTCATTTTCAAACTGAGTGAAAACAAGGTTCCATACTTCAATGAATCTGTCACAGTCACAGCCTACCTTACAGTCAGGGCTGCCGCAACCTTTGTCGGGACCTCTGTCAAAGTAGATTTCAGAACAGGGGCCGCAGGGACCTGCACCGTGCTCCCAGAAGTTGTCCTCTTTGCCGAAACGTACCATGTGTGAGGGGTCAACGCCTACTTCCTTGGTCCAGATGTCGAAAGCTTCGTCATCTTCAAGATATACGCTGACATAAAGGAGCTCTTCGGGGATTTCGAGAACCTTGGTGAAGAATTCCCAAGCCCAGGCTGTTGCTTCGTGCTTGAAGTAATCACCGAATGAGAAGTTGCCGAGCATCTCGAAATATGTGCCGTGACGTGCTGTTTTACCAACGTTTTCAATGTCGGGTGTACGGATACACTTCTGACAAGTTGTAACTCTCTTGCGAGGGGGAGTAACTTCTCCTGTGAAATATTTTTTCATGGGTGTCATACCTGCATTGATAAGCAGGATACTCTTGTCACCCTGAGGAACAAGTGAGAAACTGGGGAGTCTCAGATGATCCTTTGATTCAAAAAATGCCAAATACTTTTCTCTTAATTCGTTAAGACCTGTCCATTTCATTGGAATATACCTCCTGAATAATTTGTAAAAAAATAAAAAATGCCCTATGAACAAATCAGGGTGAGAAAAATCCCACGGTACCACCTGAATTGTGCATAACGCACCACTCGTTTCTGTTTAACGCACAGCATACGTACTGCTCATCGCAGTCTTGCTCCGAGCCGGCACATCATCATTCCGATACAGCCTCACACCAACCGGCTGCTCTCTGAAAACTTCCTGATGAATTCTGCTCTTCACAGCAATTCAAATATTAACATACATATTATATACTACACGTGGTGTATAAGTCAAGAGAAACTTTTTAAAGGACTGTACAAAAAAGTACAGTCCTTTAAAATTAAAATGTGTCAATTTTTGCCGATACCCTGAGGATTTTTCTTGCGTCCGATGCTGTGATTTTGTTGTCAGCGTTCACATCGGCTGCAGCAGTCTGTTCTTCATTGAAATGTTCAAGCTTTGCGGCAGCTCTGAGAGCAAGTCTTGCGTCTGATGCTGTGATTTTGCCGTCTTTGTTGATATCACCGATTGTTACTGTTGCAGGAAGTGAAGGCACTTCTTCGTTGTCTTCGGAAGTATCGTCAGAAGTGAAGAAATTGACTGTATATGTGAGTGTTGTGTCCTGTCCTGATGCTGTTTTAAGACCTTTTACGGTTATTGTGTATTTCCCGTTATATTCATTGACAGCTTCGGGTCTGAAAATGATTGCATTGTTGACACCGTATCCCATTGTGCTGATGTTGAAATAACCGTCAGCTGATGATTTGCTGAAAGAATATGTTCCGTCTTCACTCTTCATTTCAATTGAAACACCTGAAATGTCAGGCGCACTGTATTTTGAAGGATTAAGCGAAATGTTCCATGCGTGTTCTGTTGTGAAAAGAGGGGCGTCGCTTACCATATAGCCTGAGGGAGGCCAGCTGATGAAATCGAAGTCGTCAGCTTTAGCTGATTTATCAAATGCGTAAAGCGAAGAATAGTATTTCTGACCGTTGTTTGCCGTGCCAAAACCTGTTGCACCCATTGTTGGGTTGAGGAGCCATCTTCTGTGTCCGAGTCTGTCAATATTTGTGGCATCACTGTCATTCATCCACATATCAACGGAAAAAGTGAGAGGACCTGATTCGGGCTGATTGCCGTAAAAGTAGGAAAGATTGCCGTAAGCAGCTCCTGTGTAGCCTTTATCGAACATTTCCTGACTCATTCCCGAAGGTTTAGAGGGAGCGTGTGAAAGCTTTTTGTTTGCAGCTGTTACCAGTGCTGCTGTCTGTGCAAAATCGGTGTATTCAGCCGAAATTGTCACATTTTTAAGACCTGCAAGTCTTCTGTATGCGTTGAGTCTGTCAAGACCTGCTTTTATTATATCGTCTTTTACTTTGCCCTGTGAATAAGGTAAAGCAACGGAAGGCTCATTGATATAGATGTTTTCGTTGTCACTTACGGGAGTGTTCTGAGAAAGTGAAACGATTTCCTGTTTTGTGAGCTTTTTCATTGATTTAAAGCCCGAGTAACCGTCTTCTGCAGATGATGTGATTGCCGTGCAGGAAAAAACAATGATTGCAACAAGTAAAAATGAAATAATCTTTCTGATTTTCATAGTATCATTCCTTTTTTTATAAAAGCTGCCTTGAAAAAGACAGCTTTTACGGATCTTATTTTACAAAAACAAATTCACTGTCAGTCTTATTGAATGCTGTTGCAGAAGAAAGACCTTCAATTCCGAGTGAGCCGATGTCTTCACCGTTTACTGTATAAAATACATCATATTCTTTGCCGAGATTAGCCTGAATGCTGTAGCACAGGCTGTTGAGCATAAACACCTGAAGTTCTTTTACAGAAGCGAAGGTGAAGCTTTCTCTTACCGTGTCGGGTACAGCATCTGCGATTATTGAAGCATCTGATAACCAGTCAATGGTAATTGTTTTTGTCGTTTCATCAGTTGACGAACTGATTCTGAATTTAAGACCTGTCCAGCCCGATAAACCTGCTGAAATTCTTTCGGGAGTGATTACACCGCCGTTACAGGAAAACTCGGTTGAAAGAAGTGACTCTTTGTCTGCACCTGATACGGCATAAATCATACCTTTCACTTCTTTGTTATCTTCTTCTGTCTGTCCTTCTTCAATAATATTGTGATTATGTCCTTCGGGTTCGTTTTTTTCACCGCAGGCACTTAAAGTGAACATAATCATAAGTGCAAGAAAAATTGAAATTAATTTTTTCAAAATCAGCAACTCCTTTTAAATGCATTATACCACATAATGAATTAAAAATAAATATTATGCTGAAAAATTATGCGATAGGATCTGTTTTGTAAATGAACATACAGCTTGTCTGCATATATTCGGGTGCAGAAGTGTAAATTCTGTAACCTGCATTAAGCCAGGACTGCATCTTTTTAATAAGAGTTTCAGCTTCTTCAGGTAATTCGGTAATATCTGTTTCTCCAAGTGCTGAGCTGTTTGATGCCATTGTGTCAAGAGCTGCTGTGAGTGAATTCAGGTTGTCAGCTTCGGTCAGTTTTGTAAGAACATCAAGAAGTTCCTTGTTTTCGTTGAGATAAGTCATAAGTTCCGAAAGAGTTGCAAGTGTTTCGGGAAGCTTTTCCATTGATGCTGCAACTTCAGGATCTTCAAGTGCTGCAGAGAACTGATTAAGAAGAGGAGTTATTTCATCAAGGTCTTCCGAAATATCCATAAGTGAACCGAGAACACTCTTGAGTGCAGGAACATTTGACATAACGTTCATAAGTGACTGCATATCTTCGCCCTCAAGTTTTGTAATGAAGTTTGAGAGTGTTGTGATGTTTTCGGGAGTGAGAAGAGTTGTCATTGTTTCAAGCATCTTTTTGTTTTCGTTGTAGACCTTGAGACCCTTCTGCATTATATCAAGCATTTCCTTGATTTTATTTGTGTCTTTCATAAATTCTGCAACAACCTGATTTGGGTCAATCTGTGCAAGAAGATTGCTGACATTTTTCACTTCATTGAGAACATTTTTTGCATCTTCAAGAGTCTTGGGCATCGCAATATCCATATTGAGTGCTGAAAGAGGCATAGCTGCAAAATATGCGTCACCGAGAGTGAAGTCTGTAACGGTTGCTTTTATTGTGAATGTGCTGGGGAATGAGAAATCTTCAAAACCTGAGATGTTGAGTTTGTCAAGCTGAAGGCTTTCATTGAGTCCGGGAGCACCCGTCATAACGATTGCTTCAAAACTGCCGCCGCCTACCGAAATGCAGTTTGTAACTTCAATGTTTGAGAAGTTTTCATAGGGAAGCATAAAACCGCCGACCATCGCAAGGGGAGCATACATCGTGTATTTTACACCGTCTGCTTCAATTTCCTGAACGATGTTGTTCTTCATTGTGATTTCCATTCTGAAGTTACCGCTTTTACCTTTAAGGTCTGCGGGAGTCATTTCCTGTTCATCAAGGAAGTATTTTATTGAAACATCTATGGGAAGCTGTTTGTCTGAAGCACCTTCATAATACACATCGGAAGTTGTCATATGCCAAGTGAGTTTGCCGTCTGCGCTTACGGAAGCTGCCTGACCTCTTGTAACAACAAAATCTTTGAGTGTTGTTGAGTCAACTACTTTTACTTCAGCTCTGTCAGCGTGTAACCAGTCTGAAACGGTGATTTTCTTAACAGAACCGTCACTGTTGAGGTTTACATAAACATTTTCATTTTTTGTAACAGTCTGTGTTGTGTCAGTGTAAGTTATGAGGGGGGCTGATGATTCATCACCCGTTGCAGGTTCTTCTCCAACAGGTGTCTTTGAACACGCTGTGAGCATCAGCATCAGGAGTGCAAGGCATAAAGCCGTTATTTTCTTTATTTTATTTATATTTTTCATACCTGTTCTTCATCTCCGTTATCAGAATTGTCTGACAAATCGATATCGTATTTGTCTGTAAGACCTTTTAATGAGTCGGAATAATCTGCTGTCTGACTTTCTGTATATATATTTCTTGCAGAGCCTGTTCTTGCAATCAGTCTGTTATCTTTACCCTTCTGTTTCTTCGGCATCTTTTTTGTTGCCGAGAACGGCTCGAGGGGATTGATGGGGTCCTGAATTTCTGAAATAACCGTTTCGTTCTCTTTTTCAACAGGAGTGGTGTTGTCAAAGAGTTTCGGCGCCGGTGTTATAACGGGCTCTTCGTGTTTTACCATCGGTATTTTTATAACGGGTACTGCCTTTACGGGCTCATCGTCTTCAGGTTCGGGAATTTCAACAACCTTCTTGGGTACACGCCATTTGTAGGTGGTTTTGTTGATAAAACCTTCCGTAACAACAAGAATGGGAGTAAGGAAAAGAATGATAACAAGCGCACTGATGAGAGCACCTCTTGCAAGCATTGTACACATTGATGTAACAATGTCGATGTCACATACAAGACCTACACCGATTGTTGCTGCAAAGAAAACAAGAGAACTCTGGTAAATTGAACGGTGTGAAAGGTCTGCAGCGATTTTCATAGCCTGTTTCTTTTCAACACCCTTCTGTATCTCTTCTCTGAATCGTGTTGTCAGAAGAATTGCATAGTCAACCGTAGCACCCAGCTGAACACAGCTTATAACGGTGGGGGTGATGAAGCATATCTCTTCACCTGTGAGGAAAGATATTGCAATGTTTATCCATATTGCAAGTTCAATTGAAAGAACAAGAATAAACGGAATTGATATTGATTTGAAAACAAGTGCTATAACAATGAATATTGCCGCAATTGAAATGATATTTGTAATAATGAAGTCCCTGTCTGTAACGGAGATAAGGTCCTTATACATAGGTGCTTCACCCGTTACATAACCTTCGGCATCATACGTTTTCACAATCTTTGTCATCTCATCAATCAGAGCATTACATTCATCCGAAGCAGGGGAATATGCTGCATTTACCATCAACAGTTCTTTGCCTGCCGTGGAAAGCATTGATTTTACTGATTCGGGAAGAATATCAACAGAAAGTGTTGTGCCCATCATTGAACCCATATTGAGCACTGTCGTAACACCGTCAATCTGTGAAAGGCTGTCAGCAAGAGCAATTTTTTCTGTGTCGGGCAGGTCTGCGTCAACAAGCACAATGTTCATACTTGCCATATTGAAGTCTTCCTTGAGAATATCCATGGCGGCGATGGATTCCATATCTTTAGGCATAGCATCCATCATATTGTAGTATTTTGCTACGTTGTTCTGACCGTACCAGGCAGGGAAAATCAGGATAACAAAGACAATTGCAATAACTTTTCTGAGCTTGATTGTGACTTTATTGAGTCCGCCGAAAGGTGGAACAAGGCTCTTATGTCTTGTTTTGTTGATTGCGTTTTCAAAAACAAGAAGAAGAGCAGGGAGAATTGTTACAGTTGTGAAAATCCCGAAGATAACACCCTTTGCCATAACAATACCCATATCGAGACCGAGCGTAAAGCTCATGAAACACAATGCAATAAAACCGAAAACAGTTGTGACCGATGAACCTGCAAGAGATGCAAAAGTTTCAACAATAGCTTTTGACATTGCGGCTTCACGTGATCTGTATTTCGGCTTTTCTTCAATATATCTGTCCATAAGGAAGATTGAATAGTCCATTGTAACGCCTAGCTGAAGAATTGCTGCGATTGACTGGGTGATAAATGAAACCTGACCGAAAATGAAGTTTGTTCCCATGTTATAAAGGATTGAAATACCGAGAGCCATGAGCATAACTATGGGAAGTATGAATGATTCCATTGTCATGCCGAGTGCGATAAGTGCAAGCCCTACGGCAATTGCAGCGAAAACGGGAACCTGCTCAAACATAAGCTGACTCATATCATATGTCATAGCGGCAGTACCGCTCATTACACAGTTTTCAGGAAGAATATCCTGAATTGCATCAATCGCATCAAGTGTTTTGTTTGATGACCCCGGTGAACTGAACTGCACCATCATAAGTGTGCTGTCACCGTCTGCGCTGTAAAGCATTGATGTCATCCCTGACGGGAGCATTGAAAGAGGTATCGGTGATTCTGATACTGCACCTATCCACAGGACAGCTTTTACATTTTCAATCTCTTCAATGGAATTTTCAATTGTTTTGGCTTCGTCAAAAGTTAGATCGTCAAGGACAATAATTCCCATAGATGCCATATTGAAATCCTTATCAAGAATTGTAATGCCTTTAACGGAATCAAGTCCTTCAGGCAGATAAGATAAGATGTCATAATTGACAGGGGTAAAAATAAAACCCAGTATTGACGGAATCAGAAGCAGAATCGCAATAAGGATAACTTTTTTAGTATTTTTTGTTATCCAGTGCGCCATAGAATTTATCACTTATCTGTCACTCCTCATTTTTAACCATATTATTCGATTATGTACATTATTGCATTTAAAAATCAACTCAGTATTAACAAACTATATATTTTTTTAATATTTTTATAAAAATAAAGCGTCCGCATACATCTGCAGGCGCTTATTGTACATTTACAGGGACTCAAAAATTTAATTCAGATGAACGTATTGACAATACAAACAAATGTTCATATACTTAAACATGCAGAACAAACGTTCTGAAATGTTGGTGTATATTCGGAAATGCTCTTCCCCGGAATGCACAAAAAGGAGCGATGAAAAAATTGAAGTGCGTGTCATACTACGGTACGATAACTATGGCTGACATGGGAAAGGATGATGAGTTGAGCTGTACGGAAAACGATTGTGCCGGATGTCTTTATCAGGCAGCCAGACTTTCCTTATATGATGTTCTGAACGCTGTAATCAACAACGAACTTTCGGAAACCGAAAAAAGAATAATTGAACTTCATTGGTTCGGGAATATGTCCGTAAAAAGTATTGCGGCAGCTTCGGGATTATCGCTTGCAGGCATAAGAAAATCCCTGAACAGAGCCCATAAAAAAATTGAAGCAATTCTTAAATACATAGTGCTTTATAATGAGATGCTTGACGGCAGTAAATCGGTACCCCGTGTTCAGGATATAAAAATTTCAATAGTGAAAAACGGAAAGGAGTTCAGCACGGTATGAAAACTCTTATTGAACTTGCAGAAGAATATGAAAACTCAATCAGGAATATTGAGGAAATTGTCAGAAAAACAAGAACAGCTATGAAGGAAGCAGGGAAGATACATAACTTCGACGAAGTTAAAAAACTCGGAGCAAAACTTGCTGTTCTCTATGAAGAAATCCGTGATATGCGTATAGTTTCTCAGAAACTAAGAACTTATTACGATGAAGAAACATTATTTCAGGAGGCAATATGATTATTAACAGATTGATTGTTCCCGAGGGGAACAAACTGGAGTTCAATGTTGAACACCACGAAAACGATAAACTTTATGAACTTGCAGAGGGTGAACTTTATTATATCAAGATTTCAGATTCCGTTGACCCGTTTACACTCAGAGCATATATTCTGAGTCAGAACAGTCATTTCAGCTTTCCTCTTACAATTGAAGAAGGTGAGTATGTTTTTGAAATAGGAATACTTGATGAAAGACAGGATAGTCGAATTATTCTTCCCGCACTTGATGAAAGACACCGTCCTCTTAATCAGTTGCTTATTCTCAGGAGGCTTGAATACTGATGGAATGTAAAACCGTAAAAGCTGAAATAAAATCCCCCGTCGTGAATGCATTCACATTTCCCGAAGGCCCCAGAGGAATCGGCATAAAAGAAATCAGACGGATAAATAACGTTATGATCATCACTTTTGATGATGACAGACAGCAGGTTCTTGAAATGCCCGACTGGTGGTTCGGTACAAGGACTGAATATAACAATCTGTCTGAATCTCAGAAGTATGAAAAAGAAATCTATTTTATTGAGGAGGGGACATAATGTTTCTGCGTGAAGGAAAAGAATATTATCCCCTGGAAATATCTCAGATTTACGGCAGGGGAGAAAAGAAAATTTATAACCGTGATGAAAGAAAAAAAGCATATATCTATATTGCGGTTGAAAATACTGAAAACAAAGGAGAAGAATAATGGCAAATTATATAAATATCACGCTTGATACTATCGCACCGTCAGGTGTGAGTATTCTTGTCAACGGTGATGCGGATAAAGTGACATCAACAGCAGCCGTTCTTTCAATTGGCTGTACCGATGAATCAACTGATGGTTATCAGATGAAAATCTGGGGCACAGCAGATGCACCGACAGAAGCTGATGCAATATGGGAAACATACAGAACATCAAAGAATGTAACACTCGCTTCGGGTGACGGTCTTAAAACCGTTTATGTGAAAGTTCGTGATGATGTATGGAATGAATCTTCAGCAGTAAGTGATTCTGTCACGCTTTATGAAAAAGTTCCCGCAATCAGCAGTTTTTCGGTTGGTAATTCAAGGATTTCTCTGACATCCGGAAAGGATTGCGCTGTAGGTGCATTTTATGCAGATGAAAAAATCAACGCCGCAAAGCTTATGATTGTCCAGAATGTCAACGCACCTCACGATTCACCTTCAAATATTGCAATTCCTACAACAAACGGGTCTGATATTCACGATGACAATTATTCTGTATCAGCGTCAGACGCTGTTCTTGAATTCAACGGTGAGGTTGACAGTGTTATCGGAATCAATTACACAATACGTGCCGCCGATATTGTTGCTGTTGCACCCGGTGACGGAATAAAAATTATCAAGGCTTTTGTAAGAAGTGCCGCAACGGGCAGTTGGAGTGTCTGATGTGATTGATATTACGATTGACAGAAACAGAATAAGCTCTTTTTTTAAAGCTGAAATAAATGTCACATCTGATGTGCCGTTCACTTCAATTGAAGCCAGAGCCACAAAAACAGGTTCAGCTTTCGGCAGAAGAACGGGAATCTGTCTTCTCAGGGATGATGTAACCTTGTCAGACGGCGTTGTCAATCTTCCGTCTGCAGTAAATGAATATTCTTTTGATGCCGAATGTGCTGAAATTCAGACAGACGGTGAATACAGAATAAGTGTTTTTGTGCTGACTGAAGACGGCAAATGGAATGACGGCTCCGTTTTTCTTTCTTTATCAGGTGAAACCGTTGTTGATTCGGACGGTGCTTTGATTTTTGTGAAAAGAGACGGAAGCGGTACCGATGAAACATACAGAAGTGCTTATTCGGGTAATGATTATAACAGTTTTATTTCGGAGGTGCTTTTATGAGTGAATATTATCTCGGATATACGGGTGCACAACTTGATGATGCCGTGAATAAGGTCAGAAACGGCTTTATAAACCCGAAAGATCTGATAATTCATTGTAAGGAAACTGCATCAGGTACTTTTCAGGGAAGCGGGCAGACGTGTGACAAGCTTTCACTCGGTCTTACTTTCAGAGCAAAAGTGATTCTTATTATTGCCACAACACCGATTACAACAACAAACGCTGCCTCACCCTATGAAATATGCTCAATTCTCAGAGTGTATGACAATGATTTTTCAGGGCTTAAAAACGGTTGTGTCTTTGTCTATAAGTCGAGCAGTAATGTAAAAACAGGTTTTTCAACAAGTAACGGGGTCAGCAGTAATTCTGATAACACAATAACAGGCTGGGGATCATCCACAAAATTTGCATCGGGTGTGACTTATGCCTGGTATGCGTGGGGGTAAAAAATGTTTTATTATAAATTTATTGATAAAGACGGCAATGTGACTTATCAGGCTCACAACAAAGCTGTTGAACGTGAAGAAATGCTTGAAATAACAGAAACTGAATATAACACAGTTGCCGAAGAGCTCAGAAAAAAAGCCGAAAGCGAAATGCAGAAGGAAGAGCTCTCAAAGGACGCTTACATAAGAGAGCTTGAAAATGAAAACGCTGCATTACTTTACAGGATTCTCACGGGGGAGGAATTAACCGATGCTTAACAAAATAATATATTACTATATGCTTGGAATCTATAAAGAAAAGCATATGAAAAAACTGCTTGATGCAGGTGCTATGACTCGTGAGGAATACGAAGTCATTGTTAACGGAGGTGTTTGAATTTGAGTAAAAAAATCCTTTCAGAGGGAATTGATGTTTCATATGCTCAGGGCAGAATTGACTGGGCAAAACTTAAAGGAAAAATCGGTTTCGCAATTATACGTTGCGGTTTCGGAGGTGATTTCACCAATCAGGATGATTCTCAGTGGCTCAATAACGTAAATGGTTGCATAGAAAACGGCATTCCTTTCGGTGTGTATCTTTACAGCTATGCAACAACACCTGAAAAAGCAAGAAGTGAAGCCGAACACGTGTTAAGACTCATAAAAAATATTGATTTTGACCTGCCTGTATTTCTTGATCTTGAGGAAGAGCAGATAAGAAGACTCGGCAAGGAAAGAATTCTTGAAATTGCAAAGACTTTCTGCTATTACATCGAAAAAGAGGGCTATACATACGGTACTTATTCAAACAAGAACTGGTTCACAAATTACCTTACCGATGAGTGGTACGATAATAAGGTCAAATGGCTTGCCCAGTATTACAAAGAGGTCACATATAAGGGGACATATGATATCTGGCAGTATACAAGTACGGCAAGAATTGAAGGCATAAACGGTAATGTTGACTTCAACAGAGGTTATATTTCTTTCGTCAGAGGTGATGCTGACGGGGACGGAAAAATCACAGCTGCAGATGCAAGAAAAATTCTCAGAGCATCGGCAGGGCTTGAAAATCTTCAGGGACAGACTCTTGCAAACGCAGATGCTGACGGTGACGGAAAAATAACCGCCGCAGATGCGAGAAAAGTCCTTCGTGAGTCTGCAGGACTCTCTGACTGAAATGAACGAAAAGGAAGTCTGGGAAAGACTTACCTCAGCGGAATCAAGCATAAAATCGGCACATCATCGGCTTGATTCCGTTGAAAAACTCACTCAGTCGGTGTCCGATATGGTCGTTGAAGTGAAGCACATGAGGGAAGACCTGAACAATGTGCGGCAGGAGCTTGACGAAGTGCGTAACCGTCCCACGGCTTTTTATGAAAAACTCATGTGGCTTGTAATCGGTGCCTGTGTTTCGGGTGCTGTATCGGCAATATTTGCTTTTATTTAGGAGGAAAAATGGAAATTCTTACATACGTAACGGAGCATGCATTAGTGCTTATTCCCGTTCTGATTATCATCGGGCAGATTATGAAAAATCTTGAATTTATTCCCGATAAGTTCATTCCGCTGATTCTGTTGCCTTTCGGAATCGTGGGTGCTATGGCTCTCGGCGGCTGGACAGTACCGTCTGCAATTCAGGGCGTCCTTGTAACGGGCACGGCAGTTTACGGGAATCAGATTGTAAAACAACTTAAACAATAATTTGTTGAGGTCCTCAGATAAACATTTCGTAATAAAAACAATCTTTGTAGGGACCGATGCCTATATCGGTCCGTTGTTTCATCAGAGATGAAACGGGGAACCCCCGGCGAGGGTTCCCCACGCAAAAACAGTCACACCGGACTGTTTTTGCTCCCTTCCTGCGCTTTTTAAGGAAAAAGAGTTTCGCACTCTGCTTCAGTGCGACAAAGGGCTTTGCCCTTTTGAATCCCACGAGCTTTTGTAAAAGCTCGACCAAAACTTTTATATTTTTTTATCCCGACAAATTCTGATTTATCAAACAAAAAAAGGAGCTGTTCATCTGAACGGCTCCTTGATTTTTATTCAATTACTTTACAGCTTCGAGAAGGGCATCAACTTTGTCTGTATGCTCCCAGGGGAGGTCGATATCTGTTCTGCCCATATGACCGTAAGCAGCTGTCTGGCTGTAGATAGGTCTTCTGAGGTCGAGAGTATCGATAATTGCAGCGGGACGAAGGTCGAATACCTTGTTTACAGCTTCTGCAAGCTTTTCGTTTGAAACCTTGCCTGTACCGTATGTATTGACCATAACTGATACGGGACGTGCAACACCGATTGCGTATGCAAGCTCGATTTCGCACTTCTTTGCAAGACCTGCTGCAACGATGTTCTTTGCAACGTATCTTGCAGCGTAAGCTGCACTTCTGTCAACCTTTGTGGGGTCCTTACCTGAGAAAGCACCGCCGCCGTGTGCAGCATATCCGCCGTATGTATCAACGATAATCTTTCTGCCTGTAAGACCGCTGTCACCGACGGGGCCGCCGATAACGAATCTGCCTGTGGGGTTGATGAAAATCTTTGTGTTTTCGTCAATGAGTTCAGCGGGGATAACGGGATTGATAACGTTTTCGATAAGGTCTTTTCTTATCTGTTCCTGAGTTGCTTCTTCCTTGTGCTGAGTTGAAATAACAACTGCTTCAATTCTTACAACCTTGTCGTCATCATATTCAACAGTAACCTGAGTCTTACCGTCGGGACGGAGATACTTAAGTGTGCCGTTCTTTCTGACTTCTGTAAGTCTTAAAGCAAGCTTATGAGCAAGAGAAATGGGCATAGGCATAAGTTCTTCTGTTTCGTCACAAGCGAAACCGAACATCATACCCTGGTCACCTGCACCGTGAAGGTTGTACTTGTCGTCGTCGCCTTCTTTCATTTCAAGTGACTTACTGACACCCATGCTGATGTCGGGTGACTGCTTGTCAAGTGTTGTGAAAACAGCACAAGCGTTGCCGTCGAAACCTGCTTCGGGTGAATCGAAACCGATGTCGCAGATTGTTTTTCTGATGATTGCAGGGATGTCAACAACAGCTTCTGTTGTGATTTCACCCATAACCATTGCCATACCTGTTGTGCAGCAGCTTTCACAAGCTACTCGTGAATATTTGTCCTGAGCAAGAAGAGCATCAAGGACAGCGTCTGAAATCTTGTCACAGACTTTATCGGGATGTCCTTCAGTAACTGATTCTGAAGTAAAAAGTCTTTTTGCCATTTTGTTTTTCCTCCGTAAAAAATATATAATCTGAAATTTTAACCGTAAAAAAGCTCACAGACTGAGCCGTGAGCGTTAAGCCTTATCTCTCGGTCAGACCGTCGGATTTAGCACCTTGCTTATGCAGGTTGCCGGACATCACAGGGCCGTTCCCTCCGTCACTCTTTATAAGGAATATTCAATTCTTTATTATTTTACAATAAACGATGTATTTTGTCAAGTGGGAATTACTGCTTTTAGATTATCAGCTAAATATACGTACAGAAAAACAGTATTATTTGTGGAAAGCTGTGGATGTTTCTTCAGGATACAGTGATGTTATAAATTTTTCCATAAAGAAGTTGTCATACAATACACTGTAATCACGTGGAGAATAGTATTCGTCGCTTTCTGCAACAACTGTTATATCAAGTTGCTCTGTAGTGATAAGATTATCATCTGCATCATAGAATTCAACCGATAATACAACGCTGTTAAGAGTTCTGATTTCAGAGAATGGAATATAGCTTACAGGGGAAAGTGAAAGCGGACGGAACAGCTTCCCGAACATTGTTATGTTTTTATGAAGGTCTGTATAGGCATAGTCCGTTACGGAAATAGTTTTTGTTTTAAAATAATCGTATCCGTCAGGCATACTTCCGAAAATAATGTTGTCAGAAAAGAAATCAAGATATACATCCTGAGGGTTACCAATGCTGTTGTTTTCATTCAGCTTTTTGAAAAGTGCATCCCAGTCAATTGTTGTTGAGTCTGCAAAACTTTCATAGTCTGAGGGATTGTCAGCCAGAAGAATACTTGCAACATAATCATAAGCAACAGATTCCGCAACTGAATGGTCAGCATAAATAATATTCTCGTTATTGCCGTTATGCTTTTTCGGAATATCAGCTATATGATAAACAGAAAAAATAATGCCGGTAATTAATATTGCTGTCATAATCGCAAAGATAACGCTTTTGTATTTAAAACAAACAATGCGTTTGTTTTTTATTGTCGGATTATGTATCTCGGCTCCGCAGACAGGACAGTATTTATAATCCCCCTGAATCTCCGTTGTGCATTTATTGCAATACATTTTCAACACCTCGTTATTACTGTTTTTTAAGAATAGGGGAGATTCTTTTGTAAATTGCGAAGCACATGATTGACACAATCATTGACTTTATAAAGTTGAAAGGCAGGTTGAATATTGCAATTGCCTCAAAAAGGTTGCTGACAGAGGGAAGAATTGCCTGATACATACCCAGAATCATTTCTTCTGTCATACCGAGCACCTTTATGTAAAGCGGATAAACGATAAAGTAGTTTGAAAAAACGCTGAAAACTGCCATTACGGCTGATGAAATAACACAGCTGATAAGAGCCCATTTCTTATTCTTTTTCTTTTTGTAGATTATTGCCGCAATACCTACAAAAACCGCACCGAGAACAAAGTTTGATATTTCACCGATTGCTCCCGTTGTTGAAACGAAAACGTGAATAAAGTTCTTTATGAAACAGACTGCAATACCCCATAACGGACCGTAAGCAAATCCTGTTATCAACGCGGGAAGTTCTGAAAAGTCGAGTTTGATGAATGCAGGCATAATGGGGATTGAAAATTCAATCATCATAAGTACTGTACTGAGTGCACCCATTACTGCAGTTACTGTCAATGCTCTTACATTGAATTTTTTTGATTTTTTCGATTTCATAGTTATCACCTTAGGGTGACAGGAATAATACAAACCCGTTTTTTACAGGCTGATTTCCGTCAATCCTTCCTTAAAATACTCGCAAATCCGTCAAGGATTTGCTGTGTTTTATGCGTTGGCTTGCCAAAAATCCGCACTGTAAAAAATCTTCGACCTTAAAACGAGAAATTTTTATTGGATTTTTGGTATTGAGGATGCAGGAAGGCTGCCGCCTTTCAAATCCGAAATGCCGAAAAGACTTAAAAATAGCCGTTTTAAGGCGGATTCGGATTATTCCTGTCACCCTGAAATAAAAAATACGCACTGAAAATATCAGAGCGTAAAAGACAAACGATATGTTTTCTTCTTTCATCCGGACTATAACCGTCGGTAACGGAATTTCACCGTTTCGGCACCAATAGGTGTTAGCAGACTTTACTGCCGGTGGGGAATCACACCCCGCCCTGAAGATATTTTCTTTACAGTTTTATTATATGCAAAAAAAAGTGGTTGTCAATAGTAAATATGTGTAGACAAAATGTTTTTTTTATTGTAAAATATAAAAGATAATAAATGAGAGGTGTAAAGAATGTCACATATAAAAACAATTTTCTATGATAAAGTTGACAGAAACTGTCCCCTTAATGAATATCCCCGTCCTCAGTTTCAGCGTGATTTCTGGGTTAATCTCAACGGTGAATTTGACTATGCTATCACTGATGTGAACACAACATTTCCTGAAAAATATGACGGAAAAATTATTGTTCCTTTTGCAATTGAATGTGCACTTTCAGGTGTTGAAAAGCATATCACAAAGGATGACAGACTCTGGTACAGAAAGAATTTTACTCTTTCAGAGGAATTCAGTGGTAAGAGAGTAATTATCAATTTTGATGCTGTTGACTGGGAATGTAAAGTCTACGTCAACAAGAAGCTTGTAGGCTCACATCAGGGCGGTTACAATGCTTTTTTATTTGATATTACAGATTATGTAACAGACGGCGAAAACGAGCTCGTTGTTTATGTATATGACCCCACAGACGAAGGCTGGCAGCAGAGAGGCAAGCAGGCAACAGAATCTCACGGCTTCTGGTATACAGCCACATCAGGTATCTGGCAGACAGTATGGCTTGAAGCAGTTTCGGATGCTCATATTGAATCAATCAGACTTCTTCCCGATATCGATAAGGGTGTTATAAACGTAAAACCTGTTGTTTCTGCAGGTAGTGACTATCTTCTTAAAGCAACTGTATACGACGGTGAAAATGCTGTTGCAGAAGCTGAAATCGGCAAGGATACTGATATTACTGTTCCTGATTTCAAACTCTGGAGCCCCGAAGAGCCCAATCTTTATGATATGGTGCTTGAACTCTCAGTTGACGGAGTTGTTGTTGATATAGTAAAGACATACTTCGGTATGAGAAAGTTCAGTATGGGTAAGGATTCAAAGGGCTATATGCGTCTTTGTCTTAATAACAAGCCGTATTTCCATAACGGACTTCTCGATCAGGGCTACTGGTGTGACGGCGGTATGACACCTCCCACAGATGAAGCTATGATTTACGATATTCAGAAGATGAAAGATCTCGGCTTCAATATGCTCCGTAAACATATCAAAACTGAGCCTGCAAGATGGTATTATCATTGTGACAGACTCGGAATGCTCGTATGGCAGGATATGATAAGCGGCGGTAAGGCTCTCAGTCAGTTCTTTGCAGGTGTTATCCCCATTATTCAGGGCGGTTTCATTCCTGTTGCTGCATTTTCAATGAAAGATAATAAATATGAACTCTTCAACAGAGGTAAGAAAGAATGGCGTGACTTCTTCAGGAAGGAAATGTTTGAAATGATTGATCAGCTTTATAACTGTGTTTCAATCGCAACATGGGTTCCTTTCAACGAAGGATGGGGACAGTTTGATGCAGCTGAAATCGGTAACGCTGTCAAGGCTGCAGACCCCTCAAGACATTGTGACCACGCAAGTGGCTGGTATGACCAGAAGGCTGGCGATTTCAGAAGTATCCACAGATACACAATCCCCGTTCAGGTGCCGAAAAAAGAGAACAACAGAGCTTTCGTTCTCAGCGAATTCGGCGGATATTCACATATTATCGACGGTCACGTATGGAACAAGGCAAAGAGCTTCGGTTATATGATGTATAACTCAAAAGAATCTCTTACAAAGGCTTACAGAAAGCTTTTTGAAAAGCAGATTATCCCCATAATTGACAAGGGGCTTTCTGCAACCGTCTATACTCAGGTAAGTGACGTTGAGTTTGAAGTAAACGGCATCCTTACTTATGACAGAGCTATTGTCAAGGTTGATGAAGCAACTCTTAAGGAGCTCAACTCAAAGCTTAAACTCTGATATTGTCACTTGAAAATTATTTCAGGTTGACAATTAATGATTAATATGATAAAATCACTTCATAACTTATGGAGTGATTTTTTTATGGTTGTGAAAAGATGCAGAATATATGATATTGTCATAACAGCACTTATGACTGCTGTTATGTGCGTTGCGTCTTTTATTGCAATCCCCGTCGGAGCTGTACCCGTTACGTTACAGACGTTTGTAATCTATATTGCATGTGCGGTTCTGGGAACAAAAAAGGCGGTAATTTCCGTTGTACTCTATCTTCTTTTAGGTGTACTCGGTTTGCCCGTTTTTTCATCCTTCAGAGGAGGTATCGGCGTTCTTGCAGGTGCCACGGGTGGCTATATTCTGGGATTTCTGCTGATTGCATTGATTTCGGGGCTGATTATAAAAGTTAAGAAAAATAACCGCATTTTTATGTTTGTTGCGTTTTTTACGGGAACACTTATGTGTTACCTTGCAGGAACATTATGGTATGTTGTTTTTTATATCGGTGAATTGAGTTTAAATAATTTTGCAGGTGCGTTTTCCATCTGTGTTCTGCCGTTTATTGTTCCTGATATTATAAAAATGATTGTTGCGACAATCGTTTCAAAATCTCTTTGTGAAAGGGGAATACTGAATGAAAACAGTCGACAGCGTACTTGAATTCCTTGAAGAAAACAAGGGAAGATTCGTTTCCGGCGGTGAAATGGCATCAAAGCTCGGTGTGAGCAGAAATGCCGTGTGGAAAAGCATAAAACACCTTGAATCAAAGGGATATCCCATAGATGCCGTCACAAATAAAGGCTACAGGCTCAACGAAAACAATACAATGCTTTCTGCGGCAGGAATCAGGAAATATATAAAGAGTGATAAAATCCGTGTTGAATTCAGGGATTGTGTAACATCAACGAATACTCTTGTAAAGGAAATGGCTGAAAACGGCAAGGAAGAAGGCTATGTGCTTGTAGCATCAGAGCAGACCGGGGGAAAGGGAAGACTCGGCAGAAGATTTGAGTCGCCTGCAGGGTGCGGAGCTTATTTCAGCATCCTTTTAAGACCTCAGTTATCACCCTCAGATTCACTTCTCATAACAACGTGTGCCGCAGTTGCCGTTGCCAAGTCAATTGAAAAGAATACGGGACGAATGACTTCGATAAAGTGGGTAAATGACATATATATGCGTGACAGAAAGGTTGCGGGGATACTCACTCAGGCGGCTTTTGATACCGAATGCGGAAAGTTAAGCTTCGCCGTGCTCGGAATTGGCATAAATATGTATTACCCCACGGAAGAAATGCCCGATGAAATAAAGGATATTGCAGGAAGTGTCTTCAATGAAAAGCCTGATAGCGAAACGGTCAGCCGTATTGTTGCAGATACAATCAATTTCTTTATGGAAGACTATAATTCTCTTACAGGTAAGCATTTTCTGTTTGATTATAAAAGCCGTTCATATCTTGACGGCAAGAACATCAATGTTATAAAGCAGACAGGAGTTTTCAGCGCTCAGGCACTCGGTATTGATGATGATTTCAGGCTTCATGTGCGTTATGAAGATTCAACCGAAGAATTTTTGTCAACGGGTGAAGTCAGCACAAAGGTTGCGGGAGGGTAGATTATGTTTGTTATAACGGGAGCAGGCGGTTTTCTCGGTTCATATCTTATAAAATGCATCCTTGATAATACCGATGAGAAAATAATTGCCTGTGCAAGAAACAAAAGCGTTTTTTCTGCAGAAAACGAACGTGTTTCTGTTCTCTGCGGTGACCTGACGGATAAAAACTATCTTTCGCATGTTGCAGAAAAAATCAATGAAAACGAAAACGTGAAAATAATCTGGACTGCGGCTTGTCATAATATCGATTATGTTGCAAAGAATCCCGATGAAGCTTATTATTTCAATGTCACAATACCTTCAATGCTGCTTGAAAAAGTAAAAACCTTTGAAAAGCTTATGTTCACTTCAAGTGACACCGTTTACGGCGAGGGCGGAGCTTATGCATTCAGAGAAGATGATGAACTCAAACCGATTAGCGTTTACGGTAGTCAGAAAGCCGAAGCCGAAAAAGTGTTTGTTTCCAAGGGCGGAACAGCTCTCAGGCTACCACTTATGTTCTCACGCAGTCTGTCCGTGACAAAAAAGCATTTCTGTGATATAATATATGAAAATCTTAAAAACGGTGAAGTCACAAAGCTTGTTACGGGCGCTGTGCGTTCTACTCTTGATTACAGCTCTGTTGCAGAGATTATTATCGGACTCTGCCGAAAAAATGAACTTCCGTCAGTAATAAATATCAGCGGTGATGATGCTTTATCAAAGTTTGAGTTGGGTATTCTGTTTGCTGAGTGTAACGGACTTGATAAATCGCTTCTTGAACCGGTTGCTTCACTCGGTGAAACGGCTGAAGGTGCAAAACGTGCCGACAGTACCGTACTTTCAAATGCATTATTGAAAAAAATCCTTGAAAAGGATGAAATAAAAATTAAATTGTGAGGTAAATATTATGAAAAAAATCGCATTGTTGTTATGTTTTGTTCTCATATTCACAATTCTTTCAGCCTGCAGCGACCAAAAACCTCTTCCCGATGGTGAAACAGAGCTTTTCAGCACAGATGAAGAAATCTATGAAGCTATGACAGGTGCCGCAGAAGAAGGCAACTTCAAAACAGCAGTTGCATATTACGGCACAGGGGGAGCCGGTGCCGATAAAGAAGATGCAAGAGACTGGTATCTTTATTCACTTGTTATGGATGAATACAATGAAAACGGTTGTATAGGCTATCCTCTTGATATGCTGACAGAAAAGCTGAATCCATCTTTTTCTCCTGCAAAAAAGATGGTTGACACTCTGAAAACTCAGGTGTCGGAATTCAACGGTGTATATCATATGGACGGAAGTTATCTTTATATTTATGACGGCAAAATTGCAGTTTCAATCGGCACCCAGATAACAGATTATTACTTCTGTGCTTATGAAGTATCGGTTAAAGACGGAGTATTCTTCTGGACAGAACGTAAATCTGACGGAACTCATAACGACCTTTACACAATTACGAAAAACGGCGGTAAGGTTGTTGTTACCCCCGTTGAAGAAAATAAAAACGATATGTATTCAGGCACATACGACCCATTTAATGCCGAAATGCCGATGCTGTGCTATTAAAATGATAATTCCGGAGCAATCCGGAATTTTTTTGTATAATCTTTTGTATATTTACTAATGTAAAAATATATAAATTTTTATTTTTATTTACTTGATATTGACTATATGCTGTGATATAATTTATCTGTTGTAGTATGATATCAGAAAGGGGATTTATATGAAATTAAAACTTATTACACTTATTCTGGCAATCTGTGTGCTGTTCTCATCCTGCGGAAAAGGGGATGACCAAAAAAATGACGATATCATTGAATCGGCATCTCAGTCATCTGAATATGAGCAGAACCTTCCCGTAAGCGGTAAACTTCCCGAAAGCTCAAGGGTAGACAGCAGTTATTTTGACGATGCAGCATTTGTCGGTGATTCAATAAGTCTTAAACTCAGCTATTATCAGGCTTCAACCAGTGCTCTCGGTAAAGCTCAGTTCTTTGCATCGGGTAGTCTTTCTGCCGCAAACGCATTGTGGGATGTTTCTTCAAAATCGGTTCATCCTTCATATCAGGGCACAAAGTCAAAAGTCGAAGACTGTGTTGCAAAATCAGGTGCAAAAAAGCTTTTCATAATGCTGGGTATGAATGATATCGGTGTTTACGGCCTTGAAAGCTCAATTGAACATTATAAGGAGCTTATCGGTCTTATTATTGAAAAATCCCCCGGAATTCAGGTTTTTGTTCAGTCAATGACTCCTATGGCTTCTTCAAGCACGAGTCAGAGCAGTAAACTCAATAATGAAAAAATCAAAGAATATAACACACTTCTTCTTGAAATGTGTAAAGAAAACGGATGGTATTACCTTGATGTGGCATCTGTGATGTATGATGATTCAGGCTCAGTACTCAGAGAATCATATTGCAGTGACCTTTCAAGTATGGGTATGCACTTCACTAATGAAGGTTGCGAAAAATGGGTAGACTATCTTAAAACACACGCAATAAATGCTGAAGCTTATCCTGAAAAGGAAGTTGTGGAAGCAGTAGGATAAAATAAAAAACAGGAGAATGAAAAAATGAAAAAAATCTTATCAATCTTAATCGCAGTAATTATTGCCTGCTCATTTGCAGCTTGTTCTGGAGATAAGGCACCCTCAAACAACAACACATCATCAATTCAGGTTGACCTTTCCGCTGTAAAGAATGTAATGATTCAGCAGCTTTCTCCCACAGACCCCATTGATATTCAGGCAGATGCTCTCCTTAACCTTTACGGTATTGCAGCAGAAGATATCGAATCAGCAGCCTGCTACACAACAATGGACGGTGCATTCCCCGAAGAAGTTGTTATGGTAAAGGCAAAAGACGGTGAAGCTCTCAAGAGAATTGAAGAGAAGATGAACAACCGTATTGCTGAAGTAAAAGTTCAGTCACAGAGCTATGATGCTGAAAACTATGCAATTGCTCAGAAGAGTGAAGTCCAGAAGAACGGCAACTACATCGCTATGTTCCTTTCACCTGATTACGATTCACTTGTTGATATTTTTAAATCCAATTTTGAAGGATAAAATAAGGAGAACTTCTCTTGGTATTCAGTAGTCTTTTATTCATGTTCGTTTACTTTGCGCTTGTGCTGGCTGTATATTATGTCATCCCACGCAAAGTAAAGAACTTATGGCTTTTTGTTGTAAGTATACTTTTTTACGGTTTCGGTGAACCCGTTTATGTTTTCCTGATGCTGTTTTCAATAACGGGAAACTATGTTGCAGGTCTTCTTCTTGACAAATGGAAAGATAAGATTAAAGCAAAACGCACAGTTCTCGTTCTTGACGTCATATTCAATCTCGGCATGCTCGGATTCTTCAAATATACGGGCTTTGTGCTTGGTATGTTTGACAGCATTCCTGCCGTGGCAGCACTTCAGCTCCCCGAAATCGCTCTTCCCATAGGAATTTCGTTCTATACATTCCAGACAATGTCTTACATCATTGACCTTTACTGGGGAAACTGCAAAGTGCAGAAGAATTATATAACATTCGGCACTTATGTTGTTCTTTTCCCTCAGCTTATCGCAGGTCCCATTGTAAGATATGTCGATGTTGAATATCAGCTTCAATACAGAAAAGAAACAATTGATTTGTTCACAAAGGGTGTCAAGCTCTTTGTTTTAGGTCTTGCAAAGAAAGTTCTTATTGCAAACCAGATGGGTCTTTTCTGGACACAGATAAAAGGAGACCCCGAAAGCGGTGTACTCGGAAGCTGGATGGGTATTATCGCATTCACTCTTCAGATTTACTTTGACTTCTCGGGTTATTCCGATATGGCAAGGGGCCTTGGTAATTTCTTCGGATTTGAGTTTGTTCAGAACTTCAATTATCCGTATGTTTCTCAGAGCATTACGGATTTCTGGAGAAGATGGCACATTTCACTCAGCAGCTGGTTCAGAGAGTATGTTTACATCCCTCTCGGAGGTAACAGAAAAGGTAAGGCACGTCAGGTGCTCAATCTTATGATTGTCTGGATGCTCACAGGTCTGTGGCACGGTGCGAGCTGGAACTTTGTTCTCTGGGGTGTTTATTTCGGAGTTCTTCTCATAATTGAAAAGTTCCTTCTTGCAAAAATACTTAAAAAACTGCCCTCATTCTTCCGTCACGTATACGCACTTTTCTTTATCGTGATGGGTTGGGTAATCTTTGATTTCCTTGAAATGGCAGAAATGGGTCAGTTTATTGTAAGACTCTTTACGGGCAATTATGGCTTTGTGGGTGACAATGCACTTTACCTTGTGCTTTCATACATTCCGTTGTTTGTCATCGGTATCGGTGCCTGTCTTCCCGTATGGAAAAAACTTTACATCAGAACACAGGAAAAGAAATGGAGTATTGCTCTGCAGTGTGTTGCAACAGCAATCGTGCTTGTACTTTCAACAGCTTCACTCGTCAGTTCAAGCTATAATCCGTTCCTGTATTTCAGATTTTAAGGAGAAACACCATGAAAAAAACAAAGCATATTATAAGCGGTATATTCCTGGTGTTTATCTTTGCGTTTGCAATTCTTCTTGCAGTTTTACCCAAACAGGATTATTCGCAGAATGAAAAAAGAGTTCTTACTCTTTTCCCTGCATTCAGCACAGAAGCTCTTTTTGACGGCAGCTGGTTTAAGGATATCGAAACCTTTGTTTCAGATCAGTTCCCGTTCAGAGATACATTCGTAGGTATTAATGCATATTATAACCTTCTGACGGGCAGAAACGGTTCAAACGGCGTTTATAAGTGTGATGACGGTTATCTTATTGCCGATGCCGAAAAAATTGACTTCGCACGTACAGAGCGTAATATTCAGATAATGAGTGAGTTTGCAAAGAATAACAATCTTCCCGCAAAGCTCATTATTGTTCCCGCACCCGGTTACATTATGGATAACGTTCTTCCCAAAAATCACACTCAGTATCACGATGATGAGATTTTCTCGGTTGCAGAAGAAAAGCTCGACGGTATTGAACTTATTGACCTGAGAGAAACTTTCAATCAGAAAAAGAAAGATACACAGCTTTATTTCAGAACTGACCATCACCTGACAACTGCAGGTTCTTATGTGATGTATGAACAGTTCTGCAAAGCAAATGGACTCAATCCCGTTTCTGATTTCTCAGAAAAAGAAACACTTAAGGATTTCTACGGCACAAACTATTCAAAGAGTGGTCTGTGGCTTGAAAAACCCGATAATGTGGAAATATGGCATTCATCAAACAATTACGAATATGAAGTTGTTATTGATGATATGACAGAGAAGAATACTTATGATTCTCTCTATTTTTATGATCACGATAAGAATATGGACAAGTATCCTGTATTCCTCAACGGTAACCACGCACTCGTTTCAGTTAAGAACAAGAGTGTCACAAACGGTGAAAAGTTACTGATTGTCAAGGATTCATATGCTCATTGTTTTACCACATTCCTTTGTGAAAACTATGAGGAAATCCATATGGTTGACCTGAGATATTTCAGACAGAGCACATCGGAGCTGATTCAGGCAAACGGTATCACCGAAATACTTTATCTGTACGGCGCAGAGAACTTTGCGAATATGTCAGATATATCTTGGCTCAGATAATATTAAAAGGAGTTGTACGGCCGTACAGCTCCTTTTTAGTGTCATACAAATCAGAATTTGTCGGTCTGTTTTACCGTAGGGGCGCCCATCGGGCGTCCGTTCGTGGGATATGTAATTGTTGTAGGGCGGCTTGCCCTCAAGCCGCCGATTTGTCGCAGACAAATTGGAAATCGAAGATTTCCACTATCGGACAAAACTGAATATTGAGTTTGTTACAACAGAACGGTGTACCACCGTTATTGCTCCGTTACACTCCGCAATCGGCGGGTTGAGGGCAACCCGCCCTACGGAATAACTTTTTCATTGTAAATTATTTATTAAAACATCCCGACAAATTATTGTTTGTCAAACAAAAAAGCGGTCATTCCGACCGCTTTTGAATTATTTTTTTAGTGCTGTTACCGAAGCGTATGCCTGCATAAACTGAGTGTCATCAGAAAGCTTGTCTGTTTTCTTTGTGAGCTCTTTTTCGTAGTCAGGCTTAACACCGACATTATCATAGTTTTCGCTTGTGTAGGGGAGAAGCTTTGCAACTGTGAGAACAACAGCGCTGCCGTCCGAAAGCTCGAAAACCTGCTGATATGTTCCGTTGCCTGCAGAAGTTTTTCCTACGATTGTGCCTTTGCCGAAATCACGGATATCACACGCCAGCAGTTCACCTGCACCTGATGTCTTTTCGTTTATGATAACAGAAACGGGAATATCAATGCTGTTTGAATCGGCTGAAAAAACTTCAATGTTCTTGTTGTTCTTATCAACGGCAGTTGCAATTGCCTGTGTGCCTTCTGTTGCAAGCGGTACAATTATGTCAATTATCTTTGCTGCCGATTCAATATTGATGCTGTCTGTATCACGTACATCAATAACAAGTCCTGCTATTGATTTCGATCTGAGTGATGCGTATGCTTTTTCAAAATCCTGCGGGGTGGTGGCTGTGAAATCAAGGATTTTTATATAACCTGCGTTGCTGTATTTTTCATATTTTACACTACTTACTGTGTTGCCTTGTTTATCCGTGCCTTGCTGTGATGCCTTGAAACGGGCATATTCATCAGAGGTCATAGAGAAATTGCGTCCTACGGTAAGTGAGCCGAGATACCCCTCAGAGATGCCGTCGTTTACAGTTTCATCTTCGCTGTTGCCGAGATAATGTGTTCTTACCAGACTGTCAATTTCCGAAAGATTGGTATACATAGCTTCTCTTTCGGGGAGGTCTGAAATAAGTGTACTGTAAATACTCATTGTTACGGCAGTTGTTATCATCGCAGTGAGAATCAAAGTGATTACAGCAATTGTTATACAAAGACCTACGGATATTTTTTTATGCATAGGATACTCCGTTATACGCTGATGTAGTTTGCGGGGTTAACTCTTGAACCGTTGATTCTTACTTCAAAATGAAGGTGAGGTCCTGTGGAATTACCCGTGCTTCCTACGTAAGCAATTGTCTGACCCTTTGAAACAGTCTGACCTGCACTTACGGCAAGTGAACTTGCGTGTGCATAAAGTGTTGAAAGACCGTTACCGTGGTCAACTACAACATAGTTTCCGTAGCTCCAGTGATATGAAGCTGTGATAACTGTTCCGGCTTCTGCGGCTGAAATGTTCTTGCCGTATGAACCGCCGTAAACACAAAGGTCAAGCGCACCGTGATAAGAACCGTCAGAGTTTCTGTAGAAGGGTGAGCTTACATATGTGCCTGAATACTGAAGGGGACAGATAAGACCCGATGAGTTATTGAGAATACCTGAGCCTGATGAACCGTTTGTTTGAAGTAATGCTTCAATCTGACGGTCAAATCTTGCAATTTCAGCTTCGTATTCCTTGATCATAGCCTTGTATTCAGCACTCTCATTGTTAAGACTTGCAAGATAATTGCTGTTCTGGCTTACCTTTTCTTCAATTACGTTCTGATTAGCTTCAACTTTTGCTCTGTTTTCTTCAACAGCATCCTGAAGCTTTTCAATTTCTTCAATTTTTTTATCAATTTCACCCTGCATTTCTCTGATTGACTCTTTATCCTTGTCAATCTGAGCTACAGTGTCATTGATTGTATCAATATCATCATTGATTCCGTTGATAAGTCCGTTTTCATAGTCTGCAAGACTGCTTAAAAACTGAACTTTTGTAAGATAATCAGAGAAATCGTCTGACAAGAGAAGAACTTCAAGTGCAGATGTTTCACCGTTTATGAAGTTTGTTCTGATAAGTCCCTTGAGCTCTTCATATTTGTCTTCAATTTCTTTGTTTTTTTCTTCAATCTGTCTGTTGCATTCGTCAATCTGATCATTGAGCTCATCAATCTGCTTTTCAAGCTCTTCATTCTGAGCCTCATAATCATCTATATCTGCCTGATGAGCGTCAATCTGACCGTTGTATACATCAATCTGCTCCTGATACATAGCAACTTGCTTATCAAGCTCTTCGATATATGTTTTAACTTCGCTGATATTGCCTTTGAGTGAATTGATTTTATCCTGAGCGGCGTCAATCTTTTCTTCATATTCGGCAATTTTGTCTTTATATTCATCAACCTTGCTGTTTGCGGAAACAGAAAGATTATAGCAGGTAATTGCTGAAATGAGAACAGACAGCGAGAGAATCAATGAAAATATTCTGTTTTTTAATGAGAATTTATTCATTCGTTACTACCTTTCCGTGTTCTTTCAGGTATCTGCCCAATGAAATAAAGCTGCCCACAGCGCCTGTGACAACACCTGTTGCAGAGAATGCTATTGCAAGTGTTACTGCACAGTTTTCAAAGGGAACCATTGTGTTTCCGAGTATTGCAAACATAGATGCAAGAACCTTTTCAGCGGCAACATAAAGTCCGAAAATAAGACCGTATGAGCAGGCAGCTGAAAGAAGCCCTATAATGATACCTTCAACAATGAATGGCCATCTGATGAACCAGTTTGTTGCACCTACAGCCTTCATAATGCTGATTTCAAGGCTTCTTGAGAACATTGTTATTCTGACTGTGTTTGCAATAATAAAGAGTGATACGGTAAGAAGAATTACAACAATTACAATGCTTACAAGTCCTACAGCATTCTGAATGCTTGCAATTCTTGAAGCAAGTTCACCGTTTTCACGTACATGCAAAACATTTTCATATGTTTTTATCTGGTTAACGGTGGCGCCGAACTCTTCCATATCGGTAATTGTGACTTTGTAAGCATCGGGGAGGAAGTCGCTTCCTATATCCTGAAGAACTGATGCAGATTCACCCATATCGTAAAGAATTGCTGAATATGATTCGTCTTTCGAAACAAATACGCAGTCCTTTACATTCGGTGTTGTTCTTATCTGTTCGCCCAATGCTGATTCTGATGCATCATCACATTCATCTTCTATGAAAACCATAACAACGTTCTGTTCACCTACACGGTCAATAACAGACTGTATGTTTTCATAAATAAGATACGCACCGCCGATGAGAATAAGGCAGGAGAGCATAACCGTGATTGATGCAACGGTCATAAGCTTGTGGATTCTGACGTTTCTGAAACCTTCTTTTGTGAGGTATCTTAAGTTGAAACGACCTTTATTCAGTTTGTTTTTGCGACTCATACTGCACCTCCGTTATCTTCCGATGCAGTATCGGATGAATTTTCATCATTTCCGGAATTCATTTCCTGTAATTCATCAATTGCTTCTTCAGTTTTCTTTGTTCTTGCTGCACTTGATGCTGCAAAAGCGGCAAGAATTGAACTGATATCTTCATCTTTTTCAATTGAATACTGTTCTGTTGAGCCTTCCTCTGTATTTGCGTTGAGCTGTTCTGTTATTTCATTGAGAACAGCCTCTGCTTCCTGTGTCTGAGCAGGCTCTTCTTTTTTTGGCTCGGGCTGAATTTCAGGAATTTCGGGTGCCTGAGGAATTGTTTCCTCTATGGGTACATTATCCTGACCGTATGTGAAGATGAACTTTTCAACATCGTCATATTCATTGGGAGCATTATAAAAACCTGCATCGGTGGGAACAACATCGGGATTGATAAGCCCTAAAATCTGTTCTCTGTCATAACCGTCTGCTATGATTTCGCCCTCTTTGAGAACAACTATTCTGTGGTCATACTGTCTTACAAGGTCGTGAGCATGTGTAACCATAACGATTGTTGTTCCGTTTGCCTTGTTGATGTGGTTAAGAAGGTCCATTATCTCAACACTCATCGCAGGGTCGATGTTGCCTGTCGGTTCGTCTGCAATAATGAGGTCAGCATTGTTTACAAGTGCTCTGGCAATAGCAACACGCTGCTGTTCACCACCGGAAAGCTCCTTGGGTAATGACTGTGTCTTATTGAGAAGACCAACCATACCGAGTGCGTGAGTAACTCTTTTTCTTACTTCACGTTCTTTAATGCCTGTAACTCTCAAAGCAAAAGCGACATTGTCATATACGCGCATATCCGGTATCAGTCGGAAATCCTGAAAAACGATACCCATTGTGCGGCGAAAATAAGGAATGTCGCGTTTTTTCATTTTATTAAGATTGTAGCCGTTGATTGTAACCGTTCCGCTTGTGGGAACTTCCTCTCTCATTATAAGTTTCAGGAATGTACTTTTGCCGGCACCGGAAGCGCCGACAACAAATACAAATTCTCCGTCATTTATAGTGAGATCAACATTTTTCAGAGCTTCATACTCATCGTTATAAGCTTTTGATACTTTGCTGAATTCTACCATAAAATTATCCTCGTTTACAATGAGCTTCTCCGGTGGGAGATTAATACTTCACCGGATTTGCATCAAGGTATTTTTTGACCATAAGTGCGACTTTGAATACGATAGCATCGTCAAATTCACGAAGGTCAAGACCGGTAAGCTTTCTGATTTTTTCAAGTCTGTATACAAGAGTATTTCTGTGAACAAACAGTTTTCTTGAAGTTTCTGAAACATTGAGGTTGTTTTCAAAGAACTTCTGGATTGTGAAAAGTGTTTCGTGGTCAAGACTTTCGATTGAGCCTCTCTTGAAAACTTCTTTGAGGAACATATCGCAGAGAGTTGTGGGAAGCTGATAGATAAGTCTTGCTATACCGAGATTTTCATAGCTTACGATTGTTTTTTCTGTGTCAAACACTTTGCCTACTTCAAGGGCAACCTGAGCTTCCTTGAAAGCCTTTGCAAGGTCTTTGATGCCTGTTACTGCAGTACCGATACCAACGAGAGTGTGTGTATAGAACTCTGTACCGAGAGAATCTGCGATTGAACGGGCAAGTTTTTCAAGATCTCTTGATTCAATGTTGGGTTTAACTTCTTTTACAAGAGCAATATCTGATTCGTTGATGTTGATAACGAAATCCTTTGTTTTGTCGGGGAAAAGGTTCTGGATAGCATCAAAAATTGATACTTCAGCAGGTTCTGTGATTCTGATAAGAAGAACTGCTCTTGTTGTGTCGTTGTTGAAATGCAGTTCACGAGCCTTTATAAGGATATCACCCGGGAGGATGTTATCAAGCATAACATTTTTGATGAAGTTAGCTCTGTCATATTTTTCGTCATAATACTGCTTTATGCTGCTGATTGCAACTGTAAGTACACCGACATATTTTTTTGCCGAATCATCTGCACCGTCAACAAAAACGGCATATTCGGGATGAATAGGAGAACCGAAGCTTTTGAAAACCATATCGTTGACACACACAACGTCTGAAACAGCAAAAACCTGTTCACCTACAGTTGAATCAAGAACCTCTCCGATTCTGCCGAGCTCACTGCAAGCAATAATTGTGCCTGTTTCATCAATAACACCGATAGCACTGTCAACGGTATCTTTCATCTGATGGATAACACTCTGGAATAATCTGTTCGACATATAAATATCCTCCTGATATCTTTCTTAAACCCTTTACATTTATGCAATATCACTATTACGTTACTATACATTTTACACATTTTTCAGAATATTGCAATACTTATTGAGAAAAAAAGTTCGTAAAACAATGAAAAAAGTGTTTAATATTCCAAAACAGAATATTAAACTATGGATTATTAACAATTTTGTGGTCTTGTTTTTGTCAAATTGACAGTTGTATATTTTTACTAATGGTAACAAAAAAACAACGACTCAATGCCGTTGTCGGGAAGGAAAGTGCATGGATAATGCATTATTTTATTAAATTATTCAAATCAGAATTTGTCGGGATGTTTGAACCGAGTGTAGGGACCGATGCCCACATCGGTCCGTATTTGTCGAAGACAAATCGGAAATCTCTGATTTCCGTTAACAAAACAAATTAATTTATTTGGTTTATTGTAATTGAACGATTTTCAATCGTTATTGCTCCGTTACACTCCGCAATCGGACCGATGTAGGCATCGGTCCCTA
>JAFYVE010000016.1 GCA_017549285.1 Clostridia bacterium
CCTCACCTATCAACAGGTAGAGGACCAGTGTGGCATTCGCATTGCCGGTTGCGGCAGAGGTATCAACCCGACGGATAATACCGTCGTGCTGATTTCCTCGATCGGCAAAGCCAGCGGCAACTTTGTGTATCACGATAAGTGGACCGCCGAAGGCGATTACCTGTATTCTGGCGAAGGTAAAACCGGTGATCAGACCATGACCAAGGGTAACCTTGCGATCAGAGATGCAGCGCGCAACGGAAAGAAGATTCACTTGTTCGTAAAGTTTTCTCCACAGGAGTATTACTATCAAGGTGTCTTTGAGCTCGTTGATTATACATACGAGGATGAGAAGGACGAAGACGGCAACATCCGCAAAGAGTACAAGTTCCGTCTGAAGAAAGTGATCGGCGCATGAAAACACTTGAAGTAACGGCGGCCATCATACGGAATAATGGAAAAATTCTCATTTGCCAGCGTCCAGCGAATAAAAATTGCGGCCTGTTGTGGGAGTTCCCCGGCGGCAAGATCGAAACTGGAGAAACCGGCGAACAGTGCATCATCCGTGAGTGCCAGGAGGAACTTGGCATTACGTTGAGCGTGGAGCGGGAGCTGACGGATATCACGTACGAATATCCTGATCGCATTGTGCACTTGCATTTTTACCTTTGCGACATCACAGCGGGTGTTCCTGAAAATAAGGAGCATAATGCACTGGCATGGATCACTCCCGGTGAGGTTGAGCAGTACGAATTCTGTCCGGCAGACAAAGAAATGTTGAAAAGAAACAGCATTGAGAAATTCATATGTTAATGTTGACTTCAAAGGATGGAGGCGCCGATAATGGACACAAAAGAAGAATATCGTTTTCTATCTGCTCCGTATGTGATAGATAGAAAACTGTATAAATATTATTCCAACACAAAGTATGCAATCGACTGCATAAGAAATAGGCGTGTTCATTTGGATGATCCGCGGACATTTAATGATCCTTTTGATGCAGCATTCCATTGCACAAGAATAACCACATTAACATCAGACGATTCAGATAAGGAACTAGCAAATAAATTTCTGGAGTATCTTTGCGCGGTACATAAGAAAGATCAAGGGAAAAACCACCTCGCAATTATTCAGAAATATACTGATTTTCTTATTAAGACAGCAGGTGGTTTATCGACAATTGCTGTTGAAAGACCTGTACAGGATGTGGTACAAAAAGTATATGCAATGATGGGTGACAACGTTTTTTCACTGGATGAATTTGCCGCAGCTATTGATAACGGATTTGTTGAAAGAGAACGCGTTATGCGGCTGAATTGCAAAATTTCTTGTTTTTCTGAGATTTGCGATTCAATACTAATGTGGTCATACTATGGAAATAGTCATAACGGAATTTGCGTTGAATTTGATTTGTCCTTGTTGGATGAGAAATCTGAGTTAACGCATCAAATAATGTCGGGAATGTCAAAAGTTCACTATAGCCCCATTCGTGCAGATTTACAGTATTCTGGAAGCAGAGCAGCCGGATTGAATTTCCTTACTTCAAAGGCGGATGTATGGGAACATGAGCACGAATGGCGACTGATTTGTGAAACAGAGGCGGAGTACCTTCCCTTCGATTGTATTAGCAGCGTTTATGTTGGCGTTAATTTTGATACATCGGCGGCAAAATATAGGGATCTGGTAAAGGCTGTTGACACTCACGAAAGCCTATCTATACGACAATGCAAACTTAGTTTAGATCGATATCAAATCGAAAGCGAAGAAGTATATAATAGCTATATACACACGTTGCTTAAACGGCAAAAAAATGAAGAAACTTCCGGACAGTTGATTCAAATAGCCTGATTTGCTACTTAATTGCTAACAAACCGCTTTTCATCTGGATATTGCCGGAGTGTTCTGGTATTGTGTGTCCCTGCCAAAGGAGGTGGCGACATGCGAAGTATCATAGAAGAACTATATTACGGCAATATCAGCCCGTCGGATCGGGACATCATCAGAGGCGGTACCTATTCGCACATACTGAACTTAATGACCCGCAACGAAGATGAGCTGGTGCAAACGCTGACGCAGGCGCAGCAAGAAACGTTCGAGAAGTTCAAGGACTGCGCGTCGGAGCTGGGCGACAAAAACGAAATGATGTCATTCGTCCTCGGCTTCAAACTAGGTATGCGGTTGGCAGTGGAGGCAATGATCAGCCTGGATGAGATCACAGACCCCCAAATGACATAATAGCACGAGGCATCGCAGCAGAAATGTTGCGGTGCCTTTTTGTGTTTTCTTTGTTAATTATTGCGTTATTAGCTGGACTTTCCCCCTTCTTTCTGGCTTAATTGTCCTACTAAAACAGCAGGAGGAAAACAACATGACGATCGAACAGGCAAAAAGAGACTTCAATCAGATGGTCATAAAGAACGGTTTCACAGAAGCTGGTTACACCAGAGACACAAACAGAATCATCTATCACAGAAAATGGAGAGAAGATGCCACTACACTTGAAGTGCGAATGATGTTTAGTGGAACATACACGCTAGTTTCTGTAAAATACAATGGAAAAGCGGATCCAAAATTCATACGTGACTACAGCAGCCCGAAACGAGCAATGAGCGCTATACGAACAATGGTACTCAATGCCGGGTTTTCATGGTAAACGGTGGCAGTATGTGGCGAGAAGGCAGCATTAAAATCGGTGAGGACATCTTCCACTATTGGATAAAGCAATACGGTGGTGGATCTGTGCTCGGAATTGATGGCGGCAGAATCAGCAAGCTGATGATCACACGTAGCGGAGAAATCGTATGCAACTACGATCGCGGCTGGGACATCAAGCCAGTGGACGAAGTCACCGAGTCCGCGCTGGCCATCCTCATGAAGGACTACAACTAAAAAGCTCACCACCGTAACCCCAAAAGGCTGCGTTGGTGTTTTTGCATTACTGAGGTTTACTGAAGCAATTTCTGAAAAGTCTAAGGAAAAAGAAATTCTAAAAGATTGCTATATATTGTGTCGGTATACCTCAGTAACAAAATATTAACACAAAATATTGTGATTTGCTATTGACACAAACGTTCGAATATGTTATCATCATGATGTCGGAAGACATTTAAGGCGCTAGACGTCACAAAGATACAAAGAACAATATTACAAAGAAACAACGCTTCAAAATTCAATAATCAAAGATTCAAAGAGCACTGATACGACGCTACAAAGAGCAACGTATAGGTGCTCTTTTTGTTATCTAGAGCACCGGCCATAAAAATTCGATAGGCCCCAAGGCCGGAAAGGAAAACATATGAAAGCGAATCAAGATATCAGAATAAAAGCCTGCGAGATGGGAGTGCACTACTGGGAGATTGCCAAGTGGCTCGGAATCAGACCAGAAACCTTCTCAAGACTTCTCCGTGAGGAATTGAATCCTCAGCAAAAGGAAAAGGTAATGCGTGCGATCTATGAAATCAGCTATCCCATCGGACACGGGCACTGATGCTGGTAGATTGGAGGTAAGTTATGACATCATTTACAATCTACACAGCAAACACCACCGGCGCGAAGCAGAATAAGGTGTACCCCAACGAGGTAACGGTGGACAACCTTTCTGCATTGGAGCAGGCAATGCGCCGCGATCACGTGTGCGCAAAGTACACCGGCAACGTAAGAGGCGTTGCGAATTTCCAGTATGCCGACTGCATCCCCATGGACTGTGACAACGATCACAGCGACAACCCCGAAGACTGGAAAGGCCCGGAGGATGTGCAGAAGGCGTTTCCTGATGTGGCTTTCGCGGTGTGCTTCAGCCGCAGCCACATGAAAGAAAAAGACGGCAAAGCGGCGCGTCCCAAGTTCCACTGTTACTTTCCGATCGGAAGGCTCAGCAGCGCAGAACAGTATGTAGCACTGAAAAAGCAGATTCAGAAAAAGTTTCCTGAATTTGACGCAAACGCACTGGACGCAGGCCGCTTCCTGTTCGGAGTGGTGAATCCGAAGGTCATGTACTTTAAGGGTAAGAAGACCGTGGACAAGCTGTTCATTCTGGCAGGCGGACGCAATGGAACACTGCACAAAAAAGCATGCCAGCTCATTAAGCGCTACGGTGAAGCAGAAGCAAAGGCACACTTCGATACAGAAGCAGCCAAATGTGTACCGCCGCTGGAACAGCAGGAGCTGGATGCTATCTGGCAAAGCGCCCAGAAGTACGGTCGCGAGATGAGCAGCGCGGAGGGTTATATCCCACCGGAGCAGTTCGGCGCGCCGCAGGAATATCTGAAGAAGCTCAAACCGGAAGATAACAAGGCGTATCCATGGACAGAGCTCGGCGCCGGACAGCTTTTCGCAGACTTCTATAAGGATGTGCTCCGCTACGTTCCGGAGCGCAAGAGCTGGTTCCATTACAACGGCATTGTGTGGGAGCAGGATGTCGGGAATACCAAGACTAGGGAGCTCTGTAAACAGCTTGCAAGACACCTCTGCATTTACTGTTTATCCATCGAAGATGACAAGCGCCGCGAGGAATATGCTAAGTTCTGTTACCGTTGGCAGACGCGTAAAATGCGAGAAACGGTGATCTCTGACGCAATGAGCGTACATACCATTAGTATGGAAGAATTTGATACGGATCCCTACATCTTTAACTGCAAAAACGGCACCCTCCACCTGAAAACGAAGGAATTTACTCCCCATCGGCCAGAGGACAAGCTGACCAAGCACAGCAATGTGGAATACAATCCCGATGCACGCTGTGAACGGTTTGAACGCTTCATGGTGGAGATTACCAACGGCGATCAGGAGAAAGCGAAGTTCCTGCAGAAGGTGCTGGGTTACGGTCTCAGCGGCGATACCCGCTTCGAGTGTATGTTTATCTTCTACGGAGCAACCACCCGCAACGGTAAAGGTACGCTGTGTGAAAGCGTGCTGAAAGTGATCGGACATTACGGTTGCACATCCCAAGCAGAGACCATAGGAATCAAGGTGAATAAGAGCAGTAGAGCGCCTAGCGAAGACGTAGCCAGATTGGCAGGTGTGAGATTCGTAAACATCTCAGAACCAGACAGAAGTCTCCGCTTGGATGCAGCACTGGTGAAAACCATGACTGGTAACGACACGATGAACGCCCGCTTCCTGAACGAAAACAGCTTTGACTTCAAACCGCAGTTTAAGCTGTACATCAATACCAATTACCGTCCGGCGATCAGCGACCTGACCTTGTTCAGCAGCGACCGTGTGATCATCGTCACCTTCGATCGACATTTCGGTGAAAAGGAGCAGGACAAAAACCTAAAAGAGTTGTTCGCTGCACCAAACAGTCAGAGTGCAATCCTCAACTGGCTGCTGGAAGGTTACAGACTGATTCAGTCCGAAGGATTGATGATACCGGACTCCGTTAAGGATGCCATCGAGGAATATCGCAAGGAAAGCGATAAGGTGGCGCGCTTCACCGAGGAATGTCTCGAAAAGATTGACGGAGTAGAAGTGCGGACAAGTGCCGTGTATAAAGCATACACCCAGTGGTGTGAGGATAACGGCTGCAGGCCGGAAAACTCCGCCAAGTTTAACCAGGCGCTTAGCAGCTTCGCTACTCTGGAGCGCAAGCGTCCTAAAGGCGGCGGCAACGCCACCACAATCCTGATCGGATATACATTGAGCGGATCCGCTCAGCCCCTATAATCCTCTGTTGCAGATGTAGCAGGTGTATAATGTTGTCTCTTAAGAGAAGAAAAAAACGAGTCAACACCTAAAGCCTGCTACAGTTGCAACACTGGGGGGAGGGGCGGTCTAAATCTCTACAGCTTTTCAATACCGAGACGGGCGTGGGGTCACGTGCGAAAAATCGGGAAATCAAGTGGGGGTATAGCCCCATAAATCAACTTTTTCAAAAATCGAAAGGAGTTTACCTCATGACTATACACAGAATGCGTACCATCGGTGAATCGGTGGAAATTATCAAGGAAATCGACCAGGACTCGGCTATCACCGCAAATTGCATCCGTTCGCTTTGCAAGGATGGTAAGGTGCACTGCGTGTTCACAGGCAAAAAGATCCTGGTGGACCTGGATGATCTTATCAAATATTTCTCAGGCGAAAGTGAAAATATTGCTTGACTTTGCAGCACTTCTCTGGCTTCCTTTGTTGTTGCCAAGGGCTTGCAATAACAAAATAACGGAGGAACCGATATGGCAACAATCACAAAACGAATGACGAAATCCGGTCCCAGCTACCGAATACAGGTGAAGATGAAGGACAAAGGCAGCGGCAAGCTGAATGTCTACTCCACCACGTGGCGGCCGCCAGCAGGACTGACGCAAAAGCAGATGGAACGGGAAGTCGTCATATACGCAGACAAATACGAATCCGAGCTGAAGATGTCCCTCACCGCGCCTGGCGCGGAGGGCATCTCGCCCGATATCACCTTGGGCGAATACGCAAACTGGTGGCTGGAGCGGCGAAAGGATGAGCTGTCGGCCAGCTACTATGTGAACTGCCAAAACGCCATCAAGGATATCGCCGCCAGCATTGGCGGGTATAAACTGCGCGAAATCAATCCCACAATCATACAACGTTTCTACGATCAGCTTGACAAAAAAGAAAAGACGGTCACAACGGTGACCGCCAAGCCGGAACTGCGGGAGGCAATGCAGGAAGCGAAGATGGGCTTCCGAAAGCTACGATTTGAAATGGACTTCAACTGCTGCACGCTGACGGCAGCACTGGCGGGAAAGACCATCAGTCTGGAATACGCGGAACGGTTGGCGGCCTGTCTCGGACGCAGCACCACATCACTATTCAATGTAACAACGAAGAAGGAACTATACGCCTACGAAACAATGCACAAAATTAAACGAACACTGCGCGCCATACTATCCCACGCAAAGAAGCAACGCCTCATCAACGATAACTATGCCAGCGCAGATTACATAGACTTCCCGAAGCGGCCATCGAAGGAGATCGACTATATGAACGACGAAGACGCCAAGAAATTCTACGCGGCAGCAGATACCTATCCGGATATACGATACAAAACGGCGGCGATGATCCTGCTGCTGACAGGCATGCGACGCGGTGAGCTCTGCGGATTGGAATGGTCGAACATCGACTTCAAAGAGGCCACAATTACCATTGAGCGATCGGTCACGACGGTAGCGGGTATCGGCGTTGTAGATAAGGAGCCCAAAACCGAGAGCAGCAAGCGTGTAATTGCCATATCGGATAAGCTGCTATCGGTGCTGGATGAATATAAGGCATGGTACGATCAGTACCGCTTCGATATGGGCGATCGGTGGAAAGAAACAGATCGGTTGTTCATCGCGGAATGCGGCGCACAGATCTACCCCGGCACTGTGTACACATGGGTACATAAGGTGTGTGACGCGGCAGGACTGCCACACAGGACGGTGCATTCCCTGCGACATACCAACATCACCATGCAGATCGCAGCCGGCGTACCGCTGGTCACAGTGGCCGGTAGAGCAGGACACGCGAGAACAAGTACCACGACGGATATCTACAGTCACTTCCTAAAGAGCTCCGATAAAACAGCCGCAGAAAAGCTGGAGCAGCTATTCGAATAACACAAAGCAAAGGGCGATGACCATAACGGCCATCTCCCTATTTTTTATTCTGTTGCCATAATTGCGAGTTCAGCAATGAAATAGACTAGCAGTTCATATACGCTCTTAGCATCCTCATCAGAATAGTCCATCATACCGCGATGGAGGATATTATTTCTAAACGGGATACGCTTATCAATCGGATTTGTGTAACTATCAGTGTTAGAAAAGACTGTGAAGACAACACCAGCAATCAAAACTTTTTTATAGCTATCCAGATCCATTTCGTGAGTGTCCTGAGCTGACTGGGATGCTACGATTTTAATTTTATCTTTAGCCTTACGCTCATGAGACATAGTTTGATAAACCAATTCCTCGAAATGTGCCAACAGGATAATCGTCTTTTCACGATGACTCAATTGCGTGGATTCAACGATAGAGAGAACATAGGTATCCAGCGATGTAGGCGCGGTCTTTTTTCTAACGGCATCTACAGCCATATCATATGTCATGTAACCAAAACTCTCTTGTAGCCATTCAACGTCAGTATAGGTGATCTCAGCCTTTTCGAAACCGGAGATGCGTTGAAACAATTCTGTTTCCTGAATGTCCGATGGAATGCTTTGAAAGAATTTGACAAGGTTGGCAAATGTGTCAGAGGCGGCAAATCTTGCCATAGCCTCGTTAACCGAAAGTACCATGTTACCGATTTTTTCAGAGAGCGAAAGTAGGTTGGCGATATGCTCGTTCGTAAAGAACCAATGATCGTGCTGATCGGCCATGTGATTTACCTCCTTAAAATGCTTAATTTATGATAGAAATAGCCGCAGAACATACTTGTTTTGCGGCTATTGGCACGCCCGGCGCGATTCGAACGCGCGGCCTTTCGCTTAGGAGGCGAACGCTCTATCCTGCTGAGCTACGGGCGCATATTATGAAATTTAGGTAAATTAGGCTTCGATGGCTTATCCCTTACATTTTCCTGAAAAGGCACCAAAGGGTACCAAACAGGGTGCCAAATTGCCGGAGGTCTTGATACAAGGTCGCGAAATCGGCGTTTTCCTCGCGTCTTCTCGCTTTCCTGCGAGTATCACACGGATAGACCAAGACCTTAGGAGGGGTTTATTATATCCATTTAACTATGGAGGCTTTTGTTTTTTTGCTTTAAAATTGTAACAGATTTATAATGAAGTGTCAATATAAATATTATATATGGCGGAAATCTTTATAAATCAGAATTTGTCAAGATGATTGAACAAACCAATCGTAGGGACCGATGCCCACATCGGTCCGCATTTGTCGAAGACAAATCGGAAATCTCTGATTTCCGTTAACAAAACAAATTAATTTATTTGGTTTATTGTAACTGAACGATTTTCAATCGTTATTGCTCCGTTACACTCCGCAATCGGACCGATGTCAGGCTGGTCCCTACATAATTTGTTTTTACCGAGAACGGACGCCCGATGGGCGCCCCTACGTTCATTCATCAGGCTTTTAAAGACCTCGACAAATTATTGTTTGTTCATTCTCTCAACAAGCACATCTGTATCTTTCAGATTTATTCTTTTTGAACAGATATATGTTTTCAGGAGCTCATCACCGCTCTGTGTTTTTTCGTCGAGGCTGAATTTGCCGTAACCGCAGGCGACGATTGTGTCATCGGGAAGTACAACATTTCCGTTGTAGCCCGTATCTGCCTCTGCGTAATATTCAGGCTTTTTCTGTCCGTCTTCATAGATATGGGCGATTTTGATTCTGTACTGGCCTTCCGTACCGTTTTTCAGGTCATCATATGTACCTACCCATCCGATAAGTCCTTCACTTATCCAGCCGGCTTTTGTGGAGAGCTTTGAATATTTAAATGCTTTTCTGCCTCTTTCGATTGAACGGAAAGTGATGAAAAGCCTTCCGTCTGATGTGTAATCAGCCTTGTGTCTTTCACCGTTGAGTGCCGCAGGAGCTTCAACGGGCTCGGACCAGGTTTTTCCTTCATCCTGAGAGAAGGAAATGAGTGAATTCATTTGCTTTGAGTTGCTTCTGCTGATAAGGCAGAGTTCATCACCCGTACCTTTTTCACTTCTGATGACTTCAACTTCACACATATTTGATCTGAGTTCAATTTCACGGTATGCGGCGAAATATTTTTCGGGAGTGCTCCAATGCATATTTCCGTTTTCATCGAATGTGAGGATTGTCTTGTAGTTATAGAAATTGCTGTCGTGGAAAAAGCCCATCCATTTATCTACAAACACGCCGTTTTCCTTAAGTCTTGTAAGACTTGCCATAGCAACAATCGGAATTACAGGGTATTCACTCTCATTGTCATAAAATCTTTCAAATTCAGTCCACGTTGCACCTTCGTCGGTTGAAACTGAACAATGAAAACCGCCCGGAGTATCCATATCGGGCCATTTCGGATTTGCAGAAATCATTATGAGTTTGTCGGGTGTGCCGTCTGAGAATTCAAGGCGGTAAACCGTGGGAGTTTCAAGGGATTTTTCCCAGCTTGAAGGTGCATTTTCAACGGATGAAGTCCACGAAACACCGCCGTCTGTGCTGATTTTCGTCTGAACAGCGCCCTTGCCGTGTCCTGCAGGGTACATTGTGAGAATATTTCCGTTTTTAAGCAGTACGCTGTCGGGGTGAGCCATATAATCCCTCGAATTATCAACAACAGAGAGGTTATAGAGGTACTCATATTGCGTACCTTTAAGCTCTTCGGGGAGAGTGCTCAGGTCAAGTGTGGGGATAGTGTAGTCACTTCCCGTAAATCTCTTTGATTTGTTGATATAAAGGATGCCTGAAACCATTATTGCACTTATTATTATAACCAAAGGTAAAATGATGCATAAAAACTGTTTCATTTTTTTCACCTTCCTGAAGTTTTGTTATAGTATATCAAATTTTCGGTTTTATGTCAATTTTAATAATTGTTTTCATAATAATGATTGACATTTATTTCTTTTTAAGATATATTAACTATATATAATAAAAAGGGAAGTGTTTTTATGTTTCAGATGTTAAAAACAATAGTTATTCTGTTTTTATCTTTTGAGATGACTCTTACAGGTATGTTCAATGGAATCACAATTAAGAATTCCTATGATATGCCTGAAATTGAAACAGGTGAATACACACAGTATGTTGACAGCTTTATAGGCACAGGCGGTCTGCCCTGGACCTGCGGTATGCTTTCAACAGCAGCAAGCGTACCTTTCGGTCTTGTAAGACTTGGTGCCGACACAAGCTTTATCGGCGGTGCATATCTTATCAAGACAAATACATCAGGTTATTTTTATGAACATCATCATATTGAAGGTTTCAGCCATTCAAGACTTTCAGGTACAGGTGCCGAAGAATATGAAATGTTCAGAGTAACACCCGCTGTGGGTAAGAGCAACGCCGGTGTTATTCCTTATTCACACGAATTTGAAACAGCGGTACCCGGTTATTATGCTGTTTATCTTCAGACGCTCGATTGCCTTGCAGAGCTTACTGCAACAGCTCACGCAGGTGTTCACAGATATACATTCGGTTCATCAAAGGATGCAAGACTTTCAATTGACGTATCAAGCTTTGCAGGTAACAGCAGAGTAGAGAAGTCATTTGCAGAATATGATGAAGAAACAGGTCTTATCACAGGCGGAACAGTTCTTCACGCACAGTTCTCAGGCAGATATGACGGTCTTCCCATCTATTTTGCCGCAAAGGTTAATAAGGATATCAAAGAAGTTAAAATCAAGGGTGACGAAACAGACCTTAAAGTTGATGTCAATTTCGGTGATATCAAAGATTCTGCTGTTGAACTTAAACTCGGTATCAGCTTTGTAAGTGTTGAGAATGCACTTCTCAATCTTGAAACAGAAGTCGGTGAAAAGTCATTTGACGATGTAAGAGCAGAAGCTCAGGCTCAGTGGGAGGACGAGCTTTCACTCATTAAAATCGATACAGCCGATGAAGATATAAAGACTATTTTCTACACAGCACTTTACCGCACAATGATCATGCCTTCAGATATCACAGATGCCAACGGTGAATATCTCGGCTTTGACAAACAGGTGCATGTAGCTGACGGCTACACATACAGAAGTGATATGTCTCTCTGGGATACAGTAAGAAATACACACGCACTTTATACTCTTATTGAAGCAGAAGTTCAGAACGATTGTCTTAATTCACTCGTCGAAATGGCAAAGGCAGGCGGAGCGCTTCCCAGATGGCCTCAGGGTGCAGGCTATTCAGGTTCAATGTTCGGCGACAGCGCTAACATCATGATTACAGAAAGCTATCTTAAGGGTTATACTGATTTTGATGTTGAAACTGCATATGAATATATGAAAAAATCTTCAGATGGTGCGGTCAATAAGGTCGGTCGTGAATTCGTTAATGAATACAATACTTACGGTTATGTTCCCGAGGATATCGACGGCACAAAGAAATCTGTAAGCCGTACACTTGAATATGCATGGCAGGATGGTGCAATTGCTGACCTTGCAACAGCTCTCGGCTATGAAGAAGATGCCGAAAGATATACTGAAAAATCAATGTTCTATAAAAACACTTTCAATCCCGAAAACCACTACTTTATGGCAAGAAATTCAGACGGCAGTTTTGTAAAGGAATTCAGCCCGAATGTATCTTCATTTATCGATGAAATCCTTCCCGTAAAGCTTGCTAAAGGCTACTGTGAAGGCAGTGCTCAGCAGTGGAGATGGAGTGCAACACACGACATTGACGGTATGATTGAACTCTTCGGCTCAGAAGAATACTTCGTATCAGAGCTTGAAGCATTTATGGAAGCTGCAGCTCCCACAAGGGCTTTCCTTGACCCCGGTGCAGGTTTCTGGGTAGGTAATCAGCACGATATCCACACACCTTACCTCTTCTCAGACGCAGGCAGAGATGACCTTACAGAAAAATGGGTACGCTGGACACTTGCAGACCGTTTCAGCACAGATATAAACGGTCTTGACGGTAACGATGACGGCGGTACACTCAGCGCCTGGTATGTATTCTCATCAATGGGCTTCTATCCTCTTGCAGGTTCTGACAAATACTGGATCGGTTCACCCAACCTTGATTCAGCTGAAATCACTCTTTCAAACGGCAACACTCTTAAAATGACAGCTCTTAATCAGAGTGCTTCAAACGTTTATGTAAAGAGTGTTACACTCAACGGTGAAGTTATCACAGATAATTACCTTACTCATGCACAGCTTATGGGCGGCGGAGAACTTGTATTCACAATGTCTGCAAATCCCTGATGTATAAACGGAGGGAAAGTCAATGAAAATTATAGGCGGATTAATGGCTTTTGTGCAGGTTATACTTGCCATAATCGGAGTTACTCCGATAAGCTATGATATAAACTACGGCGGTAATGATTATGTTGCTCCCGAAGTCAATACACCGATGTATATTGTTGAAGACGGTGTGAGTGACTACACAATTGTTGTTGCAGATGATGCTGACGAATGCATTATGACAGCTGTCAGCGAACTGCAGACTTATGTTGAAAAAATCAGCGGTGTAAAGCTTGGTTATGTCAATGAATCAGCTTACACAAGCGGAAAAGCAATTGTTCTTGGTGAAACAAAGCTTTGTGATGTTGATACATCTTCAATCAAAGCAGACGGTTTCAGACTTGTTGCAGACGGTGATAACTTTGTGATTGCCGGTGCTGATTCAAGAGGTACACTTTACGGTGTATATACATTCCTTGAAGAATATCTCGGTGTAAGATGGTTTACTCCGAAACTCGAAGTTGTTCCCGAAAGTAAAGATGTTGTTATTGATGCGGCTCTTGACAGAATCGTTGAACCTTCTTTTGCAGTCAGAAGAAATTCTCAGGCTTATGCGGATGATGCATACAGAGCAAAAACAAAAATCAATGTCTCATTCTATAATGAAGCAACCGAATACGGCGGAGCGATGACATGGGTTATGTGGGACGTTACTCTTGACAGACTTGTTCCCGATTCTCTTTTCTCAGAACATCCCGAATATTTTGCAATGAATCCCGACGGTTCAAGAACAACAGATCATGTTTGTCTTTCACATCCCGAAGTTCTTCCTATCGCTGTTGAAAATGCAAGACAGGCAATTCTTGACTGCGAATACGATGCAAAGTATATCCATATCGGTCAGAAAGACAATTCAAACTATTGTTATTGTGAAAGCTGTTCAGCTCTTTATGAAGAATACGGCAGCGTTTCAGCTCCCACAATCATTTTTACAAATGCATTTGCAGATGCACTTGATGATGAATTCCCCTATATGACTTTCACATTCTACGCATACGGCGAAACAGACAGACCTCCCGTGAAGGGCGATCTCAGATGTAACGAGAATGTTGTTCCCGTACTCTGCCAGCTCCACAGAGCATGCAGAAGCCATCCTCTTACCGAATGCGGTGCAATTGATGAACAGCAACCCACATTTGATTCACTCTTTGTTGAGCAGGATACAATGGTTGCAAAGGATCATGCAGAATGGGTGAAAATCGCAGACAGAACATTTATCTATGACTATACAATCAACTTCATCAACACAGCAATGTTCTTCTCTAACTTTGAAACAATGCAGTCAACAATGAAGTATATGCACGATATAGGAATCACAGGTTATGTTTACAACTGCGGTGACGGTCACTATGCAGCATTCAATGAGCTGAGAAACTATCTTCTCTGTAAGCTTCAGTGGAATGTTGATGCTGATGTTGAATATCATATGCTCGACTTTATGAAGGCATATTACGGTGAAGAAGCAGCACCTTATATGAAGGAAATTATTGATGTGCAGACAGCCCACACAAAGGCAACTGCTCACGCATTCGATTTCTCGTGGCATTATCAGGCAGGTTTCTATTCACCTCAGGGTGTTGCAAAGCTGGATGAGCTCTGGGAAAAAGCACTTTCTGCTGATGTAACCGAAGAACAGAAGTTCAATATCGAAAAAGATAACCTCAGCTGGGAATATTTCAAGGCTAACCAGTTTATAGGTAAATATTCATTCCTGAATCCCTTAAGACTCAAGGCAAATGAAGACCTTTATGATGCTTTCAAAGCTCACGGAATCAGCAGGGTTTCATCATTCGGTCTTATCCCCGAAAAAGAAAATGTTGATTTTATGGACAGACCGTTCAATTGGAAATAACGATTCAAAAAAAATCTGCAGTTAAAAAACTGCAGATTTTTTATGTTAAACAGATAAATTATTGTTTGTTCAGGTGTCTTATCGTCTCCGCCAGAGGCAATCCCACAACATTGAAATAATCACCGTGGATACCTTTTACAAGTGCAAAACCCTTGCCCTGGATTCCGTAAGCACCTGCTTTGTCCATAGGCTCTTTTGTTGCGATGTAGTCCTTGATTTCTTTTTCTGTCAGGTCATAGAATTCAACTTGAGTTGCAACGTGGAAAATGTCTGTCTTGTCTTTTGTTCTGATGCAGACTCCCGTAAAAACAGTATGTCTTCTGCCTGAAAGTGATGATAACATATTGAATGCATCTTCTTCATCTTTCGGTTTGCCGAGGATTGTGTTGCCGAGGGCAACGACTGTGTCAGCTGCAATAATCAGAGCATCGGTATTGCGTGAAAAAACATCTTCAGCCTTCTGTCTTGCAAGCTCTTCAACAGCTTTATCGGGAGTTATGCCGTCGGGAAGTGTCTCTTCACATTGTGAAACGATAACTTCATATTCTATTCCTGCTAAAGTGAGCAGTTCTTTTCTTCTCGGTGATGCCGAGGCAAGTATAATTTTCATCGGAACACCTCGTTATATATATTTTCCGCCTTCTCTGAGTCTTTTTTCAGTTGTTCTGAAAGAGCTTCGAGAGAGGGGAATTTTTTTTCTTCTCTTATAAGTCTTATGAGTTTTACTTCGGTATGAGTGCCGTATAAATCGCCCGAAAAACCGATAATACAGGTTTCGCTTCGGAGTTGATCACCGTTTACCGTTGGGCGTTTGCCGATGTTTGTCATTGACGGATACATCTTGCCGTCAACCTCTGTTGCAGAGGCGTAAACACCGTTTTTGGGAACAATGTGCCAATCGGGAAATAACTGATTTATTGTAGGGATGCCGAGAAGTTTTTTGCCAATTTTGTCACCGTGTACAACTTCAAAATCGTATGCAAAGTATCTGCCGAGCATATTTTTTGTGTTTTCAATGTCACCGTTTTCAATCGACTGTCTGATTCTCGTTGAGCTGATGACTTCGTTCTCAAAAATGACCTCTTCGGAACATTTGAAGCCGATTCCTGCATTTTCAGAGAGTTTACGGAGTGTTTCTGCCGTCCCTTTACCCATTTTTCCGAAATGATAATTGAATCCGCAGGAAACAAAGCCTGCATTGAGTTTTTTTAAAAGAATTTCATTGAAAAATTCTTCGGGAGTCATATTTCTGACTTCTTCAAAGGAAATTCTGACTGTTTTACAGCCGAGTTTGTCCGTTGTTTTTTCGCAAAGAGTTTTTGTCATAATTCTTTTGGGGGCAGAACCCGTGAGAATTTTAAGAGGGTGTGAATCAAATGTCAGAATACAAGGCTCAAGACCGTTACTTTTCTGTGTAACAGCTTCATTTATAACGGCAAGATGCCCTTTATGCAGTCCGTCGAAGTTACCGAGTGCGACGGCTGTTTTTTGTTCATTTGAATCAGTCATTCACTAAAACCCTTTTAACAAAAAGATTTGTTTCGTTTTCTCTGAATTCACCAAGACCTAAAAATGTGTCGTCGGGTGAATAGACTCTGTAAAGAGAGGGGATAAGCTTCGTATGGAGTCTCTGAGCGTCAAGCTCACCGCCGTTTCTGAAGCGCTTTGCCTGAGCTTCACTCACTTTTATTGCAGGATAGGCTTCAAGAGCTTTATCAACGGGGATAATAAACTGTGACACATCTTCTGCTTTCTTGAGTTCTTCTTCAGTATGGGCATCTTCAATTGAAAAGCCGTTTGAAAGTGTGCGTCTGAGTGCTGTCATAACTGCACCGCACCCGAGCATTTCGCCGATATCGGAAATAAGTGAACGGATATATGTACCTTTGGAACATTTTACGTCAATGGTGTATTCTTCATTTTCAAAGGACACAAAATCGCAGTTATAGATTGTGACAATACGTTTTTCCCTTTCAACTTCAATTCCCTGACGTGCAAGTTCATAAAGCCGTTTTCCGTCCTTCTTTATAGCCGAATACATCGGTGGTAACTGCTCAATTTCTCCCTGAAAGTGAGCAATAGCTTTCTTAACTTCGTCTTCATCGGGAATAACGTCACTTGTTGTCAGGATTGTGCCTGTTATATCGAGAGTATCAGTTGTTGTGCCGAGCTTAAAAGATGCTCTGTAGCCTTTATCGTGAGAGGGGAGAAGCTCAATAAAACGGGGAGCGTTTCCGCCTACAGCTACAGGCAGAACACCCGTTGCCATAGGGTCAAGGGTGCCTGTGTGACCTGTTTTCTTTTCACCCGTAACACGTCTGACAATTGCACCGCCGATAAATGACGTTATACCTTCAGGCTTGTCGAGTATTATAAATCCTGTCATAACAATCCCGCAATTCTCAGCTGATTTTCTGTGTGTTCAAGTACGGCTCTGAGTGCATCATCCTTGTTTCCGACGAATGCACAGCCTGCAGCCATAGGATGACCGCCGCCGCTTAAATGTGATGCGATTTCAGCGGCATTTGCAGGTGCATTTGTCCTGACGGAAATTCTGAAAAAGCCTTCTTCTTTTTCTTTCATTGTGATGCCCACATAAACGCCTTCAATCTGACGGGGAAGTGAAGATATAGCCTGTGTTTCACACTCAAGTGCTCCGCTTTCTTTAAACATATCAAGAGTGAGCATCATAACGGCACATTTGCCCTCAAAATAAGTTTTAAGGGAATTTACCGCCATTTTTTCAAGAGCAACATATTCCTTTGTCTTTGTTTCAAATTGAATGCGGTTGATTTCACCTGCATCAATTCCGCAGTCAAGCATAGCTGCCGCAGTACGCAGAGTACGGGCTTTTGTGTTGCCGAAACGGAAACAGCCTGTATCTGTTGAAATTGCAATATAAATGCATTCAGCCATTTTCTTTGTGATTGTAACACCCATTTCAAGGAGTAAGTCATACACAACTTCACCTGCCGCTGCAGAATCCGGGTCAAGATAGGTTCTTTCCGCATAAAGGGTGTTTGAAAAATGGTGGTCAATTGCAAGGCAGACTTCTGCAGTTTTGTCATATCCGCATCCTGCACCGAGAATGCGTTCATCTGCAGTGTCTGTTGTAACGATGTGCTCGGGAATAAATGAATTATTGAACATTATATCTTCTGTCAGGTAAACATCGTTTTTCGGGATTCCGTCAAGCCATACTGCCGCTTTTTTACCCAGAGAAATAAGCCCGTGACATAATGCACAGGCGCTGCCCACAGCATCCCCGTCAGGGTTTTCGTGGGCAAAAATAAGAATATTATCCAATGAGAGGAGCAATGAAGCTGCTTCTTCTTTAGTTATTCTCATCATCAGTATCCTTTCGGGTCTTACTTTCGTATTGCTGCCAGAGTTCAATACCCTTGCGTACGGAATCATCTGCAATAAACTTGAGTTCGGGAGATTTTCTTAAGTGAAGTCTGTTGCCGACTTCTCTTCTGATGAGTCCCTGAGCGTGAGTGAGAGCTTTTGCGGCACCCACAGCAGTTTCATAACCTTCGAGGGCACTTATATAAACTTTGCCGAATGAAAGGTCACCTGCAAGTTCAATTCTTACAACAGTAAGAAGCTTGTCCTTTACACGGGGGTCTTTCAGTTCTCTGATGACAGCGGTGATTTCTCTTCTGATATCTTCAGCCGTTCTGTCGTTTTTATACATTGACAAAATAATCAATCCTTTTTATATAAATTCCAACGGACGCCCGTCGGGGCGCCCTGAGGAATTCAATATTACTGATCTCTGTATTCTTCTGTGATGTAGGCTTCGAAGATGTCGCCTTCCTTGATATCGTTGAATTTGACAAGACCGATACCGCATTCGTAACCTGAATTGACTTCTTTTACATCATCCTTGAAACGGCGGAGTGAATCGATTTCGTCTTCAGCAATAACAATACCGTCACGTACAACACGGATTTTTGCGTTTCTCTGGATTTTACCGTTAAGAACGTAACAACCTGCGATTGTGCCGACACTTGAAATCTTGAATGTGCTTCTGACTTCAATTCTTCCGAGTTCAACATCTCTGTACTTGGGAGCAAGCATACCCTTGATAGCTGCTTCAACGTCTTCGATACAGTCGTAAATAACCATATACATACGCATTTCAACGTGGTCACGTTCTGCATTTGCAGCTGCAACGGGGTCGGGTCTTACGTGGAAGCCGATGATAATTGCGTTTGATGCGTGAGCAAGCATAACGTCTGATTCATTGACTGCACCTACACCACCGTGGATAACACGAACACGTACTTCTTCATTTGAAAGCTTTTCAAGACTCTGCTTGACAGCTTCAACTGAACCCTGAACGTCAGCCTTGACGATGATGTTGAGTTCTTTCATTTCACCTGCTTCAATTGTTGAGAAGAGGTTATCAAGAGTAACCTTCTGGACTGAATTGAACTGAGCTTCCTTTTCCTGCTGTTTTCTCTGTTCAACGAGTTCTCTTGCGAGTCTTTCGTCTGAAACAGCATCGAACGCATCACCTGCATTGGGAGCTTCTGCAAGACCTGCGATTTCAACGGGAACTGAGGGGCCTGCTTCGTCAATCTTCTTACCCTTGTAGTCTGTCATAACACGTACACGGCCTACTGATGTGCCTGCAACGATGATGTCGCCTGACTTGAGAGTACCGTTCTGGACAAGGAGTGTTGCAACGGGGCCTCTGCCCTTATCGAGCTTTGCTTCAATAACAATACCCTTTGCTTTTCTGTTGGGGTTAGCCTTGAGTTCTTTCATTTCAGCAATAAGAAGAACTGATTCAAGGAGCTTATCTATATTCATACCTGTCTTAGCAGATACGGGAACGCAGATTGTGTCACCGCCCCATTCTTCGGGAACGATTTCATGCTCTGTGAGCTGCTGAAGGATTCTGTCGGGGTTAACATCGGGTTTATCCATCTTGTTGATTGCAACAACAACCTGAATACCTGCAGCCTTTGCGTGGTTGATGGCTTCGATTGTCTGGGGCATAATACCGTCGTCAGCCGCAACAACGAGGATTGCGATATCTGTAGCCATAGCACCTCTTGCACGCATTGATGTGAAAGCTGCGTGACCGGGGGTGTCAAGGAATGTGATTTCTTCACCGTCGAGGTTTACTCTGTAAGCACCGATGTGCTGAGTGATACCGCCTGATTCTGTTGATGTGACAGATGTGTGTCTGATAGCATCAAGAAGTGATGTCTTACCGTGGTCAACGTGACCCATAACACATACAACAGGGCTTCTGGGGATAAGGTTTGCTTCATCGTCTTCTGAGTCGTCGATGATTTTATCTTCGATTGTTACAACAACTTCCTTTTCAACCTTTGCACCGAGTTCTGTTGCAACAATTTCTGCTGTATCGAAATCGATAACTTCGTTGATTGAAGCCATTATGCCGTAAAGGAAGAGCTTTTTGATGACTTCTGCAGCTGTGACCTTAAGACGTGATGCGAGTTCACCGACTGTGATTTCGTCACCGACTTTGATAACAATCTGCTTTTTTGCTCTTTCAGCGGCAATTCTTGCAAGTCTTTCCTGTTCAGTTTCCTTCTTGCCTGAACGCATACCCTGTTTACGGTACTGCTTAGACTTCTGGTTGATCTTCTGCTTCTTTGCTGTATCTCTGTCCTTCATTCTGGACTTTTCGGGAGCAATTTCATCGTACTTTTCATTATACTTTTCAAGGTCTACGTTTGAACCTCTTGTGTCTATAGTACGCATATCACCCTTTGTTCTTGCCTGAATGGGTGTGTCGTTGTTCTTTTTCTTGTCTGCCTTCTTTTCGAAGGGTTTTGACTCATTTTTCTTTTCGGGAGCCTGTTTTTTGTCTGCAGGGGCAGCCTTCTTTTCAGGCTTTGCTTCTGTTTTTGCGGGAGCTTCAGCCTTTTCTTCCTGAACGGGCTCTTCTTTCTTTTCTTCCCTGACGGATTCTTCTTTCTTTTCTGCTGTTACTCTGAAATATTCATCAAAGCTCTGAACAGCCTTCATCTGAGTGAGAGTTTCAAAAACTATATCGAGCTCTTCATCTGTGAGAGCTGTCTGATGCTTTTTCGGATCGTCAAAATATCTGCCGAGAAGGTCAATGACGCCGTTGCTCTTGACATTGAAGTCCTTTGCAACTTCATGAACTCTGTATTTATTTACCTGTGCCATATATTGAGTCCTCCTTTAATGTTGATAATACAAGGTCTTTCAGTCCGTTATCGATAATTGAGAATACACCTGATTTTTTGCCTATGCCGTAACCGATTTCCTGCATAGTTGCCCCTGTTCTTATAACGGGGATGTTTTCAGCAATATTATTCATTTCTTTTTCGAGTCTGGGGGAGGCGTCCGAAGCCAGAAGCACAATAAGTGCCTTCCCGCTTTTGACGGATGTTTTTACTTCATCGTGACCGATGCAGAGCTTTTTTGCACGTCTGCAAAGCCCCAGTGCATTGAAAAACTTATCTGTCATTGTTCTGTCAGCAACCTTTCTGCTTCCTCATAAACCTGTGCGGGAACGGTTACTTCAAGAATTCTGTCAATACGCTTTGACTTGACCGCTTTTTTCAGACAATCTGCAGACGGGCAGATATAAGCACCTCTGCCTGACTTTTTGCCTGTTGTGTCAAGGCTTATGTCACCTTCGGGTGACCTGACAATTCTGACAAGCTCTTTTTTTGATTTTGATTCGTTGCAGCCTACGCATTTACGCATAGGAATTTTTTTCTGCTGCACAGAAAGACCTCCGTTAATTTTGATCAATGAATAATGAGTAGTGATTAATGAGTAATTGATGAAGGGGTTGCACCCCTTGCCCCGATTATAAATGGGTTAAAGGGCAAAGCCCTTTCCAACATTACTCATTACTGATTGCTCATTACTGATTATAACTGAATCATAGGCTGATAGAAACCGCTTTCGGGTTTGATATCTATCTTCCAGCCTGTAAGCTTTGCGGCAAGACGGGCATTCTGACCCTTGTTGCCGATTGCAAGTGAAAGCTGTGTATCGGGTACTGTTACCTGACATGACTTTGCGATGTCGCTGATGATTTCAACGTTGAGAATTTCAGCGGGAGCAAGAGCTGCTGCGATGAATTCTGCAGGATTTTCGCTGTACTTGACGATGTCAATCTTTTCACCGCCGAGAACTGAAACTATCTTGCTTACACGGGCACCTCTCTGACCGATACAAGCGCCTACGGGATCAATATCGGCATCTTTGCTGTAAACTGCAAGCTTTGTTCTTGAGCCTGCTTCACGTGATACACCCTTTACTTCAATGTTTCCGTCAAAAATTTCAGGAACTTCCTGTTCAAAGAGTCTCTTTACAAGACCGGGATGTGTTCTTGAAAGCATAGCCTTGGGACCTTTTTCTGTATCTCTTACATCAACGATGTAAACCTTGATGAGCTGACCTACTTCAAACTTTTCACCGGGGATCTGCTCATTCTTGGGAAGAATTGCTTCTGTTTTGCCGATTTCAAGAGTGAGATTGCCTGTTTTTGCATCAACGTTCTGAACCTTTGCTGTAACGATTTCCTGATTACGGCTCTGGAACTCCTGAAGAACCTGGCTGTGTTCGATTTCTCTGATGCCCTGACGGAGAACGTGTTTTACTGTCTGGGCAGCGATTCTGCCGAAGTCGTTGATTTCGAGGTCAATTTCAACAACGTCGTCTGTTATTGCACCTGATTTGTACTTCTGTGCTTCGTCAACACAGATTTCGATTGCGGGATCCATAACATCTTCTTCTGTGGGAACAACTGTCTTTCTCATGTAGAGACGTACGCTGTATTCTTCGGGATTGATGTCACAGAAAATACCTTCTTTTGTGCCGTAGTTGTGACCTGCGGCAATTACAAGAGCATTAGCAATCTTTTCATAGAGTGCATCAGCTGAAATATTTCTTTCTTTCTGAAGAAATGATACGGCGTCAAAAAATTCTTTATCCATTTTTTCGGGGTCATCCTTTCTTGTTGTTTATGTGAAAAATTTTTAACCTGATTAATTGAATCCGGGGAAGTCATCTGCTCTTACCCATGAAGTTTCTTTTCTGTTTACGGTAAGTGTTTTTCCGTTACCGTAGGAAAGAGTAAGTTCTCCGTTTTCGTATTTCTCGAGAATGCCGTGGAATTCTTTTATTCCGTCAACGGCACGGGGGAGCTTGAGCATAATTTTTTCACCCACATAACCTGTGAAGTGTTCATCTCTCACAAGGTCACGCTCAATGCCGGGGGAAGAAACCTGAAGGTTGTAGCTCTGCTCGATGGGGTCGAGCTCGTCAAGGGGACCGTCAATTGCATGGCTCATATTGACACAGTCATCAATTTCGATTCCGCCTTCTTTGTCAATGAAAATTCTGAGATACCAGTTGGTGCCTTCTTTCTGGAAACGGACATCCCAGAGAATGAGTCCCAGAGAATCTGCGATGGGCTTTGCAATATCCCATACGACGGCAACAGTGTTTTTCTTTTCAGCCAATTTCATACCTCCGATAAAAATTACTCGATAGCAAAACAAAAGAGCGAGGGGACCCTCGCTCAAGTAAAATATACTATCACTGTAAGGTATTATACCACCAAAACTGCGTTATTTCAAGGGCTTTTTGAATTTTTATGATAAAATTTCTTACAAAAATATATAAAATCTACTTGTATTATTTATAAATAAAAGCTATAATAAAGTGATTAAGTGTTTCAACTAACAATGAACAATGAAAAATTTACAATGTGTGGTTGTCTGAGACGATTGTTAAAGATGTGCCTGTTTATGATTGTAAATTGTACATTGAAAATTGTACATTAAATGGTTTAAGGTGATTATTATGTTATTCTCACAGGATATAGGAATAGACCTCGGCACATCAAACACTATTGTTTACGCAAAAGGAAAAGGTATCATCATCAGGGAGCCTTCTGTTGTTGCTCTCGATGTAAAGGAAAAGCCTTCAAGAGTTGTTGCCGTAGGTGCTGAAGCAAAAACAATGATAGGCAGAACACCCGGTTCAATCACAGCAGAAAGACCTCTTAAAAACGGTGTTATTGCTGACTATGAAATGACTGCCGATATGCTCCGTGCACTCATCAGAAAAGCTCAGGGTAATAGTCTTTTCAACAGAACAAGAGTTATGCTCTGCATTCCTTCGGGTGTTACCGAAGTTGAAAGACGAGCTTTTCACGATGCTGCAAGAAATGCCGGTGCAAGATACGTAAGCCTTATTGATGTCCCTATGGCTGCAGCTATCGGTGCGGGACTTCCCGTAACTGAGCCCGTAGGCAGTATGATTGCTGATATCGGTGCAGGTACATCAGAAGTTGCAGTTGTTTCACTCGGTGACATTGTTTCATCAAACTCAGTGCGTGTCGGCGGTGACGATATGGACGAAGCAATTATTGCATACATAAGAAGAAAGCATAATCTTCTCATCGGTTCAAGAACTGCTGAAGATATCAAGATAAAAATCGGCTCCGCTTTCCGTTATGACGGTGAAGCCGCACTCAACATAAAGGGCAGAAACCTTGTTGACGGTCTTCCCAAGAATGTTGAAATTACTTCTGCGGAAGTAAGAGAAGCTGTGTCTGACTGTGTTAACCAGATTGTTGATATGATCTGCGATACTCTCGAAAAGACTCCTCCCGAACTGGCAAGTGATATCCTTGACAGAGGTATAACACTTACAGGCGGCGGTGCTATGCTCAGAGGTATAGACAAGCTTATTTCTCAGGTTACAAAAATGCCTGTCAGAGTATGTAACGACCCGATTGACTGTGTTGCTCTCGGAACGGGCAGATGTCTTGAAAAGAATGTTCTCGGCGTATAAAACGTCTCAGGTGATAAAATGAAAAACTTTTTTAAAAGTACGAAAGCAAAGGTTATAATCTGTGTTCTGTCAGCTCTTCTGGCAGGAGTTCTGCTTGCTGCAGTTACGGAAGATGCCGTTTCGCCTTTTACGGGTGTTGCAGGAGCTTTTTATGCTCCGTTCCAGAAGGTTGCAACTCTTATAGCAGAAAAAACAGCTGACCGTAAAGATTCGTTTGCATCTGCATCGTCATATAAAGAGCGGGTTGAAGAGCTTGAAAGCGAAGCGATTGATTACAGAGCACAGCTTGTTGACTATGAAAGAACAAAGCAGAAACTCGCATCATATGAAGAGTTCCTGAAAGTCAGGGAAGACAATCCTGATTATCAGTTCTGCCCCGCATCTGTTGTTACAAGAAACACGGCAGATGTATACGATTCATTCACTCTTGATAAGGGCTCTGTTCACGGAATAAGTGTGAATGACCCTGTAATTTACGGCAATAACATAGTCGGTCTTGTAAAAGAAGTCGGACTTACAACCTGCGTTGTAAAGACAATTCTTGACCCTACTCTCAATATAAGTGTATATGAAATAAAATCAAGAGAAAACGGTTATTCAAATACTACTGCGGCTCTGTCTTATGAGGGACAGTGCAGAATATCAGGTCTTTCAAAAGACACAGCCGTTGCGCCCGGAGGTATTGTATGTACATCCGGTCTCGGCGGTATATTTCCGAGAGATCTTACTGTAGGCACCGTTGTATCCGTAAAGGGTGAGGAAATTGATGTTTCCGTTTACGGTGTTATTGAACCTGCAGTTGATGTTCGTACGGTAAATGATGTCTTTGTCATCACAGCGTTTGCTCAGATGACTGAAGAAGAAATGACGCAGTAAACAATAATTTATCGAGCTGTTTCAATGAACAATTTACAATTTACAATGTACAATGATTTGCAATAACCGCCTGTATCGCTACAACTGCACGATTGTAAATTGTACATTGTACATTGTTAATTGGTTCCACAAATTCTGATTCGAAGAGAGGTGGCAAAATGTTCCGTTTTGAGGGATTACCCGTTGTTATAAAAAGAATATTGTTTTTTGCGGCAATTCTTGTGGTTTCGTTACTGCAGAATACTCAGGGACTTCTGCCAACTGTTTTTGGCGCAAGATTTTTTCCGCTGATTCCTCTGGTTATTGCCATAGGAATGTGTGAAGGTGAACTGTCAGGTCTGTTTTACGGTATGATTGCAGGCTGTTTCTGGGATGTCTGCAGCACTGCTCCCGACGGTTTTAATGGTCTGTATCTTGCTTTTACGGGCTGTGTTGCAGGGCTGCTCGTTCATTTCTTTATGAGAAACAAGCTCCTTGCCCAGTATTGCATATGCGGCGTTGTAACAGGGCTTCACAGTATTCTTTACTGGTTATTCACAATTTATATTCCGATAGGTGATACCCGTTTTTCGGCACTTTTAGGTTTTTATCTTCCCGGTGCCGTTATAACAACAGCATTGTCATTCATTATATATAAAGCAGTAAAATTTGTAAGTGTAAGCCTTGTTGAAAAGGAAACTGCACTCTGATTGCCTGAAAACCATAAGGAAGGTTGGTGAGAAATATGAGACGCTCCGTAAGTGATAAAAGAATAAATTACTATCTTATTTTTGTTGTTGTAATCGTTGCAATATACGGTATTGTTCTGGCAAAAAACGTTGTGTCATCAGACGGTAATGATGCTGATTCAACTGTGAAAAAATATGATGTTATAGTTGAAGCCGCAAGAGGTGAGATTTTTGACCGTAACGGTGCGAATCTTGTTTCAAACAGACAGGGTAACAGCATTGAATTCAATGCTGCGGTCTTTCCTTCAAAACAGGCAGACAGAAACAGGATTATCGGTGCTCTTGTTGAGCTCTGTGATTCAAAAAACGAAAAATGGAAGGATAATCTTCCTATAATATATGATGAAAACGGACAACTTGTTTTTGTTGAGGACAGACAGGCAGATATAAGCAGTTTGAAAAATAAGAATATGCTGAATCTCAATTCGTATGCAACAGCCGAAAACTGTCTTGATGCGCTTATTGATATGTATAAGCTCGAAGATTTTGACAGAGTAACGGCAAGAAAGATTGCTTCCGTTTGTTATGAAATGTGGCGTACCGGATTTTCTGTTTCAATGCCTTATGTTTTTGCCGAAGATGTTTCGGGTGAAACCATTTCAATCATCAAAGAAAAAAGTGAATTTTTCAGAGGTGTTGAAGCTCAGGTTGATACTTACCGTGAATTCACTGACGGTACAATTGCTCCTCATATAATCGGTGTTACGGGTATTATCAGTAGTGAGGAATATGACGCAAACAGAAAAAAACTTGAAGAAGAAATCGAAGTCGGAAACTTCACCGAATCAGAAATTGAAAATATGCAGCTCAATTCCTATTCACTTTCGGATTATGTAGGAAAATTCGGCATTGAAAGTGCTATGGAAAAGGAACTCAGAGGCAAAAAAGGTATAAAAACCATAACAGTTGATGATGACGGAAATGTAATGAGTGATTATACTCTTATGCCTTCACAGGGCAATTCCGTTTATCTTACAATTGATTCGGGCTTGCAGCGTGTTGCTCAGAATTCACTTGAAAAACGAATTCTTGAACTTACGGCAAACTCTGTTTCGGAGCTTGATGCCGCAGGTGCCGTTGTTGTTATTGATGTTGATACGGGTGAAATCCTTGCGAGTGCTTCATATCCGTCATATAACCTTACGGAATACTTCGATAAATATAACGAGCTTCTCAAAGCAGACGGTACTCCTCTTATCAATCGTGTGCTTTACAGTACATACGAGCCCGGTTCAACAATGAAACTATCAACTGCAATTGCAGGTCTTGAAAACGGGGCTGTTGCTTATGATGATAAGTTCTTCTGTAACAGTATATTCCAGTATTACGATGTCACATTCTCCTGCCTTGATTCCCACGGAAACATAAATGTCACCAAGGCTATAGAAGAATCGTGTAATATATTCTTCTATAATATCGGTGACCTTCTCGGTATTGATGTTATGAATGAATACAGCTCGAAGCTCGGTCTCGGACAGAAAACGGGCGTTGAACTTTCCGAATCAAAGGGTATTCTTGCCGGCAGAGCTTACAGGGAATCCGTAGGTCTTACATGGATGATGGGTGATACCATTCAGGCAGGTATCGGTCAGTCTGATAACCTGTTTACAATCATTCAGCTTGGTAACTACTGTGCCACAATTGCAAACGGTGGAACAAGATATGAATGTCATTATGTCAAGAATATAATGAATTCCGACCACAGTCAGGTGCTTTATGAACACAAACCTGTTGTTATTGCCGAAACAGGTATTTCTCAGCAGACAATTGATACCGTAAAAGAAGGTATGCTTGCCGTTACAACAACAGGCTCCTGCCGTACTGCTTTTTCACGCATAACCGAAAAAGTCGGTGCAAAAACAGGTACAACACAGGTCAAGAAAATCGTTGACGGAAAAACAGTCAAGGGCAATAACGGTCTTAATATTTCATTCGCTCCCTTTGATGAGCCCGAAATAGCTGTTGCCGTTATTATTGAAAGTGTTGACAGCGGTACTGCGACTGCTGTTGTTGCCGCTGATATATATGATTATTATTTCTCAACAAAAAATCAGATATCATCATCCCAGCAGACAAATCAGCTGCTGAGATAAGAGGAAAATATTATGGCTGAAAAAATTTTGATAGCGTCGGGAAAAGGCGGGGTAGGAAAGTCTACTGTTACATCTTTTTTCGGCAGAGAATTTGCTGTCAGGGGGAGTAAAGTTCTTCTGATTGATGCAGACCCCGGACTCGGTGCGCTCGATATTATGCTCGGTGTACAGGACAGGGTTATGAATACGTGGCTCGATGTAGTCTGTGAAAACTGTGAAGGTGAAAATGCGCTGGTTGAAGTGGCTTCAGGGCTCTTCCTTCTGCCTTCACCGTCAGTTTATCCCGATGAGCTGACCGATGAAGATTTCAGAAACGTTGTTTCATATTTTGATAATAAATTTGATATAATCTTTATTGATGCTTCTGCGGGGATTGACAGGAATCTTGAAATTACCGCAGGTGCTGCCGACAGAGCTGTGTTTGTGGCAACAGCAGATGAAGTTTCCGTAAGATGTGCCGCTGCAGCAGCACGTGAATCGGAAAACTACGGCATTGAAAGAAAAGATATGCGTCTTGTTATCAACCGTTTTGAAAAAAAGGCGGCAATAAAGTCAAAACTTCTCAATGTAGACGGTGTTATTGATAAATCGGGCGTAATGCTTCTGGGAATTATTCCCGAAGATAAAAAGATTCCGTTTATGTCGGTCACGTCTGTTATGCCGAAGAAAAAAAGTCCGTTTATAAAGGCTGTGGGCAGAATAACGGGCAGAATAAACGGGGAATATATCCCTCTTGAAATATAGTTTTTGATATATATTATAAAAAAATTGAATATTTTTGATTTTTATTAATATAAAATATTGAAAAATGTAAAGTTTTGTGTTATTATTTATTGCGTAAGAATGTGGTAAACTTTATTTTACAGACAGAAAGACGGTGCAGTGAAATGAATATAGCTTTGATAGCTCACGACTCAAAAAAAGAACTTATGACTCAGTTCTGTATTGCTTATTGCGGAATTTTGAGTCATCATAACCTGTGTGCAACAGGCACAACAGGACGACTTGTTTCAGAAGCAACAGGTCTTCAGATTACCCGTTTTTTGAGTGGAGCTCAGGGTGGCGATCAACAGATTGCATCAAGAATCCAGTGCAACGAAATCGACCTTCTTCTCTTTTTCAGAGACCCTCTCAACGCAAAGCCCCACGAACCCAATGAGGCTAATATTTTAAGACTCTGCGATGTTCACAATATCCCTCTTGCAACAAATATTGCTACAGCTGAATGTCTTGTTATGGGACTTCAGAGAGGTGACCTTGACTGGCGTGAACTCGTAAAATAAATTGAATCAGTAAAAAAACAAGGCGGCTTTATGTCGCCTTATCTAAGTATATAGAGGTAATTTTTTATGGCTTTACTCACAAAAGCTGCAAGAGGTACGGGGGATGTCCTGCCCTCAGTCAGCTACAAAAACAGATTTATCGAAAGCACTATGCTTGAAATCGGTAACAATTTCGGTTTCAAAGAAATCAGAACTCCCGTTTTTGAGCACACAGAGCTTTTTAACCGTTCTGTAGGTGAAACAACCGACGTTGTTCAGAAGGAAATGTACACTTTTGAAGATAACGGCGGTCGTTCAATCACGCTTAAACCCGAAGGCACAGCAGGTGCAGTAAGAGCATTCCTTGAGCACGGTCTTTTCAATGAGCCTATGCCTATGAAACTCGCTTACGTCACACCCTGCTACCGTTATGAAAAGCCTCAGGCAGGCAGACTGCGTGAATTCCACCAGTTCGGTGTTGAATGCTTCGGTGCTGCTGCTCCTGCAGCTGATGCTGAGGTTATAGCTCTCGGCAAGCACATTTTCGATTTCTTCGGAATTGATGATTTAAGACTTGAAATCAACTCAATCGGCTGTCCCGAATGCAGAAAGAATTATCAGGCAGCACTTAAAGAATACTTTAATTCAAATCTTGATGACCTTTGCGAAACCTGTAAAGGCAGACTTGACAGAAATCCTATGCGAATTCTCGACTGTAAGAGTCCCGTTTGCTCAGGTATTGCTGAGAATGCTCCTAAAATTCTCGATTATATATGCGATGACTGTCAGGCTCACTTTGATGCAGTTAAAAAATATCTCGATGCGATGGGAATTGAATATACTGTCAATCCTACAATCGTAAGAGGTCTTGATTACTATACAAGAACAGTTTTTGAGTTTGTAACAGGCTCAATCGGTGCTCAGAGCACAGTCTGCGGCGGCGGAAGATATGACGGTCTTGTTGAACAGCTGGGCGGTCCCGCTGTTCCCGCATGCGGTTTTGCAGTCGGTCTTGAAAGATTTATGATGCTTCTTGAGGCAAGAGGAATCGAGCTTCCCGCTGAAAACCCCGTTGACCTCTACATCGCTTCAATGAATGATGAAGCAAACATCAAAGCTGCTGAACTCGCATCTCAGGTCCGTCAGGAAGGCGTTGCATGTCTGTTTGATACAGTCGGCCGTTCACTTAAGGCCCAGATGAAGTTTGCAAACAAGATGGGCGTTCTTTATACGGCAGTTCTCGGTACTGACGAAATCGCAAACGGTGTTGTAAACGTAAAATGTATGGCAGACGGAACTGAAGTTCCCGTTGCTCTCGAAGATTTCGCAGTCAACTTTATAAATATGTCAATCAACAAGGCAGTTGATGATTTCAATGTCGGTGATGTTGATGTATCATCAGTTTTAGGAGGATTATTATAATGGATTTTTTACAGGGTCTTAAAAGAACAGACTACTGCGGTGATTTAAGACTTGCCGATGCGGGTAAAAAGGTTACCCTTTGCGGTTGGGTACAGCGTCAGAGAGACCTCGGCGCACTTATCTTCATCGATTTAAGAGACAGAACAGGTATTGTTCAGCTTGCATTTGACGAAAACACAGATAAAGCTGTTTTTGAAAAAGCCGCATCTGCAAAGAGTGAATATGTTCTTGCAGTTGTAGGTACAGTAAGGGAAAGAAGTGCTAAAAATACAGAAATTCCCACAGGTGAAATCGAAATCGATGTAGAGGAACTCCGTCTTCTTGCAAAGAGTGAAACACCTCCTTTCGAAATTATCGAAAATTGTCCCACATCAGAAATTCACAGACTCAAATACAGATATCTCGACCTGAGAAGACCTGACCTTCAGAAGAATATCCTTCTCCGTAACAAGGTCACAAAAATCACAAGAGACTATTTCTTTGATAACGGCTTTATTGAAATTGAAACTCCTATGCTTATGAAGTCAACTCCCGAAGGTGCAAGAGACTTCCTTGTTCCCTCAAGACTTCACAACGGCAGTTTTTATGCTCTTCCTCAGTCACCTCAGATTTACAAACAGCTTTCAATGGTTGCAGGTTTTGACAGATACATCCAGATTGCAAGATGTTTCCGTGACGAAGATTTAAGAGCTGACAGACAGCCCGAATTCACACAGATTGACCTTGAAATGTCATTTGTTGACGTTGACGATGTTCTTGAAATGATTGAAAAGTACATCCACAAGGTTTTCAAGGAAGCAATCAATGTTGATATCCCCGAAAAGCTCCCCAGACTCACATACAATGAGGCTATGGACAGATACGGCTCAGACAAGCCCGACACACGTTTTGAAATGGAACTTTTCGACCTTTCAGAAGAAGTCAAAAACAGCGAATTTGTTGTATTTAAGTCAGCACTTGAAGCCGGCGGTACAGTAAGAGCCATCAATGCAAAGAATGCAGTAAGCAAACTTACAAGAAAAGAAATCGATAAACTTACAGAAACTGCAAAGGGCTTCGGTGCAAAGGGTCTTGCATGGATAAGAATGACAGATGACGGTATTGCATCATCATTCGCAAAGTTCATGACAGAAGACGAAATGACAGCAATTCTCAACAAGGCAGGCGCTGAAAAGGGCGACGTAGTTCTTGTTGTTGCAGACAGAAAGAAGTCACTTGTTCTTTCAGTTCTCGGTGCTCTCAGATGTGAAGTTGCAAAGAAGCTTGATATCATCAAGCCCGGCTACAACTTCCTCTGGATTACAGAATTCCCGTTCTTCGATTGGGATGAAGATGCTCAGCAGTATGTTGCAATGCATCATCCGTTCACTTCACCCATGGACGAATGCCTCCCATATCTCGAAACAGACAAAGCCGCTGTTAAAGCAAAGGCATATGACCTTGTTCTTAACGGTATTGAGCTTTCATCAGGTTCAATCCGTATCACAAATCCCGAACTTCAGGACAGAATGTTCAGCCTTCTCGGTCTTTCACCCGAAGAAGCAAACGAAAAATTCGGATTCCTTCTCGGTGCATTCAAGTACGGTGCTCCTCCTCACGGCGGTATGGGTATCGGTCTTGACAGACTTGTTATGCAGATGGTCGGTGCAGAGTCACTCCGTGATGTTATCGCATTCCCCAAGCTCAAGGATGCAACAGAGCCTATGACAGAGTGTCCCTCTCCCGTTGATAAGGAACAGCTTGACGTTCTCGGAATTGAACTCAAAAAGGCAGAAGAATAAGAAATTTACAGCATAGGGGCGCCCTATCGGGCGTCCGTGTAAATACATTACATTATATATATTGAAAGGACGATTCTTATGACAACCACTAAAAAACTCCTTGCAATCGTTATGTCTCTTATTATGGTATTCGGAATGTTCACAATCAGCATTTCTGCTGACGAAGCTGTGACAGACGGTTACTATGAAGAAGGTGAATATTCAATTCACTACACAGTTGTACCCGCAGAAGGTGAATCAAAGGGCAGAATTATGTTCATCCACGGTTTCCTTTACTCAGGCACAACATGGAACGGTATGGCTGAAATTATGAGTGCAGAAGGTTATGACTGCTATCTTATCGACCTTCCCAACTTCGGTTACAGCACAAGAGAAAATGCAGAAACAGCACTTATTGAAAGAGAAGTTCTTGTAACAAACTTTATGAAGACTGTAGCTCCTATGGACGAATGGATTGTTGCAGGTCACTCAATGGGTGGCGGCGTTGCTATGAACATCGCTTGTGACTATCCCGAAATCGAAGCTCTTCTTCTCTATTGCCCCTGCGAAATCGTTACAAACGGCAACTCAATGCTTACTTCACTTGCTACAAACAGCTTTGTAAGCGGCATGATGGACACAATATTCAAGATGTTCCTCGGTAATGACCTTATCGTTAAGGCTGCTGTTTATATGACAACAGGCGATATGGAATATGCTAAGAATTACGATGCATCACTTCTTGCAGATCCTCTTATGATTCCCGGCACAGGTGCAGGTATGCTCTTTGCAAGTGCTAACGCAAGAAATACAGATTATGAGGCAGTTGCAGCACTTGAAATGCCCGTATTCCTTGTATGGGCAGACGGTGATAATGTTCTTTCAGCTGAGAACTGTGAAAATATCAGCAACGCTCTTGCAGGTAAGGAAACAGCAACAGTTGAAGGCAGTCATATCGTTATTGAAACAGACCCCGCAACACTTTCAACACTTACTCTTGAATTTCTTGCAAAATAATAAGTGAGTAAACACTTTAAAAAAGCGAGAAAAACGGAGAAAAACGGAGCATTTGAAATCTCCTTTAAAAAATTGCAAAAAAAGTGTTGACAATGTAAAACCATTGTGATATTATAATCAAGCGCACCAAGGCAAAACGGTGTGCTTGATTTTTGTTTATAAAAATATCAAATATATCGGAGGTAAAAACTATGTCAACTTATATGCCCAAAGTCGCTGACATCAAGCGTGACTGGTATGTTCTTGACGCAGAAGGCAAAACACTCGGCGCACTCGCTGCTGAAGCTGCTGTTCTTCTCAGAGGTAAGCACAAGCCCACTTTCGCATATCACGAAGATTGCGGTGATAACGTTATCGTTATCAATGCTGAAAAGGTTGTTCTTACAGGTAAGAAACTCGATCAGAAAATGTATTATCATCACACAGGCTACATCGGCAACATGAAAGAAGTTAAGTACTCAACTCTTATCAAAGAGAAGCCTTGCTTCGTTGTTGAAAAGGCTATCAAGGGTATGCTTCCTGCTAACTCACTCGGCAGAAAGGCATTCACAAGACTTCACGTTTACGCAGGTGCAGAGCACAAGCATGCAGCTCAGCAGCCCGTAGCAAGAGAATTCTAAGAAAGGGAGGCAAATTTAAATGTACGAAAGCAATTACTACTACGGTACAGGTAGAAGAAAAAGTTCAGTAGCTCGTGTTCGTGTATATCCCGGCACAGGCAAAATCACAATCAACGACAGAGATATCGACAACTATTTCGGTCTTGAAACCCTCAAGCTCATCGTTCGTCAGCCTCTCGCTCTCACAGGCACAACAGAGAAGTTCGACATCGTTGTAAGAGTTGCAGGCGGCGGCGTTACAGGTCAGGCTGGTGCTATCCGTCACGGTCTTTCAAGAGCTCTTCTTCAGTTCGACGAAAACCTTCGTCCCGCTCTCAAGAAGGCTGGTTTCCTTACAAGAGACCCCAGAATGAAGGAAAGAAAGAAATACGGTCTCAAGGGCGCTCGTCGTGCACCCCAGTTCTCAAAGAGATAATTTCTTTATCGCAATTTTCAGCTCTCACTTTTGTGGGGGCTGTTTTTTTATATAAATAAATATTTAAAAAATATTTACATAAAAAGATAGTATTGCTATTGCATTTTTTATGCAGTGATGTTATAATCTGACTGTATAATTATATTTTAAAGTCAGGTTGTGATTTAAAATGAAAAAAAGAACAAAGGTATTTTTTGCTCTCTTACTCAGCCTTACACTTGTTTTCACAGGTGTGACAGGTGCATCAGCAGCTTCAGTTGCTGAGGAAGTAGCAGACCAGCCCTTTATGGCAGGCGTTGCAGACAAACTCAACACAGTGTTCAACAAGGTTGTTGACGGTCTTCTTAACTTCATCGTTAAGCTTTTCCCGCCCACATACCTTATCGAAACAACTGATAACTACACTCAGCCCACATTTATGGAAGGTCACGATGAATTCCTTGATGAACCCGCTGAAGAAGCACAGTGGAGCCTCGGTTATGCTCAGGCATCAATCGTTCCCGATGACTTTGACGAAATCAAGTACTACAAGGGCGGCTACGATGTAAGCCACAAACTTGAAGAAATGATTGACGATCTCAAGGTCAGAGTTGTTGTGCTTGATGACGGTTCAGGCAGAGGTTCAGTTGCTATTGCAGCTATCGACTGTCTTGGTCTTGCAAATGCTGACGTTGCTCTCATCAGAGATGCTCTTGCAGATTATGCAGCTGAAAACAACATCGTAAGTATCAATGTTTCTGCAACTCATGTTCACAGCGGTATTGATACACAGGGTATCTACACAGATACAGTCAACAAGATTCTCACTAACATTGTTCAGGCATTCGTAGGCGGCAAGAACCTTGCTCCCGCTATCGACAACGAATTCCGTCAGCTCATCATTGACAAGACTGCAGAATGTGTTAAGAGTGCATACGAATCAATGACAACAGGTACACTTACATACGCTACAACAAATGCAGCAGAATATGTCCGTGACCGTACAGAACCCGACATTATGATGGAAGACCTCTACAGATTTATGTTTACTCCCGATGACGGTTCACAGGGCACAATCATCACAAACTTCGGTGTTCATCCCGAAACAATCGGCTTCGGCACAAAAGTAGGTACATCAGACTTCGTTTACTACACAGAACAGCTTATCAACAAACACGGCTACAACTTCATCTTCCTTCAGGGCGCTGTTGGTACATACACAGAAGATCAGGGCTCATCAAGTGACGGTCTTGAGCTTGACAGAATTGAAGCTACAATCCGTTACGGTGAAGAACTCGGTTACATCCTTCTCGGTATGACAATGACTCCCGACGAAAGACTTGCAACACTTGTTGACGCTGAAAGAGAAGCTATCGCAGAGGGTAACGAAGAATATACTCCCTGGTACACAAGAGAAACAGTTACAGAAAGAGTAGTTGCTCCCATCCTCAACGTTGCTCATAACGAATATCTTGCTCCCGTTGACAACGGTGTTTATGAACTCCTCGGTAAGCTTTCAGCTGCTAACAACAAGATGGTATATGACAAGAACGGTCAGTTCTATGCTGTTACAGAAGTAGGCTATATGGAAATGGGCGACATCAAGATTATCCTTTGCCCCGGTGAAACATACGCAGAACTCGTTAAGGGTGGCGGAAGTATGGACGAATTCGTTCTTGATTCAGCTTACGAAGTTCTCGGTACAGAAGACGTTATCGTATGCGACCTTGTAAACGATGCTCTCGGTTACATTATGCCTGACAACTTCTTCACATATGCTACAATCAGATACAGAGAAGGCGAAGGCCTTATGGGTATCACAATCGACAGCAGCTGGGGTCTTACATCACTCGGTGATACAGCAGCATCAAACATCTACGGTGCTATCTATGACCTTGTTGCAGAATGTGAATAATCTTTAAAAATTACAAAGACGATGCAAATTTTTTGTATCGTCTTTCTTTTTTTTATTGATTTCGATTTTTTTTTATTATATAATATAAAGTGAATAAATTTGTGAATGAGGTCACTATGCAGTTCAATTCTATTCATTTTATGATATTTTTCCCCGTAGTTCTTGCGGTTTATTTTATTGTGCCTAAAAAACTCAGGTACATATGGCTTCTTGTGGCAAGTTACTATTTCTATATGAGCTGGAATGCAAAATATGCAATTCTCATAGGTTTTTCAACTATAATAACTTATCTGTGCGGTATATTTATTGATCAGACATCACTCAATGAAGGCAAAACGTGGGAGCGTCTGCGTAAAGGTGTTCTCATAGGCGGAATTGTAATCAATCTTGTTATTCTTTTCCTGTTCAAATACCTTGATTTTGCAATTGATAACATCAATGAAATCCTTTCGGCTGTAAATATAACGGTTATTGATAATAAATTTGATTTCCTGTTGCCGGTCGGTATTTCATTCTACACATTCCAGGCTCTGGGGTATGTTATAGACGTCTACAGAAAAGAAATAAAAGCAGAATATAATCCGTTAAGATATGCACTTTTTGTTTCTTTCTTCCCACAGCTTGTTGCAGGACCTATTGAAAGATCGGCAAATCTTGTAAATCAGCTTAAAAATGTTCACGAAGTCAAGCTCTGGAATTATGAAAGAATAATAAAAGGTTTTATGCTTATGATGTGGGGCTTTTTTATGAAGGTTATTGTTGCCGACAGAGCCGCTGCAGTTGCAAACAGTGTTTTTGGAAATTATTATGCATCAGGAACATTTGAACTCATTATGGGTGCTGTGTTCTTTGCTGTTCAGATTTACTGTGACTTTGCAAGTTATTCAACAATTGCTCAGGGTGCTGCTCAGATTATGGGTATCAGACTGATGGATAACTTTGATACACCTTATTTTGCACTTTCAATCAAAGAATTCTGGCGCAGATGGCATATTTCTCTTTCAACGTGGTTCAGGGATTATCTTTATATCCCCCTCGGCGGTAACAGAAAAGGCAGAACAAGAAAATATGTTAATCTTATGATTGTTTTTCTTGTAAGCGGTCTGTGGCACGGTGCCGACTGGACTTATATCGTATGGGGCGGTCTTCACGGTGCTTATCAGGTAATCGCTGAACTTCTTCAGCCTTATAAAACTAAGATAAACACCAGGCTGAATGTAAAAACAGAAACCTTCACATATAAGCTTTCAAAAATGATAACCACATTTGCTCTCGTATGTTTCTCGTGGATATTCTTCAGAGCAGACAGTATAAGTGTTGCATTTTCATATATCGGCAGAATGTTCACACAGCTCAATCCGTGGGCGCTGACAAACGGCTCGATATATAGCATCGGTCTTTCAAGACAGGAAATGAATATTCTTCTCATTTCAATTGCCGTTCTTCTGTTTGTTGATTATATGAAACGTAAAAAGAATGTCCGTTTTGAAAATATAACAGATAATGAGAATTTCTGGGTAAGGGGAGCAGTTATTTTTGTTCTTCTCTTTGTTGTAATAGTTTTCGGTGCTTATGGTTACAGTTTTGATGCTCAGGAATTTATCTATTTCCAGTTTTAGGGTGAAACAGATTCAATGAAAAAGAAATTTTTGAAAATAGTGTCGTTTGTGCTCGTGTTTGCTCTGACAATCACAGCATATATGTCGGCTCTTGATTTTAAATATCTTGACAGTGTGTTCAAGTTTGATGCGTTTTATGAACTTCCCGAAAACAGCGTTGATGTGCTTGTTCTCGGCTCAAGTCACGCTTATCAGGGAATTAATACAGCCGTTATGTGGCGTGAATACGGCTATTCCGCATTCAATCTGTGCGGTGCGGCACAGCCTTTATGGAACACGTATTACTACCTTGAAGAGGCTTTGAAAACACAGACTCCCAAAGTTATAATACTTGATATTTATTATATGCATTATTCTTCTGAATATAGTGAATCAAGTTTTGCAATAAAGAATACTTACGGTATGAAGTGGTCTGATAATAAAAAAGAAGCAATTGAAGTAAGCTTTGACCACACAACAACGGGTATTCAGTATTATATTGAAGCTCTGCAGTATCATTCACGTTATTCTGACCTTAATAAGACAGATTTTTATCCCTATCAGGCAAATAAGGATATGTATGAAAACCATAAGGGATTTTACTGCTATTTCAGGAGTGAGGCTCTTAAAGAAAGAGATCTCAGTGGTGTAAAATACTATAATGAAGTAACAGATAAAACAATGTTCTATTACAGAATGATTCTTGAACTTGCGAAAAGTAAGGGCATACCTGTTATTGTAACTGCAATTCCTTTTGATGCAGAGAATTATCATCAGGGAATTTTCAATACCGTTGAAGCTGCTACGGTAGGCGTATATGATGTTGCATTCATAAACTTCCTTACAGATTACAAGGCTGCTGCAGGCATTGATTATTCAAAAGATTTTGCCGATAAACAGCATCTCAACTTTATGGGTAATACCAAGATTACAAGATTTCTTGGTGATTATATAAAGGCTCATTATGATGTCCCTGATAACCGTGGGAATGAATATTATGAGTCGTGGGACAAGGATGCACAGGTTTATTATAATCAGCTTGAAAACTATCAGGCAACACATAAACAGAATATCACTGATTATGTTTCGGTAGTATCAAATCCCCGTTATACAACAGTTGTAACACTTGCAACAGCCGATACAAAAAAATTATCAATATGTAAGCCTCTTCTCAACCTCATTGCTCCTGAATTCAAGGGGAAAACGGGTGTGTGGATAATTGAGAATAACGAAATTGTTTATTTCAGGGAAGGGCTTGAACACGGTTTTTCAAAATCATATACACTTGGCAGAACTGACGGTGTGCTTGTGAAATCCGTTGATAAAGTTTTTGAAGACGGAACACCCATTACGGTAAATGAAGTTTATTTCAATAAACAGAAAAAATCATCGATAGATCACGGTGTGAATATTCTTGTTTACGATAACTTCACTCAGTCAATTGTTGATGCGGTATATATTGACTTTGATACAGGTAAATTCAAAAGATAAAAAAACTACCCGATTTTTTCGGGTAGCTTTTTTTGTGTCGGATTATTATTTATAAAATTCATCAATATACTTCTCAACATCTTCTCTCGTGCCTCTGAAAGGTCCGGGAGTTTCCATTTTGAGTGAAACTGTTGCTGTTGCGTAAAGAAGTGAATGCTCCATATCGTGGGTGAGTCTTTCGTTGATATATGCTGCGAAAGTTGTGTCTCCTCTGCCTGTTCTGCCGCTTAAGTTTCTTGCTTTAATCGGGCAGGAACAGAACTTTTCACCGTCGTAGGCGATAACTTCTGTATTGTGTGTTATAACAACTTCTTTTGCACCCCAGGAATAAAGAACCTTTGCAGCTTCATATCTGTCCTCAAGCCCTGTGAGAATTTCAGCTTCTGCAGCATCAGTTTTGAGGAAGTCAATGTAGGGGAGCATTTCTTTTTTGTCTGCCCAATCTTCAAAATGCATTGTTCCGCCTTCATTTTCATCAACGTGACGCAGACATGCCTGAACATCAACTGCAATTTTTCCTCTCTTTGATGTTTCTTTTATAAGCTCATTGGGGAAGTCACCGTAAACCAGCCCGGCAAAATGGAAAATATCCGCAGTTACGTCATCGGGAATATCTGATGCAATAAACGGTGTTCCGATGCTTGTGCAAACACATTTTCTGCGTTCTTTGTCGGGTGTGAAATACTGATTATACATATTTGATGAGCTTTCACAATCAAGACAGAGAAGGTTTTCACTCGGAACCGTGAATGCTTCAAGACGGCCCTGATCTTTTTTTGCAACCTTTGTGAGGGCAAGTACATTATGACCTAAAGCGTAAGCAGATGCTGAAGAAAAAATAACGGCACCGCCGGGGCTTCTTATTTCATTTCCGAGGTGGTCAACATTTCTGTCCATTGTAATATGACCGATAATAACTGATGAATAGTGTTTCATTGCAGTATCTCCTGTATCAATTTATTATATTCTTATTATATACCATCTGAAATGATTAAACAAGTGTATAAAAGAAAAAAAAGACACACCGGAAGGTGTGCCATTTTTTATTCAAGATTAAGTATATGTAAACTTATTCTTCTGCAGCTGCCTTTGACTTTTCAAAGCAAGCACTGCAAAGAACGCCTCTGTCGCTCTTGGGCTCAAAGGGAACCTTTGCTTCACCGCCGCATTCTCTGCAAACTGCAGTATAGAATTTGCGCTCGCCGTTTCTGCTTGCCTTACGTGCCTGACGGCAGTCTCTGCAGCGCTGAGGCTCATTTTCAAAGCCTTTTTCTGCGTAAAATTCCTGCTCACTTGCTGAGAAAAGGAATTCTTTCCCGCAATCTTTGCAGACGAGTGTTTTGTCTTCGTACATAAATTGGTACCTCACTTTAATTTTTTTGCCGATATACGCTGAATCGGAAATACCGACATTTATAACTACCGTCTTTGACGGGATAGTTCATTTTCTGAAAGCTTTTTTAAGCTTGATTTTTGCCCTGCAGAGAGCATTATCAACAGATTTTTCGTTGATACCAAGCTTTTCGGCTGTTTCATTGTAGCCAAAACCGGAGAGGTAGCAAAGAAAGACATCTCGTTCCGCCGCGGAAAGCTGTTCCATAAAGTTGCTTACAGCATAAAGATATTGCTCATTATCAATATAATCTTCTTCAGGTGAACTGACGCAGGGGAGTGATGTTTCTGTCAGTTCAACACTGTTATTCAGCGGAATATTCTTTTTGCTTTTTGAATTCCGCCATACGGAATTGATTCTGTTTCTTATGCACGTTTCAGCATATGATGAAAATGAAGTGTTCATTTCATCATTATATGATTTAACGGCATTCAGAAGACCGATCATTCCTTCCTGAAACCAGTCATCAGGAGTAAACGCAGCAGCATAATATGAACTGACGATACTGAGCACCTTGCCCGAATATCGTTCTTCGATTTCGGTAAAAGCTTTTTCCGAACCGTTTTTTAACATAGCCAGAAGCTGTTTATCAGTAAAAGAACCGTAATCAGCATAATTTTCGGAATCAGCCATAAGAAACCTCGTTAATATTATCTTGATACAACTCTAAATATAACACAGTTTTTGTGGTTTGTCAACAATTTTCTTTGTAATATTAAAAAGGTTTTAGTGAAATGTTAAATAATGTATTCATGATAATCAGGGGGTAAAATAAAAATTCAAAATATTTAAAAAATTTTGAAAATAATGTTGCATTTCGTGTAAGTTTGTGATACAATGTTTGAGCTATGTAAAAGATTGAAAGAGGTGAATAGTAATGAAAGAGGGTATTCATCCTAATTATAACCAGACAACTGTAAAGTGCGCTTGCGGTGCTGTATATGAAACAGGTTCATCAAAGGAAAATCTCCACGTTGATATCTGCTCAAAGTGCCATCCGTTCTTCACAGGTAAGCAGAAGCTTGTTGATACAGGCGGACGTGTTGACAGATTCAAGAAGCGTTATAACCTTGACAAGTAATTTTGACTTTAAGAAACGGCACTGTTTATCGGTGCCGCTTTTTGTCGTATGATGAGCACATTTTGTCGCACGTCTTACAGTATGATATGTATAAAGGATGTTGGTTATGTCCGATTATCTTACACTCGGCAAAGAAGCAAGTGATGAATTCATTGAAAAACGTTCCCGTTTCATAGGCTATGCAAAGCCTGTCACAACACAGGAAGAAGCGATGGATTTTATCAACACAATAAGAAGCAAACACTGGGACGCAACACATAATGTGTATGCCTATGTCCTGCGTGACGGTCAGTCTAGACGTTATTCCGATGACGGTGAGCCTTCGGGTACGGCAGGTGTTCCTGTTCTTGATGTTCTTCTCAAAGAAAATATCACCGATTGCGTTGTTGTTGCAACACGTTATTTCGGCGGAGTTCTTCTCGGTGCGGGAGGCCTTGTAAGGGCATATTCGCATACATCAAAAATTGCCGTTGAAGCAGCCGGAATAATAAAAATGAGTGTATGCAGCGTGATGAGTGTTACGTGTGACTACACTTTTTACGGCAGACTTCCTTCGCTTATTGCCGAATTCGAGGGTGTGACTGAAGATACTGAATTTGCAGATAATGTGACGGTAAAGTTTTACCTTCCTGTTGCAAATGAGCCTTTATTTGCTGCAAAACTCATTGATTCGAGCTTCGGAAAGTTCAATGCTGTTAAAATTACGGAAAAATATGCTCAGATGTAAAAAAATTTGTTTTTTTACAAGGATTTTAAATATTAAATGCGTATATAATAAACAAAGGGGTGAAAAATATGCGGTTCAGTGACGAATTTCTTTCAGAACTCAGGGAAAGAAATGAAATTGTTGATGTTATTTCATCATATGTCGATCTGCGAGTCAGGGGAGCAAATGCCACGGGACTCTGCCCGTTCCACAATGAAAAAACACCCTCATTCACCGTGTATGTAAACACCCAGTCTTATTATTGTTTCGGTTGTGGCTCAGGCGGCGATGTTATTTCATTTATAAAGAATATTGAAAATCTTCATTATTCTGAAGCTGTTCAGATGCTTGCAGAAAGATCGGGGCTCCCGATGCCTGCAGACGGATTTGATGACGGTGTTGCAAAAATGAAGCGAAGAATGCTTGATGCAAACCGTGAAGCGGCTAAGTTCTATCATTCATATATGATGTCACCTGAAGGAAAAACAGGTCTTGATTATTTCCTCGGCAGAGGACTTTCTCCCGAAACAATCCGTCAGTTCGGTCTCGGATATGCTCCCGACAGATGGGACTCTCTTGTAAGGTATCTGAGAAAAAAGGGATATACAGATTCGGAGCTTCTTTCAGCAGACCTTGCTTATAAGACAAAGAACGGCGGAATTATTGATAAATTCCGCAATAAAGCGATGTTCCCTATAATTGATGTAAAGGGCAGTGTAATTGCATTCGGCGGCAGAGCACTTGATGACTCAAAGCCCAAGTATGTCAACACTTCCGATACATTGGTTTATAAAAAGAGTTATAATGTGTTTGCACTTAATCTTGCAAAAAGAGGTACGGACAGGACACTTATTCTATGTGAAGGATATATGGATGTTATTGCGTATCATCAGGCAGGGTTCACAAGTGCTGTTGCAGGACTTGGTACTGCATTCACAAAAGAACAGGCAAAACTTATTTCAAAATATGCCGATGAGGTTATTTTGTCATATGATAACGATGAGGCAGGTCAGAAAGCTGCCCGTAAGGCAATTGATATTCTTGCAACAACGCCGTTGCGTATAAAGGTTGCCCGTCTTCAGGGAGGTAAGGACCCTGATGAAATAATCAAAAAATACGGTAAAGATAAAATGCAGCAGATTCTTTTATCTGCTGTCGGCGATGTTGAGTTTGACCTCCAGCGTGCAAAACAAGGTTTTGATCTGCAGACATCAGACGGTAAAGTTGCTTATCTCGGACAAGCTGTTGAAATTCTTTCAAAGCTTTCAAATCCGATTCAATGGGATGTTTATGCTTCAAAACTTGCTTCAGAGCTGAGTGTGTCAAAAGAGGCAATCGTGACACAGATTGAAAAGAAAGCAAAGCAGAAAAGAAGCCGTGAAATAAAAGATAATTTTGCAAAAGCCGCAACGTTCAATGATGATGCACTCGGCAAGGTGAATCCTGAAAGACAAAGGAATCTGTTTGCGGCAAAAGCAGAAGAAACTCTTATTGCATCACTTCTTCATAATCCTGATTTCTATTTTAAAATAAAGGATAAGATTTACGAAGAAGATTTTGCAACGGCTCTCAATCTCAGAATATTCAAACTCATAGCCCGTAATCTTGATGAAAACAGACCTGTGGGGGTTACATATTTCTTTCAGGATCTCACAGATGAGGAAGCGGGATATCTTGTAAGACTTGAATCGATGAGGGACAGACTCGGCAACACGGTAAAAGAATGCCTTGACTGCATAAACCGTATGAAAGAAGAAAAGCAGGAAAGGGAAAATAAAAACCCTGCCCGAATGTCTGATGACGAATGGGCAAAGCAATTCAGAAAACTAAGTGAATAAATCACAGGACAGGTGAAAAAGATATGGAAACAGGCGATAAGAAAAATGTGTTTACCAGACTTATCGAAAAAGGTAAAGCTCAGGGTAAACTGACAACTCAGGAAATCGATTCAGCAATTCTTGAGATTGAATTTGACATTGAAGAACTCGACAAGCTCTACGAATCTCTTGAACAGAATAACATTGAAATCGTTGACGACCTCAGCGATGCAATGCTTGATGTTCTCAGCTTTGATGATTCTGATATCGGTAAGGATGCAGAGCTTGACGTTGATGATTCTGATGTCAAGAATATGCAGATGGATGACCCCGTAAAGGTCTATCTTAAAGAAATCGGTAAAGTACCCCTTCTTACAGCTGAAGAAGAAATTGACCTTGCTATGAGAATAGCAGACAATGACCCCGAAGCAAAAAGAAGACTTGAAGAAGCAAACTTAAGACTTGTTGTAAGCATCGCAAAGCGTTACGGTGGCAGAGGTATGCAGTTCCTTGACCTTATTCAGGAAGGTAATCTCGGTCTTATCAAAGCTGTTGAAAAGTTTGATTACACAAAGGGCTTCAAGTTTTCAACATATGCTACATGGTGGATAAGACAGGCTATCACAAGAGCTATTGCCGATCAGGCAAGAACAATCCGTATCCCCGTTCATATGGTTGAAACAATCAATAAAGTCAAAAAGACAAATTCACTCCTTCTCCATAAGAACGGCAGAGAACCTACTGCAGAAGAAATTGCAGCAGAACTCGGTATGAGTGTTGAAAAGGTCCGTGAAATCCTCAGAGTTGCTCAGGAACCCGTTTCACTTGAAACTCCAATCGGTGAGGAAGAAGACAGCCATCTCGGTGACTTCATTCCCGATGAAGATGCTCTTGCTCCCGCAGATGCAGCATCTCAGCTTCTTCTCAAGGAAGCTCTCGGGGCAGTTCTCAAGACACTTACTCCCAGAGAAGCAAAGGTTCTTACTCTGCGTTTCGGTCTTGAAGACGGTCATCCCAAGACTCTTGAAGAAGTCGGTGCGGAATTCAACGTTACAAGAGAAAGAATCCGTCAGATTGAAGCAAAGGCTCTCAGAAAACTCCGTCATCCTCAGAGAAGTAAGAAACTCAAGGATTTTCTTGATTAATAAAGAATCAATGGTCTGCAGATTTTATAATCTGCAGACCATTTTTTTGTCAGTTTACCGAAAACCTTCCGCTGAAGAATATGATTGTAGTCATTATGCATCCGATTGTAAGTATAACCACAGCGTGAATGTTGCTTTCAATTGTGGCAAATGCAATCAGTGTTACAACAAAAATTGCAAGACAGATTATGCTCAGCATTGTCATATAAAGTGCAGATGATTTTGCGTTTGATTTCTTTGAAATAATGTTTGTCATTTTTATTGTCTCCTTTTGAGTAATTGTATTTTTTTCTTTCTGACTTCATTATATCAGGATAAATGTCCGATAATCAGTACAATTAAAATAAAAGGTACAATAAATGACACGATAAGATTTTTTGATAAATCAGAATTTGTCGAGATAGTTAGGAGTGTGGAGTTAGGAGTTAGGAGTTTCGGAAGTCCTGCGGACTTGGATTATAAAATCGGGGTTTAAGGGGGTTGCCCCTTCCTTCACTCCTCACTCATCATTCCTAACTCCTTACTTTGTAATTTGTCGAGGACTCCTCGACAAATTATTGTTTACAAAAAAATCAGCCTGCATTTGCAGACTGATTTTTTCATTATATAAGTGTAACCTTTTTCATTTTCTGTTCTTCAATGGGCTTATCTCTGTAATCTGTTTCAACTTCAGCGATAGCATCAACAACATCCATACCGTTTACAACTTTGCCGAAAGCAGCATAGTTGCCGTCAAGGAAAGTTGCATCTGCGTGGCAGATGAAGAACTGTGATGAAGCTGAGTCGGGATCCTGTGAACGAGCCATTGAAACAACGCCTCTTGTGTGTGAAAGGTTATTGGGGACACCATTTGCAAGGAATTCACCTTTGATTTTTTCGTCTGAGCCGCCGTAACCCATACCGAGGGGATCACCGCCCTGAATCATAAAGCCTTCGATAACTCTGTGGAAAATAATGCCGTCATAAAAGCCTTCTGAAACAAGCTTTTCAAAGTTTTTTGCACTGATGGGGGCAACCTCGGGATAAAGCTCGATATCGATAATGCCGCCGTTTTCCATTTCAATTCTAACCATTGTAATTCTCCTAAATATGATGTTTTATATATTATAGCATATCGGCAGAATAAATTAAAACATATTGTATAAAAAATTGCAACAAATTTTTATATGTAAAGTAAAATTTTTTGTTCAAAAAGATAAAATAGCTGTTGAAATTTTATTTAAAGTGTGTTACAATAGCTGTGTTGTAATAAAATTTATATACAGATGTTATATTTTTTGTACAAATCGACAAATGTATATATAGGAGGCAATCACATTGAAAACTTATAGTGCAAACAAAATTCGTAATATCGTTATCGCAGGTCGAGGCGGCAGAGGTAAAACAACTCTGGCTGAAGCTATGCTTTACATCGCAGGCGCATCCGACAGACTCGGTCGTGTGCTTGACGGAAATACAGTAATGGACTTCGATCCCGAAGAAAAGAGAAGAAAGTCATCAGTACAGACAGCTCTTGCTCCCATCGAATGGCTTGATGCAAAAATCAACATTCTTGACACACCCGGTTCTTTTGACTTCGCAGGCGGCGTTGCTGAAGGTATGCGTGCTGCAGGTACAGCTCTTATCGTTCTTCAGTCAGGCGGCGGTGTTGACGTTGGTGCAGAAAAGGCTTATAAGACAGCTATCAAGCACGGTAAGTCAGTTATGTTCGTAGTTTCAAAGTGTGACGATGAAAACGGTCACTTCTTCCAGACATTTGACTCTCTTAAGGAAGTTTACGGCACACCTTGTTGTCCCGTTGTTGTTCCTCATATCGTTGACGGTAAAGTTGATTGTTACATAGATTTCGCAACAGGTAAGGCTTATAAGTATGACGGCGGCAAGAAGACAGAAGTTGCTATGCCCGAAGGCGAAAAGGTTGAAAGAATGAGAAATGAGCTTCTCGAAGCTGTTGCTACAACAGATGATGAGCTTATGGAAAAGTTCTTCGGCGGTGAAGAATTCACTCAGGAAGAAATCTACAATGGTCTTTCAGCAGGTATCACAGACGGTTCTGTTTACCCCATCTTTGCTCTTTCAGGTTACACAACAGAAGCTGTTGATCTCCTCCTTGATTCAATCGCTAACTTTGCTCCTTCAGCAGCAGCAAAGACAGGTGAAGGCGACTTCAAGTGCGATCCCGAAGGTCATCTTGCAGCAATCTGCTTCAAGTCAGTTGCTGACCCCTTCGTAGGTAAGATGTCATTCTTCAAGGTTGTTTCAGGTAAGCTCACTCCTGACAGAAGCGCTGTAAACGCAAGAACAGGCGAAACAATCAAAATCGGTAAGCTCCTTACAGTCAAGGGCGGAAAACAGGAAGAAACAGATTGCATCACAGCAGGTGACATCGGTGTTGCTACAAAGCTTTCAGGCGTACGTACAGGTGACACACTCTGCTCTGCTAAGGATGTTGTTGAGCTCAAGGGCGTAAGCTTCCCCAAACCCTGCCTTTCAATGGCTGTCAAGGTACGCAAGAAGGGTGAAGAAGATAAGGTTGCTTCAGGTCTTAAGAAGCTTATGACTGAAGATCCCACAATCAGCTTCTACACAAATGAAGAAACAAAGGAAATGATCCTTGCAGGTATCGGTGAACAGCACCTTGACATTATCGTTTCAAAGCTTAAGTCAAAGTTTGGTGTTGAAGTTGACCTCACACCCGCAAAGGTTGCATACAGAGAAACAATCAAGAAAAAGGTTGAAGTACAGGGCAGACACAAGAAGCAGTCAGGCGGTCACGGTCAGTTCGGTGATGTATGGATCAGATTCGAACCCTGTGAAGGCGAAGAACTTGTATTTGCTGAAGAAGTATTCGGCGGTTCAGTTCCCAAGAACTTCTTCCCCGCAGTTGAAAAGGGTCTTCGTGAAAGCGTTGCAAGAGGTCTTGTAGCAGGTTATCCCGTAGTAGGTGTCAAAGCAACTCTTTACGATGGTTCATATCATCCTGTTGACTCATCAGAAATGGCATTTAAGACTGCAGCATCTCTTGCATTCAAGAAGCTCAATCCCGATGCTCAGCCCGTAATCCTTGAGCCGATCGGAACTCTCAAGGCATTTATGCCCGATGACAACCTCGGTGATATTATGGGTGATATCACAAAACGTCGTGGCCGAGTTCTCGGTATGGGCCCTGCAGAAGAACCCAAGATGCAGATGCTCGAAGCTGAAGTTCCCATGGCTGAAATGAGTGACTTCGCAACAATTCTCCGTTCAATCACAATCGGCAGAGGTTACTTTGACTTTGAATTCTGCCGTTATGAAGAAGCTCCTATGAACATAGCTCAGAAGGTTATTGAGGAAGCTCAGAAGAACGCAGAAGAAGAATAATTTGCAGTTTTTCCAAACAAACAATATATTTTCACAAACATCGTCGTGACTTTCACGGCGATGTTTGTGTTTCTTTATGTAATTTTTACATATTTTTCACTTGAAATATGTTTGATTTTGTGGTATATATAAATTAAAGAAAGAAAAAGGAAGTGATCAAATGTCAAACACACTAACAAAGAATTCACGAATTCCAAGTATTGACCGTTTCAGAGGTACAGTAATCTTCTGTATGGTCATTTTTCAGTTTATCTCTTATTTTGACAATCTCGGTGTGATTGCAAATATCAGTTCACACGCTCCCGATGCAAATGCAATTTACATTCTTCCCAATTTTGCAATTGCTGATGTTATTGCACCTATGTTTATTCTTGCAATCGGTCTTACATATGTTCCGTCATTCAGAAGAAGAGCTGAAAAAGCCGGGACAAAAACGGCAGTTATTCATTTCGTTAAAAGAAACCTCACACTTATCGGTATCGGCGTTGTTATGAACGGTATAAATAACATTCTCAACGGTGAATTTGAGCCTCTCAACATCGCTATGATTATTCTCACAGTCGGCGTTCTCGTTTCGGGTATTCTGACACTTGCTTTCACAAAAGTGAAAAAAGTACAGAAGATTTTTTCAACTGTACTTCAGTGGATTCTCCTTATAATGGGTGTTTCGGGAATAGTTATCACAACCGTGAACTTCATTATGCTCTGCCTCGGAAAAACAACCGATTCATACGGTTACTGGCTTGTTCTTCATCATATCGGTCTTGCAGGTCTTGTAGCACTTCCGTTTGTTGCGATAAAACACAAAATGGGGGGGGCAATACGATTTATCGCAGGGGCTGTTATTCTCGTTGCCTTTGCCCTGTTCCATGAAGGTGATCTTGCAGGAGATTTATTTGCAAATAATATGCAACTTATCGATGTGGTTCCCGACGGCGGACTTATGGGTGGTATTGCTTACGGTGCTATGATGCTTATGTATGCATCATTTGCCGAAATGTATTATGTGAACAAGAAAAAGTTTATCGGTCTTGTTGCTGTTTTTGCTGTCCCCGTTGCAGCAGTTCTCGCAGGTGTTTATATGACACTTCCCGAAACAGACACATATGCAAATGCTCTGAGCACATTTCTTCCCGTAAACAAGGGAAGTATCAGCCCTTCATATGTTCTCATTTCAATGCTTATTGCTCTTGTTGCATTCATTATTTATGATTGCTTCAATTTCTATAACAGTAAATTTGATCCTCTTATGTGGTGGGGTAAGAATCCTATATTGCTTTATTGCATTGAGTTCTTATTTATCGGTGCACTTACTGCATTCCTCGGTGATTTCTTTGCAGGTTGTTCAGTCGGTCTTTCGGTTGTGATAGTTGTTATTATAACTGCACTTCTGACAGGAATTGCATATCTTCTTAATAAGAAGAATATTATACTCAAACTGTAATAATAGAAGGGAAGGACATCAAAAGTCCTTCCCTGAAATTTTATATATCAATAGAATATTGAATACTGTTTATCAGTTGCATCTGCAAGCTGAGTGTTGTGCTCATTTATAAGGCTGTCTTCAATGGCAGCTTTTTTTATTAAGTTCTTGACTGTGATGTCAAAATTTGTATTTTCGGAATAATCTGCCTGGAACATATAGTCAACTCTGCCGTGTGCAAGAAGGTCTTCAACAAGATGTCTGTTTGAATCATCTTTGTAAACGGCAATTGATGAGCCGCCGTAAGCTTTCACCATTTTCATACAGGGCACATCTGAAAGTCCGTCACCTATGTAAAGCATATTCTGAAAACGTACACGTCTGTCATTATCGGGTGTTGATTTATTGAGGTCACGATCGTTTGCAACATCAAGAACACCTTTGTTTATTCTGTAAATGAATTGTGTTTTTGAAGTGTAGTTTACGGCTGATTTGGGAAAAACGGCAATATCGTTTTCGTCATAAAGGAATTCACTTGCATATATCTTTTTGAAGTGTTTGCCGATTTCGGAGCCTTCAATGATTTCAACAAGACCTGATGAAAGCACATAATGTTCAACTATAACACCGTTTTCAATGCCAAAACGGTTCATTCTTTCAAACCAGTCTGTTACACCGGGGAAAAATTCGATTGTTTTACCGCAGTCAACAACTCTTTTTCTTGTCAGGGGAGTGCCCTGCTCGTCGCTTTTCTTTATCATCGTGTACATATATGAAAGGATTTTATCCATATCATTTTTGTCACCGAATGTGTTGGCTTCACTCCAGAATTCGGGTGCAGTCATACCAAGACTCGGAATAAACTGATACTCCTGCATATCACGGGGACTTAAGGTACGGTCAAAGTCATACATTATTGCAAAAATGGGCATATCGGACATAGGAACACCTCGTTAAATCAGAATTTATCGCTGAGCGATAAATTCTGAATGATATATTTTTCCTGCGGAAAAATATGATGTTATGCTACGCAAAATGATGTATGACCTACGGTCAAATGATGCGTTTGCCTACGGCAAACATTTCGGAAGGGCTTCG
>JAFYVE010000017.1 GCA_017549285.1 Clostridia bacterium
GCACAGAGAGTTCCCGTTCCCACAGGTTCAACAACAATCCTTACAGCTGTTGTTAAGGGCACAGACGTTACTAAGGAAGGCATCAACGCTGCTATGAAGGCTGCTGCTTCAGAAAGCTTCGGCTACAATGAAGACGAAATCGTTTCTTCAGACGTTATCGGTATGAAGTACGGCTCACTCTTCGATGCTACTCAGACAATGGTTGCTAAGGTTGGCGACGATCTTTACCAGGTTCAGGTTGTTTCATGGTATGACAATGAAAACAGCTACACAAGCCAGATGGTTCGTACAATCAAGTACTTTGCTGAACTCGCTTAATTCAAAGCATAATAAGTTTCTCCCGTAGGAAACTACGGGAGATTTTTTTATAAAAAACGGACGCCCGATGGGCGCCCCTACGATGATAACATAAATTATTCATTGTGTATTAGTTAAATCTTTAAGAACCTCGCCTGCAATAATAAGTCCTGCAACAGCAGGTACTACTGCATTACTGGCAGGTGCTGTTTTTCCGCTTTCGGTTATAATTTCTGCTTTCGGTTTTATTGCCTCTTCTTCTGAATATACAACCTTCAGTTTTTTTATTCCGTTATCACGGCAGAGTTTTCTCATTACACGGGCAAGAGGACAGACGGATGTTTTATTTATATCGGTCACTTTAAAAGCTGTTGGGTCAAGCTTGTTTCCTGCCCCCATTGATGATATAACGGGAATATTCATCTCGTAAGCCTTTTTAATTATTGCCAGTTTTCCGCTTACCGTGTCAATCGCATCAATGACATAATCATAAGACGAAAAATCAATTTCATCAATTGTTTCGGGAAGAATAAACATATTATATTTATTGACTTTACAATCGGGATTTATTGAATTGATTCTTTCTTCAAATGCATGAACTTTGAGCATACCCACATTATTTACGGTTGAAACAATCTGACGGTTGAGATTGCTGACTGATACTGTATCATTATCAATAATATCAATTGTACCGATACCGCTTCTGACAAGGGCTTCAACGACGTGACCGCCCACTCCCCCTATGCCGAAAACAGCAACACGGGAATTATGAAATTTATTTACTGCATCCTCACCGTATAATAAAGATGTTCTTGAAAATTGTTCATTCATAATATAACCTCTGAATTTAATAAAACAATAATACTATAAATTTAAAAAAAATGCAACAGTCGATTGACTGTTGCATTGATTGTTTAAAATTATTCGCCCTTCATACCGATAAGTTCCTGTGTGCCGTTAACAGCATCAACAGAGAGCTTGATTGAATCGAAAATTGCTGATTTAATATCGTCTTCAGTTACGCCGAGTTCAACACACCATTTTTTATCAATGAATGTTTCTCTGCACATAATTTCTGCAAGACCAACGGGATCAATACCGCCTTCAACACCCTTGTCGGCATACTGCTTTCTCATATATAAACCGAAAAGCTGGAATGACCACTTGGGAATATTGATAATGCCTCTCTTAGGATCATCCATAGCGCAGTGAACGATACGAAGGAAATCGTTCCATGTAAGGTTGTAATAACCAACGGGGATAGCATTGCCTCCAACATTCTTTTCAGCTGCACCAACGATTACTTCAGCAACCTGACGTACTGTAACCATTGTTGTACCTCCCTTGGGGTACATTGTGCAGGGCTTCATAGGAGCAAGCTGCTCGATGAGAATAACCCATACGGGCTTTCTGCCGGGCTGTGTGCCAAAAATGTAAGGAAGTTCAAGAACTGCAACGTCCATTGTGCCGTCCTGTGCGAAGCTGAGAGCAACTTCTTCCTGTTCGATACGGCTTCTGATATAGGGATGATGTTTTGTAAGCTCAAGTTCAGGCCATTCTTTTGCAAAATATGCGAAATAAGAGCCGAGAACAACTGAATGCTTTACGCCAGCCTTCTTAGCAAGTGTAAGGAGCTTTCTGACAGGATCAATGTTATACTTTTTGTATGCTTCGTAAACAGGTGCAGGGAATTCAACTCTTTCATCAACACCTGCAGCAAAGATAAAAGTATCACAGCCTGCCATCATTTCAAGCATTTCTTCGTCTGTCTTTTCAAGATAGTTAGCGAAAATGATTTCCATTTCTTCGGGAATAGGAGCACCTACGGGAAGAGGAGGAAGTGCAAGAGTTTTTACACTGTGACCTCTGTCAATAAACAGCTGAGCTGCTGCTGCACCGAGGAGACCTGTACCGCCGATCATAAATACGTTCATTTAACACACTTCTTTCAATGTTAATTTATTCACAAATAATTATAATATAAACGGTTCTGTTTATCAACACATAAACAGAACCGTTAACATTTTATTTACATTTATCGACAGTTGTAATAAAAATTACATATTCTTTCCGAGGCCCTGAAGAAGCTTACCGATTGCACGGAAAAGACTTGCAATATAATCAAGGAATCTGAGAAGGAAGCCTTTTTCAGCCTGAACATTTTCCTTATCGTGATCCACACCTACATCCTGAATTTTTTCAATAATTTCAAATGTAAAGTCAGCAACAACTGCAGGATGGTCTGAGAGTGATTCACCGTCAACACCATTGATAAACTGATAAGCAAAATTATCAAAGCTCAGGTCAATACCGTTACCGTCTGCGAAACAGATTCTTTCAACTGAGTCGTAGTGCCCCATTGTTTCTTCATAAGTCATATCTGTTTCTTTTGCATATGTATAGTATGCTTCATATGTTTCGGGGTTTTCTGTAATTTCAGAAATTGTCTGAACTGCCCATGCATCGTTAAGCTTTGCAGGTTCAAGAAGATATTTGATAAGAGTTGCTTCACCCTGTTCTTCACGGCAGATACTTGCATTGAAGTCACCTGTAACAATAACTGCGTGATCATAAACACCTGTTTCGGGATCATATACACTACGGTTCTTGATGAATTTTTCAAGCTGTTTGAACTGAGCAATTCTTGCCTTCTGAGAAGCTGTACCACCGTATGCATCTGCGTGAATATTATAGATATCAACATAATATCCTTCAGCAACTTCTATTGTTGAAAGGAGAATGCCCTTATATGTGAGTTCGTCTGCACCGTCATCAAGAATACCAGCACTTTCTTCCCATTCTTCTCTGTCTTCATTATACAGAGCATAAGTTGAGAAGATGTTGAGGCCGTCACCGAGAGGCACACCGCCTGAATGAACTGTCTGGTGTCTTTCTGTTACAACATTATTGTTATCAACAATATTAGGATAGTTTGTTAAAAGATCTCTTAAATAGCTGTCATAGTTGAAATCTTCCTGAACAGCAACAATATCATACTTGAGAGCATTGAGGATGCCGCCGATTTCAATAGTATCAAGAAGAGCATCTTTACCATCATCTGTTTCTGATGAAGGAATAGGAAGACCTGCAACATTGTAGGAAATAAGATTGAAATTACCTTTTGTTCCTACAAGAGAAATCTCGTCTTCTTCCTCAGCATAAACTGAAACTGCCATACATGAAACTGTCATCATAACAGCAAGGATTACGCTTAAAACTCTTTTAAACTTACGCATAATATCACCTTTTATATCAATTTAATTTAATTATAACATTATATAGATACTTTGTCAATATTATTCAGCAAGACCGTAAGTTGCAATATTGTATTCCTGTTCGCTGAGTGTTTTTGCAACGTGGAATTCATTGTTTGCATCGTGAATGAAGTAATAGTAATCTGTATCGGGAGCATTAAGAACTGCTTCAAGTGCATCCACACCGGGATTACAGATGGCACCAACGGGAAGACTTCTGCAGACGTAAGTATCATAAAGCGGTTCAAGTAGATCTATTGTTTCCTGAGAAAGGCCGCTCTTGTTTGACTTGATATAAATGCTTGTTGAGTCACATTCAAGACGCATATTTGCATCAAGACGGTTATGAAGAATTGAGCCTACAACAGGCATATCTGCACCAACAGCTTCTTTTTCAATAACTGATGCAAGTTTGACAACCTGATCTACACTAAGACGGAGCTGCTGAGCTTTTTCAGCATAATCAGAGTTCCATTTTCTATTGAAGTTATTAAGGAACTTTCTGATAACACTCACAGGATCTTCACCGAGATAGAATTCATAGGTATCGGGAAAAAGATAACCTTCGAGTTTCATATATCTGCTTTCAACATCAGCCATAGTTTTAAGGAACTCAAAATCTGATGAAAAATCAGCAGTATTCATAGCTTCAACAAATTTTGCTCTTGAGCAGACATTGTTTTCTTCAAGCATTTCAATTATCTGATCAACATTATAACCTTCAGGGAAAGTAAGCTTGACAGTTTTCGCTGTTTTTGAAGTGTTGTTCTTAATTTCATTGAGCATATTCTCAAGCCCCATTGAACGGGTAAGTTCATAAGTACGTGGAATATATCCCTCATCTGAATAACCGATAAATGAAGCAGCAAATTTACAGAACCACGCATTTTTGAGAAGACCTGCATCTGCAAGTGTATCAATAACAGCTTCCGTATCCATATTTTCACCGATCACAACCGATGCCTGAGTATTTTTTTTATCAGAAATATGAATAGCAAGAACATCATTTACACAGGAAATTGCAACTGATGCAAGAAAAGCAGAAACAGCAACAACAACCACCATAATTGCCGTAACCCTGCCGAGATTATTAAGAAGCATCTTTCTTCTTGCAGCTCTTTTCTTTTTCGCTCTTATCATTTCGGGAGTAAGTTCATCAGGTCTTTTTCTGGGAGGTCTTTTTTCAGGTGTCTTTAACTTTTCAGTCCTGATATTTTTTGCAATAGTACGTTTTTCAGGCTGAGAAGATTTTCTGTTTGCAGAATCAGAATTAACCTGCTGACGTGATACAGATGATGAACGTCCGACAGAGCGCTGATTACCTGCAGTAGCCTTTCTGACTGGCTGGTTGTACTGATTCTGGGAGTCGGGATTGTTTGAGGGATTTTTCTGATTATCCATATCTATAACCTACCTTCTGTTATCAATAACAAGTCTGGACTGTTTTTCTGATTTCTTCAGCTTTTTCATCCGAAACAAGATATCTTATTATATCAAATGCAAACTCCGGAGCGGAACCTGCACCTTTTGCTGTTATGATATTGCCATCGGTGACTGAGTATGAGTCCACAATTTCTGCACCGAAGAGGTCTTTTTCAAACCCAGGGAAACAGACTGCCTGTTTTCCGATTAGAATATTTTTATGCCCAAGTATTGACGGTGCAGCACAGATGGCCGCAACCATTTTATTATTTTCGATACAGAAATCAATATATTTCTGAACTACAAGTGAATTTTCAAGATTGATTGTACCGGGCATTCCACCGGGAAGAACAATCCCCTGAAGTTCAGTTGCACCGGTTGCATTTTCAATAATATCATCACATTCAATTGTAATATTGTGAGCACCCCGTATATATTTATTTCCGACGCCGAGTGTTACAACATCAATTCCTGCTCTTCGCATATAATCAACGGGAGTCAGAGCTTCGACTTCTTCAAAGCCGTCTGCAAAAAACACATAAACCATTTTTCATTTCTCCTTACATACAGGGTTGTCCGAGATATATATTTTCAATTATTTCCTCTGCTGATACACAAAGGAGCATTCCCGATTTTTTTACTTCATTTTCAAAACCGTCAATTTCAATATCAGCAGGAGTTTTAAGCACAACCTTTTCACATTCAATATCTGAAATAACAGAAAGAATATGATTATAATTGCCGTCCTGAGATATTGATTCGTCAATATAGACTGTGTTATCTTTCCTGTTACCTGTTACAAAGACTTTATCTTCATCATCAAACACGGCATTTATTTCAAATCCGTATCGTGATGCAAGATATCTTGCATAATCAAGATAAGCTGAAGAAAAATCAAGATAAGAAAGTGACGGAATATATTTTCTTATTGCTGAATAAGAAATGTTAGTATTGAAATATCTTGATGATTTATATAAAGAGAGTTCTTCATTATTCATAGTATATATTCTCTCTGCAAATGAGGTCACAAAACCAAGTTTTTCGTAATATGCATAAAGTTTTTCATCTGCAGGACACAGAGCGATATAATCAACATCCTTGAGTTTGAGGTATCCACGGGCATATTTTATCATTTCACCCATTATACCCTGTTTTCTGTATTCAGGTAATGTTGCCGCCGCATATAAATACTTTACCTTCTTTTCTGAATTACCCGTAACAAGAGTTGAATTTACAAGATAAAAAGCTGAAACAATTTTTCCGTCCTTTTTGTGAGCATATATATCGCCTTTTTCAACTACGTTATCAAGAAAATAACGGATTGTTTCTTCAGTGTCACCGAAAACAGTATGCCACAATGAAACAAGAGCATCGAAATCAGCTTCGGTTACGGAATAATTCCTTGACGGGTCATTTTTAAGGGTTGCCGAATATTTATCAAGAAGGAATTCCGGATAATATGACATTTTGGCTTTTCTCAGACCTTCTGCACCGGTATCCTCTTCCCTGTTGACATATTTATAATTTGAAAGCATAAGCTTTGTAAATCCGTTGTTTATAACAGGGAAAGCATCTCTGTAATCGGGAAGAGTTTTCTCATAATGAGTACAGAAAGTATCATTTTTTAGAGGCTCACCCATTGTAAAAGCAACAGCCTTACCGTCGGCATAAAGAATTGCACCTTCAAAACCGAGTTTTGTGTAATTTTTTACTGTTTTTTCAATTGCAAGATTTTCTTTATCGAGTGCGGAAAGATTATCTTCCTTTTCACTCAGCCACGCCTTCTGGATTTCAAGACACTGATGAATGTTATCTTTGGTTATAGGGTCAATACGGACATCTTCGTGATTTCTGAAAAACGCATTCACGTGACCTTTTTTACTGTGGAATTTCTTACCCGGCAGGTTTGCCATATTTTCGACAAGATAAACATATTCACTCGAATCACGGTCGTAACTGAAATCAAACGTATCCGGAAACAATCCGGTAAGTGTCTGCTTATTCTTTTCAAGAAGGAGAATAAAACGGAATATCTGCCCGTCTTTATGAGCATCTTCCATCATAGCTTCAACAGCCCCTTTTATGTCACCTAGTCCTGAAGGATAGACATAATATCTGCCGAAAGAAGCATTTCCTCTTAAAAGGATAAATTCATCATAACGGGCAAGTTCAATACTATATGAATCGCCCCATGAAAATAAAGTACCGAAACTGTAACTGCTCCCGTCAGTGTCGCCTTTGTTTACGGCATCATCTATTATGTTTTTATCAGCAAGTGTCAGTTTTCTGAATTCCAACATTTTATAATACCTCAGTTTTCCGAATAAACAGAAAATTTATTTCTTATATTTTCCCCAACCGTATTTTTCAAATACCTGTCTTACAACATCGGGTATGTAACTAAAGAAAGCAATGAATGTAAGAACAACCGAAAAGACAACAAGAATCATCATAACTGCATCGGGCATAACAAATATTTCACGGAAAGCACCGACTTCGGGTCCTATTGCCATAATAACTGCCATAAATGTATAAAAAGCAATTGTTGCCAGTTTGCCGTAAATTTCAGCGGCACAGGGTCTCATTCCGTTGAGAATCATAAACAGACCGAAACCGAGCATTATAACGTCTTTTACAATAAAGAGAAGAAATACCCACGAAAATGCTTTGAGTACTTCATTCTCTGCCTGATTGAATCTGAGAAACAGAATAATTGCAATAGCAAAGACAGTCAGTTTATCGGCTATAGGGTCAAGCATTTTACCGAGATTGCTTATCTGGTTGAATTTTCTTGCTATATAGCCATCAACAAGATCTGAAAGACCTGAAAGAGCAAGAATTATAAAAGCGGCAATTGTGTAATCCTTATAAAAAAGAACTGCAAATACGGGTATAAAAAGAATGCGGACAAAAGAAATGAAATTAGGAATTGTTTTCCAGTTTTCAAGGTAATAGCTGAGTTTTTCTTTCATATTTTCCACCTATTTTCTGATTTTATAATCCTATAAGCTGAGCGGCAAAACTGCAGATATATGAATCACCTGCATAAGAAGCAACAGTTTCTGATGAGAATGAAACAATACTTAACACAACAGCGATAATAAAAACATAGAGGATACCTTTTACAATACCGAAAACACCGCCGAGTATTGAATTGAGTTTTCCAATAATTTTAATCTTAGAAATAATTTTTGAAATCAATCTGCCCACAATTCTGAGAGCAATAAGAGCTATACAGGCAATTGCTGCAAAGCAGATGATATTAAGCACAACAAGAACAACAGGTCTTGCAATTTTTTCTTCAAGCTGAGCTACAGTTGTGATTTTTGAAAGCACATCCTGAGATAAAGCCGAAGCATCAATAAGCCCTGCTTTTTCTGCAAAGGTATACATTCCTTCGGGAAGAAAACCGAAAACTGAAGAAACTGCATCTGTCACGGCATTCTGAGCATCATTGTATTTCTGTTCAAGAAAAGCAGTAACTGTTGCCTTTGCAAAATTATCATAAACAAAAACTGAAGCATAGGGAGCAACGATTTTCGCAATTATAAAAGAAACGATACCTGAAAGAAGATCAAAAACTGTGAGGACAAATCCTCGTTTTGAACCTATAAAGGCTATAAGTGCGATAATAGCAACAAGAATAATATCAATCATATGAGCCATAAACAATACCTCTTTAATTCTGTGATTCGTCTTCAATCTGAGTGCTGTAAGAAGTGCTTGCATAGGCAGGAAGCTTCTTTACAGAATCAGAAGAAAGAACATACAGATAATTTCCTTTGAATATCACATTATCAAAACGGTTGATATCTGTGATTGAACCGACCAATTTACCTCTGTTTGAATAAGTTTCGGCTTTATCGGTGAAAAGTAATGCCACACTTTTATCGGAAACAGAAATATCTTTTAATTTACCTGTTACGGTAACGGTGAATCTCGGTTTTCCGTTTTTGCCGAAAAGAGTGAGATTATATGTATCATCGTGACTGTAGTCCTTTGTTACAAGAGCTACATACCGTTCACTCATATCCGTAAAGCATACATCAGAAGAAGAATATTCATAAACAATTGACTGTTCTTTACCTGATATGAGATAAACATTTTTATCTGTTATAACCTGAATTTTTCTGCCTGAAAGGAACTTTGTTCCGATAACTGTTTCATCAGAATATTCAAATGCGGCATAAGCAGAATCGTATTCAAAATCAAGGATATAGATTGTTGAACAAAGAACTGCATTGACTGAATCAATAACTGTCACACAGGCTTTTCCGCCCGATTTATCAAGAACTACATCCGAAATATATCCATCGGGACAGTTCCACTGATAAATAAGCTTTCCGGTTTCATCCATACCGTAAAGAATTGTTCCCGATTTATGATCACGCACGGCAAGGGCATAATTCTTACGTGAGCTTATTGCCGCATAAATAATCTTGCCTTCTGTTTTCTGCTGGGAATACATTGATTCGTTCAGATGAAGAGAATATGAGTTATTGCCTCTGTCATAAATCAGAACTCTTGATGAAGCAGAAACCAATCCGGGTGAAGAATAGGTTATCTGCTGAGATGCTGAAACAGAGCCCGATGCATTTACATAACTTATTCCGTTTTCTGTAAGAATTGCATAAGCGTCGTCATACGGGAAGAAATCATACACCGTGTCACCACCTGTGCTGACAGAGAACTTTTCAGCAGCACTGCCGTAAACGGTTGAAGATATTTTACCCTGAACCGAATAAAGAACACCGCCTGTTGCGAAATCGGAAATTATATAAACAAGAGCAAGAACAACAACTGCAATAATGACGAGAGAAACTGTTGAAAGCTTTCTGTTTTCATCATTTTTCATATTCAAAATATTGTCAAATGTTCTTTCTGCCCTGAGTTTGCCGTTTTCTATCTTTTCTGAAAAAGAATCATCAGAAATATCTTCAATCCCGTCATCCCTGACGACGTGAAGTTCAGGCTTATTGTTTTCTTCACTCATATTATCACCACCTTAGTAATTGACTTTATTGAGGTATAAACCCTCAGGAGAAACGGTTTTACCCGCTTTATTTCTGTCAAGGGAAAGAATGATATCTTTTATATCGTCTTTCCCGATTTTACCTTCATTTATGTAGATAAGTGTGCCGACCATTATACGGACCATATTATAAAGAAATCCGTCGCCCGACACTTTAAAAATAATCATATCTCCTTCACGTGTTACGGATGCATCAAAAACTGTTCTGACTTTGTCGTGAACAGAGCTGCCCGAAGCACAAAATGCTGAGTAATCGTAAGTGCCGATAAAATCCTTGGCTGCTTTATCCAATTCTGACTCGTTAAGCTTATATATGTATTGAAAAACGGTATCAAGAAGAAAAGGATTTCTGAGTTCTGAGTTCCATATTTTATAGATATACTCCTTAGACTTTGTGTCAAACCTTGCATGAAACTCAAGAGGAACTTCTTCGCACCTGAGAACTACAATATCGAGAGGCAGTTTCGCATTCAATGCCTTGACAACAGTTTCGCAAGGCATCTGTTTATCTGTTCTGAAATTACAGCAGAATTCATTTGCGTGAACACCTGCATCAGTTCTTGAACAGCCGTTGACGGAAATCTTTTCACAGAAAATCTGTTCTGCAGCCTCTTCAAGCTGTCCCTGAACGGTGTCGGCATTTTCCTGAATCTGCCAGCCGTGATATGCAGTTCCGTTATATTTAAGCCAGAGTCTTAAATTACGCATTAAATAACAGCTCCGAAAAAGTAGTTGAGAAGAATGATGCCTGCAAGCATAACAGCTATAACGACAAATGCAACAGCATCACGCCAGCTGAATTTCATCTGCTTCATTCTTGTTCTTTTATTGTTTCCGTTGTAACATCTGCACTCCATAGCAAATGCGAGTTCGTATGCTCTTCTGAATGAGTTGACAAACAGAGGGATAAAAATCGGAACGAGAGCCTTTGCTCGCTGAACCAGATTGCCTGAATCAAGGTCAGCGCCTCTTGCCTTCTGAGCATTCATAATCTTATCGATTTCTTCAATAAGCGTAGGAATGAATCTCAGAGCAATGGTCATCATCATTGCGAGAGTATCAACGGGCACCTTGATTTTATTCAGAGGTGACAGCAGCCTTGAAATGCCGTCTGTCAGCGTTGTGGGAGAGGTTGTGTATGTCAGAAGTGAGCTGACAAGAATAAGCGTGATAATTCTGATTGCCATAAAGACAGCCGTAAATATACCGCCTGTGGTGATTTTTATTTTCCACCAATCAAGAAGAACAGTTCCGCTATCGTTATAAAAAATCTGAAGAACAGAAGTAAGAACAATGATGAAATAAATCATCTTCATTCCTTTGAATACAACCTTGAATGAAATTTTTGAGATTGCAACGGAAACAACCGCAAAAAGAACGATAAGTGCAAGGGATAAAAAGTTCTTGCAGAGGAAAATTTCAACAAGTGCAAGAAAAACAACAATAAGCTTTGCTCTTGCATCAAGTCTGTGAATAAATGACTCACCGGGGAAATACTGACCGATTGTAATATCTTTAATCATTATCGGCTACCTCCTTTGTGAAGATATCTGAGGATTTCTTCTGCGGCAGCGTCAACGGTATAGACATCTGTGCTCAGATTAAAGCCGTATCTTTTAAGCTCTGCGAAAATTTTTGTTATCTGAGGAATATTAAGCCCCATTTCGCGGAGTTCGCTCTCGTGAGAGAACACCTCTTCAACGGTATCGTTAAAAGAAATCTTACCCTTATTGAGAACAATGATTCTTTCAGCAACGGAAGCAACGTCCTCCATAGAATGAGAAACGATAATAACAGTGCTTCCCGTTTTTTCACGGTAATTCTTTATAAGTTCAAGGATAACCTTTCTGCCTCTGGGGTCAAGACCTGCTGCAGGTTCGTCCATTATGAGGACTTCGGGCTCCATAGCCATTACACCTGCTATTGCGACACGTCTTTTTTCACCGCCCGAAAGGTCAAAGGGAGATTTTTCAAACATACTCTCTTTAAGACCGACAAATTCAGCGGCTTTTCTGACTCTTCTGTCAATTTCAGCCTTATCCAATCCCATATTTGTCGGGCCGAATGCAATATCCTTGTAAACAGTTGATTCAAAAAGCTGATATTCAGGATACTGGAAGCAGAGTCCGACTCTGAAACGTGCCTTATGCGCTGTTTCACGGCTTTCGTTAATATCCTTGCCGTCAAGAAGAATCTGACCTTCAGAGGGTTTTAAAAGCGCATTGAAATGCTGAATAAGTGTCGATTTACCCGAACCTGTATGACCGATAATTGCAACCATTTCGCCCTTTTCGACGGACAGGTTAATATTATCGATTGCGGCAATTTCAAAAGGTGTGCCGATACCGTATTTATACGAAAGATTTTTAATTTCGAGGATACTCAATTCAGGGCACCTCCCGAAACAGAAAATTTGAAGCCTTCAATGAATTCATCCGGTGTAAGAATTCCGTCAGGAAGATTTACACCTTTCTTTTTAAGCATCAGGGCGAGTTTTGCACTGTCGGGAAGTTCAAGACCTGCGTTTTCGATTACGTCTTCGTGTGCAAAAACTTCTTTAGGAGTACCATCAAGGACAACATTACCACCGTTCATAACAATAACTCTGTCAGCTTTTACAGCTTCGTCCATATAGTGAGTGATAAGTATAACTGTTTTGCCCATTTCCCTGTTAAGACGGAGAAGGGACTTCATAACCTCTTCCCTGCCTTTAGGGTCAAGCATTGCAGTCGGTTCATCAAGAACAATACAGTCTGTCTGCATTGCCATAACACCTGCTATGGCAACTCTCTGTTTCTGACCGCCCGAAAGTTTGTGGGGCTCGTGAAGTCTGTATTCATACATTCCGACTGCTTTCAGGGCATCGTCAACACGCTGTCTGATTTCTTTGGGCTCGATACCTAAGTTTTCGGGACCAAAAGCTACATCTTCTTCAACAATGGTTGCGACAATCTGATTATCGGGATTCTGAAAAACAACACCGACTTTCTGACGGATTTCATATTCAAGATTTTCGTCAGCAGTGTCCATACCGTCAACAAAGATCTTGCCTGTTTCAGGAAGGATAATTGCATTCGAAAGCTTTGCAATTGTTGACTTACCTGAGCCGTTATGACCGAGAATTGCGACAAACTCACCTTTTTTAATGTCGATATTTATATTTTTAATCGCAAGAGGTAAAGGAGTTTCGTTATCCGACTCATAACGGAAAGAAACATCACAGAACCTTATGAGAAAATCATTGTTCATTTTAAAAGTCCTTTAAAACAAAAAGTTTTATTTCTGCCAGATTGCAGTTGAACCGCAAGGAAGGCAGAGTCCAGAAGAAGTTACGGGGAGACCGAGTTCATCGGCTGAAACGGTACCGCCGAAAACAGGCTTGATAACAGAGCCCAGTATGTACTGCATAACAGCAGGTGAAAGACCTGTTGTGTAGGAGTTGATGAGGAAGAGAAGTGAATCTTCCGTAAGAAGCTCACGGCAGAGTTCACAAAGACGGTAAACCTCATCCTCAAGCTTCCAGACCTCACCGCCGGGGCCTCTTCCGTATGATGGCGGGTCCATAATGATGATGTCATAGTGGTTGCCACGTCTGATTTCACGTTCAACAAACTTGATACAATCATCAACAAGCCATCTGACGGGCATTTTTTCAACAGCAGTTGACATTGCATTCTCTTTTGCCCAGAGCACCATACCCTTGGAAGCATCAACGTGAGTGACAGATGCACCTGCTTTAAGAGCAGAGATTGTAGCACCGCCTGTATAAGCAAAGAGGTTAAGAACTTTTACTTCCCTGTCCTGTTTTTTTATCGTTTCGGCAACAAAATCCCAGTTAACAGCCTGTTCGGGAAAAAGACCTGTATGCTTGAAGCCCATTGTTTTTATATTGAATGTCAGGTCATTGTAGTCAATAGTCCAACGGTCGGGAATGTTCTTGTAAACCTCCCATTTTCCGCCGCCTGAATTTGAACGGAAATATCTTGCATCTGCCTTTTTCCACAGAGGATGCTTTTTAGGGGTATTCCATATAACCTGAGGGTCGGGTCTTATAAGTGTGACGTTGCCCCATCTTTCGAGTCTTTCACCCGAGGAGCAATCAATAAGTTCATAATCAATCCATTTATCTGAAATTCTCATTATATAAGCCTTTCTTCGACAATCTGCGCAATCATCGTTGCAAGATTTTCAATCTGTTCTTTATTTCTGCCCTCGATCATTACACGTACAAGGGGCTCTGTACCTGAAGCACGGACAAGAACTCTGCCGTTTGTGCCGAGTTCTTTTTCAGCCGCTTCTATGGCTAGTTTTATATCTTTGTCTTCACTGAGTCTGTGCTTACCGAATGCGGAAACCTTAACGTTTTTGAGCACCTGCGGGAAGATTTCAATTTCTGATGCGAGTTCATCGAGAGATTTACCGGTATCTCTGATAATATTGAGTATCTGAACGGCTGACAGCTGACCGTCACCTGTTGTTGCATGGTCAAGGAAAATAAGGTGTCCCGACTGTTCACCGCCGATATGATAACCCTTTTCAAGCATTCTTTCAAGAACATATCTGTCACCGACTTTTGTTTTTTCACAGTTGATACCGTTCTTATCACAGAATTCGAAAAGACCCATATTACTCATAACGGTTGCAACAAGAGTGTTACCGTTGAGTTTATTCTTTTCTTTGAGATATTTTGCAGCAATAGCCATAAGCATATCACCGTCAACGAGATTACCGTTTTTATCAACAGCCAATAATCTGTCGGCATCACCGTCGAATGCAAAACCTGCATCAAAACCGTTAGCCTTTACGTAAGACGAAAGTGCTTCGATATGTGTTGAACCGCAGTTTTCATTGATGTTTGTACCGTTGGGGTCTGCATTTATAACAACACATTCAGCACCGAGCTGTTTGAACAGTGTGTTTGCAGTGACACTTGCCGAGCCGTTTGCACAGTCAAGGGCAATTTTCATACCGTAGAAAAGTCTGTCGGCTGTTTCGGCAATGTGGTTTATATAATCCCTGACAGCATTCTGTGCCTGAGTAACTTTACCTACTTCACCGCCTATGACAACGGGAGGCATTCTTACTTCATCAAGAATAATCGACTCAATTTCTTCCTCCATTGCGTCGGGAAGCTTATATCCTGTACGCTGAAAGATTTTGATTCCGTTGTATTCACAGGGGTTATGTGACGCTGAAATCATCACGCCTGCATCGTAGCCGTATTCCCTGACAAGAAATGCAACTGCGGGAGTGGGAACGACACCGAGCATAAGAACATCAGCACCGACTGAACAAAGACCCGAAGCGAGAGCAAAGGAAAGCATATCTGCAGATTTTCTCGTATCAGTTCCGATAAGCACCTTCGGCTTACCCGAAGTGTTCTCAGCAAGCACCATTGCAGTTGCCCTGCCGATTTTCATTGCAAGTTCACTTGTGATTTCAGTATTTGCAATTCCTCTTGCGCCGTCTGTACCGAATAATCTGCCCATAACAAAAACTCCTTAATAAATTGTCTGCTGACCGGGTTTTTCAATTCCTAAGTGTGTATATGCCGCATTTGTAACAATTCTGCCTCGGGGTGTTCTTCCGAGAAAACCTATCTGCATAAGATAAGGTTCATAAACATCTTCAATAGTGATTGCTTCCTCACCGATAGCCGCAGAAATGGTTTCAAGACCGACAGGGCCGCCGTTGTAATTGTTTATCATTGTGGTGAGAAGAAGTCTGTCTATATTGTCAAGACCAAGCTCATCAATTTCCATTCTTGAAAGTGCCAGTCTTGCATCCTGTTCAGTAATCGTACCGCTTCCGATAACCTGAGCAAAATCCCTTGCTCGTTTTAAAAGTCTGTTTGCGATACGCGGTGTACCTCTTGAGCGTGATGCGATTTCCAGCGCACCGTCATCGTCAATACCTATTCCGAGGATTCCCGCACTTCTCTTTACAATCTCTGCAAGCTCCTGCGGTGTGTAGAGTTCAAGTCGGAGAACTACACCGAATCTGTCACGAAGAGGTGCTGTCAGCTGACCTGCTCTTGTAGTGGCACCGACAAGGGTGAAGGGTTTGATGTCGAGTCTTATACTTCTTGCGGAAGGACCTTTACCGATGATGATATCAATGACATTATCCTCCATTGCAGGATAAAGAACTTCTTCAACGCTTCTTGAAAGACGATGAATTTCGTCAATAAAAAGAACATCACCTTCATTAAGGTTTGTCAGGAGTGCCGCAAGGTCACCGGGCTTTTCAATTGCAGGGCCTGATGTGACTCTTATCTGGACATTCATCTGATTTGCGATAATACCTGCAAGAGTTGTTTTACCAAGTCCGGGAGGACCGTAAAGAAGCACGTGGTCAAGTGTTTCACCTCTGCCGAGTGCGGCATCCATATAGATTTTCAGATTTTCCTTGACCTTTTCCTGACCGATGTAATCTTCAAGGGTCTTTGGTCTTAAAGAAACCTCCGTGTCATTATCATTCTGTGTAAATTCGGGTGACATCATACGGTATTCATTTTCTTCCAATTTTATTCACCCTTTCTTAAAGATTCTTTGAAAGCACCGTGAGAGCTTTTTTGATAAGCTCTTCGACGGAGAGATTTTTATCAAAAGCGGAAACAGCCTTTGCCGCTTCATATTTTGAATAGCCGAGGAACTGAAGAGCCGAAACAGCTTCCTGAGTATTATCCGATGCATTCACAGCCGCAACAGCATCGAATTCCTCAGAAACATCATTTGTAACCGCTGTGAGTTTTCCTTTGAGTTCAAGCACAATTCTCTGTGCAATCTTGGGACCGATCCCCTGAGCCTTTGTAACTGATTTGGCATCACCTGAAGCCACAGCCATTGCAAGCTTATCGGGAGTCATTTCAGAGAGGACTGCAAGAGCTGCTTTGGGGCCTACACCCGAAATACCGATAAGAAGCTTAAAACAATCGAGTTCATTCATATCTTTGAAGCCGAAAAGCTCGAGTGCATCCTCTCTAACGGCAAGATAAGTATAAAGAGTTGTTTGTGAGCCGATATTGCCGACCGTTTTCAGAGTATTGAGTGAACAGCTGCATCTGAAAGCAACTCCGCCGCATTCGACGGCAACAGATGAAGCATCAATATGAACTATATTTCCAGTTACGGAATAAAACATTTTCTCAGTCCTTTAAATATAATTGAGTCTGCCGAGTGCAGAGCCGCTTGAATGTGCGTGGCAGATTGCCATTGCAAGTGCATCTGCCGTGTCATCGGGTTTGGGAACCTTGTCAAGATTCAGCAAAAGCTTTGTCATCTCCTGAACCTGTTTCTTTTCTGCTCTGCCGTAGCCGACAACACTCTGCTTGACCTGAAGAGGTGTGTATTCAAAAATGGGAACACCGTGTTGCCTTGCGGAAAGGAGAATGACTCCCCTTGCCTGAGCTACATCAATAGCTGTTTTCTGATTCGTATTAAAGAAGAGTTTTTCAATTGCCATAGCATCAGGTTTATAAATTTCAACAAGATTTGTAAGTCCCGAATAGATGTGAAGGAGCCTGTCGGTGAAATCGGTATGTGCCTGTGTGGTTATCGCACCGAAATCAAGAACTTTAAAATGATTGTTCTTATATTCAATTACACCGTAACCTACAATTGCATAACCCGGGTCAATTCCCAATATAACCAAGCACACTTCACCACCCTAACATTTTTCAGTTTAGTATAACATAATTATTCACAGTTAGCAAGTATTATAATAAATATTTATATAAAAAATTAATTGATTTTTATTATAATATATGCTATGATAATTAAAAATCGATTTAGGAGTTAACACAATGTCTGATTACATACATATGACCCACGGCAAACCGGAACAGAGAGAAGAATTATTGAAGATGCTCAACCTCACTTTTGATTTTTCAACAGATAAAGAGGATGACACCAATTTTCTTAATCTTCTTCCAAAGCTCTATAAAGAGAAGTATGACCCTGCAGGGAACAACATAATTCTTGATGTTGACGGTGATATGAGAGCTGCAGTAGGTCTTTATTACAATACACTCACAGTCGGTGATGAAAAACTCAAAGTAGGCGGCATCGGTAATGTTGCAGTCCATCCCGACCACAGAGGAAAAGGCTATATGCAGTTCTGTATGCTTCTTGCTCTTGACGAAATGAAGCAGAATATGACTGACTTTTCAGTCCTTGGCGGTGCAAGACAGAGATATGAGCACTTTTCTTATGAACCGGGCGGAATGCAGACAATGTTCAGTTACAGAAAATGCAATGTTATAAGAACTCTCGGTGCTGACAGAAAGTCAAAACTTACAATCAAAGAACTCGCCGAAACCGACACAAAATACATAAAAGAAATCTATGACATTTATCACAGCCGTCCTTTTCACATGGAACGTCCGGAGGAAAATATGTTTGATATTCTTCAGTCATGGAAAAGTACACCTTATGTAGCTCTTGAAAATGACGAAGTAAAGGGTTGGTTTGCATATTATAAAGACAGACAGGGACTTCACGAATTCTTCTATAAAAACGAAGAAGATATTGAAGATATGGTTCTTCTTGCACTTGAAAATTCAGGACTTGAAGCAATAAAAATTCCTGTTGCACCTTTTGACAAACCTCTTTACAACTATCTTGCGCTCAACTGTGAAACTTACGACCTTTGTCATGCTGAGCAGTTCACAATTTTCAGCTTTGAAAACGTTATAAAAGCATTCCTCAAGCTCAAAGCAACATATATGAATCTTCCCGACGGTGAACTGAAAGTGTTCATTCAGGGCGAAAAACTCCCCGAACAGCTTAAAATCACCGTTAAGGACAATAAAGTAACCGTTGAAGAGACTGATGAAAAGCCTGACATTGTATTAAAACACCTTGAAGCAATGCGTTTCTTCACTTCACATTATTCTGAAAAACGATACGATGCACCTGCAGTATGCAACGCATGGTTTCCGCTTCCGATATACGGTTACGGACTTGATAACGTATAAAAAAAGAACACCCTCGGGTGTTCTTTTCTTATTGCAAAAAAAAATTGCCCCTCAACGAGGAGCAATAAATTCTGAAATTAAACTTCGGGAGCAACTGTTGTTGTTTCTGCATCAGCTACAGTTGTTGTTTCGGGAGCAACTGTTGTTTCAATGCCGAGCTTCTTCATAAGTGAATCAATGAGAGCCATAGCTTTTCTGAGAAGATAGTCAAGAGTAGCGATAATTGTATTAAGATTCATAATTTTACCTCACTTTCAAAAAATGTTTCTGTACTCAATATATCATAAAAAAAAATTAATTTCAAGTGTATTTGAAAAAATTATCATTTGCCCGAAACTGTAACCCCATCAAAAGCAACCCAGGGAAAAACAGTTGAACCGTCTTCTGCAGTTTCCTTTGAAATATCAGTTACATTCATAAGCATATCGGCAAGATTTCCGCTGAGCATTGTTTCAAGAACAGGCTTTGTTATTTTACCGTTTTCAATAAGGAATGAATTCTTCGCAACACCCGAAAAATCGCCGTTTCCTGCAGGTGAACCGCCTGAAACACGGCATACGAGAATGCCCTTTTCAATCTTTGAAATAAGTTCATCATAAGGAGTATCACCAGCGACAACTTCCATACAGCTTGAGAGGGTGGGACATCTTTTTTCGCCTGATTTTCTTGCGGCATATTCACTCAGAGTGAAGTTTTCGAGAACACCATTCTTTATGATATCACAGTTTTCTGTTCTGTAACCTTCAGCGGTATACCTTTCACCACCGATTACTCTTTCATCAATGGGAATAAGTCTTACCGTGAGAGAATCAGATGCAACTTTTTCGTGAAGTTTGTTTCTCCACGGACTTGTGCTGTCAATGATTGTTTCATCACCTGTGAAATTATCAATTGCAGTACCGACAATATCACCGAGTGCTGAAGGAGCAAAAACAGCAACACCTGTGAATTTACCTTCAAAAGGCTCTGCATCAAGTTCTTTTTCACACAGTTCATACATCATTCTCTGAGTGCCTTTGTTCATAATAGGCTCACTCAGGTCAACAAAATCAACACCCGTTGAATTGAATGATGTTGTTTTATCACCATCATGGGCAGAATACATTGAGCCCATTGAATAATAGGCTGTTCTGTATGAAAATTCTGTGCCGTTTGTGTTTGCATAAACAGACTTTGAATCGGCAAAATCTGCAATAAGCTGTTCAATGAAAACTTTGGGGAATTCCTTTTTGACATCATCAAGATATTCGCTGATTCGTTCAAAGAATTTTTCCCTGTCACTTTCGGATACACCGAATGAGAAATCTTCATTTTCCTGTTTTTCTGCAATTGAAAGACAGTCATCTTCAGAAGCCACTTCTGCTGCGGCAACACATTCCTTAGCAGCATCGTCAATAGACTTTCTGTCGATTTTATTTATGGCAATAACGCCTTTTTTCATATCTTTAATAACTTTCATTGTAACAGCGCTGTCAAACGTTGAACGCATAAGGCTGAATTCGCCTGCATCAACATTAATTTCATCAACAACACCGAACTGAACTTTACACTGTGCTTCGTCAGCGCCGTATTCCTTAAGACGAGAGAGTGTATACTGAGCAATTTCTTTAAGTTCTGAAATATTCATACTTTACTCCCCTTTCTTAACGTCCGCCGATATTGATTCTGCACTTGACATCGGGACCACCGTCTGATACAGGCATAGGCTGTTTTTTGCCGCAATAACCCGATGAAGACCATCCCATTTTATCTGAAAGCATATCAACTGTTTTTAGTGTTTCAAATGCAACACCGGAAATTGTGGTGTCTCTTATAGCTCTGCCGAGCTTACCGTTCTTTATTTCATAGCCCATAGTGATACCGAACATAAACTCACCTGTTGTGTCTGCCTGACCGTTCTGTGTACGTGTGAGATAATATCCGTTATCGATTGAAGCTATCATATCTTCAAGTTTATCAGTTCCGGGAAGAATAGCCGTATTTCTCATTCTGATAAGAGGTTCATCAGAGAAACCGTATGCTCTCGCATTACCAAGTGGCTTCATTCCGAAGTGTGCGGCACTTTCTTTATTATTCATATATCCCGTAAGGATACCGTCTTTTATAAGCACAGCATCTTCACAGGGAGTACCTTCATCATCAACATAAACAGGCAGAGGAACTTCCTTGCCGAATGCTGTATGAGCAAAGTCAATAATTGTGATTTTATCACTTGCAACCTGTTTACCGAGATTTGTTGCGGCAACAGAACCTGCAAGAACAAGATCTGCTTCAACAGTATGCCCTACAGCTTCGTGAGCAATCATACCTGCAATTGAAGAATCAATGATACATTCGCAAACACCGGCTTCCGAGAACACGCCTTCTTTTTTAGCCATAAGCTTTTCATAAAGGTCATCAACCTTTGCAAAAAGCTCTGAAGGAGTGTTGAAAAGCTCTGTAAAGAAACCTTTTCCGCAGTTCATAATATCAAAAAGTTCAACCGTAGAGCCGTCTGAACACTCTGCAGCCATATAAACATAAATACAGGAACGGGGTGCGAGTGAATGAGAAAAACTGCCCGTTGTAACATGAAGAAGCTTTTCGATTGCATCAGAAGCAATAATTACGCTTCTGCTTGCAAGATCGGGGTATTTATTGACTATATAGTCATCGAGCTCCCTTGCATAGTCTATAAGAACTTTCTGAGGAACATCGATATATTTTATTTCTCCCTGATAAAATGCTTTGTCGGTAAGCATAAGAGGGGCTTTACCTTTGTTGACGCACTTATCAAGAAAAACAGCATTATCTTTTGCGGCATTCAGAACACTCTTTATGCTTTCATCGGAGTATTCGCCCATTGACGAAAAGCCGTAAACACCATTTTTGTAAACTCTTGCACTCACACCTCCTGATGTAACACGTGTGTTTGCAACGAGATTACCCGATGAAATACGCACTTTTGCCGATGAATTGACCTGAGCACGCAGTTCTGCGTACTCTGAAATATCGTCAATATGCTTTTTTATGAGATTTTCAAGCATTATAATGCCTCCATTATCCGAAAAAGTTCTGGATTGTGTCACCAAGACCGCTCACGCTGTCTGAAAGTGAACCAAAAATACTGTCAATAACAGTAGATGAATCGGTAATCTGACTGCCTGTATTGGGTCCTACAATACCGCTTCCTGCAGGAGCATCGCCCCATACTTCAACGGTGATTTCTGTTTCTTCATAAACTACGGAACCTGCTGCAGGTGTGATTGATGCAACGTGACCTGCCTTCTGTCCGCCCGGATTTGCTTTTTCAACAATGTTATATGAAAGATTGAGTCTGCCAAGGTAGTAGATGGTTTCGGTAACAGGCATTCCGATGAATTCGGGAAGAGTAACCGTTGAATAACCTTTACTGTAGGTAAGGACAACCTGAGATCCCTTTGCAATCTTTGTACCTGCAGCAATATTCTGTTCAAACACAACACCTTCGGCATAAATATCCGATGATGCAGGGTTGAGAGTTATCTGAAGACCGTAAGTGTTTGCAACTTCAAGAATATACGGATCATCTTTCATATAATTTTCAAAATTGGGCATTTCAACTGTTTTACCGCTTACTCCGCCGCCGAAATTAAATGAAATAACGCCTGTAAGAGCAAGGCAACCGAAGAAAATAAGCATAACAAGAACAATACATATGCTCATAACGATTGTTGACGCTGTTGAGCCTGCTGACTGCGTGTCATTCCTGAGAACAGTAACACCTGCAGGTGATGACACAAGAACGGGTTCGGGGTCTTTTATGAGTTTTCTCGGGTCGGGAGCATCCATATCGCTGATGGGGTCAATAAGTGATGCATTTGCAATTGCTGCTGCCTGTAACTTCTGTCTTTCAAAAGCTTCTTTTGTGAAAGAAAGTTTAAGCATAGCAATATCAGATGTACGGTCTGAAGGACTAACCTGAAGAGCACCGATGAATGCTGCAAGAACGTAATCGGGAAGCTCCCTTGCAAACTGAGCAGGGATTGAAAGAGTATCGGATGCATAACGGAGCTGTGCATCAACGGGCATTGAACCTGTGATACATTTATAAAGAACTGCAACAAAGCCGTAAACATCTGTTGCAGCAGAAAGCTCCATTTCGTTTGCATACTGTTCAATTGCGGCATAACCCGGTCTTATATCAGCAACAAGAAGACCTTCTGCCTTTCTGATTTCTTTTATACCGAAGCCCCAGAGCTTGAATTTACCGTCTGAACAAAGGAAAAGGGTATCAGGTGAAACAGCACCGTGAATGATACCTTCACCATTGAGTGTTTCAACAGCATCAAGAACGGGGAAAAGCTTTTCTTTTATGACATCCCACGCAAGTACACCGTCATTTTCATCAAGATAATCAGAAAGTGTCTGTGTGCCGTCTGCCTCTGCAACTGCGTATGCTGTATCATTTGCTTCAAAAACATCAAGAACGGTTATGAAGCATTCCATTATGCGCAGTTTCATAAGAGTATGCCAGATATTAAGGAAATCCTTAAGCATACCTTTATATGCCGTCTCATCACCTATGATGTTCATTTTTGATTCATCCTGAGCTCTTGTTGCAAAGCCTGTGGGAAGAAATTCCCTGATTCTGACACAGTTATTTGTTATTGTATCAAGACCAAGGTATGTAACACCCTCTGAATTGGTTTCAAGGATATCACCCACTACATATTTACCTGCCAGAACGGTGCCGTAAGCAAGATACGGTGCCATCTGACGTGCATTCATATCAAATCCGCAGTAAGGACATACAGCATAGTCCTCAGTTTCATTCATACATCCGGGACATAAATTATTATAAAAACCCATACAAAAGTACCTCCGTTTGGATTATTATTTTATTATAGCATATTTATTATAATTAAACAATACAAAATATATTAACTTTTTATGTTTCATCAGAAAGAACTGCTTCGGCACATCTCATACCGTCAACTGCAGCTGAAACTATACCTCCGGCATAACCTGCACCTTCACCGCAAGGATAAAGTCCCCTGACATTTGTCTGGAAAAACTCATCACGAAGAATTCTTACGGGTGAAGAGCTTCTGCTTTCGGGGAAAGTAAGAACAGCATCGGGCAGAGCATATCCCTGAAGCTTCTTATCCCATGCAACTATTGCATCATAAATGGTTGTGGTAACAACATCGGGAAGAACTTTTCTGATATCGGTAAAATTAACACCTGTCGGACAAGTCGGATTGACACTTCCCTTTTTTGTTGAGGGCTTGCCCTTGAGAAAATCACCAACAAGCTGTGCGGGAGCTGTATAATCAGAGCCGCCCTGTTCAAAACCTGCTCTTTCGATTTTTCTCTGAAAAGCAATACCTGAAAGAGGATGATCATTTTCAAAATATGTGGGTTCAATGCCGACGAGAATTGCACAGTTTGCATTCTCACCGTCACGGGCATATTCACTCATACCATTGACAACCATTCCACCTTCTTCACTTGATGCGGCAACAACAGTACCACCCGGACACATACAGAATGTGTAACCGCCTCTGCCGTGAAGAGGATGATTCGAAAGCTTATAATCGGCTGCACCGAGCACAGGATTATTCCACATACTGCCGTACTGAGCTTTGTTGATAAGTTCCTGAGGATGTTCAATACGTGTACCCACAGAAAATGCCTTCTGCTCCATTTTAATACCTTTATTGAAAAGCATTTCAACAGTATCTCTTGCCGAGTGACCGATACAGAGCACAACGCAATCGGTTTCAAGGTCGGTTACGGAGCCGTTTGCATCTTTATATGTGACACCGTGAACGAAGTCGTTTACAACGATGATATCTGTAAGCTGACACCCGAAACGGACTTCACCGCCCATTGAAATGATATCTTCTCTTATATTCTTGACAACACCGCCGAGTTTATCCGTGCCGATATGAGGTCTTGCAGAATAAAGAATCTCTTCGGGAGCACCGTGAAGATAAAGCTGATTGAAAACTTCTCTGCAACGGCTGTCTTTGATACCTGTTGTGAGCTTACCATCTGAGAAAGTTCCTGCACCGCCCTCACCGAACTGAACATTTGATGAAGTGTTGAGCTTTCTGTAAGTCCAGAAGTCTTTTACATCCTTTGTTCTGGTTTCAACATCATTACCTCTTTCGAGGATAATGGGACGAAGACCGCATTTAGCGAGAATAAGTCCACAGAGCATTCCTGCAGGGCCAAAACCGACAATAACAGGACGAAGAGAAGATGTTCTTTTGACGGGAGGGATTTCATATTTATAACGCTGTTTGAACATAACCTTATTGATGGGAAAACGTGCGGCGATTTCTTCTTCACCGCTTTCAAGTTCAACATCAACGGAATAAATCATTTTTATGTTGTTTTTTTTGCGTGAATCTATTGATTCCCTTGAAATTTCAAATTCCGTGAAATCATCGTAATTCACTCCGATAATTTTTGCCGCCTCAGCTCTGATTGTTTCAATCGGAGCACCGACATCAACGGCGATTTCATTTATTCTAAGCATATTTTACACTCCAAAACTTTTAACAGCACAAGCACCTGCACATCTGCCTGAGCTCCACGCCCATGTAAGGTTATATCCGCCGCAACGGGCATCAACATCAAGCACTTCACCGCAGGCATAAAGTCCTTTTGCTTTTTTACACTCAAGCGTGTTCATATCAAACATTTTTGTATCTGCACCGCCTGCAGTAACCTGAGAATTCTCAAAATTCAAGGTTCCCGAAACTTCAAAAATCTCTGAATTTATAATCTCTGTGAGCAAGGCAATTTTGTTTTTATTAAGTGCTGAAACAGGTGAATGAATATCGATTCCTGCAGAATGAAGTTTTGCAATACCGAGTTTTTTCGGCATAACCCCCGAAAGAAGGTCTTCACACAGAAGGTCGCGATTATGCTGTTTTCTTTTAAGTATGTAGTCATAAATCTCTTCGGGAGTGAAATCAGGCAAGGCATTGATTGCCGCAACAACCTTTCCCTGAGCTTTTTTAGCAAAATGACCTGAAACAGCCCTTGAAACTTCCATGGCAGGAATGCCTGAAATACCGTAATCGGTATACTGCAGTTCACCTGACGATGCAGCAACAACCTTACCGTTGTCAACTATAAGAATTTCACCTGCGGCACGTGTACCTTTGAGGTCTTTATTCTTCTTTTTGAACATAATGCCCGTAAGTGAGGGAAATGCAGGCTTCATACGGACACCGAATGAAGAAAGAATATCAAAACACGAACCATCAGAGCCCTGAACGGGAGCTGATTTTCCTCCGCCTGCAACAATAACAGCGTCGGAAGTGAATTCATCATTAAGTATAAATCCGTCACCCTGTTTTTTAACGGTAACAATTTTCGTTTCGCATAAGATTTCAATTCCGAGAAGCTCAGCCTCAAATCTGAGAGCATCAAGAACAGATGTTGCCTGAAAGCTCATAGGATAAAGTCTTCCGTCATCTTCTTCGGCAAGGCAGATACCCATACTGAAAAAGAATTCTATATTACTCTCAACATCATAGTGACTGAAAACGGATGAAATAAACTTCTTATCACCGTTATAATTATCTAAATCATTACGGGCATTGAGAACATTACATCTGCCGTTACCCGTTGCAAGAATTTTCTTACCCGGTTTCGGGAGTCTTTCAAATATTCTGATTTTAACGGGAATGTTCATTTCACGGCTGACACGTGCAGCCTCGATTGCGGCAGCAAAACCCGATGCACCGCCACCGATAACAGAAATTGTCTTCATAAGCAATTTCCTTTCATACTATATCTATTTTATTTTACTTATAAACAGGTTTTGTGTCAAGTGTTAATTAATTTAAAACACTTGACATCACAGAAGTTTATATGTATAATATTTAAGCAATTGAAATTAATCGGGGTGTAGCGCAGTTGGGGACGTGCCCGAAGCGCTGCCGGTGGCAGATGAAGCGAGGGCTAAGGAGTGGCGCAACAAGGAGTATCACGAGGTTGCGAGTGAGACGTCTATGTTGCAACAGGAAGCGCGCCTGCCGTAACAAATTTATTATTACAATTATCGGGGTGTAGCGCAGTTGGTAGCGCGCCTGCTTTGGGAGCAGGATGCCGGGAGTTCGAGTCTCTTCACTCCGACCAGAATAAAAAATAACCGTAATGCTATCACACATTACGGTTATTTTTTATTTATCAAGATGTTCGAAGATTGTGTTCCAGACATTCTCATCCTGCTCTGTGATTGCGTCCCAGTCAAAGGATTTTACAAACTTCTGCTTATCTTCTTGTGTTGCGTTTTTATTTTTAAGGAATTTTGTTCTGGCACTACTGAATTCAACGAGGAGTTTTATTGCATTCTCCGTATAATTCGGGTTATGACTTTTGCCGTTAACAAGCACAAGGTTAATATTTTCCTTTGCATCAAGTCCGTTTTTCAGAATATCATAATGAACTTTGCGGACAAGTTTATCGTTATCAGAATAGATAAGAAGTGCCTTCACATCGGAATCAGAGAGTGTATCAACAGCGTTATATTTTGAAAAAACGGGATTTGATTGCTTTTCAAGGTCATATATTGCTTTGTGATATGCCTTAAGAGGTCCGGGGAAAAATGTCTTTATGATTTCCGGGACAGAAACAAAACCACTCAGCACAACAATATGTGAAACATCGGGATGAAATGCTGTAATATTGAGTGTTGAAAAACCACCCCAGCTGTGTCCCATAACTGAAATATCAACATCTGAAAAACGGGAATCAGCTTTGATTGTTGTCAGGCAGTCATTCAGATCGCAGAGTGACTGTGAAAGTCCGCCTGCTGATTCGCCTCCTGATTCCATACATCCTGTATGATCATAGGAAAAAACCTGAAAACCGTGTCTGCAAAGCAACTCAATCTCTTTCATATATGCTCTGTGACCGCCGCCGAAGCCGTGATCAAAAACAACAAGTCTTCCCTCTCTGAAATTATCGTAATTATAGATATATCCCTGAAGAGTGTGTCCCTGCGATGATGTAAATTTATAGCTTTCACACATAAGACCCTCAAAATCATCGGCAGAGTAATAAAACACTGTTTCGGTATCGTCACAACGGGTACAAATCATACTTTTATAGATATTGATAACCTGTTTTTCAAAAATCATTGAATATCACCTGTCTTTATGGTTATTTTCAGTAAAATTATAACACTTTAAATCCGACATTTCAACAGTAAACATTTTTCTTGACTTTATCTCATTAAAGTATTAAAATAGAAATATAACCCGTAAAGGAGAATTGATATGGAAAACAAAACAGAAAACACTCCTAAAATTTCTAAAAAAGACAATATAATGATGGCTGTGAAGTTTGTATTCTGCTCTGCAGGTGCAGGTATTATTCAGACTCTCTCATTCACACTTCTTAATGAGCTTTCAAAAAACACTTCGATTTTTGATTTTATGCCTGAGAATCTGAGAAACAATGAATACGGTCCGTTCTATTTTGTAGCACTTTTACTCTCTGTTCTATTCAATTTTACGGTAAACAGAAAATTCACATTCAAATCTGCAACAAATGTTCCCGTTGCGATGCTCAAGGTTTTCGGTTATTACTGCGTATTCACTCCCCTTTCAATCTGGTGGGGCGTTGCGCTGACAAACATCGGTTGGAACGAATATCTTGTTCTTGCACTTACAATGGCGGTCAATATGTCAACAGAATTCCTCTTCAACAGATTCGTTGTTTTCGGAAAATCCATTAACACAGCAGAAACAAAAGAGAAAAAAGAATAAATTAAAGTCGGGAGTTGTTTCCCGACTTTTTTATTATGTAAACTCAAACACAACCTTATTTTCTTCTAATTTAAGACAAGCTGTGAAAGGATTTCCTTTCTTTGACCGGAAACCTTCAATTTTTTCAGTTTTTCCTTCTTCAAGAAGCTGTTTTGCGAAATAAGGTGTAATAACACGTTGACAGATCATACCGCCTATACGGAATTTACAACCGTTTTTATAATTATTACAGCCATAACCGTATTTACCTCTGACAACGTCATTTCCGCATTCGGGACACTTGCCGACAATATCACCTGCAAAGCCTGTGTAAAAGGGTGAGTCAGGTGAATTTGAAGGGGCTGTGAAAACATCATTGATTTCATCCGTAGCCTGTTTTACGCTGTCATCAATTGTAATTTCGCCACGGTAAACCTTTTTAAGCGCCTGACCGAGCTGACTTGTTTTGTATTTATCCATTGAAATACCCATAAGAATGAGCTGTTCAATGAGATATTCACCGTCGGGCAGAATTCTGTAAACATCCTTTTTGAGTTCAATATATTTACTCTTGATTGCGTTATTGATAATGCCTGTTCTTGTGGCTTCGGTGCCGAGTTCAAGCCCTTCAAAAATTGCTCTGTAATCTTCGCTGTCGTCGTTTTCATCGGCGGCGGCTTTGTCTTCTCTGAACGGATTTTTCAGATAATTATTAAGCGTCTCAATTGTGTAATGTTTGGGTGGGCTTGTTTCTTTTTCTTTCGGTTTAAAGTCGATATTTACTCTGTCACCCTTTTCAAGTTTAGGCAGGATTTTATTATTTTTATTGCTGTCGTCATACTTCGTCCAACCGGGTTCGAGAATCATCATACCCTTTAAATTATAATCCTCACATTCACCCACAGAAACGGTGATTTCAGTCTTCTGAACAACACATTCCTCACTACAGAAAACAGCTACAAAACGACGCAATACAGCCGTATAGACAATCTTTTCTTCTTCGGATAATTTGCCTGCATCGGGAAATTTATAGGTTGGAGTAAGTGCCGAATGTGACTCAATTTTCGAGTCATCAAAAATAGTCTTTTTATCCTTGAATTCAACGGGATAACCCTTTGATTTGACTATATCAATAATCTTCTTTATCTTGTCCTTTTCAGCTGTTGCAAGATATTCTGAATTAGTTCTCGGATAAGTAAGATAGCCCTCTTCATAAAGTTTCTGAACAATTTTAAGAGATGTTTCCATCGGCATTTTATGTTTCTTGCCGAGATAATTCTGAAGCTTTGAGAGAGAATAAAGTTTTCCGGGATTGAGCTTGTCTTTTTTTGTCTTTTTAGCTGTAACAATAGCATCCTGAGCATTGAGTTTGTCACAGGCTTTCTGTGCAACAATTGCTTTTTCTTTAGGAAATTTATGTTTTGAAACAAGCTCAACAATCTCACCGTTTGTTTCAGCCTGTGATACAAGTGCATAGTAAATATCAGGCACAAAGTTGCGGATTGCCATATCTCTGTCATAAATAGCTTTAACAACGGGAACAATGACTCTTCCCACACGAAGTAACACACCCGTTCTGAGTGTGGCATAACGTGTAAGATTGACTCCGTAAAGCCAGTCGATATATGTACGTGCAAAACCTTCATTTGCAAGTAAATCATATTCCGTTTCGCTTTTCATATCCTGCAAAGCGGCAGCAACTGTTTCGGGAGTCTGGTCGGGTAACCACAGACGGAGAAGCTTTTTTTCACTTTCAAGGGCATTCATCACACAAAGACGGACGATAATTTCACCCTCTCTGTCGGCGTCCCCTGCATTTACAATTGCATCGACATCCTGACGGTTGCAGAGAGTTTTTATTGTTTCAAACTGACGGATAACACCTGAATCGGGCTTTTTATCTTCGCCCGTTTTAAGATGAAATCTGAATTCTTCGGGGAAACACGGAATATTCTCCATACTCCACTTCCCCGTTGATGTTGCGCCTGTGTAATCCTCGATATCGCAGAGCGAAAACAAATGACCGAAAGCCCAGGTTACAATATAACCCGAGCCTTCATAATAATTCTGATATTTTTTCATTGTGCCTATTCCTGCAACAATATTTCTTGCAAGAGAGGGCTTTTCTGCGATAATAAGAACCATAAATTTACTCCTGTACGGAGATTATTATACATTAAATCACAATTAAAGTAAATAATAAATTACATAAAAATTAATGCCCATACACCGCCTGCAACAGCACCGCAACCTATTACAATTTTACCGATTTCATCGATAAATTTTTCTGTGCGGACAATGACATTTTTCGGTTTTTCGGGATTAATAAATATCTGACAAGGCTGGTCAATTCTGTATTTCGTGCCTATAAGTCTTGCAGAAACCTGCTGTTTTGATGCACAGGTGTATTCTTCACCCTCCCAGTTGTATCTGAAAACGGGAACAGCGCTGTTGCCTCTTTTTCCCGTTATACGGCTGTAAAGATATATTGCGGTAAGTTTTTTTGTACAGGTTTTATAAAGAATAATATTGGATATTCCAATAGCGGCAAACCCAACACCCAAAGCAAAAGCAAAAGAAAAAATAATCAGACTGATTTCACCAAGATATGCAGCAACAAAAGAGATTCCGCTTAATAAAACAGAAATAACAACAAAGGCAATCTGCTTTTTATTGATAAACTCCTTGTTTTTATTGAAGATAAGTTCAAATGCACAAACACCTGCAATAAAAAGAAAACACAAGCCTATAAAACAATAATCCGGGTCTTTAAACATAACAATCACTCCTGAAAAAATACGTTATTACGATTATTTAAATGCAAATATACTCCATACCCTACCGTAATTATAAAAATTATAGCTGAAACAATAATAGTTGTCAATATTTCTGTTTCAGGAGTAAACACGCTGAACATATTAAAAACGGAATGTGTAATTATACACGGCAGAAGTGACTTTGATTTAATAAAAATCATTACACACATAAATCCGAAGCCGACTGCACCGACTATCTGACAAAGAGTTGAAACAATTTCTGCCCCGTTAAGCAGATTTATGATATGACCTATGCCGAAAGTAAGAGATGAAACAACAACTGCGGTTTTCAGGTTATCTTTTGCCATTGATTTAAAAAGAAAACCTCTGAAAATGATTTCTTCAAGAAATCCCACAAACAACATACTTAATACTTCAAGGATAATTACGGGGACAGTTTTGGTGATGCTGAATCCTGATATTACATTAAGAAAACAAAGTAAAACGAGAGGGATAAAATATAACAACTTTTTAAGAGGCAATTCTGTTTTGCAAAGACCGTATTCTTTAAACAGTTTTTGTTTACTGAGAAACAGAAGGATAATTATTGAAAAGATGATAAAAAACGGTAACGTAAGTGCTTTTGAAAAACCGAGTTTATCTGAAAAAGCATCACAAACCGATGCACCGACAACATAAACGATAATCAGAATAATTGAAAATATCAGTTCACTTTTTCTGTAAAGTTTCAGCATATTATCACCTCTTACTAATTATAACATATTACATAGGTTTTGTCATCAAAAAAAGACTGCAGATTTCTCCGCAGTCCTGATTTTATCAATATGTGATTTTAAGAGTCTTGATTTCGAAGGGTCTGAATGTAAAGTCGTTACCTTCTGCAACACTCTGGACTTCTTCAAGCATATTTGTAACTTCAACTTTCTTTGCACCGTCAAAGAACTTAATTGCAGTATTGGTGTAAGTACCTTCTGTTTCATAAAGTCTTGCGATAAATGCCTTTTCGTTGTCTTCACAGGGCTTGATTGATTCAACGATAATGTTTGCTTTTTCGGGAAGAACAAGAGCAACAGCTTCAAATTCACCCTTACCCTGAACAACAGGCATATTGAGTTCATAAGCAGGTCTTATAACGTCTTCTGTTGTGAAACCGCTGTTATGGGGAAGGAATGAGTAAACTGTCTTGTGAACGCCCTTGTCACCGACATAGTCAGGTCTGTTACCGCCCTTGTGGAGTGAAAGACGCATCTTTCCGCCTTCAACTGTGATACCGTACTTGCTGTCGTTGAGCATTGCAACACCGAAACGTGTTTCTGAAAGGTCTGTGAACTTGTGGTTAACAACTTCAAACTTAGCCTTTTCAACAGAATCGTTTCTTGTTGTGGGTCTCATAACATTACCGTACTGGATTTCAAAACGTGCAAAGCTGTTCTGAACTGATGTATCAAATGCAGTTTTGAGGAATCTGTGGTCATCCTGCCAGTCCATAACTGTGTCGAATCTGACTTCTGCAGAATCTGCGAAGAAAATCATATCCTGAGTGATTGTTGACTTCTTTGAGATTGAATACTTGCTTCTGATAATAACAGCAGCTGCACCGACTGAAACAACTTCTCTTGAAAGAAGAGCTGAATTATCATTGAACTTGCATTCGATGTCAGCATCAACGTCCCAGTTATCCCAATGTGTGGGAAGGTCTTCTGCCATAAGGAATGTATTGAATGAATATCCGTCACCGCAGAGTTCACGGTTTGCTCTCTTGTCAACGAATGAAGAGATATAACCCTTAGCGTCAAATTTAACGTCAGCAAAGGGAGTAGAAACACCTGCATCAGAAACAACAAGCTCTGTTGCTGTATCTGCTGTACCCTTTACAAGATTGATTTTAATTGTGCCGAAAGCAGGAACTGTTACACCGCTGATAACAAGGATATTCTTGCCGTCAAGGTTCTTGTAAGCCTGCTGTTTACAGGGCATATCTGCAATATAACCTTCTTCACATTCAAGGAAAATGGGATCATTTCTGTCAAATGAAAGAGTATTTGTAACTGTTACAGCATTACCCGCTCCTGCAACAGCTTCTGAGATAAGCTTGTCAGCTGTTTCAAGGAGTTCGCCTGTCTGCTTGAGTGAAAGCTCGTGTGCTCTTGCGATACATGTACCGGGAAGAATATCGTGGAACTGGTTGAGAAGAAGTGTTTCGTAAAGAGGATGAATCTTTTCGTCACTTGCAACTTCCCCGTTCTTTACAGCGTTTGAAACTGTAAGGAATTCAAGGTCACGAAGAGCCATTTCTGACTTTCTGTTGTTGTGCTTGATGTTGTGCTGATTTGTAAGAGTACCTCTGTGAAGTTCAAGGTAAAGCTCACCCATATATGTATTGGGGTTCTTCACGTCTTTTTCAACTGACTTCATGAAATCGCTGACAGTTGTGTATTCAGCCTTTGCACAGCCGTTGAGGTCCTTGACTCTGCGTGCGGTTTCAGCCATTTCGTACTGAGGTCCGCCGCCGCCGTCACCGTAACCGTAAGCGATAAGGCGCTTGTTTGTAACGCTTCTTTCCTTGACTGAGTGAGTTTCTTCAATATTTCCGGTAATCATATCGTGGAGAGCTTCAGGAGCAGGCCAGCAATGAGTTTTGTTGAAGTGGGTAAGCACCTTTGTGCCGTCGATACCTTCCCACCAGAATGTGTCATAGGGGAATTTGTTTGTATCGTTCCAGTCAATCTTTGTTGTAAGGAAGTAGTCAACCGCACAACCCTTCATAATCTGAGGAATTGCTGCTGAATAACCGAATGTATCGGGAAGCCAGAAACAGTCAGATGTGTAACCGAAATGTTCTCTTGTGAATCTCTGTCCCCAGAGGAACTGACGGACCATTGATTCACCTGATGTGATATTACAGTCACATTCAACCCATACGCCGCCGTTGGGTTCATATCTGCCTTCTGCAACCTTTTCTTTGATGTCTTCAAAAAGTTCGGGATAATGCTTGAGAATCATATCACCGTGACAAGCAGATGACTGAACAAATTTATATTCGGGATACTGCTCCATAAGAGCAATCTGGTTTGCATAAGTTCTTGCGCACTTTTTGATGGTTTCACTTGACATCCAGAGCCATGCTGTATCCATGTGTGAGTGACCGATAATACCTGCAAAGGGAGCCTCGGGTCCGTTCTTGACTGCAAGAACTTCCTTGAGGAAAGGATGAGCTTCCTTCATAGCTTTTCTGAATGTTTCTTCGTCAACATCTTCGTATGAATAGTAAAGTCTCTTATGAACTTCATAAAGAGCATTTACAAGCTGACCTCTTCTGTAAGAAGATTCTGAAAGTGTTGCTGTAAGCTCATTGATAACCTTGAGATCGAAATAGAATTCCTGGATGAATTCATCCTTAAGGCAGATGTCAATACCGTCGAAGTGATAGTTATATTCCTTGAGCTGAAGAGGATCAAGGGGATCACAACCCATATATGTATGACCTGAATAAACTTCAAGTGCAATATCAATCTTTTCGCCTGCAGTTACATTCTGCTTGAGGAGATCACAGTAATGATTTCCGTGGCCTGTGAAAACGATTTTTGTTGCAAATGTGCCGAAAGGCTTGCCGTTTACCCAAAGAAGTGTTTCGTAACCTTCTGTGTGAGGCATAATAAAGAGGTTCTTTCCGTCAAGTTCTGCAGGAACTGTGAAGTCTGTCTTGAACCAGCAGAATTTTTCGTCATCACCCCAAACAAATTCACCGGCTTTTGCATCGGTGTATTTATCATCAGCAGGGATTTCATAAAGTCTGTCAAAAGTTTCATAAGCTTTGACAGCTTCTATTTTTGCGACCTTTTTGAAAAGCAGAGGGTCAAGGATTGATTCAAATCTCTTGAGTTTGCCGAGCATACGGTCGATCTGTTGTGATGTGAGCATATATTTCTTCCTTTCTCATAATGAGTTAACTTATTATAACATCATTGAAGTATAACATCAATACTAAAATTAAATTTTTAATCGTTGACACTTCAGTATTTATTTTGTAAAATAGAAACGGTGATGAATATGCTTAAAAACAATTCTAATTTTACCGTGACAGGTCATTCAGGTTGCGAAAACACAGCACCCAATTCTGTCGAATCAATTATAAAAGCTTATGAAACAGGCTGTGAAATAACCGAAATTGACATCCGTTTTAAAGAAGACGGAACTCCCGTTCTCTCTCACGATGCAGAAAACAGAAATGCCACCACTCTTGAAGAAGCTTTCAGTGCAACAGAGCCGCTCGGCAATTTAAAACTTAATCTTGATATAAAGGAAACAACACATCTTGAAAACATCATTCCTCTTGCAGAAAAGTATAATCTTACGGACAGAGTTTTCTGCACGGGTGTTTTTGCAAAAGATACCGATGAAATGAAAAAACAGCTTCCGGGCTACATTTATTATCTCAATATGCAGATAAAACCCCGTTTTCTTCACAACAGATTCTATTACAAAAAAATCTGCAGAATTATTAAAGAAAACGGTGCTCTCGGACTTAACTGTAACCACAAAAATGTTACAAAAAAGCTTGTTGAATATCTTCATAAGAACAATATTGAAGTTTCCGTATGGACAGTTGACAAAAAAGAAGATATGAAACGTGTTATCACTCTCGGCACGGACAATATAACAACAAGGCATCCGTCCGAACTTATTAATATGATTAAGGAGAATTAAAATGGTTAAACTTGAACTGACAAATTACGATATTTTCCCGAAAGTTTTCAGATGTGACACACCTGTTGAAGTCACTATAAAACCGCTCGGTCTTCATGTTGCATTCTCAGGAGAATACACAATTCAGGTCAGAGCATTCAACGAAGGCAACTCAACAAGATACCCCGAAAGAAACAATCTGAAAGAGTACCCCGTCACTCCTTGCGAAGACGGTTGTATCAGATTCACTCATACTTATAAAGATGAGCAGGAACACTATGTTGACATCGTCAGAGACGGCAAAAGAGTTGTAAGACTCTCCGTTTACTCTCTTAATGATGACCTTGTGGGCAGATATCCGTTCCGTGGTGACCTTCATATGCATACAACCCGTTCAGACGGCAATCAGGCACCTGCTATTGTTGCCGCAAACTACAGAAAGAACGGTTACGACTTCCTTGCAATGACCGACCACGACAGCTATTACCCTTCACTTGAAGCAATCAATGCCTATAAAAATGTGCCCATTGAATATAACCTTGTAACGGGTGAAGAAGTACATCTTGAAGGTAACGATATACATATCGTCAATTTCGGCGGAAAATACTCCGTCAATGCTCTTATGCCCGGTGATCACCATATAGATGTAGGTGATGGAAAAGACCTGCGTTCACTTGACGGTGAATGTCCCGATGTAATTTCAGTTGAAGAATACAAAAGACAGGTAAACGAACTGATAAAAACGCTCGATATACCTGACGGAATAGAAAAATTCACTTATGCCGCATGCGTATGGATTTTCAACCACATAAAAAAGGCAGACGGTCTGGGCATTTTTGCTCATCCCTACTGGCTTCAGAATGTTCTTCACGTGCCCGAAAGTCTTACAGAATACATTATGGCTACACATCCGTTTGATGCATTCGAAGTCTTAGGCGGAGAAAACTATTTTGAGCAGAACGGCTGGCAGACAATAAGATATTATGAAGACCGTGCCAAGGGCAGAAGATACCCCATTGTAGGAAGCACGGACAGCCATTCTTCCGTTCACAACAGAAATGCACTTATAGCCTCAACAATTGTTTTTGCCCCCGAAAATACACGTGAGGGCATTGTATATTCAATCAAGGATTTCTATTCTGTTGCTGTTGACTCAATCAGCACAGAGCTCCGTATTGTCGGTGAAATGCGTTTTGTAAGATACGCTACGTTCCTTCTCCGTGAGTTCTTCCCTCTTCATGATGAACTCTGTTTTGAAGAAGGCAGACTTATGAAAGACTATGCCTGCGGAGAAGAAGGTGCAGAAGAAACACTCTGTTTCATCAGCGGAAGAATGAAGAAACAGAGAGAGAAATATTTTAAGTTTTAAAACAAACAATAATTTGTCGAGGTCTTTTATTGTAGGAATAGTAACTATTGTAGGGACCGATGCCCACATCGGTCCGTTGTTTCATCAAAGATGAAACGGGGAACCCCCGGCGAGGGTTCCCCACGCAAAAACAGTCACA
>JAFYVE010000018.1 GCA_017549285.1 Clostridia bacterium
CTTTGGCAAAAATGTCGGAAGCCGCTTTGCGGCTTGAATTATAAAATGGGTAAGGGCGAAGCCCTTCCGAAATGTTTGCCGTAGGCAAACGCATCATTTGACCGTAGGTCATACATCATTTTGCGTAGCATAACATCATATTTTTCTGCAGGAAAAATATATCATTCAGAATTTATCGCTCAGCGATAAATTCTGATTTATAAAATTATTTTAATTAAATCATCGACCAAAACGGAAGATTTTTCTTCCGTTTTTTATGTTTTGCTTAAAAAACTGATTGATTTTTATGAAATTTTGCGCTAAAGTTATAATTAGTAATAATAAAAAGGAGTGTTATTATGAAAAAGAAAATCATTATTACTGTTCTGACAGTTCTCTTACTGTCAATTCTTTCCGTGACAGCTTTTGCGTTCACCACAGGTGATGTGACCGAAGACGGAAAGCTTACTGCGGCAGATGCAAGACTTGCTCTGAGATATTCAGCAAAGCTTGAAACTCTCACCGATGAGCAGATAAAAGCCGCTGATGTTGATGAATCGGGCAAAGTGACTGCATCTGATGCAAGAAAAATTCTGCGTGTTTCGGCAAAACTTGATCCTCCGTTTGAAAAAATCAATATTGATGAATATCTTATTGAAGACGGTGTTCTGAGCGTTGCAGTTGAAGATAACAGATATCCGTTTTCTTATATTGAAAACGGGGAGCTGAAAGGGTATAATATTGAACTTTTCAAAAGAATAGAAGAATTTTATGAAGTTGAAGTTAAATTTTATCCCGTAAAGTATTTTCATATGGTAGATGAAATTGACAACGGTAAGTATGATGTTGCGGTTTATTCCGAAACTGTTGTTTTTGGCGGTACACATGAGTTATCCGAAGTCTTTTATTCAAATAAACAGAATGCTGTTGTTTCGTCATTTATAAGCACAATTGATGAAATTAAAAATATGCCGGGCATTAAAATAGGTGTTATTAAGAATTCTCTTGCCGAAAAAATCCTTTTAAAAGATAAGGAACTCGGAGTTCTCAAAGCAGATGCTGTTAAAGGGTTTGATACCTGCCTTGAAGGTAAAAAAGCAGTTGAAAACGGAGAAATCAAAGCTTTTATAACGGATCTGCAATCAGCAAATTATATGGATGCCGATAATGACGGTGTGTATGTTTCTCAGCGATATAATTATGAAAATTATCTCTTTTTTACAGCTTCAGGAAAAGGGGAACTTGTTGAACTCCTTGAACGTGTTGTCAATAATGAACAGGCAGAAAAAATTGTTGATAAATACTGTCATTATGAAGTTGACAGTAAAATAGTTGCTTCTGCATATTCAGTTGATATAGCTCCCGGTGGCTCGGCAATAATCAAACTTAAAACTGAATCGTTTTATTCACCGGTTCGTCTTGATATCAGTGCTGATATGGAGTGTCCTTACGATGTTATGCTCAGAGAAGTAAAATATCAGATGTATGATGAATATTATCTTCAGATCAGTGTGCCTTTTGATGCGAAAAGTGATTATGTGACAGTCGTCACAAGCTTATTCCCAAGCCCAAGCATAGAAAATCTGCAGGTGAAAATAAAAGTCAACGTCACTTCTTCTGCAGACAGTAATTATCATATAGCGGGAAAAACAGATATTCCCGATTTCGGTGCTATGACAAAAACGAACCCCGAAATTCTTATAAACGGCAGCGAAAATATCTTTTTTACATATAATGCTTACGAACTTGATAAAAACGGTGTTACAATAAGTCAGGCAAGAAAATATTATGATAAACTCAGGACAAACGGATTTGTTTTTACTCGTGGATATTCCGACGGTTACAGAATCTATAAAAACAAAGCAACGGGTGAAGATGTGATTTATCGTGAATACTATACACCGACCGGAAAACTGGAAAAAATTGTGATTGAGTGCATGTTTATCAAATATCTTGATTGAATGCAGTTCTGATTAATGAACAGGGACAGAAAATTAAGCGGATTGCAGATTTTTGTCTGCAGTCCGCTTTTTTTGTTTTTTTGCTGAAAAAACTGATTGATTTTTATGAAATTTTATGCTAAAGTTATAATTAATAATAATAAAAAGGAGTGTTATTATGAAAAAGAAGATCATTATTACTGTTCTGACAGTTCTCTTGCTGTCAATTCTTTCCGTGACAGCTTTTGCGTTCACCACGGGTGATGTAACCGGAGACGGAAAGCTTACTGCGGCAGATGCAAGACTTGCTCTGAGATATTCAGCAAAGCTTGAAACTCTCACCGATGAGCAGATAAAAGCTGCCGATGTTGACAATTCGGGAAAGGTTACTGCATCCGATGCGAGAAAAATCCTTCGTGTATGTGCAAAACTTGATCCTCCGTTTGAAGGTATTGATATCAGCGGATACCTTATTGAAGAAGGCGTTCTTCACGTAGCAATTCCTGTTGATAACAAGCCGTTTGCCTATGAAGAAAACGGCAAGCTCAAGGGAATTGATATTTCAATTTTTGAAGGTGTTGCACAGTATTGTGAACTTGAACTCGTATATCATCCTATGGCGTATGAGGATATGGTCGATGCTGTCAATAACGGTGAATGCGACGTTGCCGCAACATTATCGAGTGCACCTGTAATCAAGTACACATCTGTTATCAGAAATTATTATGATGACAATCTTTATATGCTTATCAATACGGAATCAGCATATGATTCTTATGATAAGATTGTAAATTCTTCTGCCAAAGTAGGTGTTCTTGCAGACACCATTGATAAGTATACGGTTGAAAAGAAGCTGCCTGCTGACTGTGTTGTGGCTTATAAGACCTGCCGTGAAGCATCAAAGGATCTGCGTGATAAAAAAATTGCAGCTTTTATCACTAATTCGGGATATGCTTTTAATATTGCTATGGAATTCGGTGAACTTGAAGTTCTTTCTGACCCGTCTTTCAACAATGAACGTCATTGTATAATCACAGCGCAGGATAAAGGCGAATTTTCAAAAAAATTGGGAATGATTCTTACAGAATCTCTATGTTCCGAAAGCGTGGATGAGTATAACTGCCTGAAGAAAAACAGCAGTCTTTCACTCAAAAAATCATCAATCACTCTGGCTCCCGGCGGCTCAGCCTGTCTTGAAATCACTCAGAATTCATTCTTCTTTGATTATCCGAGTGTGTTCTTTGATAACAACAGTTTCCAGCTCAATGTTATGTATACCAAGGGCAAGCAGTTCCTTGTTATCACAACAACTGAAAATTCATACAGCGAAAGCATAAAACTTTCAATTCCCAATGAAACAGCTTCATTTACTCTTGACATAAAGGTTGACCCGAAGGCTCCCAAAAACATAGTTCTTGATGACAATCTTAAAGTGCCCGATTTCGGTGCGTATATGAAAACCAAGGTGTATGAAGCATCAATTGATGAGCAGACGGCAGTTTTTGCAATGGTTTACACAGCTGAAGACCTTTATAACAGCGGAGTTACCGACACTGCAATGTTTGAGCCGTTCTTCAATGACCTTGAAAAAGCAGGATTCAAGTATGAAGGATATATGGAGCACGATAATACAATTATTGCGATGTATTATAATGAAGCTGCAGGTAAAGCATTCTCTTATGTTGAAGTGTTTGACAGCTACGGTTATATTCAGGAAATCGGAGTAGGTTTCAATCTGATGGAAATGCCTGTTTAATCAGATAATGATAAAAAACGGATTGCAGATTTTTTGTCTGCAGTCCGCTTTATTTTTTTATGAAATTTCTATTGTTTTTTCAAGCTCGAGTGAATAAATCAGCGTTTCTTTAACGGGGATGTCGAGAATCTGCTCCATCGCACGTCGGTACATATCAAGCTGACCTGCATATGCCGCAATAAAGTCGTTTTCGGTTTTTCTTCTGTCGGTTTTATAATCGACAACAACGGCTTCGTTGTTTTCAATGAAAACAAGGTCGGCTTTACCCAGAACAAGGAATTTTTCATCCTTTACGTTATCGGCAACGGTTGAATCAATATCACCGAGTTTTATCTGGACGGTGAATTCCTTTTCACGCATAACTTTTTCTGCATTTTTTATTCTTGCAAAAATGTCTGAGCGGATAAAGGCCTTCACTTTGTCTGTTCTTATTGCATCTGCCTGTTTTTCGGTGAGAAGTCCCTGATTTCTCATTCTCATAAGTTCCGCTTCAATGCTTTCAGCAGTAAAATCAAGATTCTGCAAAAACAGATGATTTGCCGTGCCCTGCTGAGCAGGTGTGAGCTTTTTATCGTGCATAAAATCAGGCTTTGTTTTTGCAAAATGCTCTGCATTGAAGCGTTTTTCTTCAAAATCCGAAGCAATTTTTTTTGGTCTTGCCGAGGACGGAATGTCATAAGGATAAACAAAGCTGACTTTTTCTCTTATAAGCTCAATTATGGCTTCATCGGGAAGTGTATTATGAATTTCTTCGTCCGTTTCCTCCGATTCTGTTTCTTCGGGCTCATCAATCACAACTTTAAGTCTGCTGTCTGCGTTTTTAAAATCGGAAACAGAAAGGAATGACAATTGCTCGGTCAGTGGACGCATATCGGGATGTGTTATATAGCCCATAAGAAGCCATTTCAGGTATGAATCGGCATTGAGCACTGCGCAGGGGGAAATTGAACTGCCCGAATAGGCATTTACGGCTTTGCTTACGGCGTCCTCAGGTTTTGTTACGGAGCCCACGGCAATAAATTTTTCTCTCGCTCTTGTCATCGCAACATAAAGAATTCTCATTTCTTCACTTGATGTTGAGCGTTTTACGGCAAGTCTTGCCGCACGGTGACCAAGTGTTGTGTAGCTCTGGAATCTTTCACCGTTTGTGATTTTTATGCCCACACCGGCATCTGAACTTATAATCATTTCGGCTGATGTGTCATTTTTGTTGAATGACTTCGCACAGTCGGCAAGAATTATAAACGGGAATTCAAGACCCTTTGATTTGTGGATGCTGAGGATTTTAACGGCAGAGGAGTTTGCTGAAGCATCCGATGCCGCAGAAATATCTTCACCGTTTGATGTTATTTTGTTTACATATCTTATGAATCTGCCGAGGTCTGTACCACCTTTTGATACAAAGTCGGATGCAATTGAACACAGCATAAGAAGATTGAGTTTCTTTGTTTCACCGTTTTCGAGGGCACTTACAACAGACATATAGCCCGTTGTGTCAAGAAGTGTTCTTATGAATGTGTCAACAGGCATAACGGCAGCCGTTTTTCTGTAATATGAAAGGTCATCGAGCAGAGTCTTTGCCTTTTTTATGTCGGCAGAGGCATCTTTGAGGCACGAATAAAGGTTTTTCTTCTTTCCGTAAAGCTTCACTTCAGCTGCATCATCGGCGGTGAAGCCGTAAAGAGGAGAAAACATAACGGTAAGAAGTGCAACATCGTCTGTGGGATTGTTTATTGTTTTAAGAAGTGAAAGGAAAATGCCTGTTTCAACGCAGGAAAACAGCCCTGATTTCTTTTCACAGCTTACGGGAATATTCAACTCTTTGAGGGCTTCTTCATAAATTCCCGTTTTGCCCGATGTGCTTCTGAGAAGAATACAGAAATCGCTGTAAACTGCCTTTCTTCTCTGCTTGTTTTCGTAAACAGTTGCCCCCTCATCAATCATTTTTCTGATAAGGGATGCTATATAACGGGCTTCGGTTTCTCTGCTTTTTGTTCTGAGCAGGCGCAATTCAACTGCAGGCTCTGTGTCTTCGTCATAGCCTTCACCATAATACAGAGCGTCACGGTCGGTGTATTCCATTTCACCGACGTAATCGGACATAATGTTCCTGAAAAGGAAGTTTATATTGTCAAGAACACCCTTACGGCTTCTGAAATTTCTGCCCAGGATGATTCTGGCAGGGTAGTTTTCATTGTCAAAGTCGTGATATTCACGGCTTTTTTTAACGAAAATTTCAGGCATTGCAAGTCTGAAACGGTAAATGCTCTGCTTCACGTCACCAACCATAAACATATTTGTGTTGTTTCTTGAAAGTGTTGCAAAAAGCATATCCTGAGCTTCGTTTGTGTCCTGATATTCATCTATGAGAATTTCTCTGTAGGTCTGCTGAAGGTCATATGCAAGAGCAGTTTTTCTGATTTCACCGTTTTCGGCTTTAATGAGGAGTGAGAGAGTCTTGTGCATTATATCGGTGAAAGTGTAGCTGTTACGTGCTTTTTTAAGCTCATTGTAATTTGTTCTGAAATCTCTTACGGCATCAATAAGCCCTTTTATAACGGGGCGCAGAATTGCCATATCAGATGCATTCCCCTGAGAATCGGTGCAGATTGATTTGCTGCATTCACCCATAAGCTTTTCTGCAAGTTTATAGTTGCTTTCGGCGGCAAGCTTTATCGGGTCCTTACCGTAGCCTCTGGGGGCTCTGGCTGGGCTCAGGAATGAGAAAGACTGTAAGCAGTTGTAAATTTCATCCCATCCGCCGTAGTTTATAATGTCAATAGCTTTCTCTAAAGACAGAAGTGTTGCTTCATAAGTATCACGGTAATGGTTTTCAAGAACTTCGTCAGCAGTTATTATTGAGAGTGCATCTTTAACGAGTGAGAGTGAATAATCTGCAGTTCTTTTTATTTCTTCAAGGATTATTTTTCCCCATACACTCTGTGTGATGTCACCGTCATAGTCATACATAGCCTGTATGGAATCAAGCCACAGGTCGGGGAAGGGATGGCTTAATGAGTAATTGTAAAGTCTGAGGATTTTGCCCGAAAGTGATTCGTCATCACCGTAATATGATGTTGCAGAATTGAGGATATCATATACTTCGGGATTTTCGGTGCACATTTTTTCATACATCGCATTCATAGCTTCAGAAATGAGAATCTGTGCTTCGCTGTTGTCAAGCATTGTGAAATCGGGTTCGATCTCGGCAATATGAAAATGCTCTCTTACAAGCCCCATACAGAATGAGTCCATTGTTGTGATTTTTGCTTCGGGGAGCTTCATTCTTACATTACGGAGAAAACTGTCTGAGGGATTTTCACTTATAAGCTTATCAACAGAGTTGTTTATTCTTGTTCTCATTTCGGCTGCTGCGGCATTAGTGAATGTTACAACAAGAAGGTTTTCGGGGGAAACGGGCTCGGAGCCTTCTGTCATAAGTTTTATGATTCTTTCAACAAGAACTGCAGTTTTGCCCGAACCTGCGGCAGCAGAGAGAAGAAGTGTGCCGCCTCGTGAAGTTATGGCATCATTCTGTTCTTTTGTCCATATTCTTTCAGCCATTGTCTTCACCTCCGAGTTCTTCCCATATGTCACCGCTGAATAACGGTTTGCTTTCATCTGTATCTTCACGTCCGCATACTGATCTGTAATCACAGTATGTGCAGGTGTGTTTATAAGCACCTTCCGTAACAGGATAAGCTTCAACGTTACCGTCAAGAAGGGAAGTTGCCATTGAAGCTATGAGTTCATCAACTTTTTTGTGAAGAAGTGTGAACTGCTCCATACTGAAAACTTTGCCCGTTATTGTACCGTCAGATTTTATTCCTGCTTCAATAAGGGCTCCGTTGCCGTCTTTGTCCATTCCTCTTATAACTTCTTCTTCGCACAGAACAATGCCCTTCATAACGCCGTGTTTTATCTGAAGAGCCTGAATGTCTTCGTCACAGGCGTTGCGTCCGAGCTCGTTCTTTGCATTTTTTGCAGGGACATAAAGAACGCCTGCAGGGATGAAATCACCATAACGCTCTTTTCCGTTTTCAAAAAGACACATAAGATAAACGAGCATCTGTATGTTGAGCCCTGACATTATATCGTTCAGGTTGAAGTCTTTTCCGCCTGATTTATAGTCAATTACCCTGAGATAAGTTTTTCCGCTGTCAGAGCTTATCATTGTGTCGATTCTGTCAACAACGCCCATAAGGCTGATGCTTCCGCCTTCGGGAATATCGATTTTATATGACGGCACTTTACCGTCGTTGCCTATACGCAGTTCAACATCACGTGTTTCAAATTCACTCATACTGAATTCATTGACAAGTCTTTCAAGAATGTCAACAATTGTGTTTCTGCAACGGTATAATGAGTAAAGAACACGCTGACTGATATTGGTTTTTTCGCCGATATGGGTTTCTATATAATTTTCTGTTTCTTTTTCTACGGCAATTTTTCTTTCTCTGGGAGTCAGAGTCACAAGCCCTTTGCTGCCGTATGCCGCAAAGAGTTTTTCAAGAACAAAATGCACCATAAGACCTGTCTGTCTGGGGTCAAAAGCCACATTGTTGAGTGCTGATGCTTTGAGTCCGTAACGGCAGAAATATTTGAAAGGACACTTGTAATATTCCTCAACTCTTGACGGGCTTATATACATTTCACGTCCGAAAAGTTTTTCGGCTGCAGATTTATTTGTGATAGTGATTTTATCTTTTGTTATTGCTCTTTTTACGGCGGCAAGTCTGTCGCTGTATTCATCGTGGGAGCTTATGAATTCCTTTACAGACTGTGAAAAAACGTCTGTATCGGTGAAATGCCCGGCAGCGCTTTCAAATGCAGATTTTCCGCTTTCGATTGTGTCTGCTGCACCGAGAAGTGATATGTCTGTTTTTGTGCAACGGGGAATGATTTTAAGAAGCATCGAAATGATTTCGGAGGGTGCACCTGCATCACCTTTTATATTTCCTGTTGCATATGAAACGAAGAGCATCTCACGAGGGATACTCATTGTAGTGTAAACTATCAGGCGTTCTTTTCTTGCCTCATCCGTTGCATCCGTACCCAGTTCAACATTCTGATTTTTGAGAAGTCTTCTTTCGTTGTCTGTAAGTATATATGAAGGTGTTGCACCGGCAGGGAAAACGCCGTCATTTGCACCGACGATGAAAAGCACCTTTTTATCTGCAACACGTATTCTGTCTGCATCGCCTATTGTGATTTCATCAAGACCCGAGGGGAGATCACCGATATCGGATGATGCAATCATAATTCTGAAAAGCTCAAGGAAACGCAGGGGAGTTATACTTCTTTCGCCTACAGTTTCGGCAAAGAGTGAAAGCACATTCATAAGTTCATCCCACGAACGTTCACATGAATATGCGTTGTCGTTATCAAGTCCCGATGCAAATTCAAGCAGGTTTTTGTCAGCTTTTGTGTCCATGAGGAATTGATAAACTGCCTTTGTGCAGGAGAGTGCATCTGTGTCTGTCATATTTTTTCTCAGAGTGATAAGAGGCATAACTGCACGGCGTCTTATGTCGTTTATATAGCTGAGTCTTTCTTTTGCGTCATCATCAAACTCATTACCTATTCCGTCGGGATGGCCTGTCCAGTCATTGAGCCAGGCGCTGTAGTCTGTGTGCCACATAAGAACATAGTTTTCAAGAAGCATTATGTCGTCTTCGCTGATTCCTGAAAGATATGTTTTAAGGTAACGGAGCATTGTGTCCGTGCTGAAGCCTTCCGCCGCAATAGTCAGGGCAGAAAGTGTGAAAATAACGATAATCTCTGTTTCAAGAGCGTGTCTTGTGTCTTCAAAAACGGGGATATCATATTTTTTGAGTGCAAAGGGAAGATGTTTTGCGTAATCGTTACCGCGGCTTACAATAACGATGTCACGGTATCTGTAACCTTTTTCTCTTACAAGCTTTTTTGCTGTCATGGCAGCAAAATCGCATTCATCATATATATTTTTTGCAGTTGCAAGAGTAATTTCGGGAGCATCGTTTTCGTATATTTCGGGGTTTGGCTCATAAATACCTTTTTCAAGTGTTGCTATGGCAGGGGAAGAGTATCTTCCGTCATTTGAAAGTATAACGGGCTCTGCAACCGCTACCGAGTTCATTTTTGCAAGCTGAATGAGTTTTTGTATTTTGTCAACAGAATAGGAGAGTGGACCCGTACCCATTGAGAGGTCTTTTACGGAGTCGGCCCACATGGTTATATATACATCTTCTGCCTGAGTGAAAAGCACATCAAGAAGAAGCATCTGCTGAGCCTTAAAACCCGAGAATTCATCGAAAATAACAGTTTTGCCTTCAAAGAGCTTTTTTTCTCTTATGATTTCTGTTGCAGCATTTATCATACATCTGTCATCAGAGAATTTTTCTGAGAGCATCTGAGAATATAGTGACGAAATAAGCTCGATCTCATTTGCTTTCTGAATAAGGATACTGTTTCCGCTGAGCTCAGCGGCACGTATAAGCTCTGATGGAGAAACGTCATACTGTATAAGCTCGTCCGTTATTTGCATGATTTGCGAAACAGTCACCATACTTTTTGCACACTTACCGAAAACTGAAAGCTTTTCGCTGAGTGCTTCAAGAGTCATACTCATAAGTACGTTTTTTGCAGCATCTGTAACGGGAGGTTTTCTGTCGGGCATATATTCATCGAGTATTCTTTTTGAAAGAGATGTGAAGCTTAAAATTGACACTTCGGCAGCTTTTTTTGCCCCGAGCATTTCAATTATGATACGTTCACTTTCAAAAGAAAACTGCTCAGGCACAACGAGGATGATTTTTTCACCCTTTTCTGCTTTTTCAGCTATGATATTCCTGATGTAAGTCGATTTGCCCGAAAAGGCACGACCGAGAATAAGTTTCAGCATTTCAATCACATCCTAAAAATAAAAAATCACCACATAATTGTGGTGACATGACAAGTGAGTCTGTAAGCCGGGTTTTGTCATTTAAGGCAATCATCTGTCTTGGCTGTGAGTTGCCTCACAGCTCACGCCACCTGTCGGAGTTATGGCCGAGCAGACCACTCCATATCGGTGTTGCTTCGGATAGGGTTTGCAGGGCCGTACAGTCTCCTGTACGCCGGTGAGCTCTTACCTCGCCTTTCCATCCTTACCCTTGCGGGCGGTATATTTCTGTTGCACTTTCCCTAAGGTCACCCTCGGCGGCCGTTAGCCGTTATCCTGCTCTGTGAAGCCCGGACTTTCCTCGTATAATTACGCAATTGCCCGACTCACTTGCATTTTTTATTCTATCATATAAATCACAGAATGTCAATTGTTACACCGCTGTAATAATGCTTTATTATTTCTTCTGCTGTCTTTCCTTCTTTTGCCATACAGTTTGCTCCGTTCTGGCTCATTCCGACACCGTGACCGTAGCCCGAAACGGTGAAAATGAACTCACCGTCTTTATATTCTGTTTCAAAAACGGGACTTCTGAGCGTAAAAAGTTCACGTGCTTTGATGCCTGTTAAATCAACACCGCATATCATAACTTCAAGAACGGTTCCGTTGTCTGTTTTTTTCTTTATTCCGATCCACTCTTCTTCGGGGGAGTCAAAGTCTGCATTTTTCTGCGTTTTCATTATATTTTTCACTTCGGCTGCTGTAAGTCTTACTTCGGAAGTGTATCTTGAAGAGTATGTATCCCATTCACTGTCGGCAGTCTGAAGATAAGGGATATCTTCACCCCATATATTCTTGGCAGATTCTGTTTTTCCACTGCTTATTGCGTGATATGCCGCCATAACGGGCTCATTTTCGTAAAGAATCACTTTTCCTGCTACCGAATCAACGGCATCTTCGATTTTTGTAAGATATGATTCATACGCTTCGCCCCATTTTTCTTTCATTTCTGCTTTTGTCATATATCCCTGATGCTTTGAACTGTCATCGGAGATATCACCTGAAATTGTTCTGTCGGGATGCTTTTTTCTGTACTCGGCATAAGTCTGAGCTACGATAGCCTGTGCTTTTATGGCTTCCGTTGCATATGAAGCGGGGACTTCTGCCGCAACAACACCGATTATGTAATCCCTCATATCCATTTCGGTAACTTCGGAGCTATCTGTCATAAAAACACTTATCGTGTTTTTATCGTCATCGTCATTACTGACGTTTTCGTTGTCTGCAACGGAAAAAGGTTCACTTGTCCCGTCTGAAGATATATGTTCCTTTCCGGGCTGAAATGAAATGAGAGCTATGAAGGGAGCAATAAAAAGAATAATCGCCACAACAAGGCTTAAAACGGCATATTGTTTCATAAAATTGTCGGTCCTTTTTTTAAATTTAATATAGCAGAGTTATTGACTTTATCTTAAAAACATTATACAATAATGTGTAATGCTATATAATAGGGGATGATATTCTTGAACGCTGCAATAATAAAAAACGAAGCTATTTCATTATTATGCGACGGACTTCAGGATAATAACTATATAAATGTTTCAGACTACACAAAGTACGCAGTAAAAAGAGGACTGAGAAACGCTGACGGTACAGGCGTTATGGCAGGTCTTACAAAAATCTGCTCCGTTGAAGGTTATTATATCGATGACGGTGAAAAGGTGCCCAAGGAAGGTCATCTTTTCTATCGTGGCTATGATATAAATGATATCGTGAGTGGTTGTCAGGCTGAAAACCGTTTCGGTTTTGAGGAAGTAATATGGATTCTTCTTTTCGGTTCTTTGCCTACAGCAGACCAGCTTGAAAGATTTAATACTTATCTTGCCGAAATGCGTGAGCTTCCCGATAATTTTACTGAAGATATGATTATGAAGGCTCCCTCACCCAATATTATGAATAAGATTGCCCGAGGAGTTCTTGCACTTTATTCTTATGACGATAATCCTGATGATACATCAATTGAGAATGTCCTCAATCAGTCATTAAGGCTCATAGCACAGCTTCCTTCAATTATGGCTTATGCTTATCAGGTAAAAAGACGTCATTATTATCATAAGAGTATGTATCTTCATCCTACAAAGGCAAGTCATCACACAGCAGAAGGTATTCTCAATTCAATCCGTTCAGATAAGACATTCACAGATGCCGAAGCCAAGCTTCTTGATATCTGTCTTATGCTCCACGCTGAGCACGGCGGCGGTAATAACTCAACTTTCGCAACAAGAGTTCTTTCTTCATCAGGTACTGATACATATGCAGCAATCGCTGCAGGTATCGGCGCTCTCAAGGGCCCCAAGCACGGCGGTGCAAATCACAAGGTTGCTGAAATGCTTGACAGCTTCAGAGAAGGTTGTCCCGATATTACAGATGAAGGTTATGTTGCCGATCATCTGAGAAAAATTATGAGAAAAGAAGCAGGCGACGGCTCAGGTCTTGTTTACGGTATGGGCCACGCTGTTTACACACTTTCTGATCCCAGAGCTGTTATCCTCAAGGAAAAGGCAAAAGAATTCGCAATGGGCACAGAATTTGAAAATGAATTCCGTCTTCTTGAACATATTGAAAATCTTACTCCTGCACTCTTTACGGGTGTAACGGGCAAATCAAAAACAATGTGTGCAAACGTTGACCTTTATTCAGGTCTTGTTTATAAGATGCTCAGAATTCCCGAAGACCTTTATACACCTCTTTTTGCAACAGCCAGAATGGCAGGCTGGTGTGCTCACAGAATAGAAGAACTGTATACGTGCAACAGAATTATCCGTCCCGCATACAAGAGCCTTTCTTCACATTCCGAATATATTTCTCTTGATAAGAGAGATAAAAATACTTAATAAAGGATGTAATTCAATTGAAAATCAAAAATTCAGTTAAATCAATAAATCCTGATATTTCAATTATTCTTATGTGTTTCGGTCTGCTTGTTGCATGTCCCGTAAGAATTTTCCAGATGCTCAGAAATATTGACCCCGTAACAGGATTTTATATCAATTACGAAAGCATACTGACACTTGTTCTTTATGTAGTGCTTGGTGCAGCCGCACTGTTTATTCTTCTTCTTTCATTCCTTAGCGCACGTATTCCCGCAGCAGTTGCCCCTAAAGGCAGACGTATCCCTCTTGCATTTTCTTCATTTGTTTTTGCCGCAACAATGCTTTATGATGCTCTTTCAGCTTATTTTTTGAAGTCGGAAGCTACAGCAACAATTATCCAGAATGCAAAATCAGTTTCATCACTCCAGCATTTCCACGCACTTTTTGCATTTCTTTCAAGCTGTTATTTTGTTGTATTCTTCATTTCATACATCACAGGTAATGAATATCACAAAAAACTCAAGATTCTCTCTCTTGCTCCTCTCGCATGGGCAGTTATAAGAGTTCTTGAAAGAATCACCGTTATTATAAGTATAGTAAGAGTTTCAGAGCTTCTTCTTGAACTGAGTGCTCTTGTGTTTATGATGATTTTCTTTATGTCATTTGCAAGAATTGCTTCAGATGTTAACTGCAAAGGTTCAATGTGGAGCCTTATTTCCTGTGGTATGATCACATCAATGATTGTTCTTACTTATTCAATTCCCAGACTTATGCTTGTTGTAACAGGCAACAGCGACAGCCTTGTAAACGGATATCCTCTTAATTTTGCAGATATCGGCTGTGTGCTGTTCATTCTTATCTTTGTTATCACAACTCTCAGAAAGGGTTATGCTGTTGAAGATATTGAAAGAATGAACAAAGAACTTGCTCTTGAAAAAGAACAGGTTGAGAAACTGAATGAAGCAGTAAACAATGTTCAGGTTATGGCTGAAACTCGTCTTGCTGCAGAAGATACAGATGTGAAGATTTCTGCAGTAAATAAAGAAACAGAAGAACAGGAAACTGCTCAGACAGAGGAATAATATACCTTCGGGGAGATTGATTTATGGATGTTTTTCTTCAGAATATGGGAACTGCAGGTCAGCAGGTTCTTATTCTCTATATAATGGTTCTTGTCGGTTTTGTTGCCGATAAACTGAAGTTTTTTACGGAAAACACGGCAAGAAAATCAAATGACTTACTGTTTTATGTCATCACTCCCTGTGTTATTATAAATTCATTTCTTACAACAACATTCTCAACCGAAACAATCGGCGGTTTTCTGTTTGCTGTTCTGTGTTCGGTTTTTGCTCACGCAGTCGGAATTATTCTTTCGTTGCCTCTTTTTAATAAAAAAGGCAGTCCCGACAGCTCAATTTTTAAATATGCCTGTATTTACGGAAACGTAGGATATATGGCACTTCCCCTTGCAAATGCCGTTCTCGGCGAAACAGGTGTTTTCTATTGTTCGGGTGCCGTGATTGTTTTTAACACTCTGTGTTTCACTCACGGAATCTGGCTTATGAACAAAGGTAATAAGGTTAAATTCAGTGTGAAGTCTGTATTCCTTAACCCCGGTGTTATTTCGGTTGCAATAGGTCTTCCTCTGTTCCTTTTTTCAGTGGAGCTTCCCGATGTGATAAAACAGCCGATTGAACTTATCTCAAATATGAACACACCTCTTGCGATGTTGATTTTCGGCACATATCTTGCAAATACCGACCTTAAAACAATGTTTAAAATCAAGGAACAGTATCTCATAATGCTTGTCCGCCTTATTGCCGTTCCTCTCGTTGTTTTCGGTTTCTGCAGACTTATGAATTTCCCCGCACTTCTTACAACGGCGTGCATAATTTCGGCTTCTGCTCCGTCAGCTGCCAATACGGTTATGTTTGCCGCAAAATATGATAAAGACACGGCAGTTGCATCAAAGGTTGTTGCTCTTGTGAGCTTCGCTTCAATTGTGACTCTACCGATGATGATTGCGCTGACAAAACAATAATTTGTCGAGGTCTTTCAATGAACAATGTACAATTTACAATGTACAATGATTTCAGGAAAAACAAATTATGTAGGGACCGATGCCTACATCGGTCCGATTGCGGAGTTTACGGAGCAATAACGATTGGAAATCGTTCTATTGCAACAATCTCAATGAATCAATTTGTTCGTTATGCGGAAATCAGAGATTTCCGATTTGTCTTCGACAAATGCGGACCGATGTGGGCATCGGTCCCTACACTCGGTTAAAAACATCCCGACAAATTCTGATTTGAAAGGTTTTTTATGAATTTCGGAAAACTGACTTTGAATGACGAAATTGAAAAAAAGCTTTCCTCTGCAGTTGATTCAGGTACACTTTCACACGCCGTACTGCTTACGGGAGGCACAGAAAAAGAGCGTAAAGAATTAAGCATTCTTCTCGCTCAGGCTGTTTTCTGTTCAAATGAACCTAAGCCCTGCCTTAAATGTGATGTCTGTAAAAAGGTCAAAGCAGGAAATCATCCCGATATATTTATAGTTTCGGGTGAAGCAGGGAAGCAACGCAGTATCAAAATTGATACTATAAGAGATATCCGTCAGAGAGCGTTTATTATGCCCAATGAAGCACCGTTCCAGATTTTCATTATTCTTGAAGCATCGGGAATGGGTGAAGAAGCACAGAATGCTCTTCTGAAGATTCTTGAAGAACCTCCCGTAACGGCAAGATTCATTCTTGCATCCCGTTCAAGAGATGATTTCAGGCAGACAATTCTTTCACGTGTAACTGCTTATGCGATAAGTGAAGATTCGGGCACGGCAGCCGGTGAAAAAGAAAACGCAAAGGCTGTAAAGGCTGCCGAAGATATCTTTACTGCTCTTGTTTCAAAAAATGAATGCAGAATAATGATGAGTACGGGAGCTCTTGAAAAAGACAAAAAGACTTTCAAGGCAGCACTCGAAAAACTTATTCTGATGATGCGTAACAGCGCAGTATATATGTATAATTCTCAGTCTTCGGGCACAGATTCTGAAAAAAGATTTGCTTCGGTTTTTTCTGCAGGTGAAATAATTGAAATGCAGAATGTTCTTAAAAATCTGATTGCAGATGCTGATAAAAATGCAAATGACAATCTTCTCGTAACAAGACTTACGATTGAGCTTTCTGAATGTATAAGGAGATAAATATGGTAGAAGTTATCGGTATAAAATTCAAAGAAACGGGCAAAGTTTATTATTTTGATCCCGGTGAATTCAAACTTAAAAAAGGTGAATATGCCATTGTTGAAACTTCAAGATGCATAGAATGCGGTGAAGTTGCGATGGAAAACCGTATGGTTGAAAAAGAATCCATTATTCAGCCTCTCAAGAAAGTTATCAGAATTGCAACTGATGAAGATGTTGAAATCCTGAAAAAGAATAAAGAAAAAGAAGTCCGTGCAGCGGCTATTTTTGAAGAGAAAGTCATATCAAGAAAACTTGATATGAAGCTTGTTGATGTTGAATATACATTTGACGGAAGCAAAATCCTTTTCTATTACACAGCTCCATCAAGAGTTGACTTCAGAGAGCTTGTAAAAGACCTTGCAAGTGTGTTCAGAGCAAGAATCGAACTCCGTCAGATAGGTGTGCGTGACGAATCAAAGATGATCGGTGGCCTCGGAATATGCGGAAGACCCTTCTGCTGTAAGGAATTCCTCAATGATTTCCAGCCTGTTTCAATCAAAATGGCAAAAGAACAGGGGCTTTCACTCAACACAGTAAAAATCAGCGGCTCCTGCGGCAGACTTATGTGCTGCCTTAAATATGAACAGGACGCTTATGAACACCTTCTCCGTGTCACTCCCAAAATCGGTGCGATTGTTGATACAAAACAGGGTAAAGGCGAAGTTGTTGATATGAACCTTCTCACAGGCAAACTCACCGTAAAACTTGAAAGAAATCCTGATGCTGCTCCTCAGATTTTTTACAGAAAAGATGTAAAACTCATCAAGGATGCAAAAATAACAGTTGCAAAAGAAGAAATTGACGCATTTAAAGGCATTGAAGGCGACTGAAACAGACGGTAAAATTTTATTTATAAAATATAACTTTGCTATTGCATTTTTTGTAAAGTGTGATACAATAAAGTAAAATTCACGAAAGGGAGGTTTAACGATGGCTTACAAAATTACAGATGCTTGTATTTCATGCGGTGCTTGTGCAGCAGATTGCCCCGTAGAAGCAATTTCTGAAGGCGACGGCATCTATGTTATTGATGCTGATGCATGTATCGATTGCGGTGCTTGTGCAGCTAGTTGCCCCGTAGAGGCTCCTGTTGCTGACTGATTTAATTCGGTAATTAGAAATTGAGAGGACTGTTTTCGGTCCTCTTTATTTTTTATAAAATACATAATATGTAAATATTTAAAATCTATTGACAAAGGACAAACGTTGAAGTATAATAATGATGCATAATAATTTCCATTAGGAGGAATAATCATGAAAAAGACTCTGGCTATTTTATTAGCATGTATCATGCTTTTCGCATGTGTTCCTTTCACTGCATCAGCTGCTGATGTAATGTGGAACCAGACAGGTACAAAGACAGCTCCCGAAACTGTTAACGCCGGAACAACTGTTATCGTTACAGGTACATACACAATTGCTACAACACTTACCGTTATGGAAGGTGCTGAAATTGTTGTTCAGGATGGCGGTTCACTTATTTTCACAGGTGAAACAGGCAGACTTATCAACTCAGGTACAGTTACTGCAAAGAGAAACGGTACAATTACTTTCAACGGTATCGGCACAGGCAATCAGGGTGCAACTTTTGTAAATAACGAAAAGGGTGTTCTCATTCTTGATAACGGCTCACTCGTTTCACTCAGCAAGAATTCACAGGGCTTTAACTATGGTAATATGAAGAATATTGACAGAATGGATATCAAGGGTACACTTACTCATCAGGTACAGATTCCTGCTTCATTCTCAGTCAATTACAGCTATGTTGAAACATACAACAACCAGAACTTCACAACAGACTACACAGTATCATACTACATTCCCAAAGAAGGCGATGCTCCTCTTGACTATACAGAAACATCAAGCTATGCTCCTGTAGGTAATGCTGATATTACAGTACCTGTTATCCACGGTCAGAAGCTTTATGTTATGATTACACCTGAAGAAGGTCTTGAAGGTGACTGGTGTGATGTAGGAAGAATGCAGCTCACAGCAGGCGGTCAGAACGTTGCTGTTACAGAACACGAACAGATTCCCAACGACAGAGGCGTATTCTGCATCACTCCCGCAAATGCTCTTGAACTCGGTGTTTATTCAACATCTTACAAAGATCTTGTTAAGATCTTCAAGATTATGCTTCCCAATACAGAAGCTTACTACGTAATCTCAAAAGACGGTGATGTTGACGAAGCAACAGTCGAATACGGTAAGTTCTTCTCATTCCGTGTTGTTCTTTCACCCGATTATGACAAGTCAGAAACATATGTATATGTTAACGCATTCTATATGGAACCCGATGAATACGGTTACTATGATGTAACAGGTCCTATTGTTGATGAAGGTATGGCAACTGCAGGCGGCGTTCAGGAAGATATCGAAATCCAGGTTATGGGTGTTTCTTCAAACGAAAGCCAGGCTATGATGGGCAGTCTTGTTGGTTTTATCCAGCAGATTATCTCAGTTATTGAAGAAATGTTCTCATACTTCCTCGGCCTCTTTGATGGCCTCGGCAATCTCGGCGCATAATCAATAAAAATATTAAGACCGTCGTAAGACGGTCTTTTTTTTGTGGACAAATTCTGATTGTTGCAAAAAAAAGAGTCGCATTAGAGTCGCACTCTAAAGGACAGTCTGGAAACAGGTTGCGGTGTAGCCCGTTAGGGCTACGCCGTTTTCCTTATTTCAAGCGGTTTTTAGCGGATTTTCACGCATTTCCTGAATGGTTTCAAGAATCTCTTGTTCTGTCGCACCATTCAGGCGGAGCGTGTGACGGGAGAAAGATTTTCTCATAGACAAGACAGCCTTTACGGGTGTAATTGTGTTTTACACCGTCATACTCGTTTCTGATTTCACTGCAGCTCATATATGCACTTGCAGCAACGGCTGAGCGACCAATACCACGGGTTATGACTTTTGCTTCAAGGTGATAAATTGCGGGTATCACGTCCTTTCGGTTGATTTTTGTTGTCTTTTATGTATAATTAAAAGTGTTTACAATAATCTTGGGAGGAATTTTTGTGGATTATATTGCTTACTCTAATTTTATAAATACAATCTGTGATGACAATGATAGTGTCCAAGTGTATTTGGCTATTAATAAAATAGTATCAGAACACCTTGATTTGGCTATAAAAACCTTTGAAATAAACACCAAAAGTTTTGAAGATCCTTTACATCAAATGGAAGTTGTTCGTGTATGTTTGAATGAATGTGCGGACAAATTATTTGAAGATTGGAAAGATAGATATTTTGAAACTGAACCACCTTCATCTTTAATTAAAAACGAAATTGTATACGGACCCTCTTTTATACAATTAACACAAGTTACATCTGAATATTATAAACATGAGCAAAATGCAACTATTGCATATGAAATACAAGCAGAATCAGAAAAAAGGACTGCTATTAAAATTGCAAGTTCTCAGGTAAATGGATTAGGATTTGGTATTATATCAAATAGTATTGCATCTCATTTGATTTATATGATGCAGAGCGAAGCGGCAATTAAGCGTCAAATTAAAAATGCTGAAGCATATATACAAAAAGAAAAATCCATTATTAATAGTAGAAGGGATAACAGAATTGCACTATCAAACAGAACATACTATTCAACAAAATATATACCACAAATGACAAAGACAATAGAAGACTGCTTTTCCGATGTTATTTTATGCTCTATTATGGCTTTAGCTAAAAGAAACTTAATAAATCTCGATATAGTTAAAAATATAAATTATGAATTGTCGCAAGACACCTTATTACAGATAAATTCGTCAGAAAACATTGAGAGTGTGATAATTAAAGCCCTAGAATATTGTCCTTATAATGTGCACGCTTATGCCGAAGCAAGAAAACACAACATATCTAATGATGCCTTGCAGTTGGCGATTATGAAATATGAACTGAATTCTGCTATTGATAAAGAAATTGCATTTTCAATGTTAGATGATAACAATTTTGAGGATGCTTTTGCCGAAATAATTAATAATAACCATATTGACCGCAACGAAAACGAGTGGCAACGCATAGCACAAAAACATCTTGACCAAAGTCAGGAAATAATAACAAAGCATCCTGATAGTTTTGCAGGATATGGGGCTGTCGCAATTTATCTTGTAGCAAAAAACATAGAGAGTTATGATACAACTTTTTGGAATGATGTACAAAAAAACATTTATGAATTTCTTAATAGATTCAAGCAAAACAACAAATCAGATAAATGTTTTTCAGTAATAGTAGATAATTTTAAAAAATATGTTATTGAATATTTTGACTTTTCACGTGATTATACTTATGATGAATCTGGTTGGGATTATGCTCCCGAATATAAACGTTGGAAAAGAATGACTCAAGACAAGCGAAGATTAATTCCGGCTATTCATTGCTTCTCTGATTTTATAAATGAGTTATCAAAAATAGGAGCGCCTGAAATCATCATATCTACACTGAATAATGATTTAATATGGTTATTGCACATTTTTTGTAGAGCTCATTTTGCGGCTGATAGTGCCCCCACACAAGGTATTATAAGAAAATATTATCATTTACCTCTTTCGGAGAGACAGTTTGCAATAGATATGTATGACAACTTGCTACAATCCTCTTATGCAAATTCAGAAGGAAAATTTACTGATGTTAAGAAAAAGAACCCAAAGTACATTGTCGAAATTTATAACTCATATAAAAATGAAATTTCAGATTCCGGAAAAGAATTCTTTGGAATTATTAAACCCAATCAAAATGCATCTAATACGCATAATGAAGCAAAAAGTAGACCTGCCGGCTGTTATATAGCAACGTATGTATATGGTTCTTATGATAGTCCTCAAGTTTGTGTATTACGCAGATACCGAGATGATGTTTTAGCAATGTCTTGCTTGGGTAAAATGTTTATATCTTTATACTACACAATAAGTCCGTTGTTGGTGAAGTACTTTGGACAAACTTTTTGGTTCAAAAACTTGTTCAAAAAAAGTCTGGACAAAATTGTAGAAAAACTTATGGTAACAGGCTTCTCTAATGAAAATTATATAGACAAAACATAAAACAGTTGATTGTATAAATTGGAAAGGAACAATTATTATGAGTAATGAACTTGAAGTTTTAACGAATGAACCTTCTGAATTTGATTTGTCTACTATTGGAGATGCGTTATCTACATTTATAGAACAAGGCACAGATGCGGTTTTGAGTGTTTTAAATTCTGATGAGTTTTCAGTTGTTTTTGAATCGATAACAGAAATTAGTGCTGATTTAATTAAAGCATCAAAAGTGCTAAAAGTTATTCAAAAAACTGCTAGCATTCCAGATAAGATTTTTATGAATAAAATGGAGCAATACTGCAGAGGCTTGATAAGCATACCCGAAGCCAAAAGACAGGACTATATATCAAAAATCGGTAAAGATAAATTAAATAAAGATTCTGTGTTTATTCTTGGGCTTCTTAACAAAATAGAAGAACTTTCAAAAATTGATATTCTTCTTGCTTTATTTGAAGCTAAAATGGATGAGGTTATTGAAGATGATACATATCGTCGTCTGTCATTAATGGTTGACAGAACTTTGTTTGCTGATCTTACATATTTACAATCAAATATAACAGATGAGGATATTGTTATCGACAACGATCACGAACAAGGGCTGTTGGCAAATGGCTGGTTATATTATGTTGGTATGTCATGGGGAACGGCAACAGAAGAAAGTCAACAATTATATAAATACGCAAATTTTGCAAAACAGTTTTGCAAAATATTAAACAAATAAATAACCCCTCGGAGAGCGCGCTGCACCGCCTTTACGGTGGTGAGTAAGTGCGCCCTTAAGGGACATATATGAGCCTTTAATTCAGCTTTCCCTGTAAATACCCCTCAATATCAGTAAAATCCATTGTCTTGATTTCAGGAAAAGCTTCTCTAAAATCGCACCCTCTACAATAAGTCTGTGGTTTCGCTCTGTGCGTTCCTTCTTGCGGTTGCGGTTTTCAGTCTGCTCAAGTCTGTGCTTGGCTTGCATGAGCTTTTTCTCGTCCTCGGTCATAAATATCACCTCCAATCTGTTGGCACCGTAAGCGGTGCCGTTTTTTATTGTGGTTTCCTCTGTGGCTCCGAAATCCGACTGTTTTGGCACCGTTAAAACATATCAAGAAACGCCAATGCTTCTGCATCATTTTTCAGCTTCTGCTCTTCTGTCAACTTCATATCAATACCAGCCGAAGAAGGAACTGTTACGGCAACTGAAATGCCGCACAACTCCTCTTTCAGAATCTCCCTGAACTTGTCAAGCAGTTCATCATCTGCCGTCTGTTTCTCTTCATAAGCAATAGCCGATTTAATCGCATCAATGATAAACTGATTTCTTGATTTGTACTTTTCTTTATCAAGGCTGTTCAGATAATCAATGATTGACGTGTGCTCTGTGTCGCTTAAATTAAAGCGTACGTTTATGCGGTACTCACTCATATCCTGCCACTTTTCATCATAGTTTCGGCAAGGTACTCATAACCCTTTGCCGCCGCACAGATGTCATCAACGAACTGAATACGGTCTGCATTGAACTTGTAGAAATTCTTTACAAGGCAACCGCCACCTCCGGTAATATACAGCATCATAGTGTTTTCATCGTATCCGTGGTCACGGAGTCTGTGGAAGATTTCAGATACATATTTCTGTACCTCAGCTTTGATAATCTTCATATCAGACTGAACAATGTTTGCCGTACCCTTGCAGAGCACCTCATCAATGATATGCTCATTGATTTCTCTTTGCGTTTTTCTGAGGAATGCTTCACGGATATCAACAGTACAGAAATGAGTGCCGAACTTTTCCGTGTACATTCTCTCGGACTGCGGTCTGCCGTTAATGACATAGAGAACATTCATTGTGCCGTTGCCAATATCAGCTACAAGGTTTACACCGTCCATTTTGGTTGCAAACTGTGAAACCGCCGCATAACCCTGTGGGTAGATACTCGCACCTGCTATTTTGATTCTGTACTCGGTATGCTGCCAAGTGAAAGTTACCTTTTCGTTCTTTGTCAGATATGCTTTGAAGCTCTCTTTCTGACCTGCAGTCCAAGTAAGGGGCAGACCTGCCGCAATATGAACTGTAGCCTCGGTTAAGTTTTCGGCACTTAGCTCCTTTGCAATAGCCACAAGTGTGAGGGCGTAGTAATCCTCGTCTTTGATTTTGTCGGGAAGGAACTCCTTGTGTCCTTCACCGATAAGATAGAACTTGCCACCGTAAACAAGCATATCATTTGTGAAAAGTGGCTCTGAATCGTAAGCAGTAATGCCTGTTCTGAAACAGTGGTTTGCAGTTTTGATGTTGCCGTAACCGTGGTCAACACCGATGATGATTACATCATTAAATTTTTTCATTTCGAATGACTCCTTTGAATTAAAATTTTGTTTGATAATAGATTTAGGCATAAAAAAAGCACCCTCTACGGGTGCGGTGGGAAAATGGGTCTGTCGCGAATGTTGAAGATAAACACTTCCTTTCATAAAATTATTTTTATATGTAAAGTTAGTTAGTGGCTATTTTAGCCATCTACCAGAATTACCGGATGTAGAAATTCTCCAAGTTCCCCAAATGGGGACTTGGAGAATGTGGGCATAAATGCTCCAAGTGATACGATGTATCACTTGGGTGAAAAATCTAAAGCAGTATTCATATACTGGAATTTAGGGTTTTGGGTATAAAAAACACCTGCTACTTTTGAAGTAACAAGTGCGTGTTAATGTTGATTTATTTTGTTATGTAGGCGTATAATTATTGTTATAAGTATTTCTATTTATATTTTTTATGACAATGAAAAAAATATTGCTTTTCATTCGTTTTGTAGATGAAAGGAGGTTTTAACATGTATTCTTTTACCGGTAATGAATACATAGAAAAGGCAGTAGAAAATTACAGCGATGCAATGCTTAATGCTGCATACTCTATCTTAAAGTCAACTGCAGATGCTGAAGATGTCGTGCAGGAAGCTTTTTTGAAGTATATACGCAAAAGACCTGTTTTCAACAGTGACGAGCATGAAAAAGCATGGCTTATCAGAGTTACAATAAACACAGCTAAAGATATGCTAAAATCTTCTGAAAGAAAGAACCTGCCTATTTGTGAGGATATCCTATATAACCAAATTGATGAATCGCAGAAAACAGCCAACAGTGTTTTGGAATGTGTTTTCAATCTTGAAGAAAAATATCGAATAATAATACACTTATATTATTACGAAGAATATTCTCTGAAAGAAATAGCTTCAATATTACAACTACCGCTTGCAACTGTGGGAACACGTCTTTCCAGAGGTAGAAAAATTTTAAAAACTATGTTAAAAGGAGAGTTTGATTTATGACATTCAAAGAGAAATACAAAGAAGAACTTTCTGATACCCGTTTTAGTGAAAATTTTAAGGGAAACACTGTGTCTCTGCTAACACAGGCGGCTGAAAGAAAGGATAATGTTTTTATGACAAGTAAAAGAAAGTTTATCAAAACTGTAGCATTAGTAGCTGCAATAATTATGACCTTATCATTAAGTGCCTTTGCAATGATTTCGTTCCTGTCCTCTGCAGATGTAGCAACCCATTTTGGCAATAAAGAACTTGCTGTTCTTTTTGAAAAATCAGATTTCGAGCCTGAAACAATAAAAGGCGAAGATTATAGTGTTACATTTATGGGAACAGCACAAGGTGAAAATATTTGTGAAATTAACGGTATAACAACAAACGAAGGAAGAACCTATGCAGTATATGCAGTTTATAGAAATGATGGTACGGCACTTGATATTCTTGATGGTAATCCCATTCATATAATCCCCGTATCAGACGGACAGAGAATAAACACTCTTACAAGTTATGGTATGTCTGCGAGTTGCTTTGTAAAAGACGGTATACTTTATGCCATGTATGATTATACTGACCTTAAAGCTTTTACAGATATAGATATCTCACTTATGGCATTTGAATCTTCAGTGTCACCATCTAAGGCATTGACAACAAATGAAAAAGGTGAAATTGTTTTCGCAGACGACTACAACGGATTCAAAGGAGAGTTTTCTCTCAAATAATCACACTCATATCATACACGATGACTGCTCTCCCCGTGAGGGCAGTTTCCCTTTCCAAACTGAGTTAACATTACATTTCTTTGCTTTAGTGATTGTTTTTGTTGGTTTGATTGTGGTATAATACTTTAAACTTATTTGGCAGGTGAAAGAGAATGAATATAAAAGCTTTGTTTAAAAGTCTTCCATTGCAGACTAATCCGAAAAAGTACGAACAGTTTGTTAAAGAGCTTGACTATAAAAAATTACTAGCAGAAGACCCAGTGGAAATTAGAGATAAATATTATGTTGATAATGAGGATTTAGTTGAAACTGATTTAGCACATATTTCTGCAACCCGAGAACTTCACAAAAAACTTGAAGAAAAATACAAGCTTTCTGAAGTTGCTACTGCCGATACCGATTTCGAAAAGGTTATTCAGGTTTTAAATTGGCTTACACAAAACACTTTTTACAATGGTGCACAGATTCATTTGCTGACAGATAACACTCTTGACATTTTAAAATATGCTTATGGTAAATCTTTTAAAAAAGCTCTTTGTTGTAGGTTGAAAGCAATTTCTTTTGCAGATTGCCTCGTAGCAGCTGGAATAAAAGCATATCCGGTTTGTATGTGTTCGTCCGTATTAAAAAACAGTCATTTTACTTGCCAAGCATATATAAGTGAACTTGACAAATGGTGCGTTTTTGACCCCTCATTTGGTTGTTGGTTTACTGATAAAGCCGGAAATCCTATTGATATTTTTGAAATGAGAGAAATGTTTTTACAAGGTGATGAACCTGTTGTTAACGGATACAATTTTAATGGTACAGCAGAATGCTTTGATGTTTATATCAATTGTTTTCTGAAAATGTGTATTTCTAATCTTTCAACTTGGCATGATAATTCTATGGATAGAAGAGATAAAACCAAAATGTCTGATAAAAAAAGATTTAATTGCAGAATTCCAAATTAATATTGCCTATATTTTCAATTGCTCTCCCTGTGAGGGCAGTTTTTATTTGCCGTTTTGACTCCCTCTACTATACTTAATACGGAAAAAGTGCGATTTCTAACGGAATACCGCAACAACCGTAAAATGATAAACGCAACAACGCCGTAACGCCTTATATATAAACCTATTTAAACATTTCAATAATTTGATAATCTTATTTTGCAACAAAAATTTATCGCAATTTTTTGTAAAATCAATATTTATTCGTCAAAAAGTCCGTTTTTTCGTACTTATCCTGCTATATAATAGCAAACGGGCAATATGCGTATTGACAAACGAACATTTGTTCTTATATAATATATGTATAGTTTAGTTTTTAATTAGGTGGTGAAACAATGCTTTTCAGTGCAGATTATAGAGACGGTATTGTTACGATTGATAAGAAGCATTATGCAGGATTTTATGCTATGAGCTTGCTCAATCAGTATTATAAAAATGACAATGACGCCCGCATTGCAGTTTTTCGTGAATATCTGTGGCATATCAGAGAAACTCTTGCTCTCGGTTATCTGAATGATACCGACTTTACTAAAGCCGGGGTAGAAATACAGATGATGTTGAAAACACTGCCTAACATTAAGCCTTTCAATACCTGTGATATTGGTGCAGAAAAAGAAAGAATATCTTATCTTTTCACAAAGGTAAATGCGGATTTAATTACCCAATATTTCCGCCGAAAAGCAAAGGTACAGAACATTGATACGGCTCAAGCTGTGTTGGATATTTTACCACCCGAATATGACAAATCATTTTTCAAAACGGCAGAGGATTTACTGAAAACAGTCAATGAAACCATAAACTTTTATGACAAGCTCCCTGATGATATGGAAAAGGCATTTAAAAGTCTGTTGAGATTTGTTTTCCGTCTTGATGAAGCAGAACGCTTTGATGAAGCACATCTGTTACCTATTGCTATGGACATATTCAGTAAAACAGATTGTAATGTCAGAACAGAGTATGTTGCTGTTACAAAGAAAAAGGATGTGGCAGTTGCAAAACGGCTGACCTTTGAAGATTATTACTCCTTTATCGTTACAGATTTTTTTGAAGGTTTACACCACGGACACTACCCGAAACAGTGCGGTATATGTAACAGATATTTCCTTATGACGTCAGCTCGAAAACAGAAATACTGTAATGGCTTTGCTCCGTATATGCTACGAGGCAAGAGAACAACCTGCCGAAAGTATGCGGCATCAATCAAACGCAAGGAACGAGAGCAGGATAATCCCGTTGTGGCTATATATGAAAAAAGAGCATCTGCAATCCGAACAGAAAAAAGCAGAGGCACTATAACAGCAGAGTTTGCAAAGATGGCAACTTTTATTGCGAAAAACAATATGCTAAGGGCACAGGAAAATCACGAATATTTTACTACACAGTACACAAAGGATATGACCCGTAAAAAGCTGTATTATGACACTAAAAATATGTTGAGATAAAAAAGGACAGTGAGTGCCGTGAAGGATTGGGAAAAAGAATTATATATTTACAAGCTGAAGCCGGCACCGCCGAAGATGCATTTACAGGAATATATTGAGCTTTACTTAAAAGAAAAGGATGATAAATATATATCTTGGTTCTTGCATTATTACGAACCTATACTCAATAAAAGTGTAATGGGCTTTGTTCAGGAATATGCAATGCCCGGTCACTTTGCAGATTTGAAATCCGCTTGCATATTTGCACTGCTCAAAGCCTTGAAAAAGTATGATGCTTCAAAACATAAGTCCTTTGAAAATTACTATACAGAGTTTTATGTCAAAAGAGAAGTTCACGAATATGTGCGTACTATGAGAACAGGCTACACCATACCCACAGAGGATGAGGATGCACGGCTTCGCAAGATTATGGCACTGTACCGAGAAAACAATTACAGAAATGATGATGAAACTATCAGCAGAATTGCCGCTGAACTTAACCTGAAGCCGAAAAAGGTGGTTGAGATAATCTCCGCCAGTCTTCGCAATATGAACTACACAGAGTTTTACAAAAACCTTGCCGATGATGAAAGCGAAGTCAGAGAGGACGAATATATTGCAGACTCATCATCCGAGCCTTTGACAATGCTGCTTAATGCTATGCGTAAAGAGGCGGTACACGAGGTTTTCAGTAAGCTTTATTATGATGAACAGTATATGGTTGCAGGCAGATTAGGTTTCTGTATGGACTGCTTTTCGGATTACTACATGGATAAATCTGTCACCGACAAAGACGGAAATACGAAGAAAGTAAAATTCAAGAAAATGACTTACCTCGATCTTGCAAATACATTTGGAAAATCATCACCTGATACTGCATATCAGACAGTCCACCGAGCCTATGCAAAAATGCGGGAGTGGCTGAAAGATACGGAGTATTTTAAGGGGGAGTAAAAATTTTCAAAAGAATTGATAAACATAATTTTAATTAAAATACATTAAAGTTAATTTTTAAATACTTTGTTATTGTTAAAGAAATTGAACTGAAATTGAACTATATGCTTGACAACTGCTATTTTTTTATGTTAATATTACCATAGAAAGAAGGTGGAAAGCATATGCCGAACGCGCAGCAAGTTCAAAAATACTTTAATATCTTTGCTCGTGCCTTGCGCGTAGTAGAAGATTTCCCTGAAAACAAGGCACAGATTTTTGCTTTAGAAAACTCAAAAGAAATTTCAATAGAAACCCGTACCTTCCTATTGGCAAAATTTAAACTAGACAAAGAAGAATTCTTAAAAGAAATTGAAATGTTAATAGTGTCAATTGAAGAAGCCGATGAATCTTGCAAATTTGTTAAAGCATTAACAATGTGTCAGTTTCTAGATGAAATAATAAGTTATTTGGATTCCTGCGATGGCACGTTCTCTGTATTCTCTTTGGTTTCAGTTTATAGCAATAATGTTGTTGTATTAGACGAACCACTGAATGGTAATTATAAAGAAACAGGGATTTGGATCAATCCCAAATTTATAGCTAGCCTTTTGTACAAAGAAGACCCGCAGCAAGATTATCCTCAACGATTGTTCAATCGAGATGGGTATATGGGCATAAATGGAGACTTAAATAATATTAGCTATATTAAATGGGATTCATCTCTATCTATCACTAATGTTATTGTTCCAAACGAATTTTCTGTTGAAAATTCTTCCTGTTTTAAAATAGCTTTCAGCCCCCTTTTAAATAGAAAAGATTTGTTAGATACCGATATAATCAGGCTTGACCGTGGTGGAAAAACTTTTACAGGAGAATGCCTAAAGAAATTGAATCATTCCACTGAATTAGAAAAATCTTTTTGTTCCGCTTGGTCGATGGCCTGTAAAGCTAATGCAAATATACTTTTTGCGCCAGAAATGTTGTGCACTGAGATTATGGCAAAAATAGATAATGGGTTTAATTCTTTAATTTACAAAATGTCACAAGAAAAGTTGTTACAAGGAGAGTCGGTTGCCGACATAACAATTATGCCTAGTTATTGGCGAGATTGTAACAACAGTTGTCAAATAACATATCAAAATGGAGAAATTTTAGGAGAACAATTCAAGTTTCATCCCTATACCGATAAGAAAAATGGACGTATGGAATCTTTGAAAGAAATAAACAAAAAAGAAATTATACTTATCCATATACCAAATGTTCATCGTATTGTTGTAATGATTTGTTCTGATTTTCTAACAGATCAAGAAAAATGGTTAGAAAATATTGTTTGCAAGCAGTTGTTACCTACTTTGATTTTAGTTCCCTCTTTTTCTCCTGGAGAACAAGATTTCATAAATTCATTATCAATTGCTAAACGCTACGGTACTTCTGTAATTTGGGGAAATTGTTGTGGCGCAAAAGCTGAAGGTGAAAATCAAATAGGTGGATGTGGTATTGTCGGCATGGACAATATTATGCGATTTAGAGACGTAAACAAATGTGGTTTAACGTGTAACGATGGACAAGGTTGTATTTTTACCATAGAGATCCCGCTAAAACTGACCGGAAACAAAGATAACGACACAATTTCCGTAAAACATCTTCTAAATAGCGACAAAATATAACCATATCAAATGATATAATGTCACGTATAGAAAGAAGGATGAAAAATGAAAAATGAACTATGGATATCACCAGATTTAGATTTATGCACAACTTTAAAAGAAGAGCTTTATGATTCTGTAATCGAATATGCAGAAGAGAATCAAAGACAATTGCTTGTAAAAGCAAAACGAAATGAAACGGAAATTTTGAAAAAATCCCTAAAACTCGGAACAGCTATTCTTCGATATCAAGAAAGGGTATTTAAACAAGAAAAAAGCAAATTATCAATATACAAACTAGGTGTATTATCTGGAAGTATCGATGCATTAAATCAATTAATTTATGACAGAGATCAAAAGCAACAAACTATTGATAATTTCAAAGAGAGCATAAAATGTGTAAAACATTTAAAAAAAATAATTTCTCTATTAGATCTGTATGGTAGCTTAACACATGCAGAAGTGAGTGAAAAGCTCAATGTTAATCCACCTACATTAACAGAAATAATGAAAAAAATCATCCCAACAACATTGGTTAATGTAACTTTATCTGGTAAATATAAGCTATATTCATTAACAGATCAAGGACGTCAACTAGCTTTATATGTTCGAGAAATACAATCAGAAAACGATCAGTTGGAAAATCTTTTTGAGCAACTAAAAAAATACAGTCAGGAAACCAATGATACGGAAAGAATCAGAAAATACATAAATAACCTATTGAAAGAACTAAATGGTGCGACTATTATACCGGGAGAAAAAATATCTCTTGATTTCCGCGACATTCAGAAAAATCAAACACATTTAGAACTACTAATTGAAAAAGTTAATAGCAATTCTGATTTAACTACAAATATAAAAGGATCACTTACCGAACAAACTGTTTTGCCAATCAAATACGAAAAACTCATAGAAAAAGAAAATAAAAGGAGAGCCGAAAATGAAAACAATAGAAAAGTTGCAGCGTATGTTAGAAACAGCATCTGGTAATCCGCTTGACATCCATTTAGTATTATATAGAGATTTTATTTCTCAAAGCGAAACGCCAGAACAAGTGTTAAGGGTAATTTTAGAGTATTCTAGCGAAATTGGGAATTCTGAAGACGATTCTCCAACTTTAATTACTGAAGATGAAGCATTTGAGTATTACTTTGAATATTTTGAATTGGTAAATGCTACGCTTAAAACCATTATAGATAAAAATCTTTCTGTTGAAGATTTTTACAAAAAACTATACACCAATGTATTTAAATTAGATCTTTTACCTCAAGATGAAAAAGGACAAGCTGTTTTACTTTACTTGCTATCGTCCAAAAAAATCCAAGGATTGCCTTATTATCAAGCGACTGATTTACTTGAAATGGACGAAGAACTCTATAAAGAAATTATAAATAGAATCGAAGATAAAATATCCCTTGGTGTATATATGCTAGATAGAAAATTTAAAAGCAAAACAGAAGAAATTTCCCAGTTGTGGAAATTGGCTTCTAAGTTGGAGTCTAGAGAAGAACAAATTGTCTTTTGGTCTGTAATAATTGGTATTATAAGAAAATTTGAACGTGGAGAAAACGAAGTATCTGATTTGGAATAAAACAAAGTAAAACAGAGAGGTGACTTGCTATAAAAAGCAAGTCACCTCCTTGTCTTGTATCCAGTAGGAATCAAAAAGATAGTTTTTACAGCTTCCTTTTCATATATAACACATTCTGATTTATAGCCTATACTATGCTATGTAAACATTGCGTTTGATCTTTTAAAGCTTTTTGGATAGCCAGCAAGTAAAATATTATAAACTTAGCTCCATTCAACTAATGTTTTTTAATTCGTTGAAGCCACTATTCTTCGGCAAGCGGACATTCAGACATTCGTATCAAATTTTTGATACGATACGCAGTCATAATAACACCTCGAAAACAAGTTCCCCTAAAAATAATACAAAATAATTCTATTATCAAGAATTTTATGATTTCAGCGGTTATCAATCAATTCGTTTGCAACGATTTCTCTAGCTCTTGCTTCAATATTCCCCATTCTCTGCACCCATTCCATTTGATTTTCCTCTTTCAGTTGCTCGGTTACACCTTCTAACGATTTCATTTGCTCAACAAGAGTATAAAACATATTTCGCGCTTGGTTTTCAACCTCGGCACAGTGCTGATACAGTTTGCCTTTGATAAGCAGCGAGTTAAAGAGAAATTTATTGTGTTTTTCAAGATGAGATTTGTAGAGCATACCCCATTTGCCGAGTGTGATATTTGCCTCTTCGGGCGGGATAATGAGGTTCGGGATGAGATAGTCGCCAACACAGCGATAACTGATAGAATTATTGTTTGACATAATGACAACCTCCTTATTTTTCACTTTTATCAATGATTTTCAATAACAGCTCATCAACATCCTCAGTGGGTAAATCCTCTGCCAAAAGCATATTTCGGAACTCATTCATACCATTGATTAAAAGGTTGCACTCAAAATCCGTAAACTTAATTTTTGTTTTCCTGCTCATAAAAATGACCTCCTGTTATTTGGTAATTTCATTTTACCTTATAACAGGAGGTTAGTCGAATGTGTGGATTTTAATATAAAAAGAAAAGATAGAAAAGCGTTAAACTCTTCTCTCTACTCTTTAACTCATCGCAATGCTCGTACTATTAAGTTAGTGTCCTTAAGAGTACGACGCATTTGCGACTCTTTTTTCTTATACATCATTCTTAACAATATCTTCGTATGTTTCTCTTCTGATAACCGTTCTTACCTTGCCGTCCTTTACCATAAGAACTTCGGGGCGTGGCACACGGTTATAGTTTGAAGCCATTGAGTAATTGTAAGCGCCTGTTGTAAGCACTGCGAGAATATCACCCTTTTCAACAGCCTGAATCATTGTGTTTTCCTGAATCAGGTCACCGCTCTCACAGCATTTACCTGCAATCGTGACTTCCAGATCACGGGGCTTGTCTGCCTTGTTTGCACAAAGAGCTGTATACTCTGCCTGATAAAGAATATATCTCGGGTTATCAGTCATACCGCCGTCAATTGCAACGTAAGTGCGTATGTCGGGGATTTTCTTCACGTTACCTACAGTATAAAGTGTCACAGCCTCTGCACCTGCGATGCTTCTGCCGGGTTCAATGAGAATAAAGGGTACGGGAATGCCGTTTTGGGTGGCAATTTCCTTTACTTTTTCAGAAACAGGCTTCATATACTTTTCAAAAGCAACAGGCTTGTCATTTTCTGTGTACATAATTCCGAAACCGCCGCCAAGGTCAAGCTCTGAAATCACAACACCTGTTTCATTTTTTATATCGATGATGAAATTCATCATAACTTCTGCTGCAAGAACAAAGGGGTCAACGTCAAAAATCTGTGAACCGATGTGACAATGAAGACCTTTAAGGTTTACATTTTCCGTACTGATTGCAAGTTTCACATTTTCCATAGCTTCGCCTGTTTCAAGTGCAAAACCGAACTTACAGTCAATCTGACCTGTTTTTATGAAGTCATGTGTGTGAGCATCAATACCGGGTTTGATTCTCATATAGATATTTGCCGTAACACCGAGTTTTTTTGCAATTTCACTTATATTGCCGAGTTCCTCGGGGTTATCAACAACAATTCTGCCCACACCGTTGCGGAGTGCATATTCAAGCTCTGTGTAAGATTTGTTGTTGCCGTGGAAATAAAGCTTTTCAGCAGGAAAACCTGCTTTGAGAGCTGTGTATATTTCACCACCCGAAACAACATCAAGACCCATTTTTTCATCGTTGCAGATACGGCACATTTCAAGGCAGGAAAATGCCTTGTTTGCATAAAGTACTCTGCCGTTTCCGTTGTAATACTTATCAATTGAGCCTACAAAAGCTCTGCAGTTATTTCTTATAGAATTTTCGTCATAAACAATTACGGGAGTGCCGTACTCTTTTGCAATTTCTGTTGTGTCGATACCGCCTATAGTAAGATGTCCGTCATTGTTTATGTCAAGACAATCTGAAACAAACATTTTTTATTCACCCTAAACTGTTTTCAATTGCCGATTTTACGGCATCGCATCCCTCACCCGTCTGGGCTGAAAATTCGATAATCGTGCAGTCACCTGCACATTCAAGTTCTGTTTTTAGTTCTTCTCTGCGTTTTGCTCTTTCTGTTTTGTTGAGCTTGTCACACTTTGTGAGAACAATTATAAAAGGATAACCTGCTTCACGGATAAAGTTAATCATCATAATGTCGTCAGCCGAGGGTGCGTGACGCATATCCACAAGCTGAACAACAAGGTTCAGGCTTCTGCCCATCTGAAAATAACCTTCCATAAGGTCTGCCCAACGGCGTTTTTCGCTTTCGGAACGTTTTGCATAGCCGTAACCGGGGAGGTCTGCAAAACGGACGTCCTCAACACGGAAAAAATTGACCGTAGTTGTCTTTCCGGGCATTGAGCTGACTCTTGCAAGGCTTTTTCTGCCGAAAATTTTATTTATAAGTGATGATTTACCGACATTTGACCTGCCTGAAAAGGCAATTTCGGGAATATCAGAAGCGGGCAACTGTTTTGATGTACCGTAAGCAGCTTCAAACTGAACTTTATTATAATTCAATTTCTTCACCTCAATTGTAAACGCCTGTGCGTGTTTTCTGCTGTTTCTCGGGGATAACAACGTGTTTTTCAGCTTTTGTTTCATTTTTAAGAGCAACAGCAAACACTTCGTCTATAGTTTTTACGGGAATAAATGTGATTTTTTCTTTTACAACATCGTCAATTTCTTCAATATCAGATGCATTGTCCCACGGAATGATAACCTTTGTCATGCCCTGACGGTAAGCTGCCATTGACTTCTCTTTAAGACCGCCTATGGGAAGCACTCTGCCACGGAGTGTGATTTCCCCCGTCATAGCAACATTTCCCTTAACTGTAATATTGCTCAGAGCAGAAGTTATGGCGGTTGTCATTGTGATACCTGCCGAAGGACCGTCCTTAGGTACTGCACCTTCGGGCACGTGGATATGTATATCCTTGGTTTTGTAGAAATCCTTATCGATTCCGTACTGCTCTGCACGGCTTCTTACAAGGCTTACTGCAGTTTTTGCAGATTCTTTCATAACGTCACCGAGTGAGCCTGTGAGTTCTAGTTTGCCCGTACCCTCAAGTACTGAAACCTCGATTGTGAGCATTTCACCGCCAACGGCTGTCCAGGCAAGACCGTTTACAAGACCGACTTCGTCCTTGTGAGAAACTTCATCAGGTCTGAATTTAACGGGGCCTAAAAATTCATCGAGATTTTTTTCTGTTACCGTTATTGTCTGAGTTTCACTTTCAAGGAATCTTACTGCAGACTTTCTCATAACTTTTGCAACAAGTCTTTCAAGCTGACGCACACCTGCTTCTTTTGTGTAGCCGTCAATCATAAGTCTTATTGCCTTATCATTCATTTTAAGTTGTTTCTTATCGAAATTGTGTTCACCCAGCTGTTTGGGGATAAGATGCTTCTTTGCGATGTTGAACTTTTCTTCGTGAGTATAACTTGCAAGGTCGATAATTTCCATTCTGTCACGAAGGGGCTCGGGAATTGAATATTTATCGTTTGCTGTTGTTATGAAAAGCACTTTGCTCAGGTCGAAGGGGAGTTCAATGAAGTGGTCGCAGAAAGTGTTGTTCTGTTCACCGTCAAGCACTTCAAGAAGAGCTGATGCGGGGTCACCCTTGAAATCACCGCTTAGCTTGTCGATTTCATCAAGAAGAATAAGGGGATTCTGACTCTTTGCATCTATAACGGCATTGATGATTCTGCCGGGGATTGCACCAATGTAAGTTCTTCTGTGACCTCTGATTTCAGCTTCGTCACGCACGCCACCCAATGAAATTCTCACATAGTTTCTGCCTACCGCTTTTGCAACAGAACGTGCAATTGATGTTTTTCCCACACCGGGAGGGCCTGCAAGACAGATAATCTGCCCCTTTATATCGGGTGAAAAGCATCTTGCGGCAAGCATTTCAATTATTCTTTCCTTGACGTCTTTCAATCCGTAATGGTCTTTATCAAGAATTTTTCTGGCATTGGGAATTTTTATTGATTCATTGGTATAAATGCCCCAGGGAAGAGCAAGACATTTGTCGAGATAAGTTCTCACCACGTTTGCATCAGGTGAGCCTGATGACATTTTTGCAAGGCGTCTGCATTCATTATAAAGCTTTTCCTTTGATTCTTCGGGCATTCTGCTTTCTTTTATCTGAGCCATATATCTGTCGGCTTCTTCGGGTGCATCTTCACCTTCGCCAAGCTCTTCATAAATTGCTTTGAGCTGTTCTCTGAGATAATAGTCGTGCTGACTCTTGTCCATCTGCTCCTGAACACGTGCGTGAATTTCGTCTTCAAGCATAAGAAGCTCAATTTCCTGCGCAAGTGTAACACTCAGATATTCGAGTCTGTGAAGAGGATTCATTTCTGTGAGAAGATGCTGTTTTTCTTCAACGGGCATAAACACATTTGCCGCAATTTTATCGGCAAATTTTGAAGAATCGGTTTCACCTATAACATCTGCAACAATATCCTGTGACATTTTTGAAGAAATATCGCAATAGTTAAGGAAGAGTTCACGAACATTTCTTATAAGTGCTGTTTCGTAATCTGCAGATTCTGCAGGAACAACCGTATCTTCTCGCTCTGTTACAATACCTCTGTAAAAAGGTCTTCTTGAAAGAAGGTCGGTAAGCACTGCCCTGTGAAGACCTTCAACAACAACTCTGAGAGTTTTTCCGCCTTCGGTGACACGGAGCACCTGCTTGACTTCGGCAATAACACCAACAGTGTAAAGACCCGTAAACATAGGCTCTTCTTCAGCGATGTCACGCTGTGTGACTATAAAAATCTTTTCATTGTTTGAAAGGGCAAATTTGATTGCCGCAATTGAAGCGGCTCTTCCCACATCAAAATGAAGAGTCATATCAGGGAACAAAACAAGACCTCGTAATGCCAGAACAGGCATCGTGACAAGTTTTTCATTTGTTTCCGCCATTTTTTCAACTCCTGTTAAGTATATAAAATATATAGTAAATAAAATTATAGACTCTTATTATATAATATTTTTTTAGCTGTTTCAAGTGGTAAACAATATTTTATCGGAGGCACACTCGATAAATTCTGCTTTGTTCAGGAAAATAATTTCTCTTGACAAGCTCTGAATATGGTGCTATAATGATGAAAAATCAATATTTCAAACCGTTGACGCGGAGATAAAGGCAGATAAGCCTTCACAGAGAGCCCTGTTGCTGAGAATGGGTAAGAAACATTTGTCAAATGGACCGCTGAGGGTGCAGTCAAATGCTGCAACGTATGGTATGCGTTATTTACCGGAGATATGATGGTATCTCTTAAAAGTGTACGGCTTATGCCGTAAATCAGGGTGGCACCGCGGATTATGTTTATTCGTCCTTGACAGAAAATTTTTCTGTCAGGGATTTTTTATTTTAATATTACTCAGGAGGTTTTTTATATGAATTTAAACGGCGTTGATTTTGAAACTTATTTTAACAATTATCCTGATAAAAACGGATACTTCGGCAAATATGGCGGAGTTTACATCGATGATAAACTCAAAGCAGCTATGGCTGAAATTACAGAGGCTTACTACTCAATCTGTCAGTCAAGAAAGTTTATTGCAGAGCTCAGAAGAATCAGAAAAGAATTTCAGGGCAGACCTACTCCCGTAACACATCTTGAAAGACTTTCAGATTCACTCGGCGGTAAGGTTCAGCTTTATGCAAAGCGTGAAGACCTTAACCATTCAGGTGCTCACAAGCTCAATCATTGTATGGGTGAAGCACTTCTTGCAAAATATATGGGTAAGAAGAAGGTTATTGCCGAAACAGGTGCAGGTCAGCACGGTGTTGCTCTTGCAACTGCTGCTGCATATTTCGGACTTGAATGTGATATCTATATGGGCTCTGTTGACATCAAAAAACAGGCTCCCAACGTTGCAAGAATGAAGATTCTCGGTGCAAACGTTGTAGAAGTAACACACGGTCTTCAGACGCTCAAAGAAGCTGTTGATGCAGCATTTGATGCATACAGCAAGGAATATAATGACTCTATCTACTGCATAGGCTCTGTTCTCGGCCCTCATCCCTTCCCGATGATGGTACGTGACTTCCAGAGTGTTGTAGGTATAGAAGCCCGTGATCAATTCATTGAAATGACAGGTCATCTTCCCAATGCAATCGTTGCCTGTGTAGGCGGTGGCTCAAATGCGGCAGGTCTTTTTGCAGGTTTCCTCAATGACCCCGTTGATATTTACGGTATCGAGCCTCTCGGCAGAGGTCCCAAGCTCGGTGACCACGCAGCAAGTCTTAAGTATGGTACAGAAGGCATTATGCACGGTTTCAATTCAATTATGCTAAAGGACGAAAACGGCGAGCCCGCTCCCGTTTACTCAGTTGCATCAGGTCTTGATTATCCTTCATCAGGTCCCGAACACGCATTCCTTCAGGAAATCGGCAGAGTAAAATACGATGTTATCGATGACGAAGAAACAATTGATGCTTTCTATAAGCTCAGCCGTCTTGAGGGTATTATCCCCGCTATCGAAAGCTCACACGCAGTAGCTTACGGTATAAAACTTGCCAAGACAATGGATAACGGCTCAGTTCTTATCAACCTCTCAGGCAGAGGCGACAAGGATATGGACTATGTTATTGAAAACTTTGGTATGAGATAAATCAGATATAAAAATTGACCTCACACAAAGTGAGGTCATAATTTTTTTAATCAGTTCTGAGCAACAGCGTTTTCTCTGTTTGCAATATGCTCATCACGGGCACTCTTTCTGCCTTCAGCCTTGATATCTCCGGCTTTGGTAAGTGCAACCTTTGTAAGGTAGGGACCGACAATTTCATAAATAAGAACAGCGAAAAGGGTGATGTTTCTGACAATTGCACCATCAGGACCAAGTTCAATTGCCTTTATAGCCATACCCAGAGCAACACCTGCCTGAGGCAGAAGTGTGATGCCGAGGTATTTGACAATATTCTTATCACATTTTGTCATTTTTGCACTGATAAATGCACCTGAACATTTACCGATTGAACGTGAGATGATGTAAATGACACCTGCTATAACAACTGCGATATCTGCAAAAACAGAAAGTTCAAGTTCAGCACCGCTGATAACGAAGAAGAGAATGAGAATGGGGGCTGTCCATCTGTCTGCTCTGTCCATAAGTTCTTCTGAAACATCACAGAAGTTGCAGAAAACAGTTCCGAGCATCATACATGCAAGAAGTGAAGAAAAACCGACATGGAAATGACCGACATTGAACTTAAGGCTTGAAATTGCAACGGTCATCATAACAAATGTAACCGAAACAGCCATACGCTTTGAACGTGAATGGAAGAACTTTTCACAGAATGTGAAAATACCGCCCATAACAGCACCGAGAACAATTGAAAGCACAACCTCAAGAACAGGCTCTACGATTACTGAGAGAATATCGATTGCTCCTGTGCTGATTGATTTCGCAACACCGAATGAAACGGCAAAAACCATAAGACCTACTGCGTCGTCAAGAGCAACAACGGGAAGAAGGATATCAGTAACGGGACCTTTTGCCTTATACTGCTTTACAACCATAAGTGTTGCTGCGGGAGCTGTTGCCGTTGCAACCGCACCGAGAACGATTGCCGCAGGAAGAGTGAGTTTATCAGGCATAGCAAGGTGAAGAGCAATAAGTGCCGCATCAACAATTAACGTTGTGAATACAGCCTGAAAAATACCGATTATTGTTGCCTGCTTGCCGATTTTTTTCAGCTGTGCAAGACGGAATTCATTACCCATTGAGAATGCGATAAAACCGAGTGCAACATCAGAAATAATTCCGAAGCCTTCAAGCTGTTCTGTTGTAATACCGATACCGGGCATGCCGAAAGCACCGAGAACAAAGGGGCCGATAAGAACACCTGCAATAAGGTATGCCGTAACAGCAGGAAGTTTCACAAGCTTAACAAGTCTTGATAAAAGAAGTCCTGCCAATAATGCTATTGAAAGACTCAGCAATATGCTTGCCGTATGGTTCATAAATCCACTACCTCTTTTACTATTTATTTCATTTCAAAACCAATTTATTATAGTACCCAAAAACGGATATTGTGTTGTGTAATTATGAATTAATTGTAAAAAAGTGACGAAAAACTGAGTCCTCCGTCACTTTATGTAATATTGCTTATTTATTACTGGTAGCATCTTATGTAAACAAAAATCTGCTTTGTTGTAAAAAATTCTGTTAAGAAAATTCTTCCGTTTCTCATTATTATATGTTTTTATTCAGGTATTTGCAATGATACTCATAAAATATCTGATTGTATTTGTTTTTACGTGGTGGTATAATCAGAATATAGATTTTTCTGTTGACTCTGACGTTGCGTAATGGTGTACACTTTCTTCGTGAGGTGATGAAAATGAAAATGCAGATTAAAGAATTTGCAGAAATTACGGGAGTGAGTGTGCGCACACTTCATTATTATGATGAAATCGGATTGTTGAAACCTGCCTGTGTAGATGAATGGACAGGATATCGTTATTATGATGAACAATCGATTCTTCGTATGCAGGAGATTCTCTTTTACCGTGAACTTGATTTTTCTTTGAAAAGCATTGATGAAATTTTATCATCTCCCGATTATGACAAAGAAAAAGCACTCAGGGAGCAGAAACAACTTCTTATCCTCAAAAAAGAGCGGCTGGAAGGATTGATATCTGCCATTGACAGAGCTGAAAAAGGAGAAAACATTATGACTGCATTTGATAACAGTATTTTTGAAAATTACAAACAGGAAGTCAAAGAAAAATGGGGTAATACTGACGCCTTTAAGGAACACTCTGAAAAAACGAAGAATTATTCAAGGGAAAAATGGAACAGTCTTTCCGATGAAATGAATAACATATTCGGAGAATTTTCGGTGTGTATGAAAAACGGTATGAAGCCTGATTCAGAAGATGTGCAGAGCCTTGTAAAAAGATTGCAGAATCATATCACCGAAAATTATTATCAGTGTACAAACGATATTCTTGCAGGTCTCGGACAGATGTATGTATATGATGAACGATTCAGAAATAACATTGATAAAAACGGTGACGGTACTGCAATGTTTGTCAATGAAGCGATAATAATCTGTTGCTGTAAATAAGGAGACAATATTGTCGGGTTCTTTTGTTGAAGAAAACGAAATTCCTGCACAGAATAATCTTGAGAATATATATTCACTCTGTGGTGTTGATAAAAACGTAAAAGCAACGGTTATTCTCACTTATTACAACGACAATGATGATTTATCTGTCAAAAATATCACTATTGACCTTGGCAAAGAGGGAAGTTATGAGATTTACAGAGTCGATAATCACCATAACGGAGAGTTGACTGAAATTACCGATAACCTTTCTTTTGAAATTGGACTTTTCGGTATGGTACTGATAAGGGAAAAATAATTTTTTAAAAAATTAAAAAAAGTGGTTGACAACTTAAAAACAGGGGAGTATAATGCAGACAACAACTGAATAACGTTGTACACTTAAATGCGTAGAGCAGAAACCAGTAGGTCGGAAAGAACCTGGAGAGAGTTGCCGGTTGGTGCGAGGCAAAGGGGGCGTCCCTCACGAATTCATTCTGTTAGCAGTGCACTGAATAAGAGAAATCTTTAGTAGGATGCAACGGGAGTTCCCGTTACAGAACTAAGGTATGATTGTACCTGACAAGGCTGTCACCGTGAGATGACGGCGAACTGAGGTGGTACCACGGGATTATCGATTTTCTCGTCCTCTGTATTCATTTTCGGAATGCAGAGGGCTTTTTTGTTGCCATTTTACATTCCGGAGATCTTGTTCAAACCAGAAAACAAAAAACAGAAAGGATGTAAAAAAATGGCACAGAACTATTATCAGAAAGAAATCGAAACAATGCCGATTGAAGAAATGAAAAAGCTTCAGTCAGAAAAACTCGTTAAACAGGTAAAGCACGTTTATGAAAACGTACCTTACTACAGAAACCTTATGAATGAAAAAGGCATAAAGCCCGAAGATGTTCACGGAATTGATGATTTACACAAGCTTCCGTTTCTTACAAAAACTGACCTTCGTGACGCTTATCCTTACGGACTTCTTGCAAAACCTCTTGATGATTGTGTACGTATTCAGTCCACATCAGGTACAACAGGTCGCCGTGTGGTAGCTTTCTACACTCAGCACGATATCGATTTGTGGGAAGATTGCTGTGCAAGAGCAATAACGGCAACGGGTGCTACAAAAAAGGATGTCTGTCAGGTTGCATACGGTTACGGACTTTTCACAGGCGGTCCCGGACTCAACGGTGGTTCACATAAAGTCGGTTGTCTTACACTTCCGATGTCTTCAGGCAACACAGAACGTCAGATTCAGTTTATGATGGATCTTAATGCAAGTCTTATCTGTTGCACTCCCTCATATGCTGCCTATATCGGTGAAACACTCAGAGAACAGGGATATAAACCTGAGGACATTCCTCTCAAGGCAGGTATTTTCGGTGCAGAACCCTGGACAGAAGAAATGAGAAAAGGTATTGAAGCAACTCTTGGCATAAAGGCTTATGATATTTACGGTCTTACCGAAACAACAGGCCCCGGTGTTGCATTCGAATGCAGTGAACAGACAGGTATGCATATAAATGAAGACCATTTCTATGCAGAAATCATTGATCCCGATACAGGTGAAGTTCTTCCCGAAGGAAGCAAAGGCGAACTCGTTTTCACTTCTCTTGATAAGGAGGCATTCCCTCTTCTTCGTTACCGCACACGTGATATATGTGTTCTTTCACGCAAAAAGTGTTCTTGCGGTCGTACACTTATAAAAATGGCCAAGCCTATGGGCAGAACAGACGATATGCTTATCATCCGTGGCGTGAATGTATTCCCCAGCCAGATTGAAACCGTTCTTCTCAATGAAGGTTATCAGCCCAATTATCAGATTATTGTTGACCGTGTGAAGAATACCGATACATTCGAAGTGAACGTTGAAATGTCACCCGAACAGTTCACGGATAAGGTCGGCGAAATCCTTGCTATGGAAAAAACTCTTGCTGAAGCTATGAAAGCAATGCTCGGCATCAACCCTGCCGTTCACCTTGTGGCTCCCAAGTCAATTGCACGAAGTGAAGGCAAGGCTGTAAGAGTTATTGATAAAAGAAAACTTGTATAAACGCAGAAAGGAAATATGAATTATGGCTATCAGACAGTTAACGGTATTTGTTGAAAACAAACAGGGATCACTTGTTGCAATAACGGAGATGCTTTCAGAGAACAACATCAATATCAGGGCTCTTTCAATTGCAGAAACTGAAGATTTCGGTATTCTCCGTCTTATCGTAAATGATGAAGTATCAGCCGAAAAAATTCTTGCTGATGCAGGATATCTTATCAGAATGACAGATGTTGTGGGGGTTAAAATCGGTGATGCCCCCGGTAAACTTTCTGCAACGCTTAAAGTTCTTGATGAAAACAACATCAATATGGAATATCTGTATGCATTTATGGCACGAACAGAAAAACACGCTTATGTTGTTCTTCGTGTTGAAGATAATGATATGACTGAAAAGGTGCTTGAAGATGCAGGTTTTCACCTTATAACTCAGGCAGATATATGTAAACTGTAAAAAAAAGAAGTGGAGTCATCTGACTCCACTTTATTTTATTTATCGGTTTACCATTCTCTGTTCATTACAACAAATGTCATTCTTTCCTGAATACTTGCACCGCCGTGGCCTGTGCCGACACCGCCGTGGTCTGATGTAACGATAATCAGCCAGTCTTCAGTTTCGTAAGTTTCTCTTGCTTCAATAGCCTTGATTACTTCATAGCCGTAACCGTCTTCTGTGTTGAAGCCTTTCTTGTATACAGGGTTGTTGTATGAGAAACCGAAGTCGTGACCTGCAGAGTCGGTATCTTCATAAATGATGAATACGAAATCTGAGCAGTCTGCACTTGTGATTTCAGCCATAGCACCGGTATGAATGTCTTTTTTGTTTTTACGCAGTTCAAATTCAACATTTATGTTGTTTTCTTCGCAGTAAGCTTTTTCATCAATATATGTTGAATTGTCATTTGTAAAATGACCTTTCCACTTTGTGATGAAAGATACACTGTCTATTAATTCTCCTTCAACAAAGAGAGTCATAAGTGTTTTCGGCTCAATTTCTTTTGTGATTCCGTTACCGGTAATACCGTGTTCATCTGCCCATACACCTGTAAGGATTGAGCACCATCCGGGAGCAGTTGAAGTATCCTGTGTGTTTTCAGCAGGATAATTCACACCGCCGCAGTATAAAAGATTGTTTGATGCACCTTTGCTCAGAAGGTAACTGACTGCACCCTCTTCCTGTTTTTCTGCAAGAATATCTGCACGACATCCGTCATAACCGATAACAACAGCTTTTTTATCTGTTTTTCCTTCGGGAAGGTCTGAGTCAAAATGATGCTCAATGACCTCCCAGAGGTCTGTCTGAGGGTATGCAGTTTCAATGGTGTTTTCGTAATTCACCGAAGCAACATTCTGTCTGAAATATTCTTCTGTATCAGCATCGTCAGTGTTGTATCTTGTGAAATAGAGTGCGAGTGCACCGGCGATAATTCCGAGTGTAAGAATTACAGCAACAACGATAATTATAATTTTCTTTTTGTTATTCATTGGTTCAGCCTTCTTTTTTCTTCGCAGCAGCAATCGCTTCGTTTTCTTTATGACGTTCTGCTCTCATAACCTCAAGATCACGGTACATCTGCTCTTTCTTCTCGCCTTCAACATCATACATTGTTTTAAGTATGATTGCTTTGAGAACATTTGCAAGAGTGTAGCCGAAGAGAAGGAATGCAAGAAGCCAAAGGCAGGTGTTGAGATATGTGGGCTGAGCCTGCATTGTCTTTACAAGGTCGCCTTCAGCAGATGACATATAACCTACTGCAGCAATCATAAAGGGAATTGCAACTTCTTTTGCATAGTTAAGACCTGTTGAAACCCAACCGGGGATAACGCCCTGAACAGCTTCCATTCTTTCGCCTGTCTGCCATTCAAGATAGTCCATATACTCAACGTTGAAGTGTGAGTTTGAAAGCTCCTGAATACCGATGCCGACACCGAAGAGGAAATAGAAAGCATAGAAGAAAATACTGTTCCAGCCTTCAAAGAAGAAGATGCCCATTTTTGCTTCAACAAAGCAGATTCCGAAAAGAATGCCTGCTGAAATGAGAGAATAGGGGCCGCAGAATTTAAGAAGCTGTGTGGGCTCGTATTTTTTTGAAAGCTTTGTTGTGATAATGTTTCCTACAACAGTACCTACTGCTGTGGGCAGAGTAAGAAGAAGATTCTTTGATGAGCCTACTGTGATAGCAGCAAGCAGGGTTGACATCTTGCCGAGCATAGCAAAGCAGTTTGCCCATGAAATAAACTGATATGCACGGTAGTTCTTGTATTTGAAAAGAGAGATAAGTGATTTTGAGAGCTTTGCCTTTTCTTTTATCGGAAGCTCGATTCTTTCCTTACAGAAAAGACCGCACATAAGGTTACCCATCATTGTAACAGATGCTGCAACTATTGCAAGTGTCATATACATTGCATTCTTGTCGTCGCTGAAAAGTCCGTAAACATATGTTGCAATATATGCTCCGCCGTAACCTATGTAATAGGAAAGCTGCCAGATTGTTGCAACAAGTTTCTTTTCCTTGTGGTTGGGAGAAATAACCTGAGTAATGTTCTGACCGAAGTTGTTGAAGATATTGAAAACTGTCTGACAGCATACAACACCGTAACGGAAAAGAGTCATCTGTTCAACTGTCCAGCCTTCGGGGACATAGAAGAAGAGGACTGTGAGTGTAAATATAGGAATAAGACAGATGAGGTACCACTGACGGTATCTGCCCATCTTTGTTTTCCATTTCTGTACAACTATGGCTGCAATAATACCGAATGAAATACTGAGAATTGTTGTAAGAGTTGTCTGAACTGCAAGAATTGATGCAATCTGATTCGCATTTACACCGACAGGTCCGAAATACAACTCGTGAAGGAATGCTGTTGCAAGTGTACCCGTAAGGGTAGTACCGAACATACCGCCGATACGGGCGAGCATAATACATACATATTCAAACTTTGTTATGTACTTGCCTTCACCGTGGGATAATGCACCCTGAGGTATTTCGGTTGGTGAAAGTTTTTTCTTCTTGATCATTTTATCATCTCCAATGATTTGCTTTGTTTGATTTTAACATTTTGTTGACAATATTTCAAGTAATTTTGTTAAATAAGTAATAATAAATTAAATATATTCTTAAAATATATTATTTTTAATGACTGCAAGTTTTTTTCTATATTTTTCATGGTAAAGAATCCCCTTTTTTTTGTATAGAGAAATCTTATATTGTTGTTTTTATATTTTGTATGTGATATAATTAAAAAAAAGAAAAAGAGGTTTTTTTTATGGAACATATTATAACCGTTATAATCGGCATTGTATGTATTGTTATCGGCTTTTTTAACAGAAAAGGGAATATTGAAATGCTTCATTCTTACCACAGAAATCGGGTGACGGAAGAAAACAGACTGCCTTTCGGTAAACTGGTGGGTATCGGTATGATAATTATAGGCATTTCCGTAATTGCACTCGGTATTCTGATGTATTTTGCGGAAAGCCTTCAGCAGGATGTGTATATGACTGTCGGTTATATTGTTTTCGGTGTCGGAATGGCAATAGGGTTCGGAATCACTTTTTATGCTATGAAAAAGTATAATAACGGAATATTCTGAAAAAAATTCCCCGTCTCGTAAGAGGCGGGGAAAATGTTATAAACTTATAAATTACTTACAAGCTTCTTCAATAGCAACTGCGCATGCAACAGTCATACCAACCATGGGGTTGTTACCTGCACCGATAAGACCCATCATTTCAACGTGAGCGGGAACTGATGAAGAACCTGCAAACTGAGCGTCTGAGTGCATACGGCCCATTGTATCTGTCATACCGTATGAAGCGGGGCCTGCAGCCATGTTATCGGGATGAAGTGTACGGCCTGTACCGCCACCTGAAGCAACTGAGAAGTAGCTTACGCCGTTTTCAACACACCATTTCTTGTATGTGCCTGCAACGGGATGCTGGAAACGAGTGGGGTTTGTTGAGTTACCTGTGATTGAAACACCAACGTTTTCAAGTCTCATGATAGCAACGCCTTCGGGAACATTGTCTGAACCGTAGCAACGAACCTTAGCTCTGTCACCTGTTGAGTAAGCTGTTTCGTTAACGATCTTAACTGTTTCTGAATAGGGATCAAATTCAGTCTGAACGTATGTGAAACCGTTGATTCTTGAAATGATCATAGCAGCGTCCTTGCCGAGACCGTTAAGGATAACACGGAGGGGCTGAACCCTGACCTTGTTTGCGTTAAGAGCAATTTTGATAGCGCCTTCAGCAGCAGCGAATGATTCGTGACCTGCAAGGAATGCAAAGCACTTTGTTTCTTC
>JAFYVE010000019.1 GCA_017549285.1 Clostridia bacterium
GACATTTTTGCCAAAGGCAAAAACATCATTTTGTGAAACAAAACATCATTATTCGCTTTAAGCGAATACATCATTTTTTGCCAGCGGCAAAAAACATCATTCAATAATTTATCGAGCAAAGCTCGATAAATTATTGTTTACCACTTATTCTCTACGTACTCACAGAATGCGTACATATCATTGATTTCGACTTTTGTGCCGTCGTCAAGGATAACGTTGCCGTTCCATTTGCCGTGAACCTGATGTGTGTGCATTCTTGCAACACCGAGGTTCATATCAGAATGATGGTCAAATGTGGGGGTCATTGTAAGATTGAATCTGCCGTCTTCCGAAATGAATTTCCACGGCTCCATGAACTTGTCGGGCTTGGGGAATGTTTCAACGTCAACAGCGCCGAATTTATGAGCCTTTCCGTCATAGAAGATGGCTGTTTCGGTTGCGTTACTCTCGTCACCGATTGCCCAGGTGATTTCAAAACCAAAGAGGTGCTTTTCACCATTTTCGTCTGTTACATAAGTTGAGCCGTTGCCCCAATACCATACCATTTCGTGGGGAGTGTTTACTCTGCCCCAGTCAAGAGCACAGAATGCTGTATCCTTTGTGAACTCATATGCCTTTCCGTCATAGATGAATGTACCTTCGCAGGGCATACAGTTCTGTTTTGTTGTCATAAAGTATTTTGTTTCGTCGCCTTCAAAGGGAAGAACTGTTGTGATGTTTTCGAGTCCGGGCATAATGTCCATTTCGAATTTGCATTCAACCATCTTGTCCTTTACGGGCATTCTGAACCACAGAGTTCTTGATGTTTCTCTTGTGTCAAAATCAAATTCAGCTTTGCCGATTTTCTCTTTGAAACGGTTGGGAATATCACCTTTTGCGGGAGGAATATGTGTATTCTTGCTGAAAAGGAAAAGCTGAGTTGCGTCAACAATCTGCTTGCCTGCTTCAAGGTCAATGAGCTTTGCTGCAACATAACCGCCGATTGTTATGTTTGCAAAGCTGAGCTGAACCATATATTTACCGTCAGAAACCTGATAGAAGTCCCATTCCTTACGGCTCATAATTCCTGTTTTAACATAATTTCTGTTGTAATCAAAAACATTATGTCTTGCCCAGCCCTTTGCAATAAGCTTTCCGTCGGGACTCAGAAGGGGAGTTTCGGAAGTGTATTCTGTCTGTTTTGATTTTTCTTTCCACAGCTGGAAGGGTACATAAGTTCTTTTTGTTTCGCTCATAAAAATTCCTCCTTGAAGGTTGATTATTTATTTCTGCACTCCGTAATGCTCACAGAGTGTCTTATATTCTGCTTCTGTTATTGAAACAACTGAGCCGTGACGGGGCTTGAGGTGGTCAATTTCCATTGATGAACGCTGGAACTGTCTGAAGTTTACGAAATCCTTTGTCATCTGTGCAAAGAATGATCCCTGACCGTATTCGTCCATAATCATCATATATGAGTCTGTGCCATTGATACGGTACATTGAACTGCCTTCAACGCCCCAGTAGTTAAGTGAGCAGATTGTGTAATCTGTGTTATAGGGGCCTGTGAGATTCTTTGATTTTACGTAAGCTATCTTCTGTGTGATATCTTCTTTGAAATAGAGGTAGTAATAACCGTCCTTTTCATTGTAAACAATGTCACCGTCAATGCATTGTATGTTTCTCACTTCACCTGTTTCGGGGTCGGTTTCATTCCATCTGCCGTAAAGAACCTGAGGTTCTGTTTCAAATGTTTTGAAGTCTTTTGTGTATGCGTAGTAGTGACCTGCAGTATCATTTTCAACGGTTGAATTTGCCCAGTAGACCATATACATCTCTTTTTCGGCATCCCATATTGCCTGCGGTGCCCATGCTCTGTTTGTGTTTTCAAAGCCTTTAAACTGACGCATATCAATAACTGTTTCGTCAATCCAGTTTACAAGGTCGTATGATTTCCATGTGATAAGGCAATGGTTTGAAGTCCAGCCTTCAAGTGCATTCATATCTGTGCCGATGATAAAATAACAATCCTTGCCGTTTTCGTCATGACCTTTGAGAATATAGGGGTCACGCACACAGCCTGTACCTTTTGTCTGCTCAATAACGGGTTCATTGTTGTTGAGTGCCTTGAAGTGATAACCGTCTGTGCTGACAGCAAAATGGAGTCGCTGTTCATTTACTTCGTTGCCGACAAAGTAGCAGAAAAGGTATGCTCCCTCTGTACTGTAAGCAGGGTAGGCATAGTCGTTGAATATGTAGTTGAAAAGATAATAGGGAATCATAACGATTGATGTGAGAAGTCGGATAATCTGTAAGAATGTCATAGTAATTGCTCCTTTATTTAAGAATGAATTCAATTATAACAGGATTGTGGTCAGAATATTCAAAATCGGTCTGAATATTTTCAAGACGTGTAACTTCTATGTTATCTGTTACAAGAAAACCGTCAACAATGAAAGTCGGATTCCCCTCTTTATAAGGAATGTCGCAGTTTCTGCAGGTGGGAGTGAGCTTATCCTGAGTATAGTCATCACATCTTACAATGCAATCGGGGAAAAGATGTGTCGGGAAGGGCTGAGCCCAGCCGAAGTCCATTTCTGCACCGTTGTTGAGTTTCTGCGTTGAATCACCCGTGAAATCGTGGTTGAAATCTCCGCCGCAAAGACAGTAGTTGCCTTTTTCGTATTCTTTCTTCATGTCTTCGGAAAGCATTGTCATCTGTGCCGTGCGGATTTCATCGCTTCCGCCGTATGCCGAAAGATGAACATTATAAATTACAAGCTCTTTACCGTTTTCAACGGGAACTCGTGATACGCTGTAACAACGGTCAAGGTCAAGGAATTTGCTCACACTCTCAGAAATCGGAAGACTTCTTCTGACAGCAGAAGTAATGTTATAACGGCTCAGAGTCATTATACCCGCTTTTGATGCACCGTGAGGCTGAGTGAAGGGATACATAAGAAAAGCTGAATCATAATTTACCGCAAAAGTGTTGCTGTAAGAAGAAAAAGCATCGCTGAGCATTTTCTGCTGGTCAACATGATAACTTCTTGTGGAATCAAAATCAACTTCCTGAAACATTAAAAAGTCAGGGGAGTATGTTTTTGCTGTTTCGATGCCTTTATTGATACAGTCAATAACACTTTCTTCACTTTCAGCCCACGACTCTGTACCGCCGTCCATAAAAAATGTGAAATTCTGAGTGTATGCACCGAAACCGAGATTCTGTATAAATGCGGTGTATGTTTTTCCGTTTTCAATTTTTTCGTCTGTGTTTACCGATGTCGGTGTGAGGGAAAGATTGTCTTCAATTCTTGAATAACTCAGCAACACATAGCCGAGATAACCGACGACAATGATAATAATTGCAAGTATGGTGCCGATGAATACTTTTAGTGCAGTCCTGATGCCTTTTTTAGCCATATGTTACACCTCCTGATAAAAGTATACATTATTATTTTTTATTTTTCAATAGAAAAATGGCACGGATTCGCTGAGTTTCCGTGCCATTTTATATTATTTGGTTTTATTACTCTGTTACTTCATCATTGCTGATTTCTGCAATATCGGTTTCAGGAATCTGCACATTTTCAATATGTGACGGTTCAACATAAAAATTATCCGTATATGTTTCTTCTGTGGGATAGGGTGTGGGGGCAATCTGCTGTACGGGGAATATCTGTCTGAGAGCACAGAATGTGAGCATAATTCCCACAATAAATATTGCAATTGAAATTGCAGATGTAAGGAATGATAGCAGAATTGCTACCATTGGTTCAATAAAGGTGAGATTGGCTGTAAAAAGCCCTAAAAGAGGAAGTGAAACTGAAGATATAACAAGAGTAAAAACTGAGGGGAAGTAATAGCAGGATGCAAAATTCAGAGCATCATTACGGTTTTTGCTGTGTCTGAAACCGAAGAAATACAAAATACCGAATGTTGCAGAAGTTGTAAGCATGCCGATAAATTCAGAAAGAACAATAACGAAATTACCGCTTGTAAAACCTTCACGGGCAATTCCCGTTGATTCAAGAACAGGTATAATTGCTATTACGCCTGAAAGCACTATTCCTGCAAGAAAAACAGATATATATGCAAAAATCATATTCTTCTTTATTTTTGAACTGTCAGCAAATGAAACGGAATGAAGGGTATTCTTTTCTATAAGTATGTTGTAAAGAAGACAAGTGAATATTACTGAAGCCACTGTTCCGATAACTGACATTGCATACATGGTCAATGATGAAGCGGTTGTAGGTTCTGACATTGACGGGAAGATGACTTTATGGATAAAATCGAGTGCTGACGTTACAATCGAACCGAGTACACCGCCCATTGCGTATATACCGAGGAAGTGAATTGCATCTCTTCTGTTATCTGTCAGCTTTGAACAGAAAATAAGAATAAGTATGAATTCAATAATACCGACTGCCGCAGTCAGAAGATTACCTGCCATGGAGTCTGCTCCCTGAATTGTAATCACAGGTAAAACTTCGGGCAGGATTATACTTCCGAGCTGACGGATTACAGCAGGAATAATGATGCTTAGCGAAATAAAAAGCATTGCTTTTTTGTTTACCGTGTTTGTATTGTTTATATTGTTGTTTTCCATCTGAAATGCCACCTTTTTGTTTATTTGTAATTTAATAATACACCAGGATTGAAAAATAGTAAAGTGCAATATGTGCGGAAAAGTGAGGTGTGGTTTTACAGTTTGTGTAGTTTTTTTATCTTGAACTGAGAATAAATTTAAACGTTATTTTTACTCATGGAGAAACCTCTTTTTCTGTATTACAGCACATTATGATATAAAACAACTGTTGATATGGTTTTACGGAATTTTTTATAAGTAAATTGCCGTTGCATTATTTGCTTAAGTGTGTTACTATAAAACTCAGAAAAGGTGAGACTATTATGAAAAAGATTTTATGTATGATATCAGCATTTTTGCTCCTTATGACTTTCGCATCCTGCAATAAAAAACCGGAAACGGAGCAAACTTCTGTTACAACAACTGAAAAACAGGAGGAAAAATATATTTCAGATTTTCAGGGAGTAAAAGTTCTTGAAAAGTTCAGCGAAACAACAGAAAACGGAGATGTTTCTGCCGTTATAATAAAAAACACAACCGACAAGACTCTGCAATATATCACATTTACCGAGAACTTCAGCGACGGTACGGTGTATTCATATACAGCATCAACTATACCGCCCGGAGAAATATGTATTGTAACAGAGGATTCGGAGTCGCCGTTCAAGGATAATTCTCCTTCAACATTCTCAGATAAAGGTGTTGCATTTTTTCAGCAGGAGCCGTCTGTATACAATGATACTCTTCAATATGTCGGTGCAGATTCAATTCTTACCGTGAAAAATAAATCCGATAAAGATATAACAGAAAATATTGTGATTTATTATAAGGATTATGCCGAATCACGTTTCACAAGCGGTGTGACATACCGTGTTACGATAGAAGGCGGTCTCAAAAGCGGTGAAATAAAACAGATTCCGGCAAAACATTTCGTCAACGGCAAAAGCATGATAATGTTTGCTCAGTTTGTTGATATGACGGAGGTGCAGTAAATGGCAGAAGCAGAGCCGAAAACCTCCACGTATTTCCACGCAAAAGGCAAACGTCTCGGTTTTCCCGCATCGGGAACATTCGAGCTGACAAGACGCTGTAATTTCAATTGCAAAATGTGTTATGTTCATAATACAGACACATCGGGCGATATAGAAATGACAGCTGAAGAGTGGATTTCAATTGCCGAAGATGCAAAAAAGTCAGGTATGATTTTTCTTCTTCTTACGGGTGGTGAACCGCTTTTAAGAAAAGATTTCCTCGAAATTTACAAAGTTCTTTCAAAAATGGGGTTTGTTATTTCAATAAATACAAACGGAAGCCTTATTTCAGATGAAATAATTTCGCTTTTTTCGGAGTATCCTCCTAACAGAGTCAATATTTCGCTTTACGGAGCAAGTGAAAAAACTTATAAAGAGCTTTGTGAGAATCAGAGCTTTGAAAAAGTAATAAGAAACATTGAAACTCTTAAAAAAATGGGGATCAGCATAAGGCTTAACTGTGTTTTTAATAAATACAATGTCAATGATGCCGATGAAATATATAAAATCGCTTCAGAACATAACCTTATAGTCAAGCCTGCCGCATATATGTATCCTCCGCTTCGTTCAAAAGGCGAAACGGGCGGAAACTCGGCAAGACTCACTCCTTATGAAGCCGCAGCATGTAATGTGCATTGCAGAGAGCTGACTTACGGCAAAGAAATTATGGCTCGTAAGGCAGAAACACTCATAAGACTCGATGAAGAGAGCTGTGACGACGTTCATGAAGGTCCCGGAGTCAGATGCCGTGCAGGTGGGAGCAGTTTCTGGCTGACATATGACGGCAGAATGCTGCCTTGCGGAATGATGACGGAACCGTCAGCATCTCTCAAAGAACACAGCTTCAATGAAGCGTGGCAGATTATAAGAGAAAAAACTGCCGAAATAAGATTGCCCCGTGAATGTGCCGTGTGCAAAAACAGAGAAATCTGTTCCGTGTGTGCCGCAATGTGCTATACGGAAACAGGAGCTTTCGATAAAAAACCTGAATATATCTGCAGGATGACAGATGCAATTATAGATATTTATAACGAAAAATATATAAAATAAAAAACTCTGCCTCAGAAGTTTATTTCTTCGGGGGCAGAGTAAATTATTATTTCCTGATAAGATTTTTTATTGTTATTGCTAATATTACAATTGCTTCGATACCTGTAAGAATGTAAGCGGCAGCAATATTGAATGAGGGGGATCCTGCAAGGAATGTGTTTGAAAGAAGGAATGTGAGTGAATAGAGAATACCCCATATTGCAGGAGCCGCAACAGCGCAGATGATTCTCTTTTTCCATCCCTTTGTCATAAGTGAGCCGGCAAAGGCAAAAAGAAGGACAATAAGCACAAGTGTCACAGTATAGCCGAAATCGTCAACGCCGTGGATATATGCTCTTCTGTGCCAGCCGAAAAATTCAAAAAAGACGCCGATAAGAACGGGAAGAGAAATGAATATAAATCTTCGGGGTTTGTTTACAAGAGCAAGAATCAGAAGAACTATGCTCATTGCAGCAGCGATGCCGTAAAGTACAATTGAAATCGGGAAAAGGATCTTGTCACCGAGATGATTTGCTTTTCCGTTGAAGAAAGAAAGCCCGTCGGGACCCTGAGTATCACCTTCTCTGACCATTGTGATGCCTGAAGCTTTGATATCTGCAATAAGCCGGTCTGTTTCTGCTTTGTCATAAGCATTAAAGCCTTTCCAATAGCGCCAGGAGATTTCACTTCTCTTTATGTTTGCAAGATGAGTGTCGTTATCGGCTTGATTTTTTGCATTTTCCCAGAGTTCATTTGCTTTTATAATATCAGCTTTGCTGAAATCAAGTGTTTCTTCCATGGGGTCATAGATTTTGATGTGGTCATCCTGCGGAACAGCCTTTTCAATCGTCATATCGAGAAACTGACGGATATTCTGCCAGCCTTTGCCGTAATAGGCTTCAAGGAATTTATTCATGTATACATCGTAATCGATATAGGGATTCTGCATAAGCTTTGAGAGAAGATATGCTCTGAGTTCACCGAATTCGCCGTCACACTGCTCCATATAGTAATTGCCTTCTTCATAAAGACCGACAACGTTATTTTCATAGAATACCTGAATGTTTTTCTGAAGTACGCCGAAATCAGGGAAAATACCGAGAGTATGAGCATAGTTTGCCGCATAATCCCATACATAAATACGTTTGCAGATTTTGCTCCACTCTGTAAGGTCTTCCATCAGTGCTACGTTTTCAGAACAGTTTTTGTCATCAAGAGGATGTGCAAAGCAACATTCAATTGTGCAAAGACGCACAATTACATTGTCTTCGGGGACAACCTTTGAAGGAGCCTTTCTTGTGTATCTGTATGCAAATGTGTCAATTGCCACATTGTCATAGCCTGCTTCTTTTACAGCTTTTGCAACTCTGTTTACAAATGTTATCATCGTTCCCGAATGTGAGCCGTTTTCATTGTCAATTGCTCTGCATTTTGTACACTGACACATTTTTCCGTCAGCACCGCTGTCACCCTGTGTGAGTGAAATGATCTGAAGCGATGAATCAGGGTTATGCTTTTCTTCAAGAAGAGTCATAACTTCTGAAAGAACAAGATTGTAAACATCTTCATTTGTAAGACAAAGCTGTTCATTCTGTCTTACACCGAGGTTGAGTGCAAAATATTCGGGGTTTGATTCAAAATATGTATCTCTTGAACAGAACTGTGAACCTAAGGTGTGGGCAAAACCTGAAATATATTCAACCGTGCCGCCGAGTTCATCGGGAATTGCTCTGTAAGGATTTCCGTTAAGACCGTTTGCGAGTGAATATTCAACATCACGGGGGCTTATCCAGTCTGTGTCTGTATATTCAAAGAAAGGCTTGTATTCAGTCTTTTCACCTGCAGGAATTGTCAGATTTTTATTTTCGGGGATTGAATAAAGCTTTGAAGTATACCAGTTGCATCCGCAGTATTTTTCAAGGAATGCGTAAACACCGTGAATGACACCTCTTGTGCCTGCGCCGAGAATTGAAACTTCATTTTCTTTGGTTTCAATCACATATCCGTTATCGGGTATATCTGAAGAGTATCCGAGAGTGAATTTCATCCCGTCACCGTTTTCATTAACAGGGTATTCCTTGCCTGTAATCTGCTTCATATAACGGCTGAGTGTCTCGCCTGCGGCAATAAGTCTCGCATCGTCTTTTTCGTTCATTGTTATGTAGCCTCCGTTGGCTGTTTCTTCTGCTGAGGAGAAAACGGGGAATGCAAAAGTAAACATAAGTATAATTGTAAGAAATAAAGTGATTTTTTTCATAACAAAATATCCTTTCGTGTTTATTTGCTGTGTTAAGATTAATAAAGTTCTGAAATTGTCGGCATTGAGTCTGCCGCACCCATACGGCTTACCGCAATTGCTCCTGCTTTGTTACCCATATCGCAAGCCTTATAAATGTCACCGGTTCTTACATATTCAAGTGCCATTGCAGCCGTGAAACAGTCGCCTGCTGCTGTTGTGTCAACAACTTCTGTTTTGTAGGGAGGAAGAATTGTGAGTTTTTCACCGTCGAATACCGAGCAACCTCTTTCTCCGAGTTTGAGAACAACAAACTGTGCTTTGCTTCTCTCTTTGAGAATTTTTGATGCCTCAAGAATTGTTTCTTCATTGTCGGGAAGAATTCCCGTCAGAGCTTTTGTTTCGCTTTCGTTTGGTGAAATTATTGTTGCCCCCTGCATTTTTTCAAGGTTGAATTCTTTCGCGGGGCCGCAGTCAATAACTGTTGTGATGTTTCTGCTTACGGCGTGGTTGACAACAGCTGTAACAACATCTTCACTTGTTTCAAACTGAATAAGAAGAAGCTGAGTGTCATCATCAATTGAATTTATTGCTTCACCGGCATTAATTTCACCGTTTGCACCTTCGTAAACAATAATTCTGTTTCTGCCGTCTTTATCAATGAGAATGGCGGCAAGACCTGTTTCGGAGCCTTCTTCGGAAACACCTGATGCATCAATATTGTTTGCTTCAAGGTTTTCAATAAGTTTTTTACCGTTTACATCGTTACCGACTTTGCCTATCATTTTAACTTCTGCACCCAGCCTTGTAAGGGCTGTTGCCTGATTTGCACCTTTTCCGCCGTTTGCATAGCTGTAGGTGTTGCCGAGAAGGTTTTCGCCGACATCGGGAATCCTGTCGGCTGTGAGAATCATATCCATATTGATACTTCCCACAACGGCTGTTTTTATATTTTTATACATTATAACACCGCCCTGAAATCTTCAGCTGCCTGAGTGAGTGTTTTGTCTTTAAGGAAGAGAGAACTTGTTCCCAGAACAAAGATGTCTGCACCTTTTCTGCTGAGCTTTTCACCGTTGGGAAGACTTATGTTGCCGTCAACTTCAATAAGAATGTTTTCACAGCCCCATTCGTGAAGTTTTGATTTTGCATCTGCAACTTTGCGCTCTGCACCTTTATAAAGTTTCTGCCCTGCAAAACCCGGGCTTACTGTCATAACAAGGAGCATATCAATGTAGTCTGTAAGATACTGAACATTTTCAAGCGGTGTAGCGGGATTGATTGCAAGACCTGCTTTACAACCCTTGTTCTTTATCATTTCAAGAGTGCGGTGAATATGGATTTCTGATTCGTAATGAACACAAAGGATGTCATTTTCGTCAAGGTTCATTCTGTCTATAAAGGTTGAAGGGTTCTTGACCATCATATGAATGTCAAGAGGAATGTCTGTCACTTTTTTTAGTGCATTTATAAGATCGAACCCGAGTGTGATATTAGGAACAAAATCGCCGTCCATAATATCAATATGCAGATAGTCAATTCCTGCAGTTTCAAGTTCTTTGATAGCTTTTTCAAGGTTGAGTAAATCAGCACACATAATTGATGCCGAAATCATTTTGTTCATTGTTTTCAGCTCCGTTGGTTTTATATATAAAATATTATCATACATCATAATTTTTGTCAAACAGAAATCCCCGCAGGTTTATGACCTGCGGGGATAAAATATATATTCAATCAAGCTTTCTGTTCAGCCATTTCAAGTGCTTCATCAATGTTTTCCGCAATAAGAATTTCTTCAAGGAGCTTTGCCTTTTCAAGTGAGTGCATAGGCTGTTCATTGACATGTGAAAGAATAAGCGTTTTGCCCTGTTTCTTACATGTTTTTATAATAGTTTCAAGTGAGTGAAGCCCTGTTGCATCAATTGCGGGAACACTTCTCATTCTGAGAATAAGAATATCCTTTTTACCATGTCTGATAACGTCTGCGATTTTTGTTGATGCACCAAAGAAGATAGGTCCTGTGATTTCAAAAACAAGAGTATTTTCAGGAACTTTTTTGAGTCTTATACTTGCATCGTCTGTGTTTTCGTCAATTTCCTGCCAGCCGTAAGCATCTGTTACGTCACTCATACGCTTCATAAACATAACTGTTGCAAGGATAACACCTACGATGATAGCAACAACGAGGTCGAATACAACTGTAAGAATAAATGTTACAAGAAGAACGAGAGTGTCACTCTTGGGTGATTTCTTCATAATTCCTGCAAACTCTCTCCACTCACTCATATTGTAAGCAACAACAAAGAGTATTGCTGCAATTGTAGGCATGGGAATGAGTGCCGCATAGGGCATAAGAACAACGAGAACAAGGAGAAGCACAACAGCGTGAACCATACCTGCGATGGGAGTTCTGCCGCCGTTTTTGATGTTTGCCGCAGTTCTTGCAATAGCACCCGTTGCGGGGATACCGCCGAAAAGAGCAGATGCTATGTTACCTGCACCCTGAGCTATAAGCTCTGTGTTAGAGTTATGACGGCTGCCTGTCATACCGTCTGCAACAACGCAGGAAAGAAGAGATTCAACAGCCGCAAGAACAGCAATTGTGAATGCATCAGGAATGATTGCTTTAACTGTGTCAAATGAAAATTCGGGGAGTGAGGGCACGGGAAGTGCTGATGAAATTGTGTAAAGTGAGCCGATTGTGTTAACGTTCATATCAAAAACTTTCACAAGTACGGCTGAAATCACAATTGCAAAAATTGAAGGGGGAATCTTCTTTATGAATTTCGGGAAAATTATGAGCACTGCAAGTGAAATTACACCAATTATAAGTGCTTCGTAATTGAAAGTATGAATCTGATGAATTACTTCTTCAACTTTTTCTATAGTTTCAATTGGTGAGTTGACGAAAGTCAGACCGAGGAAATCCTTTAACTGACCGATAATGAGTGTTACGGCAATACCTGTTGTGAAGCCCGTTGTGATTGTGTAGGGGATGAATTTAATAAGGCTTCCGAGTTTTAATACACCCATAACGATAAGGAGTATACCTGCAATAAGAGTTGCGAGAACTAACCCTGAGAAACCGTTTTTCGCTACAATACCTGCAACGATTGTTGCGAATGCCGCTGTGGGGCCTGCAATCTGCACACGGCTGCCGCCGAGCATTGAAATGACAAAACCTGCAATAATTGCTGTGTAAAGACCCTGCTCGGGAGTAACACCCGATGCGAGTGCAAGGGCAATTGAGAGAGGGAGTGCAATAATTGCAACTATAAGACCTGCTGTGAGGTCTTTTCCGAACTGTGCACCTGTGTAACCCTTAAGACTTGAAATGAGTTTTGGCTTGAAAATTTGCTGTTTTTTGTTGTTCATAATTTTCACCGTTTTTTATAAATTTACTTCATTGATTATATGCCCGGAAACGACAATTTTCAAGTAAAAAACAGCCAAAAATATTAATTCTGTGATTTGTTGAAATCAGACAATATTTTTAGATGAAATATGTGCAAAATTCCCTGCTGATTTCAGCAGGGACTAAGTTTCAGCAGTATTCAATCATTTTTTCAATTGCATCTGCCATAACTTTATGTCCGAGGTCTGTAGGATGAATTCCGTCAACGGCAAGGTTCTTCGGTGCAGTTGTTTTCTGTGCTTCATTGAAAATTTTCTGCATATCAATGACTGTAGCCCCGTGTTCAAGTGCGACGGCTTTCAGTAATTCACGGTATTCATCGAGCATTTTATGAAACGGGAACTTTTCTTCCACCGCATCAATCAGGAAAGGCATTATGTAAAGAATCTGCGCATCGGGCAGTTCTGTTTTCATTCTCCTGTAAATTTCACGGATGTGAGGCTCCATAGGACGGAGAAGGGGAGGATAGTTTTCGGGACCGTAGTTTTCCCAGGCATCGTTAACACCGATAAGCATAATAACAACATCAGGTTTCAGATTTATGCAGTCTTTTGTCAGACGGTCATAGACGTGATATGTACGGTTGCTTGCAATACCTTTTATATCAACATTAATCTTTTTGCTGTATTTTCTGAATTTCTTTTTCAGTTGTGTTGCATAGATGTTTTTTACTCTGAATCTGAATCTGAATCTTGAATTGAAACGGACATCGGTAATGCTGTCACCTATAAATAATATTCTGCTGTCTTTTCTGATTTTTATTTTATCAATAATGATACCTCATTTGTTTTATGAAAAAAGTATAGCATAACGGAAAATAAAACTCAATAAAAAATCAGTTGAATTCACTTTCATGTTCTTTAAAAAAATCGAAATATGTTCTCACGTTTTCAAGCTCTGTCCATTTACAGACTTTTGCAGGGTATTCGTCAAGATTGTAAATTCTTGCACCTTTCATCGCAAGAAAGAAAGGGGAGTGGGTTGCAATCACAAACTGACAGCCGAAAAACCTTGCGGATTCAACAAGAAATTCCGTCAGTTCTTTCTGTCTTGAAGCTGAAAGTGAATTTTCAGGCTCGTCAATAAGATAAAGTGCATTGTCGGTTATGCGTTCAACGTAATATTTCATTGCAGTTTCACCGTTTGACTGCATATCAACATTTCTCATCAGATTTTCCCGTACATATTGTGACTGTGATTTTTTTCTTGCATTGATTGTTTCTTTCAGGTCGTCATAATCTGCCATTGAACTTAACTGAACGTGCCTGTATTTTTTATCAAGATATTCGCTGAAAAGTTTCTCTCTCTGAGCATCAATGCCGTCATTAAGATTACGCATATTCAGCAGATAGTCCGTTACATCGTCACTTGTGAGAATCTGACTTTTCATAGGTATTTTTCCTGCATCGAGATAACACATACTTGTGTATTTTTCAAAAAACGGACTGCTGTTGAATGCTGAATGTCTTGTAACTCCCGTTTTTTCTGCAAGAATATTGAGAAGTGTTGTCTTTCCTGACCCGTTACCGCCGTAGAATATGGTTATCGGGGCAAAATCGATATGTCTCAGGTCTTTAATCGGAAAAATCTTGAAAGGATAAACTCCGTTGTAACAGGTCTGTTTCAGGTCTTTTATAAAGTTGATTTCAGCGCTGTCTGATGCAAGAGTCAATGAGTTTATGTACATAGATGTCACCTCAGAAACATTATAATATTTTATATGTACAATAAAAAGGATAATTGATGATGTTATTGCATTTGTTGTTTTTAGTTGCTATAATATAATTAAATCAAAACGGAGGTTTTGTTATGCTTGATCTTTTCAGATTTTTATTCAAAGTATTTATGGCTGTTTCAATAACCCTGAATTCACTTATGAATCCTGCAGTTATTGTTCCCAACAGTGAAAATCTTGATTTCGATGTGCTTGAATACCCTGCAGAGGCAGTAAAGAGCCTTGATGATTGGGGAATTACAGAGGAAGAACTCAAATCACGTGCCGATTCTGATAAGGAACTTTACGAGAGTGCACAGGGTTATCAGGATGTAAACGGTGTTGTTATTTCACCCTATTACACAGCAAAAATCGCAGAGAAAGACATTCCCGTTTATGCGGCAACTGTTTTTCTCGGCGAAACTCAGTACGGTGAACTTCACTCATTTTCAGAAATCTATCTCGATGAGGGTGAAGAATTCTCACTCAATATTGAGCTTTATTCAAAGGATTTCAATATTAAGAATGCAATCTGTCTTCCCGAAAGCCTTAATGTGCAGGCAGGCTGTAAAAACGGCGTTATGACTGCAAGCATCAGTGACTTTGGTATTTACACATTCCTTTTCAATAATGCATCTCAGGCTCACGCTTACACTCTTTTTGTAAGAGAAAGAGTTGATGAAGAAGCTGAAATCGCCGCATATAAAGAGCAGTACGGTGAAGATAACGTTATTGTGGTTGAAAGCGGACTTCTTGAAATGCCTTATGCTTCATTTGTTGATAAGGATAACTGCGTTGTTTATATGAAACAGGGTGCTTATGTCCTTGCACAGCATATTTATGATATAAAGAGCTCAGAAGATGAAAATAACTTTGTTGAACCGGATGCGATAAATTGTAATTCAATAGGTCTTACACGCTTTCCCTTTGTGAATTTCTATAAGTGCGACAATATAAAGTTTGTCGGCAGAGGTGTTCTTGACCTTTCACACCTTGACAGAAGAGAGCGAAGAGGTGTTGTTTTTAATGAATGCTCAAATATTGAGGTTGAGGGTATCAGAATTGTTAACTCACCCGAATGGTCATTTATAACTTATCTTTGCGACAATTTCAGCATAAAGGATGTTGACATCTTCGGCTACAGACAGAATTCAGACGCTTTTGCAATCTGTAACTCAACAAACGGCACGATTGACCGATGCTTTGCACGAAGCGGTGACGACCTTTTCGATGTCAAGACTCTCGGCGGACCTCTTGACTCAAAGGCTGAAAATATTAAATTCACAAACTGTGTTGCATGGGGCGGTAAGGCAAGATGTTACGGTATTCACGGTGAAGTGAACAGACCTATAAAGAACATCACCTTCAAAGACAGTGCGGTTATCTGCCGTGACGCAACGTGGAACAACGACCGTGTGGCTTCACTTGCTGTTATAATCGAACTTGCGGAAGGAAGTATCGACGGCATATTGTTTGAAAATATCGAGATTTTCCGTGATGACGGTCGTGCTATGGCTTGTATTGTGTTTACCGAAGAAATCGGCGATATGGATACTGTACCCATCTATAATTTCACGGCAGACAATATCCTGTTTAAAAATATTACATACAATGCCGCTATGAAATCAAAATTCTCAGCCGCAAATGAAACAAACACAATGAATGTAACTGTTGAAAATGTAAATTTCAGCAAATTCAATTCAGCAACAGACAATTGGCTGATGTTTGAAACAGACAGCTTTGCAGATGTGACTTATAAATAAGCAGAACAAAATACAGTCTCCGTCAACCGACGGGGACTGTGTCTTTTATTAACTTATCCATATCTTCAGGTACGGGGACTTCAAAATGCATTATTTCGTTTGTAACGGGGTGAATAAAATCGAGAATACCGCAATGAAGTGCGGCTCTGTCTATTCTTGTGTCAGTACTGCCGTACATATCATCACCGCACAAAGGTGCGCCGATTGACGAAAAATGCACTCTTATCTGATGTGTTCTGCCCGTTTCAAGAGTGATTTTCATAAGTGATATGTCACCGTCTGTTGCCACCGTTTCCCAATGTGTAACGGCTTCGTCACCGCCTTCGCCAACGGCTCTGAGTGTCTTCATCGGGTCGGGTCTTATTATCGGTTTGTCAATTATGCCCGTGCCTTCGAAAGTTCCTTTTACAAGTGCAAAATATGTTTTTTTAAACTTGCCGGCAAGACTTGCTGCAGCGTATTTGTTCAGAGCACAGATAACCAGTCCCGATGTACTTTTGTCAAGTCTGCCCACAGCCCTGAAAGAGATGTTTTTACCTTTTGAAAGAAAATATGCAGCAACTCCGTTTGCAAGTGTGTCACCCTGATGATTATGTGTAGGGTGCATCGCAAGCCCTGCAGGTTTATTTATTATAAGTATATCATTATCTTCATAAACGATATCAAGAGGGTATTCAATCGGTTCAATTTCATTGTTGTCTTCAGGAATGTTGACAGCAAGAATATCACCCTTATGCAGTATATCAACAGTCCTGATATGCTCCCCGTTAAGAGTGATTCCTTTTTCAACCCGTTTCAGTGAATTGACAAGCCTTGCTGAAAGCTTTGCCTCTCCTCTGAGATATGCTATGACCTTTTTGCCGTCATAGTTTTCATCAATTTTAAATTCTAAGTGTCTCATAAATATAATTCGTTGATTATTCTCGTCGGTGTTGCCGCCAGAGGGCCGTATTTTTTCACAATGTTATCAGCTGTCATACCGTGGATGAATGCACCTGTGCAGACGGCTGTGAAAGTGTCTTCGGTCTGACTTATAAGCCCTGCAATAAGTCCCGTCAGTACATCACCACTGCCGCCTCTTGCCATTGAGGGATTACCCGTTGTGTTGATATAGCATCTACCCGTTTTATCTGCAATTACGGTGTTGGCACCTTTGAGAAGGATTGTTACACCGTATTCGTTTGCAAAATCCAGAGCTGTCTGCATTCTGTTATTCTGAATATCCTGAATGCATTTATCTGTCAGCCTTGTCATTTCACCGGGGTGGGGAGTTATAACAATATCACACTCTGCGTTTTTGAGAATTTCCGTATTTTTTGCAACGCAGTTGAGTGCATCGGCATCAAGAATAAGTATGCCTTTATAATTATTGATTACAAAAGATACAAGCTCTTTTGTGTCGTTATCAACACCGAGTCCGCACCCGATTGCGATAACATCGGCTCTTTTTATTGCAGGTAGAAGAGTTTTTGCATCTGTTGTCATTCTGCCCTCATCATTATTTTTCAATGGAAGCATAAGCGGTTCATTGAGCTTTGCGGTTACGGTGTTGTAAATGCATTCGGGGAAAGCCGCAGTTACAAGCCCTGCACCGATTTCCACAGCTGCCTGATTGCAGAGATAAACACAACCCGTCATATTACGGCTGCCGCAGATTGTAAGCACATTTGCAAATGTACCCTTATGGCAGTCATAAGTTCTTTTATTTATGCTGTTCAATGCTTCTTCTTTTGTGAACGCAGTATATTTTTCTGCAAAAGGAAAAAGAATCTCTTCTTTTATGCCAATATCAATAACAGTCACTTTTCCGCACATATCAGAAGACGGCTTTATAACGTGAACAGGCTTGAATGCTATCATTGTGAGCGTTTCGTCAGAGATAAAATATGTTTTTTCGTTATATATTCCGTCTGCAGAAAGACCTGACGGGATATCAATTGCATATTTCTTTGCGGTTGTGTTTTTGTTTGCAATTTCAACTGCTTCAAGATAATTGCCCGAAAGCTCTCCTCTGAATCCTATTCCGAAAAGTGCATCTGCTATAATGTCTGCTGTTTCAATATGATAAACTGCAGTTTTTCTGTCGGTGGTGAAATCAGTTACAACAACGGGGTATTTCACCATTTCTTCATACATCTGAATGCATAATTCGTCTGTGGGCATACCTCCTGCGAGAACAACGAATACATTCCTGAAGCCGTTCTGCCACAGTCTTCCTGCGATAACAAGACCGTCACCGCCGTTTCTGCCCTTTCCGCAGAGAACGGTGACTTTACTGTTTTTATCTTCAAGGGAAATCACATCGGCACACTCTGTGCCTGCAGTTTTCATAAGGTCATAGTAATTGCAACCGTTTTTTACTGCAGATTCCTCCGCCATTTTTATATTTTCAGCTGTCAGAACAAGCATAAAAACACCTCTTTTCCGAGATTATAACATATATTCTCCGAAAACGGAATAAAAATATTAAAAAAAGCAGTTGTATTTTTTAAATCTTTGTTGTATAATAAACAATGTATTATTATTTATGCATAAGCATAATAGGAAGAGGTGACCTTTATGGACAAGACGATTAAGTTTAAATTAGAGGGTGACAGGGATTCACAGATTAAAGTGATGCTCGCTCAGGTATATGAATCATTGGCAGAGAAGGGGTATAATCCCGTAAATCAGATTGTAGGCTATCTTCTTTCGGAAGACCCTGCTTATATCACAACTTATAACAATGCGAGAAATATCATTATGAAAATCGACCGCTATGAACTTCTGCAGTCTCTCATCAAGGAATACCTCGGTATTGAGACAACAGAGGAATAACGAAAGGATTGAATAAAATGGCAGAAAAGAAGGGACCCAAGTTCCTGACATACAAGGGTAAGCCCCTTGTCCGCTGCGGTAAGACTATTTACTACGGCAATATGTGTGACCCTTACGTAATAATGCTTCAGATATGTTCAACAAAGAAGGTAGGCGAACTTGATGTTGCAAGTCGTGTTACCGTTCAGCTTCTGAACACTGACCCCGATGTAAGACCCCGTGAAAGAATCGTTAAGAAGAGCGAAAAACAGGGACTTTATCAGGCGATGGATATCGCATCTATCTGGCTTGAAAGAGCATTGTCACAGTAATTTAATCAATGAAAAAAGGACAGTTCGTTACGAAATGTCCTTTTGTTTTTTTTATTCTGTTTTGCTAAATTCAATTATTTTATATGCATCAGTGCCAGAAGATCTGTATTTCTGAAGAATTATATAACCGTCATAACGGTAAGTGAAGGTGTTGTAGAATTCTGCCTGAAACGGTGTAAGTGAATAGAATTCCGTTTCATCAGTTTCGCCCGTCATAAAAACTGAAAAAGAAAGTTTGTATTTCTCTGCCGAATCATCGCAGTAGACACTTCTGACAAAAGCTACGCCCTGACTGAAAACGTTTGCCGAGTTTCCGTAGATATGTCCTGAACTGATAAACGGTCTGTCCAGTGTTGATGCATTTATATCTATGCCGAAGAATCTTGTTGAAAGACGGTCAGCATAGTCAGTATTTATTCTCAGATTAAAATTGTTTGAGTTTGAATAATAGTTGCCGTATTTTATTCCTGACACGGAAGGGTTGTGATTGAGAATGGAATGGTTGATTGTCAATTTAAGCATTTCATCAACAGTAGGTGTGCCTGAAAAGGTATTCATTCCTGCTTCCGTGATATTAGAAACATATATATTTGCTGTTTTTTGATCAAAATCAACTCTGTTTGAGAATAAAGTGTCATCTGTGATGATGTTATCATTAATAATTTGTTCGATTATGATTTTTTCGGTTGTTGTTTCAAGCTCTGTTGTTTTTACAGTTGGTGAATCCGTTCTGATTTCTGTTGTTGACGTTGCATCTGTGGTGTGAACGGTTTCCGGTATGTTATTGATATCATCATTCCGGTTTCCTGAAAATAAGAAAATTTCGGTAATGATTGCGCATATTACAGCAATAATGCAGACTGCGAGTATGGTGATTTTTATGAAATTGCGTTCCTTGTTTTTTTTGTTGTAAATGTTTGTATTGACAGGTTGCCGGACGTTGTTGTAAACAATCTGTTCTGTTGCTTCGGAACTGCTGTTGCTGAGGCTGATTAATGCGTTTTTCATCTGTAATGCGGAGCCGAATCTGTCTGTCGGTGAATATGCACAGGCTGTTCTGAGTGTATTATTGAACTTTTCATCAACATTACTTGCAGGAGGCAGAATATACCCGTTTAATCTGGTTTTTATTGCTTCACTTTGCATTGCAGGTGTGTATTCACCAAAAGGAGGTATAAATGGGAGCCTGTTGTTATTTGCACACTGATAAAGAACAAGCCCGAGAGAATATATGTCAACAACCTCCGAATAGGTGTTGGATTGCATAACTTCCGGTGCGACATAAGTCATTGTGCCTTTCTGTGAAAAACCGGCAGTTGCCATTTCAAGTGTTCTTGCTATGCCGAAATCTCCGAGTTTGAAATCGCCGAAATTGTTCACAAAAATATTTGCAGGTTTTATGTCACGATGCATAATATTTTTATTATGACAGATTTCAAGTGCTGAGCACAGGTCTGTTCCCAGTTTTATTATTTCATTCTGTGTAAGTATGCGATCTTTGAGATAATCGGTCAGACAGGTAAGAAGTTCCATCCTGATAAAAATTTCCCACTCGTCATCTTTTACTGTTTCAATAACTCTGAAGTCTTCTATCGCAACAATATTAGGACAACTTTTTAATGTGAGCATTATGTTTATTTCATTAATGCATTCATTTATAAGATTGCGGCAGAATGAACGAGTTGTGAATGTGTCAAAAGAAAGGGTGGATACCTGAGCCGAGGATATTTTTATCACTTTGATTGCCGAAAAAGTTCTTACGCCCATTTCTTCGTGAATGCATTTATAAACTTCACCGTTTGCCCCTTTTCCTATAAGACTGACGGGCTTCCATGACGGCCAGAATTCATTTATACGTTCAATACCCATAACCAAAACTTCTTTCAACCAAGACTATATATTAATTATATTTTTCTGATAAAAAAAGTCAATATGTTAAATTTGTTGGTGAATATTTATGGTTATTTCAGTTTCTTGTGTTTTTTAAGCGGAAACAGAAACAGACCTTCTCGGTAACGCCACAAAGACACTCTCAGACGGTACACTTTCTTTCCGTCCGTGGGAAATCAAAACTGTAAAAATCACTCTTTAAGCAATTTAGCCGAAAAGAAACACATTTTAAGTTATTTTTTAGCAATCTATTTTTTAAATTTTATTGATTTTTAAGTTTTTGTCTGTTATAATTGGTGTGATAAAGACTGTGAAAACAGTTTTTTGAGTTTGTTTAAAATAAAATCATTATATGGAGGAAAGAAAAATGAGCAAAAAGTTTGTTTATTTATTCTCAGAGGGCGACGCTTCAATGCGTGAGCTTCTCGGCGGTAAGGGTGCTAACCTTGCTGAAATGACAAAGATCGGTCTTCCCGTTCCTCAGGGCTTCACAATTTCAACTGAAGCTTGTACTCAGTACTACGAAGACGGCAGAAAGATCAACGATGACATCCAGGCAGAAATCATGGAATACATCGTTAAGATGGAAGGCGTTGTAGGCAAGAAGTTCGGTGACCTCGAAAATCCCCTTCTCGTTTCAGTTCGTTCAGGTGCTCGTGCATCAATGCCCGGTATGATGGATA
>JAFYVE010000020.1 GCA_017549285.1 Clostridia bacterium
CATTTACTCCTGCTAATAATATCGGTTCAGAAGCATATGAACTACCTGAAAATCTAAAAAAATTCTTCAGGGGCAAAGAAAAGAAAAAGTCTTGTTGTTGCAACGGCTCATGTTGTTAATAAGACAAATTCCAATTTGTCGAACAGAATACTTTCAACTGCTCTCATCGAGGGCAGTTTTTTGATTGAATTGTGTGGTAATGGTGTGATATAATCAGATTGAAAAATAAGAATTTGACGGAGATTAGATATGCTTGAAAAAATGGCTGATTTCTTTGAAAACAGATTAGATGGATACGATGAACATATGTTGACCAACATAGAATCCGCAGACGAATTTTATCCATATACGGCAAAGCAGTTGCCGACTACAGAGAACTGCCATATACTTGATTTAGGATGTGGTACAGGATTGGAGTTAGAAGAATACTTTCTGCTCAATCCATCCGCAAGAATAACAGGTATTGATTTGTCCGGGGGAATGTTGTCGGCACTCAAAAAGAAATTTGCTGACAAAGACATCACTTTGATTTGCGGTTCATATTTTGATATGCCTTTTGGTGTGTGCGCCTTTGATAGTGCAGTATCGGTGGAGAGTTTGCACCATTTTACAAAGGAAGAAAAAGTCCCTTTATATACAAAACTGCATAGAGCATTAAAAGACGGTGGATATTTTGTGCTGACAGACTACTTCTCTTTGTCTGACGAAGAGGAACAGATGCACCGACAAAACTTGATTGCATTGAAAACAGAGCAAGGATTTGATGATGATGAGTTTTACCATTACGACACCCCTCTTACAGTAAAACACGAAACAGAAGCACTTATGGAAGCAGGATTTTCTTCTGCCCTGGTGCTGAAAAATTGGGGAGCGACCTATACTATAAAAGCAGTTAAGTAAATTCCAATTTGACTGTAAAATCCTTCTTACAAAGTGAGCTGATTTTATGAAAGATAAAAATTATTTTCTGAGTAAAGCGCAGGAAAATTACCCGGAGCTTATATACACCGATATCACGCCCGACATAACCGAATTCACTGCCGTCAGCGGTGACAGTATTATCCTCGATTTGGGACAGCACGCAGTCGGTCATTTTTCATTTTCCTTTGACAGAGTCAATGTCTTTGTTGATGCCCCCGTAAGGCTTTCAATAAAATTCGGTGAGGATATGCGGGAAATAAATGATGACTTTTCTCAATACAAGGGCGTGCTTTCTGAAACCTGGCTGCAGGAGGAAATAATCAATATTGATTTTCCTCAAAGAGTAACAATGAATCGGAGATTCGCCTGCAGATTTATCAAAATAACTGTTGAAAAAGCAAACAGACCGATAAAGCTTTTTGATTTTTCTTTCCGAGCATCAACAAGTGCTGACATATCGGTGCTTTCTCCTTCCGGTTCGAAGGATGATTTACTCAGAAAGATTGATAACGTTGCTGCAAACACTCTCAAAGAATGTATGCAGACATTCTTTGAAGATGGTCCGAAGCGTGACCGCCGTTTATGGATAGGTGACCTTCGTCTTGAAGCATTAACGGATTACTATACATTCAATAATCTTGAAATAGTCAGAAGATGTCTGTATCTGTTTGCCGCAGGGGAATGTAACAAGCTCGGATTTCTGCCGTCTTTTGTATACGAAACACCTTATTATCATTCAGGGGAAACATATATTGAAGATTATGCACTTCTTTATGTTGTTGCTGTGTGTGATTATTATGAGCACAGCAAAGATACAGACACCTTGAATGACCTTATTTATATTTGTAAATCGCAGCTTGACAGTTTTTATGCTACACTCGATAAAAACCTGATTGCAACAAGACAGGACGGTTGGTTTGCATTTATTGACTGGTGTCCCGGACTGGAAATTATGACATCGTTGCAGGGTGTATATCTCTATACTCTTGAACGCTTTGCTGACTTACTGAAAGCAATCGGTGATGATGATTTCGAGAAATACAATTCTATTCTTCTGAAAGTTCGTTCAGCCTGCAGAAAATATCTCTATGATGAAAACAAAAAGGCATTTATCAACAGTCTTGATAATAACCAACTTAGCGTACATTCACAGATATGGATGATATTGGGCGGTGTAATTGATGGTGAAAAAGCGGTAAATCTGCTTTCTGAATGTCTTGAAGACAGAACTGCAAAGCAACCCTGCACTCCCTATATGCATCATTATGTTGTTGAAGCAATGCTGAAGCTTGGTTTGAATGAAACAGCGGTGCAATACATAAAAAATCTCTGGGGCGGTATGGTCGTACTCGGTGCAGACACATTCTGGGAAGCATATGTGCCCGACGACCCTGATTTTTCACCATACAACGACAGAATGATAAACAGTCTTTGTCATGCATGGAGCTGTACACCGTCATACTTCATACGGAAATACAGACTTTAATTCCGCAATTCAGACTGCTCTCCCCCGAGGGCAGTTTTTTTGTAATATTAATTTCATCACTCATTCATCACTCATTTTCTATTGATATATGAGTGATGAAAACAATAAAAAATCTCATTGGTACCAATGAGATTTTAATTTCACTATATGTTTAAATTATTAATACAATCGTCATAAAGACTGTTTTTTTCTTTAATCAATTGAACTAATTCATTTTTGTAACACTCACCATATTCACGCATTACATATGTATCCATACTTAAGCGTACTGGACTGTCAGACCTTGATAGTTGTGCCTTTGTATAATCGCCTGTGGGATATTTTTCAATTATGACTCTGTTTAGCTCATCTATGTACATTATTTTATTAATCATAATCACATCTGCTCCTATTTATATAACTATTCCATGATAATATTTAGGTGAAGCTTCTGCTAAAGCAGTTACGCCTGAAAAATAAGCTGTTAACTTTGAGCTTTCTTTCATTCTTTGAGTTTCAGCAAGAATTTCATTAATGGTATAATTTGATTTTTGCAATTCTTCGTAAAGAGAATATTGATTATTTCTGATTTGTTCCAAATTATCGATAATGCTTGACAATTGAGCTATAATAATATTTTGCCTGAGCTCCATTTCATATAAATTGTATGCACCATCAGGTCCTTCAAGCTTATCACATCTACCACTCATAAGATACTCATTAATTGCTGTGATAGCTACAAGGTTTCGATATTTAGGAAAAATAACATTTTCTTCATAAACAATATTTATTGATTTTTCTAAACACTTAAGCATATCTGTATGTTGCAACATTATATCTGCAACTTTAGAATCATGAATACTTACTTTTTCTTTATATTCTTCATACTCAACAGGGTATGACTTGTTAATGCGAGAAAGCTCTCTTTTGTATTCTGACAATTTAATATCGTATTCTTGCATTTGTTTTTCATATGTTTGTTTTGATGATTCATGTTGCGATGACAATTTGAAATATTCATAGATTCCACCTATAAAGGTAGCACCACCAACTATTGTAAAAACTGCACTTAAAAAAGAATCTCCATCGTTTACTATATGCATAATAATACCAATTACGAGTGCAATGCCAGAAACTATTGTAAGTATATTATTAAAGTGTAAATCAGGTTCTCCTGGATTAAAAGGTTTAATTGGCTCGTTAATCTGCTTTTTTTTAGGTTCAATTGGGCGCTGACTGTCAAAAAAGATTCTGTGACTTTCCATTAATCTTTTTTGAGTATAAATAGCAGATTCAAGTTCTTTTGCACGAGTTGTATATGCTTTTAAATCAATAGTTGCCATAACTTTCTCTCCATTCATAGTTTTGTAAATTTATTGTAACAAAAATATTTATAAAATTCAACACTTACTTGATATTGCTCCTTATTTCTGAATGCAAAAAATGAACCTGGTGTAAAAGAAATAGTCAAGAAATAAATTCCAATTTGTCAAACAGAATACTTTCAACTGCTCTCATCCGAGGGCAGTTTTTATACCCTTTAGGGTATATTTTTTAATTTTAAGAATATATTTATACCATAACGGGTATAATAAATATATAAAATTATTGACATTATACCCTTTAGGGTGTAATATGTATGTATGAATACTATTGCTGAATTTATCAAACTTAAAAGAAAAGAAGCAGGGCTGACTCAGGAAGAGTTTGCAATCCGTTCAGGTCTCGGACTCAGATTCATCAGAGAACTTGAACAGGGTAAAGAAACTGTCCGTATGGATAAAGTCAATCAGGCTCTTTCAATGTTTGGCATGAAGGCAGTTCCCGGAAGGAAGGATGACTGATGGAAGCATACAGAACGGCGTATGTATATGTACGGGACACCTTTGCAGGAACACTGAAAGAAACCGATTACGGCTATTCATTTATTTATGATACTGAATATCTGAAAAACGAAAATGCTTCTGCGGTGAGTCTTACTATGCCTTTGAAGAGTGAAGAATATACATCAAAAACTATGTTCGCATTCTTTGACGGGCTTATTCCCGAAGGCTGGCTGCTTGATGTTGTAACTCATAACTGGAAAATTGACCGTAAAGACAGATTCGGTCTGCTTCTGGTTGCGTGTAAAGACCCTATCGGAAATGTGTGCATCAAGGGGGCTAAAGAATAATGAACTGTTTATGTTGCGGAAAACCTCTTAAAACACAGGATACTCCTTATCAATGGCATAAAAGCTGTATCAAAAACTTTTTCGGTACAAATAAATTCCCCGACATTGATGTTTCGGAAGAAATTCTCAATCAGCTTGCAATCGACAGCACAACAAAGGGATATACTGTTCCCGGTGTGCAGAAAAAACTGTCATTGCATCTTACAACAGGAACTGAACCGAGACTTACACTTGTGAATTACCCCACAGGATATATTCTTAAACCGCAGACAGCGGAATATGCGGCATTGCCCGAAATGGAATACCTTGTAATGCAGATGGCAAAAGCAAGCGGAATAAAAACTGTACCTTTTGCTCTTGTGAAACTTGCTTCACAAAATGATGCATATGCATATATCACAAAACGAATTGACAGAGAAAACGGGAAGATGCTTGCAATGGAAGACTTCTGTCAGCTTGAAGGAAGACTGACCGAAGATAAATACAGAGGTTCTTATGAACGATGCGGAAAAATTGTTTCAAAATATTCCGCAAATCCCGGTCTTGACCTTGCAGAAATGTATTTCAGAATTATTTTTTCATTTGCAGTCGGCAATTCAGATATGCATCTGAAGAATTTTTCACTCATAGAAACATCGCAGAGAAGTGAAGAATATATACTTTCTGCCGCATATGATATGCTTTCAACAAATGTGGTTATCCCTGAAGATACTGAACAGCTTGCACTTACAACAAACGGTAAAAAACATAATCTGCACAGAAAGGATTTTCTCATTCTTGCCGAAACTATCGGTGTAGCTCCGAAATCTGCAGAAAAGATTATCGATAAGATTGTAAAGATGACACCCGAATATATTGCAATGTGCAAAGCTTCATATATGCCCGATAATATGAAGGCTTCTCTCGAAAAACTGATAACAGAGCGTATGGAAGTTTTAATGAAATAACAACCCCATAGCCTGAATGCATCAACTGCTCTCATCCGAGGGCAGTTTTTTGCGTAAATATATTTTCATCACTCATCAACTATCAATAAATGAGTGATGAATGTGATTTATGCGAAACAAAAAGGAACCATTTAAATCAATGGTTCCTTTTTCTGAATTAGACTTTTGTTTTTTCTATATAATCTGTTAGCGAAGGATAGGTATTGTCAATTGTGCCATTAGCATTAACTTGATATACAATTCCATCTTTATCTTGCCATACTCAAGAGCACTGTAATATAAAAAAACAAAGGGATACACTTCAAATGAAGTTGTATCTCTTTATCTTTGTATAAAACATCTTTCATAATTACTTAAGCTTATATTTTAAGTGCAGTTCGGACCTGACTTACAGTAAGTCCTGTTGCGGTTGATAGAATTGATAATTTAGTCATCAGTTCGCCCTTATCAATTACAGTTGACTTAAAGGCAACGGGTTCGGTATTTGCTGTGAGAAGAAGGTAAATCCACAGATGTCTGCTCTGATATTCATCGAACCAGTCAAAATGCAGTGTGTTTTCATCGACTTTGAAACAATCCTGAGTTTTTCTCTTCATCAGATAGGGAAAATCCTTCTTGATTTTTATGGATATCTCTTTACCGGATACTCTTTTTGAGATATATCCTGAGTTTTTAAGGCTTTCAAGTGCTTTTTGTGCCACAGACTTTGAAAGTCCTGTTATGCAAGTTATCTGCTGATATGTAGTCTTCAGTTTCTGCTCTTTGTCGGCATTGAGTAAAATATACCACAGAACCTGCATTGTCTTCGGTTCTCTGAAAATCTTGTCGTCTGTAATGCTTTTTCTGATAATAATGTTACGGTTCATTTGAACTCTCCTTGAATTTATTTGCGATAACAATCAAATCGCATACAAATTATGAAAGGTCTGACCGGGAAATTTTTTATATATAGAATTTTCAGGAAAATTTTTATATTTTTTTCAAGAAAAAGCATAATTGATGTATAGCTTCTCATTTGTCGTATGGATACTTTCACATTAAAGCAAGGCAGCTCTCTGAAAAAGAGGGCTGTTTTGCTTTTTCTTAGTATAAAAAAGAGCAGAAAGACCAAAATCCTTCTGCTCTTAATTTATTTGATTGAATTGTATCTGCTCATAACAAAGTCGATTATTGTCTGACTTCTGACTTTCATATTAATCTTGTCAAGCACATTGCGGATTGTTTCTTCTGTCAGCTCAGGAATGAACTCTTTATATTCGGGATATTCATCCATAAGCTCATTGAAAAAAGTAATAAGCAAATCTTTTGATTTCGGTTTTGAAGGATAACCACGGGCAATAAGTGCCATATTGTTATCATAGTTGGGAGCAAGACCGATAAATTTACCTGTTTCAACATTTCTCAGCAAACCGAAATTGTTTGTGTGTCTGTGAGGATTGTCAATGATTGTATCCATGAAAATGAGTCTGATATAATCGGGGATTGCATCGGGACAGATTGTTTTCAGCGCTTTGACAACATCGGGATAATCTTCATTGTCTGCCATAAATGTTGATGCAGGCTCAAAGTTTACTGCTGCTCCGTCTGTGAAATCAAGCGATTTGATACATCCGTCACCACGCTCGTAAACAGCCATATTGAAGCCGAGTGCAAGACCGAGTTCATATACAAACAATTCAGAGAACATCTCGCTGTGCGTTGCTTTTTTGAACATCCACCACTTGCCGTCACGGATTTTCCAGCACTTTTCAAAACTACCTACATTCGTCAGCTCTGGTGTTCTTGACTTCTTGCTTGTGGCAGCTTTATTGAAGCTGTCGTAAGTACCTTTCAGAGCAAGGTTTGAAAAGTAGTCATCAGTAAATCTGACATCATCAAAAGTCAGGTCAGAGCCGACAGGTCTTATCCAGTAGTTATCTGTAATTGTTGCTGCATTGACATGAGCAACAGTTGAGATATCATCTTTTTCTGTAAGGCGCAAAGCCTTTTTAAGCAGGCGGGAGTTTGCACGATGACTGTCAATTGCTCGTGTTTCAAGCCACATATCTGCATCGCTGATTCTTTTAAGAAATAAGGGTAATAAGTCTTTGTTGATTACTTCAAGATTACCGTCCTGCCATACGGCAACAACAGTATCACCGCTTAATATTTCATAGTTTTTCTTGTCAATCATTTTCCCGCCTCCTTTAAGTAGTAATTTTATATTATTTTACTACAAATACAGAAAAAAGCAATATTTTTATTTTTCGGTTAACCCATGCCCGTACGGACAATTTCTGATACTTTCATATATATTCTCTCCTTGAAACTTTAAACCGTTATGTCAGTATCTGTGATTCAAGGGGAAATATACTGTTGGAATTTACATTTAAATCAGATATGCTATATTTATTATAAAGTGAGACATTATATGTGTTTTTATGCTCTTATAAATGAAAAGAGTGATGTTATCTCTGAATATACTTCCTTTTCTGTTTTATCGCAGTCAATTTATTATCTGCATATAACAAAAAGCAACAAAATTAAAAAATCCCCTTTAAAAATGCTGCATTATAATGTATAATCAGAAATATAAAGAGTTATTCAGGGGGATGAGTCATAATGAAAACACTTTTAATCGGAGCGGGAGCAATAGGCGGTACGGTTGCCGTACTGACAAAAAATGCAGGATATGATATAAGCATTCTCTGCCACAGCGAAAAAACAAAAAGTGAAATTGAAGCAAACGGCATCAATCTTCTCGGTGCAAAAGGTGAATCCAATGCACATTTCTGCTGTTACGCTTCTGTAAACGATATAAAAGATGAAAAATTTGACATATGCATAATTGCAACAAAATATTCAGCTATGGCTCAGACAGCAGAAAGTATTCTGCCTTTTCTTAAGGAAGACAGTCTTGTAGTCGGCATGCAGAATGGTCTTTGCACAGATGAGCTTGCTGAAATTGTCGGCAGAAAAAGAGCTGTCGGCTGTATGCTCGGTTTCGGTGCAACAAGAAACACTGCAACAGAAATAAATATGACGAGTCTTGGTGAAATGTATATAGGAATGCCCGACGGATATCATCCCGAAAAACTTGATTATCTCAGGAACATGCTTGATAACGTGCTTCCGACAACAATTTCGGATAATATCACCCGTCAGCAGTATTCAAAACTCATAATCAATTCATGCATCAATGCAACGGCAGGTATTACGGGCAAAACTTTAGGTGTTATCATTGACGATTCAAGAGCAGGCAAGCTGTTTCTCGCGATTGCACGCGAAGGAATGAATGTTGCAAAAGCTATGGGAATAAATGTTCCCAAATACGGCAAACTTCTTGAATACAGACTTCTTATGCTTATGGATAACGCACCGTACAATGCAATCTGCCGCATGATTGTAAAGCTCGTTGCAAAAATAAAATATGCAGATGTAAAACCTTCGACTCTGCAATCGCTTGAACGAAATGAGCTGACTGAAATTGATATTTTCAACGGCTATATTGCATCAAAAGGTAAAGAATTCGGTGTCGAAACACCCGTCAACAGCAGACTTACCGAAATGATTCACGAAATCGAAAGAAAAGAAAGAGCAATAACTCCCGATAATCTCAACGAATTCAAAGGAATTCTTTTTAAATAAGAAAAAGGGGATGTAAAAAAAGCGAAGACCGTATAAAACCATATACAACAAGGGGTTCTGCAGGTAACAAAGCCTGAAGAACCCCATAAATTTTAAAAAAATTGAAAAATCGATTGAATATTTATATTTTATACTACGAATAAACCTCGCCACTCGACGTACCTTTGTACGCCTTCGGGAAACAAAATCAAGGCTGAAGCCTTGATTTTGCTCGGTTTATCCGTTCTTCATCTTTTTTTACTATCCCCTTAAAATGAGCTGTAAAAAAACTTTCGTTTTTTTACAGCCCCTTATTTTTTATTCAAGAACTGCACCGTCAGATACGGGACCTACAAGTTTTGCATATCTTGCAAGCCAGCCTGTTTTAACGGGGCAATCATAAGGCGCAAGATTTTTTCTTCTTTCTTCAAGCACTTCATCGCTGACTTCAACGTTGAGTGTACGCTTGCTTGTTGAATATGTGATTATATCACCGTTTTCAACAAGAGCAATATTTCCGCCAAGAGCCGCTTCGGGAGAAACATGACCGATAACTCCGCCTCTTGAAAGACCTGAAAATCTGCCGTCTGTAACAAGAGCGATATCCTTATCCATACCCATACCGCACATAAGGGCTGTAAGCATAAGCATTTCCTGCATACCTGGACCACCCTTTGGTCCTTCATATCGGAGCACGATAACATCACCGGGGACGATATCACCGAAAATCAGTCCGTTGAGTGCTTCCTGATGGCTGTTGAATACCTTTGCAGGACCTGAATGTTCAAGCATATTCGGGTCAACACCTGCTGTTTTGATAACTGCCCCCTTCGGAGCAAGGTTGCCGTAAAGAATTGCAAGACCGCCTTCGGGTGAGTAAGGTGCATCGAAGGGCTTTATAACTTCCGCATCACGGACAACGGCATTTTCAACATTTTCCGCAATAGTTTTGCCGGTTACAGTTTCCTGCTCACCCCAGAGATATCCGCATTCAATACCCTGTCTGATAACAGCGGAAACACCGCCTGCATTTTCAAGGTCAACCATAAGATGATTGCCTGATGGAGAAAGTTTTACTATATGGGGAGTTTCTCTGCCGATTCTGTCAAAATCTTCAAGAGTGACTTTTATTCCCGCTTCGTGAGCAAGCGCAGGAAGATGAAGTGCGGTATTCGTTGAGCAACCGAGCATCATATCAAGCTTGATTGCATTCATAAACGATTCCCTTGTTATGAAATCGGAAGGTTTGAAATCGTACTTTGCAAGTTCAACCGCTCTCATACCCGAGCGTTTTGCCATATGATATCTTTTTGCATAAACGGCAGGAACAGTTCCCGTACCGGGTAACGAAATACCGAGCATTTCCGTCATACATGCCATTGAGTTTGCAGTAAACATTCCCTGACATGAACCGCATGTGGGGCATACTTCGTTTTCATACTGACAGTAAACCTCACTGTCGAGAGTGCCTGCAATAACCTGACCTGCACATTCGGCAATATTCTGAACATCAACCCTCTCACCGTTGTGACTTCCGGGAAGCATAGGTCCGCCCGTTACAACAATAAAAGGAACATCAAGACGTAATGCACCCATAATCATACCGGGAATGATTTTATCGCAGGCACACACAAGCACAAGTGCATCACAGATATGAGCCTTTGCCATAGTTTCAACGCTGTCTGCAATAAGTTCACGGCTGGGAAGCGAATATTTCATTCCGTCCGTACCCATAATCATACCGTCACATACACCGATTGTTCCGAATTCAACGGGCGTGCCGCCACCCATCAGAATACCGTCTTTGACAGCCTGACCGATTTTATCAAGGTTTGAATGACCGGGGAAAAAGTTTGAATAGGAATTGCAGATACCGATAAAAGGACGATAAATTTCTTCATCTGTAAGACCTGCACCCTTCATAAGTGAACGGGCGCTGACTTTTGTTTCATCAGACTTCAATTCGTAACTTCTGTATTCATCCTCATCAAGAGGTCTTCTTTTTATCATAAAAACTCTCCCTTTCCTGAAAAGCATCTTAATATTATTAATATAGAATATAAAATTCTATTGTTCAATAGAAATTTTATACTATTTATACAATGTTAATTCCATTTTAACAAATTATTAACAAATCATATATGTATATATATTATCATAATATCAGCGTTATAAATGCAAAACAGAATTCTCTGAAAGGAATATGAGCTATGATAGGTTTAGGTAAATGGCAAGGTACTGTCAATATTCAGATTTTAAAATTCAGCGGTGATGTATTCATCACAATCAACGACAACAACGGTGAATACAACGTTGACATCCAGCTCCCCAAACAGCTTGAAAAAGTAAAACTGAGATTTGAATCAATCGAAGAATCAGGTGATAATTCACTCAAGGGCAAAGGCAAACTTCTCACTCCTGCAGGCAGAGAGCTTGCATTTGAAGCAGGAGTTGACTTTGACGGTGACGAAATGGGCGGATATCTCAAAATTGCAATTGCAAATATCAAAATCAAAAACGGTCACAGAATTGAATGATAAAAAAACCGACGGATAGTGACGGATTACTAAGGACAGAAAAATTATCGGGAGACACTTTGTAACATTTTTTTTGCATAAAAAGTGACACTTTATACAAGAATCATTGATTGCACGGCTGACGATTACAATGACCCGACGGGTTATCAGATTGTGCTTCGTGAACTTGGCGATAATGCGCTTATGATAGTTCATACATTCAAAAACGGAGCAAATCCGCCTGTTGAAAAACATCTTGAAGGTTGGAAAATCGTAAAAACCTTCGGCAGTGACCTTGATGACGATTTCAGAGGCAAAGCGTACCTGTTGGAGAAATAATGCAAATCAACTGCTCTCATCCGAGGGCAGTTTTTTTGATTGAATTGTGTGGTAATGGTGTGATATAATCAGATAGACAAATAAGAATATGTCGAACAGACAGAAACAGCCGCCCCGTGTGTGGGCGGCTACACTATTTCAGCAAATTAAGTCGAGAAAGTCCTTTCATGTTTCTCTATAATATGAGCATAAGGAGGTGAACAGAAATGGATGAGCGAGTCGAAGCGGTTCAAA
>JAFYVE010000021.1 GCA_017549285.1 Clostridia bacterium
AGCAATAACGATTGAAAATCGTTCAATTACAATAAACCAAATAAATTAATTTGTTTTGTTAACGGAAATCAGAGATTTCCGATTTGTCTTCGACAAATGCGGACCGATGTGGGCATCGGTCCCTACGATTGGTTTATTCAATCATCCCGACAAATTCTGATTTATAAAAAAAACACCTCGTGAGAGGTGTTTTTTGTTACGCAATAATTGTATTTATATTCTTCTCCATAAGCTCAAAGAAACGGTTTACGATTTTCTTATCTTCATCGTTTCCTCTGACACACATTGAAAGGGTAATAACTTTCTTGTATGTAGTAACTGTCAGAAGAACAAAGGGTTTATATTTTACAGCACCCGACATAAATGCATCGACAGGCTCATTACCTTCCAAAGCATATTTCTGACCGTTCAGAATACCGATATTACTCATAGCCATAAGAGGGTTTGAATAACCGATTTTTATAATTTCTTCCGAAACGGCGTGAGGCATAAAGCTGTAACCGAAATTGAGAAGAGGAAGTCCGTAAAGCCCCATAAACTTATCTTTTTTGAATCTGTTTGAGCTTTCAACAACATATTTTACGGTTTCAAAAATATCTTTACCTCTTTCGGGAATGGCACACTGCATCCACGCAGTATGGTTTGTGAAGCCCTTACCTTCCATATTATCCATATGACGGCGCAGGTCAATGGCATTTGAAATCATAATCTTATCACTTGCAGGATATTCTGCCAGCTCATAAATGCTGTAAAAATAGCTTGTAAGAAGGAGTTCGTTGATTGTGGCGCCGAGTTCTTTTCCCTTAACTTTGAGCTTATCAAGAGTTTCTTCACTGAAGCTCTTTCTTGCAATAAATGACTTATCACGGATATTATCAGCTGTAAGGGGGAATCGGTGGTCGTCTCTTTCGTTGATATTCTTGAAAAGACGACGGGCAACGCCTGCCTCGGTTTTTGAAAAGCCTGAATAAACATCTGTATATGAACGTGAGCCTGTTCTGAAGCTGACGGGGCTTACACCCTCTGCGACATACTTTGAGTAATTTTCGCAGAATTCCTGCAGGAAGTATTTAAGGTCACCGCCGTCCATACACATATGGTTTTCTATCATACAAAGAGTGCTTTTACCGTCTTTGATGAAGAGGGCAACCTTCATCTGTATGCTTTCGGTGGGAGCAATGTACTGTGTAAGGAATTCATCACAGGCAGCCTCTATATCATCAGGATACTCTACCGTGAAAATATCATCAATGTGATAAGGCATAACTTCCCAATGAGTCCAGAGCTTCTTATCAACAAACTTTGAATGAAGTACGGGAACTTTCTCAAAAGCACATATAAGCACGGTTTTAAGTGCTTCAATATCGGGAATAAAATCATATTTCAATTCAACGTGAACCATTCTGTCGTTGAAATCACGGAACAGATAATGCATTTTATCCCACAGTTCGGCTTCAAGTCTGCGTTTCATTATTCCTCCACCTCCTGCTTATATGTAAAGTATTTCATATTACTTGCTATCATATAAATAATATATGCAAGGTCAGCAAAAAGACCAAGAAGAATAATTATCCAGCCTCCGCCCCATGTTACAACAGAGTTTGCAGCAAGAACAACATAAATCATTGTTGCAATTGCAGGCATATAAAAGAAAAATGAAATTGTACGGAGCTTCTGTTTTGTTCCGAAAGAAAAAATAAGATCACAGATAAGGGCTACTGCCACACCTGCAGGAAGAGTGGGCCAGACATAAAGTTCTGTAGGCACCATAATATGCAGGAAGAGGAATGTAAAAACAGCAAGAAGTATCGTACACAGAACAATCAGCACCCTTGCGATCGGGTGAAATACACGACGCATTGTGCAGAGCTTTGCAATAAGAAGTATAAAAAGAAAAATTATAAGAGCAAAAACACCGCCAACGATTATAAGCCATGTTTTTCCCCATGCACACGTTACACCGCTTACAATGAAATATGTAACAAGCATAAGGACAATAAATACAAGACTACCTACAGGCAGACCGATTTTGAGAAGTTTCTTTCTCTTTTTCTTTTTTTCAAATTCAATAAAATCTTCTTCAAGATTACCGGATTCAGATATAACAAGGTCAGCTATGACATTTTCATCTGCAAGCCCGATACCGGAAAGCTCTTTCGATTTTGCTTTCATATCTTCAAGAACTTTTCTTTTATAGCGGTATGTGTTCTTATTATCTTCAAGATTTCTGCAAGAAGATTCAATATGTTCAATAAGTCGATTCATATAATTCCTCCTATATCATTATTTTACAAAATAAGTATAACAGAAATAATGATGTTATACAATAATTTTCCTGAAATTAAATTTCCAAATTACAAATTTTTTGTTTATCGAAAAATAATTATATTTTATACAATGCTGTTACAATGGCTATACAGTAGGTAATAAGATATAGGATTGAAACTCCGTTCGGAAAGTGCAGGACGGAGTTTTTTTTCAGGTTGATTTATGTATATATAAACTCACTCACACGGTTATTTTCTTTTATCATTATCCGGGTTATAATAGCATCATAAGGAGGAATCAGAATGAACACACAGAAAGTCGGCTCACAGATTTCCATACTCAGAAAAGCAAAAGGAATCACTCAGAATGAACTCGGAGAGAGAATCGGAGTATCTTTTCAGGCTGTCAGCAAATGGGAAAGAGGCGAAACTCTGCCCGATACAGCCATTTTACCCGACCTTGCAAAAATTCTTGAAACAACAATTGATAACATCTTGCTCGGCAACGAAAAAGTCATTGAATATAAAGGAAAATGCACCGTTTCTGACATAAAAAACGGTCTTCTTTGCCTTAAAAATGCAGGTGAATACTTGTGCAAAGATAATATCATTTACCGTGCTGCAATCGACGGCATAAATTCAGAACTTAACACCGATATTGCACCTGCTTTTTCGGATGATTATATTTTTGAAGCATTTCTTGCCGAAGCAGTTATCAGCAACCTCACATCAGGGATGTATGTTGACATCAGTGACGTGAAAAACAATTTCAAATACGACCATTTCAAGAATATCGTTGTTGATTACTGCAATAAACACGGGATTAAATAAAAACCTTGTTTTTGTCTTTTTCAGGTGATATAATAAATGAAAAACCTGAAAAGAGGTATATCTTTATGCATAAAAAATTAGCTCCCACTCCCCCTATGGGATGGAACAGCTGGGACTGCTACGGTGCGGCTGTAAATGAAGAACAACTACTTGCAAATGCCGATTATATGGCAGAACATCTCAAAGATTACGGCTGGGAATACGTTGTTTGCGATATTCAGTGGTCTGAACCCACGGCAAACAGTTTTTACTATCATTACTTTGCTCCCCTTTGCATGGATGAATTTTCACGTCTCATCCCCTCAGTTGAACGTTTCCCTTCATCCGCAGACGGAAAAGGTTTTAAACCTATTGCCGATTACATTCATTCACTCGGTCTTAAATTCGGTATTCATATTATGAGAGGTATTCCCCGTCAGGCAGCACATCAGAATACAAAAATCAAGTGTGAAGGACTCACTGCAAGAGATATTGCACATCCGACTTCAATCTGCAAATGGAATCCCGATATGTACGGTGTTGATACAGGCAAAAAAGGTGCTCAGGAATACTATGACTCAATTTTTGAGCTGTATGCTTCATGGGGTGTTGACTACATCAAGTGTGATGATATCGCTAACACAGAAATGTTCCCCGATAACCCATACTCAGCGAGAAAAGAAATCGAAATGCTCCGCAAAGCCATTGATAATTGCGGTAGGGATATGGTGCTGAGCCTCTCCCCCGGTCCTGCTCCGGTATGGGAACACGAGCACCTTGCGGCAAATGCCAATATGTGGCGTATGACGGGTGATTTCTGGGATGAATGGAGCAAACTCCATGCAATGTTTGAGCGTTGTTTTGCCTGGCAGGAATATGTTCAGCCCGGTGCATGGCCTGACTGCGATATGCTCCCCTTAGGTAGAATACAGATAACAGAAGAACTCCCCCAATACAGAAACCGCTATACACGTTTCACTCACGATGAACAGATTACAATGATGACTCTGTGGGGAATATTCCGTTCACCCCTTATGATGGGCGGTGAAATGCGTGAAAACGATGAATTCACCCTTTCACTTCTTCAGAACAGAGAACTTATTGATATGCTTAAAAATTCAAGCGGCGCAAGACAGTTCAGCCGTGAAGAAACAGACGGCAAAGGTGAAATCATATGGACTTCGACAGGTGTAAACTGCAAATATGTTGCTCTCTTCAATACCGATGACACTGAAAGAGAAATCAGTTTTGATATAACAGATATCTCAATCGGTGGTGTAAAATACAGCGTTCACGATATGTGGAAACATGAGGAATATGCCGTAACTGAAAATGAATTCTCAGCAAAAGTAAATCCTCACGGTGCAAGACTTTTCAGAATAGAAATAAAATAACTCTTAAAAAAACAAACCCACCTTTGGGCGACACTTCGTAAGGAAGTTAAGCCATAAAATTTGTTATTTTGGCGCATAACTGCGTTAAAAATGCTCGAAATCCACAAAGGATTTCTGTGCTTTTTGCCTTATTCTGCATCCAAACTAAACAAATTTTAAGGTGCAAAGCAGTTTTTATCGAGTAATTTTTCGTTTGAACAATATGATAAAATCCCCGCAATACTGACGTATTACGGGGATTTTTCATGCAGTTCAGGCGGAAAAGGACCGATAAAAACCTAACTTCCTTGCGGAGTGTCGCCCTTAAGGTGGGTTTTTAATTACGGAATTAGCCGTACATATTGAAATGTTCGTTCATCTTATTAACAGCCTTAAAGAACTTGTGGATAAAAATGAAGGGACCGACAATAATAATACCACCGAGAACACCCCAAAGCCAGAAGTCTTTAGCTGAGAAGTGGAAATCAACCTGACGTCTCTTAAGTTCGTCACCGATACGATTGCAGATTTTGTGAATCCATACAACAGCAGCGATTCCTAATGTAAGAGGTGTGATAAGGAAGATTAACAGATAGTAATTCATTGTCTTCTTGCCGTCATAACGTGAACAAACAAGATTAACGTCATCAGTAATCTGTCCGTATACAATAAGTGCATAAATACCGAAAGTAATCATTGACAGAAGAAGTGTTTTGATAAAGCTTCTGTTTGTTTTTAACTGTGCAACGGGCATCGCATTTGGCTGAGGAGCGTTAGCCGCAAAGTTCTGCTGAGGAGCAAAGTTCTGCTGAGGAGCAAAGTTCTGCTGAGGAGCATACTGAGGCTGTGCAGGACTTGCCTGATTCTGATAATTAAACTGAGGCATCATATCGGGTGTTAAAACAGTGGTTGCGTTGGGATCTGCCGCATTATTTACGGGAGCCTCCGCCTGAGCGAACTGAGTACCGCAATGATAGCAGAAGCGTGCATTATCTTCCACCTGATTATTACAGTTAGGACATATCATAATTCAAAACTCCTTTTTTATCTGAGCGATTGCCGTTTTTTACGGCAACCGCTCATTTTTTATTACTTCTGTTTCTTTTCGTCTTTTCTTCTCTTATAAACCACAAGGAAAACGATAAGACCTGCGAGAACAATCACACCTGCAATAGAACCATAGAACAACGGTTTATTGTTGTAGAATTGAATCCAGATGTTGGTTGTAACGAAGAAATCGCTGATATCGCTTTCGTGAGTATTGCCTGCAGCATCGACTGCAACAACCTTAACTGAATGCGAGGTGTATGTATCATCACCCGGAACTGTGAATGTAAAGTCATCACCGCTGTCAAGAAGTGTCTGTAAAGCTTCACCTTCCCATTTTGCAAACTCTTTACCGTCAAGGTAAACTGTAAGCTTTGTAAGGTTAAGGTTATCAGCACCGGAGAACATTACTTCATAGCTTTCAACAGGATATGTTGCACCATTTGCAAGGTTCTTGATATTGAGTGTAGGAGCAGTCTTGTCAACGATGAAGCCGATATCTGTATTCTTTGTATCAAGGGTATTCTGAGCTTCATTACCTGCAGCGTCCTTTGAATATACAGTTATCTTATAAACACCGTCATCTGCAAAGTTCTCTTTGAAGATTGTGTATGTATAATCATACCACTTGCCATTACCGCCTGTTACGGTAATCTTATAATCCTTATCTTTCTCAAGTTCGATTATCTTACTATTCTTGTTAAGAGTAATCTTGATATCTGAAAGTTCAGTTGCATTAACTTCACGGATAACTACATCAGTTGCTTCCTTAACGTGTGAGTTATTAAGCTTCTTTGTAGAATCATCAAGTGTGTAAACAGAACCGAAGCGGTTTACAGAGAAGTTGATGGTCTTTGTAACCTGTCTGCCGGCCATATCAGAAATGCTTGCAGTAAGTGTATAAATATCATCAATCTTTTCTTCTCTTGCAAAGTCAGAGAAATTGAACTGTTTACCGTTGTGTACTTCTGAATAACCGCCTACGGGAGAAACTGCTCCTCTGTTTGCACCTGTGAGTGTGAGTCTGATGCTGTTGGGATTATAGTTAGTATCTGTGCATGTTACAACAGGCTTGATAACATCGCCATAAGGCATCTTATCAACAACATCCTTGAACTCAATAACAGGATCAGTGTTATCTACATAGAATGATTCTGCTGCATAATCAGCAATATTATTACCTGCAAGGTCTCTGAAATCGATATCGAATGAATAGAGAGCATCACCGGGATAATTGATTATTGCTGTGTGCTTATCGCCTTCTGTCTTCCAAGCGCCTACTGAAGGAAGAGTTGTGTTAGCACCGTCATCAGTTGCTGTAAGACTGAGAGCGATACGATCCTGAGTGAAGTTGTGTTCATCGATAACAACAGTAGCAGTTCTGCCTGAGCTGAAGTAGTTTGTATTTGCAGCATTGTTGTTATCATAAGTTACTGTTACAACAGGGATAGTCTTATCAACTGTGAAATCCTTTGCTGCTACTGAAGCACCATAGTTCACAGCTGCAGTCTTAAGACCGGCTTTATCAGTAAACTGAGCATCAAATGTGTAGTCACCGTCTGCATTGTAAAGGAGTGTTGCTGTATGAACAGTATCATCCTTGTTAAGCTTACCTTCTGTTGTCTTCCATGCAGAAATAACAGGAATAATTTCATCAGTATTTGTAATTGTTGTGATGAAGTCTTTTGCATCGAAGTTACGTTCTGTAACCTTGATTGTAGCAGTTCTGTCTGCCTTGAAGTATTTACTGCTGTCTGCATTGTTGTTATTGTATGTAATATCAACCTTGGGAGCAGTAATATCGACCTTGATTACACAGTAGCTGTTAGCATTTGCCTGTGAATTATCAACATAATTGAGTGAGTTATCAGTTGCGTAAACAACAATCTGAATGTTGTTACTGTTGTTCTTTGCTGCTTCAACAACGATTTCCTTTGTGATTGACTGAACAAGTTCAGACTGTTTGGGATTTACGATTGTGAAGTTGAAGAGTTCGCCTTCCTGTGTGGGAACATCCGGTGTAGCTGAATCTCTGTCGAATACAGCATATTTAACATTCTTAAGACCTGAATATGTACCACTTACAAGAGGATCTTTTACTGTGATTGTGACCTTTACATCATCACTGTAAATGCCGTTTACAGGCTTTTCGGGTACAGCTGAAATTTCAGGTGCAACTGATTCATCAAGAGGATGCTGATCATCGATGAGCAATCCGTTTGTGCTGATGTATGTGTAGTTACCTGCGTTATCTGTGATCTTAAGGTAAACTGTAAACTGAGTATTTGCATTTACATCAAAGTCATTATAGGGTTTCCACATTGTTACCTTATCAAGGTCTGCAAATTTCAATGCATCTGTTTCATCTGTCGCATTTGCAGAAATAGGCATATAATATTCAACCTTCATAATGGGCGATGTTTTATCAGCATTTGAAGCAGTAATAGAAATCTGCTTGTTTGACCAGAAACCGAATACAAGATTTTCAACAAGACCGGTCCATGTTTCTGTTCTTGAAGAATTATCTGTATTTTTTGAAGTTGCAGTAATGCTTCCTGTAGGAGCAGTATTATCAACTGTGAACTTATAAGGTGTCTTCTGTCCTGTTACATCAACAGGAATATTTTTGTTATCTGCCTTATCAGCATATTCTATTGCAAATGTGTAATTTGCATTTGCAGCATATGTGATAACAGCTGTATGAACAGCTTCATCAGGAGTTGCGCCTTCAACTGTTGTCCAATCACTGATTGTGTAAGCACTGTTTACTTCTTTTTTGTCAACATCAACAGCAGTAATTGTGATACCGTCTGTTGCGAGAGCTTTATTGAAATGAAGTGTTCTTTCAGTGATTTCAACAGTTGCTGTTCTTGAAGTGTAATAACCTTCAACTGCACCTTCGTTGAATGTATCTGCATATGTAACCTTTATTGAAGGAGCTACAACGTCGATATCAAGCTTCTGGCTTGTTTCTGTATAGTTACCTGCATTGTCGGTAACACCTACGAATACCTTGACATTTGAGCTGTTGTTGAGAGCAGCGTTAACAACGATTGAACCGTTCCATTTTTCTTTGAGCTGTGCCTGAGTGGGAACATTGCCTTCGTAATTTTCAACTACTTCTTCACCTGTAGCTCTGTCTGTGATAGTGAGTTTACCGTTATTGGTATTCTCGCCTTCTTCACGAGTGTAATCGAATGAATAAAGTGTCTGACGCTTTGTTTCTTCACCGTCTGTAACAATCCAGTATTCAATCTTGGCAATACCTGAGTAAGGAGCTGCATCAGTTGCTTCGATTGCAATATTTACATCACGGTTATACATACCGTTTTCATTCGGAGCATCGGGAGAAAGTGTGATACCGGGTTTTTCAAGGTCTACGATATATCCGTCTGAACTGATGTATCTGTAGTTACCTGCAAGGTCTGAAACCTTGACATAAACAACAAACTGTTCGTTTGCATTGACTGTGAACTTTTCGTAAGGAACAAATGTCTGCTTATCAAGGAATTCCTTTGTTTTGACAATAGGATCATTTGTCTTGAAATATTCAACAACAACGGGGCTGATTGTATCGTTTGCTTCGATAACAACATCAGCTTTTGTATTTGAGTAAAGACCGAAAGTGAGAACCTTGAGAATCTTGCTCCATACTCTGTCATTGATTGTGATTGTTGCTTCTTCAGGAGCTACTGTATCAACAGTGAACTCATTTGAAGCTACTGTTTCATCTGCATAAACAACATCAGCATTTTCGTTACCTGAATAGCTTACATAAGAAACTGCAAATGTGTAGTTTGCATCTTCAGCGAACTTAACAGTAGCAGTATGCTTTGTATCATCAGGATTTGAACCGTTGGGAGCTGACTGCCAGCCATTGATAATTACAGCATCTTCAACATCATTATTTTCAGCATCTTTTGCTGTGATTACAATTCTGTTCAATGCATCTTCTGAATTGAAGTGATTATCTCTGTCTGTAATAGTAATTGTTGCTGTTCTTGAAGCATCAAAATATTTGTCATTCTTGCTTGTGTTGTTATCAAATGAAACATTGATAGTGGGAACTGTAATGTTGATATCAAGATTTACTTTCTTTTCAACAACGTTACCTGCGTTATCTGTAACAGTAACAGTTACAGTTACAAAACTACTGTTGTTCTTTGCTGCATCAACGATGATGCTGCCGTTCCATGAGTTGCGTAAATCTTCTTTTGAAGGAACATAACCATTCTTCTGAACAGTTTTTTCGTTAACATCAGTTATTGTGAGTGTACCGCCGTTGCTGTTATCCCCTGCATCACGTACATAATCAAACTTATAAAGTGTTTCAGCCTGAGTAATTTCAGTTTTACCATTGATAAGTGCAGACACTTCATATCTGATTTCTTTGATGCCTGAATATGTATCACTGTTTTCATTTGCAGCAATATCAACCTTAACGCCCTTGACTTTATTGCCGTCCACATCATATGTCTTGACGTCAGCAAGGCCGAATATGTTGTTTGCATTGGGTTCATCAGCAATTTCAACTGTAAGACCTGTTGTTGTCTGGTCTACAATATAACCATCTGAATTGATAAGAATCTGATGTCCTGCATAGTCTGTGATTTTTGCATAAATATCAAACTGCTTATCTGATGTGTATTCAAAGCTATCTGTGTAATCTTTGAATTCAAGGCTTGAATAATCATCATTTTCACCTGTACCGACAGCATACTGAATTGTAACAGGGCTTGTTATATCAGTTGCTTCAACAGTAACAGTTGCCTTTTTATTGCTGTAAAGACCGAATGTGATTACATCAAGGAACTTGGTCCATTTATTATCGTTGATTGTTACTGAACCTTCAGGATCAACAGTATCAACAGTAAATTCATAAGAGTGCTTAAGAGCCTTGTTTCCAGCTTCACCGATGTATGCAGCACTGGGATCTTCACTGTCAACAATATCAAATGTATAGTTTGCATCCTTATTGAAGTTGATTGTAGCAACAAAAACATTCATATCAGGATTACTGTTCAACAGGTCTTTTGTCCATGTGATTGAATATGAATCAGCAATATCATTACCTTCTGCATCTTTTGCAGTGATTCTGATATTCTGTGCTGCAATATCCTGACGGAAGTGATGTTCTCTCTCTGTGAAGATAACAGTTGCAGTTCTGGGTGCATTATAATATTTTTCATTCTTGGGTGCATCAGTATCAAATGAAACCTGAACAGTAGGAGCTGTGATATCAATATCAAGTTCTGCAGTTTCAGTTTTTTCATTACCTGCATTATCAGTAACAGTTACTGTAACATATGTCTTACAACTGTTGTTAAATGCAGAATCAACAACGATACAACCTGCCCATTCACGGCAAAGGTCTGCCTTAACAGGAACCTTTCCTTCTTTTTCTGTTACAGAATCTTTATTTGAATCTGTAATTGAAAGTTTACCGCCGTTTGAACCTGCAACATTATCACGTGCATAAGCAAATTCATAAAGAGTACCGGTCTGAGTTTCTGTAAGTTTGCCGTTAATAACTGAATTTACAACATAAGTAATTGATTTTATACCTGAATAGGAATCTTCAGCATATTCAGCTTCTTTTGCAGAAACAGCAACTTTGATACCATTTACTGTTTTGCCGTTTACGGTATATTCCTTAACATCATTGATACCGTAAATACCATTTGTATTAGGAGCATCAGTTGCGTTAACAAAGAGATCTGTCTGAGTAGCATCAATAACATATCCGTCAGATGAAACGTAGATATAATTGCCTGCGTTATCAGTTACTCTCATATATAATGCGAACTGCTGTTCACCTGTAATTACAGGAATATCTGAAGTGAAGTTGTCAGCATTCACATCATTGTAAAGTGCATCAAGATCATCCTTACTGAGTGCTGTATCTGAACTTGACAAATAGTATTCTTTCTTGACAGGGCTGAAACCGTCATCAGCTGTTGAACTTACTTCGGGAGCAGCCTGATTGTAAAGACCGAAAGTGAGAACCTTAAGTAATGTTTCCCATGTGTTTGTGTCGACTGTTACAGAACCTGTGGGATCCTGTTTATCAACTGTGAATTCATAGGGAGATTCAGCATTACCTGAATTGATTTCAGAAGCTTTAAGTGTATTACCTGCTTTATTTGTGTATTCAATTGACCATGTGTAGTTTCCGTTTGCAACGAAATCAACATTGATACTGTGAATATCATCGTTATTTGTCCATGTGCCGAAAACAACATCTTCTGCACCAAGTAAGATCTCTTCACCTGCAGCATTTGTTGCCTTTACCTTGATTGCTGCTGTTGCGGCATCTTCAAGGAAACAGCTTGCACGGTCTTTGATTGTGATTGTTGCTGTTCTGGTATTGTTGTACCAGCCGTAACCGTCTTCAAGAGTTACTGCAGAACCTGTAACACCGACAATAGCAGTCAGCTCATCAAGATTGATTTCTTTGAGAGTGATGCTATCAGTTGATTCATTGTCTGCATTATCAACAACAGTAACTTCAAGAACAACATTCTTACCGTTATTCTTGTCTGCATTGATAATTACTTCGCCTGCCCATTCACGCTGAAGATCCTTCTTTGCAGGCTTTGAAGCGGGTTTGTATTCAAACAGAGTACCTGTCTGAGTCTGATTGGAATCCATCAATACTCTGTAAGTGATCTTCTTAAGACCTGAGTAATAATCAGAATCAGCATTTGCGTCTTTTACGTTAACGGCAACCTTGATACCGTTGAAGTCTTTACCGCCTTCTGAATATGTTTTTACATTATCAATACCGTAAATTGCATCTGCGTTTGCCTTATCAATAACGTCAAAAGCAATTTCACTCTGTGTCATATCATAAATAACACCGTCTGTACCGATATATCTTACGTTACCGGCATTATCAACGATACGTGCATAAACAGCAAACTGTTCATCAGCTGAAACAACAATTCTGTCGGGAGTGAATTTACCTTCAGCAAAAAGTTCAGCGAGTGTACTTTCTGCAAGAACTTCATCAGTATTTGACTTATAATATGTAACGCTCTGGAAACCTGAAAGGTTATCTGAGTTTTCTTTAAGACCTACAGCAACTTCCTTATTTGAGTATAAACCGAAAGTGAGCTTTTCAAGAAGCTGATTCCAGTCAACACCTTCGCCGTCCCATGTAGCTGAATTTGCTGAGATAACACCTGAAGGAGCTGTTTTGTCCTGTCTGAAACTGAATCTCTGGCTTGTGCAGTCAAGTTCAGCTTTATTCTTATATGTGAATGTCCAGTCAAAAGTACCTTCACCTGCGAAAGTAACAGTTGCTGTATGCTTATTACCTTCTGACTTCCATTCTGTGATACTGATATTTTCGCTTGAACCTTCAGCAAAAATAAAACCGTTTGTTGCAACTGTTGCATCAAATACATCAGCACGGTCTGTAATTGTTATTGTTGCCTTGCGATCAAAATTATACCAGTTTTCAACTGCTTCAGCAGGCTGTTCATCGTTGAAATCAACATCAATAACAGGAGCTGTTGCACATATCTTAAGAGGAATCTCTTTGATTTCTGACTTATTTCCTGCTCTGTCTGTAGCCTGAATATAAACAACTACATTATCGCTGTTGTTAGCAACTGCAGAAACAGTGATTGTTTCATCTTTGATTTCATCAACAATTTCTGCATCTTCTTCAAACTTGTAAATTGAAGTTTTGGGAAGAGTTTCTTCACCGTCACATTCTACCCAGTATTCAAGAACTTCAAGACCTGAATAGTTATCGAAATCCTTTGCTGAAACATTGATATCAACATCTGAATTGTAGTAACCTGAAGCAAGTGCTTCTGCTGCTTCGGCAGTTACAGTGGGCTTTCTGCCGTCAAAATAAATGCTGATGCCTTTATCACTGATTTCGGCAACATGCCATGCGTGATCATATCGTACTTCAATCTTTTTGATTTTTTTGTCTTTCTGAATTACAACAGTTCTTGAATCCTTATCACCATCTGTTGTACCGTCAGCAAAAGTAAGTCTGATACCTTCTTTATCTGTATAGAAAGCGATATCTGTGTCTGAATCGAATATATATTCTGTATTATCATCATTAACACGGAGATTATCTGCTGAATTCCATACATAATCACCGTTTTTTGCAGTTTCAGTCTTCTTGAATGTTACAACAACATCTTTATCTTCTGTAATCTCATCAATTGAAACAGTAAGAGCTGTATCACTTGATTCAACATCAACAAGATTGCTGTAGAAATCAACATTATTTACTGTAATTGTATCAACACAGTAGCCTTCATCAGGATTGATTGTGATAACTGTGCTGCCACCGTAATTAACGGGTGTATCAGAAACTGAAAGTGTTCCGTTTGCAGGAGCATTTACAGTTACATTATAGATAAGGGGGGCAAATGTAACAACGACTTTGTAATCCTTATCTGCATTGAGAGTCTTTGTATAAGGATTGCTCTTGTTGTATGTATTGTCTACAAAGTTTTCTTCAGGCATATCTGTAACAGAAACCTTAAGAACTCTGTATGTATCACCGGGTGTTGCTGTTACAGTAACTGATGTTCCCTGGGTAACAGTAACTGAACCGCCGAGTGTTTCGGGTAATGTGTTTACAGTACCCATAGTTGTATCATATTCTACTACAACTGTATAAATTCTGATAAATTCAACTTCAACATTGATATCCTTATTGACTGTGATTTCTTTGCTGAATGATGTAGGATCAGAAATTGTCTGAACATCATTGTTGATTTTTACACTTGCAATATAATGCTCTGAATCGGGATTGACATCAAGAACAAGTTTTGTACCTTCAACAAATTTGTTACCTTCTTTGTTGATTGAAACAGTACCGCCTTCAACTGAAGGAAGATTTACATTATAATAGTCCTTGACATGCAGATTTATTGTTTCTGTTGAGCAAAGAACTGTGCCTGCATTTTCACCGTTTGCATATTTCATTGATGCAACAACAGAGAAATCGCCTGCTTCACGGAATTTGACTCTGAAAGAGCTTGTTCCATCGATCATCGGGAAGCCTGTAGCAGGACCGAAATCACCGTAGAACTCAAACCATTTTCCTGCATCATCACCATTTGTTTCTTTGTACTGAAGGCTTTCGATAGCATCTTTATTGCTGAATTCGAATGAACCAAGCACCATAACACCGGCAAAATCTTTTGCTGTTGTTGTGAATGTAAACTCAGTGTATTTACCTACAACGAAATTCTTTTCACCGATATCTGAAGAAATAATGCTCTTCTCTTTTTCGGCAACAACAACCGCATTTTCTGTTGAACATACAACTTCACCGTTATCTACTCTCTTCATTGCAACTTTAAGAGTATAATTACCGGATTTTTTGAATGTTACTCTGAATGTACTTGTACCGTCAATCAGAGGGAAACCTGAATCAGGTCCGAAATCACCGTAGAATTCAAACCATTTGCCGGCATCAGTACCGTTAGTTTCAAGATACTCAAGCTTTTCAACCGCAGTATTATCGCTGAACTCAAAAGTACCTCTGACAAGCACACCGGCATTCTCACCTGCAACAGTTGAGAATGTAAATTCTGTCGCTTTTCCTACTCTGAACTCTTTGGATGCCATATCTGTGGAAACAGCACTCTGATTACTTGCAAATGCTGTAACAGGTACAGCAGTAAAGATCATCAGAATCGCAAGGAACACAGATATCACTTTTTCAGAAAAACGAACTTTTGACTTACTCATTTTCCTTTCGCTCCTTTTGGTTAAGAAATTTTTCGTATGCTTTTATATATAAATAGTTTTTACCATTAAAAAATGAATGTAATAAAAATGATAAAAACATACATATCAAACAAATAATTGTAAGCCATTCATTCTGAATATCAACTATAGCCATTATAATAACAGCTAATGCAGAAATAATGAATATACAATCAAAAATTCCGGCTTCTTTATTTGAAAAAAAACTGATAATTCCCATTCTGGGTCTGTATGTAAGGAAATTATTTTTTTTAAGCTTTTTTTCAATTCTTTTACAATATCCGTTTGCATTTATAAAGAAGACAGTTCCTGTGATAAGACCTGCCCAGAAAATAACAGCTACAAAATAAGGTATAATTTTTTCAAAAAAATTACCTTCGAAATCTGACAACGGTATACCAAGCAGTGATACCGCTGACAGACTGTAACCTATTATTGAAAAATAATAACATCTTCTGAATTTATTTAAAATCATTTTATTGCCTCAGAATATTATCCGATAATCTCTGAGCTTCCGCAGAAACCGATTTCATAATCAACCGAAAAAGAAGCTGCACTTGCATTTGGATTAAAACCTGATAAAACGGTTGTTTCCGCTCCGGCATTCTGGTATTCATTTGCACTGAAATCTGAAAGAACTGTTGTTTCAGAAGTTGCATTCTGATTCATATTGAAATCAGAAAGAACGGTTGTTTCAGATGCTGTAATCTGTTCTGCAGAAGTGTTATTAAGAACTGTTGTTTCAGCAGAAACAGGCATTTGCTGAGTTGGCTGGACATCACCATGTTCAAGCTTGGATGTTCCTGTTGCTACTGTAAGAGGATTAGACTGTGGTTGAATTCGTCCCGAAGGCGAAATCTTATCTGTGACCTTTCCTCTTTCCATATTTACATGACTGGGCTTATATGCCTTGTCACCGGATTCTTCATTCTGCTGTCTGATATTTTCAATGGCCTTACGGGCTGTAGAGCCTGAAATGTCACCGACAACACGGATTATATCAAACAAGAAAAACAAAGCGATACTGATAAGCAGAAATACACCTGCAAGTATAAAGGAAACAAGGGATAATGTTTGCAATAATTGTTCAACAGTCATTTGAACGTTCATTACTTATTACCTCCTTTATATGTATTGTATGCGATTTCTGCCTGCTTTTCAGCGTCAGGAAGTGTATCGAGAATACTGTTTTTAAGATTTGTGATCTTTTCTGTTCTTTCAGGAATAGACTCAATGCACGAGTTAATTTTTTCAATCATCGCAAAAACATCTGTTTCGGGAATATCGTCCCTCTTAAGAGATGTTGAATATGTGTAAATCATTGAAGTTGCAAGATCAAGAACTTCAAGACGCACAATTTCTGATTCCTCAGCATTCTGAGCTACAGTATCAATAAGTTTTGATACATTTTCAAACAGAGGTTTATACATACCGAGGTCTTTACCTTTTTCAATCTGACCTACAATGTTTTTATAGAATTCACCAACACTTATGTATGCTTCACAAGTACCTTTGTTAACATAGTCTTCGCCACCGTTTTCCAATGCTCTCTTGAACCATTCGATAGCATTCTTCGGACCGGTCATTTCATTTGAATCATCATATGAGAACCAATAAAGAGAACCAAGCTCATAACAGATATCAACATAACCCTCAAGATACTGAGAAGTCATAGCAGTCTTATTAACACTGATAAGAGTATCAATTTCATTGAATTCTTCATCTGTGAATACATTATCAAAATCATATGCCTGAATTAGTCTCAGATATGCATCGGGTTTACCACCCTGATCAATAACATTGATAGCTTTTACCAACGCTTCTCGTTTTGTTGTAATATTAGCCTGACCATCTGCACTGTCAAGATATCCCTGATATGAGTCTGTTGCTTTTTTATCTGCCATTACATTCAGAACAACACCTGAAATAACGCAGACGATACAGAGAACACACATTGTGATAAAAACACTTAACTTATTCTTCTGTTTCTTTCTGTACTGATCATCGATTTCTTCGTAATGTTCGAGAGCGTACATAAGTTCTGCTGCAGACTGATAACGGTCTTCCGGATTACGCTGAACACATTTTTCAATAATTCTTTCAAGACCACTCGACAATGTGGGATTAATCTGTCTGATGGGTTTGATTTCATAAGGAGGTTCGCTGGGATTGCAACCTGTAACAAGGTGATACATTGTTGCACCGAGACAATAAATATCAGTTCTTGCATCAGTCTGCCCCATACCGCCAAACTGTTCGGGAGCAGCATAACCTACTGTACCGAGACAGGTAGTATCTGCAAGATTTCTCTCCTTGAACTCACGGGCCGTACCAAAGTCAATAAGCGTAACATTACCGTCAGGTTTAAGCATAACGTTGGCAGGCTTCATATCACGGTAAATGATAGCAGGTTCTCTGGAATGAAGATAACCGAAAACGTCACAAAGCTGTTTTGCCCATTCGATTACATATTCCTGAGGCTGTGCACCATATTCTTCAAGCGCCTTGTTAAGAGAGTTACCCTGAATATAGTCCATAATGATAATGAACGAATCTTCAGTATCAATAACGTCTATAATACTTGGGAGATTTGGATGATTAAGCTTTTTAAGAATATCTGTTTCAGCAACAAGTCCCTGTTTAACAGATTCAAAATCAAGAACACCATCTTTACGGACTTCCTTAACTGCCCATGTTTTATTTGCCTTTTCATTGATGGCCATGTAAACGACACTCATACCGCCCTGGCCGACTTTACTCAGTATTTTATATTTTCCGTCAACAACGGAACCGATTTCAAGCATCTGGGTTTACCTCCGGTTTCAGAATGTTCTGACAGCTACAACAGTAATGTTATCACGTTCCTGTCTCTGCTTGTCTGTTTCAATAAGAGCTCGGATATTTGCAGTCATACCATCTGCATCAAGCATTACATCCGGATTGAGGTATGAATATATCTCCTGCTCAGTAATCTCATGTCTGAAGCCGTCTGAACACAACATATAAACTGCGTTGTTAACAGTATCGCCGAAGAACATATCGGGATATACACTGTCAGATGCTCCGATACACTGAAGAAGAACACTTCTTCTTGAATCAACCTTTGCCTGTTCTTCAGTAAGAAGACCAAGCTCAACTTCCCTTGCAACAACGGTCTGATCTTTTGTAAGAACTTTAATCCCGTTTGAAATCTCATAACAACGTGTATCACCAACGTTAAGAATATAATATCTTTTTTCTGTGATAAGAATTGCCGTTATGGTTGTTCCGAGATTAATTCCGTGCTGCTTACCGTATAATTTAATTTTTTCGTTATAATCTACAACGATGTTGTTCCACTCAGTGCGAAGAACAGAATCAGCAATCTCTGATTCACTGAGTTCAGGCAGACGTGTTTTTGCCCAATTTGCAAAAGCACTGACTACGGTTGAACTGGCAACCTCGCCTTTTGCAAGACCACCCATTCCGTCGCACAAAACGGCAAAAGCCATTTTTCCCTGTTTAGTGGAAAAAACGGACGAATAATAACTATCCTGATTTGTACTTTTTACAATTCCGATATCTGTATCGGCTGCAATAATGAAATTCATACAGTTCACCTTAAACATTAATTTTTAAGCAGGCATCAGAAAAATCATTTAATGATGCCTGCTACAACATCATCAGCGTAAAGCTATTTTAATTAATAAAGTTTAAACTCAAAATCTTCATTTGCGAAACGAAGTTTTGAACCATGTACAATTTCATATTCACTGTTTGACTGCAAAATACCACCATCAAGGAAAGTATGATTGGTAGAATTTGTATCAACAACATAATATTTGCCGTTACGGGTAATAATATTTGCATGACTACGGCTGATTGTACTGTTGTCTCCTATAAAATAGTCAACATAACTCTTTTCTTTACCGATTCTGAAAACAGGTTTGTTAACAGGAATCTTTTCGTTATTTTTTGAGCGGATCAGATGAGGAGCAACAATTGTATTTGTCTGCATACCTGCAGAAAGAACAGTTGTTTCACCTATCATACCTGCGCTCAGAACCGTTGTGTCACCGAAGTTCATTGACATTCCTGTAGGAGCAGCAGTCTGTACAGGTGCAACGGGAGGCTGTACAGGTGCAACGGGAGGCTGTACAGGTGCAACGGGAGGCTGTACAGGTGCAACGGGAGGCTGCACAGGTGCGACAGGAGGCTGTACAGGTACGACAGGAGGCTGTACAACAGGTGTAACAGGTTTTACCGGAGCAACGGGCTGTACAGGAGGAGTTTTTGTTGCACTGTTAACTGCCGGTGTCGACTGTCCGGGAATTGCAAAACCTGCAGAATTAGAACTCTTTGAAGCTGAATTATCAGGTGCAGCGGAAGCTGAAGCCTGACCGGCTTTTTTTGCTGCTTGCTGAGCATCATATATTGCTTTATTTTCTTTGCTGTAATGCCGTAACAAATACATCATTGACATTGGCTTTTCATCAGAAGCAGGTGCTGCGTTCTGTGACTGCGCAGCAGGAGCAGCAGGAGTTGCAGGTGCAGCGGCACCAGCTTTCAATGCAGCCTGTTGTGCATCATATATTGCTTTGTTTTCTTTACTATAATGCTGCAGCAGATACATTTTTGTCATCGGCTTTTCACCGTTAGGAAGCACATTATTGTTCTGCTGAACAGGTGCAGGCTCCTGTCCGGGAACCTGAAATGCAGACTGTGATGCCGGCTGAGATGTTACAGGGGCTGATACCACAGGCTGAGGCTGAGGAGCAACAGGAGCAACAGGAGCAACAGGTGCAACAGGCTGCTGTGCAGGTGTTACAACTGGAGGTTTTATCTCTGCTTTAGGCTGCTGTACGGGTGCTGCAACAGGTGCAACAGGAGTAAAAGCAGGAGCAGGTGCTGCTGTTGCAGAAGATCCTGAAACAATACTTTCAAGCAGGTTTTTAAATTCAACAAGAGAGAAAACAGGCATACTGTTGAGATGATTCATAATTTTTGCAACATAATCGCAATTCTCTGTCTGATCAAACTGTGTTGAAAACATTATATTTTTAAAGAATACACCAAGATCGTTATGTTTACGATCCATATCAATAATGGGAAGGCAGATAAGTGATGTTTCACATGTTGATACATCAGCAAAGATATAATCAAGATCAAGAAGAATCATATCCGGATCTATCATATAATCTTCAGCAGAAAGCATTGCATTGACAACACCGGTGAAAACACCTATAAGTCTAGCTTTATTTACAACGCCTGCAAAAAACTGACTGACAGAAATTTTTGCTGAAACATTGTACTTAATGTATTTGGAAGTATCCATCTGCAAACACATTGTCTGTGCCAGACCTGAGATATGATTGTTTGTTATCATACCGAGTTCCATTGTATCAAGAACTTCATCTTCACCGACTTTATAAACGAGATATGTGTTTGTTCCCTGATTTTCATATGTAAAATTCATAATTATATACTCTCCTTACATTTTACTGAATACGGATAAGGAAGTCCATACATCATCAACCTTAACAAAAGTTACACCATAATTGTTAAAATCACATACATCATCGAACTGGAAATCAATGCAGACTTTATTTGTCTTATCAATAAATCCCCACTTGCCGTCTTTACAAACAGCAGCAAGTCCGTTAACGAATGAATGAGCATCCTCATATGTAGGTTCAACAACAGTTTCACCTGCTGTATTCACAAAGCCCCATTTTGAACCAACTTTAACAGCTGCAGGGTCAGCACTTAAAAATGCCTTTGCAGAGTCAAAAGTCTGTTCACAAATCTTATTGCATTTTGAATCTATCAGATTATATTTACCGTCAATTGCAACAAATCCTCGATCATTTCTGAATGCAACACCTTTGTCATCAACGGGAATATCAGAAATTGCACTTGATGAAACTTTTTCACCTTTTTCATTGATAATTGCCCAAGTATTACCTTCTTTTACGGGAGCAACACCATTATTGAAGGCACCTGCATAATCATAACTACCAAAAAGATATTTGTATGAATCTGAGTAATAACCGTATTTATTATTTGTTTTAATTGCAACTTTACTATCGAGAATTCCGATATCCTGAATTGCGGTATCCAAAACAGGAGCATTTGTTTTGTCACCATTCACATCAATATAGTACCAATCACCATTAGGTTCCTGAACACCGGCTGAGTTAAGAGCAAACGGTTTTGCCTGAGCATATTTAAATCCGATATCATTTCTGCCATAAGCATCAAGATAACCATACATTTTGTCTTCTTTACATGCAACCCAGAAGTTGCCACTGCAGTTATATACTTCTACATAATCTGAAAAACCCGTTTCATATACATACTGGATTTCAGTATACATCTTGTCGATTTCTTCAGACTGAAGTTTTCTCTTATTAACAGTTTTCATTACTTCAAAGAAGTCTTCATACTCCTGAAGATCATAATAAACTTTCAAAAGGAATTCATATGCTTTAGCTGTTTTAGGATAAAGAGTTATTAATTCTTCACCGTAACTGATAGCAGCAGAAACATAATCATTATTATAATACATCTCTGCTTTTTCATATGCTATTTCAAAATCATCTTTAATAAGCAGTGCATTGTCATATGCTTCTGCAGAACGGACAACAACACCCTGTGATGCCAGTGTTCGGGCCTGTTCAAGATATGATTCATATTCTTTTTTTGATTCAATTCTTCCTGAAATAAGCATATAACAGGATAAAACCATTGCTATAACCAATACTAAGGGAAATACTTTTTTCATATATTTCAAACCTCCATTAAGCTCCGAATATTATAACCGAAATAAAAGTACCAATCAGAATGCAAGGTGCAAATGCGATAAAATCTTTCCGGCTTTTTTTCTTTGTCAATATTAAAAATACCGAGTAAAAGAATGCACATATAAGTGTTGTAAATATTGAAGACATTACTCCTGATATCCCCTGACATAGCGCCATAAGAATAAAGAGCTTGATATCCCCCATTCCGATACCATTGCGTATAATAAGCAATCCTACAACAGAGAGAATCACCAATGCAGCAACTGCAATTCCTTCAGATATAAGATTTCCTATTACCGCGTCACGATAAAAGATAAATTCAAATATCAATAAAACTGCCCTGCATCCTAACCCGCATAATATTAATTTATTCGGTATCCTGTATTCAAGATTATCATAATAAGCTGCAACAAACAAAATCGCAACGAGCAATACTCGTTTTAAAGTATATACTACATCATCAAACCCAAAAGCAAAAACGAAAACAAGACCAACAGTCAATATAGATATAAAAGATATTATACTGTATATAATTGTTTTTGTTTTATTAACTTCTTTTGTTTCAGGCTCATTACTGTCAAAATTATCAGTATCAGTTACAATTTCGGGAACTTTCTTTTTTGCAAGAAGACGAAAAAGAATTCCGAAAACAGCACAGATACCGATGATTACAGTACCGGATAACTGTAAAATCATCTCTGTTATAGCCATAATTTCATCCTAACTCTTTAAAACTATTGTTTAAGATATATTCAATGCGTCGGATATTTTCTGCATCTGCAGAACTGTTTTTAAGTTCAATAAATAAAGAATTTAAAGTATTCTTATATTTTTCTGCAGACACAGTATCGTCAAGATAAATCAACATTTCGAGAAATGTTTCATAAACATATCTGCGAACATTTTCAGGCTGATTGCTCACCTGCTCTGAAAAAAGAAAGTCAAACAAACAATCTATATCAGACACATTTTTTGTTTTTCTTACCGATGAGCAAGCCTTTGTAAAATCAATTTTAATATCAGAAGAATCAGACAGATTACGGATTGCAGAGGAATTTATTTCTGTCAGCCATATACTCTCCTGTTCTTTCGGAATATTATATGACTTGTATTCCTCATAAACACCGTCATTAGCCATATAATAATGATTACCGTTATATGTGAAAAATAAATATTCAGCTCTGTCCATTATTTCTTTACTGCTTTCCATAACCCATTACTGGAATTATACTCAAAAGTGTATCCTTTCTGTTTGAGCCAGTTGACTTCTTTTGCGTATGAACCGGTAGCTGTTGAAGGATTATCAGTAAGATAGAATGTCTTCCCCTGAGAATGCTGAGTTTCAAGGAAGCTCTTGTTTATATCCCACATAAAGTCAGAATTTGATTGAGCAGCAACTTCATCATAATTATCCATATCAAAATATGTAGCTTCAATTCTGATAGCTTCATCAATATAAGAATGTCCTATTTCAGAATTATTATATTTACCGAGAACAACAGAATCAGAAGATGCATTTTTAGTTGACAGACGTGCATATTCAGAAGCGGATTTAAGCTGAGATTTTGTTGTTTCCTCACTTGCTGCCCCACCGTCTTCACCATTTGCAATACCGTCTTTATCTGAAACAGTTGTACTTTCTGCACCGCCTGATGAACCACCTGCACCGTCACCGCCTGCAGGTTTGTCAACTTTCAAGGTTTCTGCAAACCAAGCCTTTGTAGCAGCACATTGAGTAAAAGGAATCCTGATATCAATATTCAATAATTGCATAACCTTGATTTCATATTTAACAATGATTTTTATTTCATTTGTACCATTCAGAAACAGAACGGAATCTCCGAAATCAAGACCTTTAAGATATGAACCGTTTTTAGGAACAACTCCGAGATATTTCAGGAATGCTTCACAATTATCTCCTTCAGAACGAAGCAGATGTTTTTTTGCAAAAACAGGAACAACCTTAGATACAAGATATGATTTTACGGTTTCTATACCTTCATTGGCAAGCATTTTCAACAAGCTCGTCGGATCTGATACAACAGAATCAAAACCACCTGTAATATCGGAATAACCACCTTTAGCAGCTTCAATATCAGATTTGATACTATCATAAGCCGCTCCGTATTGTGATGGATCACTTGCAGATGAAGAAACAGAATTGCCGATTGATGCTGCTGAAGAAAATAATGTGCTTACACCGCCTGCCATCTGGTCGATACCGGCTCTTGCGTTCTCTCCTTCTGCATATAAACCGGCCTGTTTATCATTCAAACCTGTAAGACCGTAAATATACGAATACTGTGAAAGTTCTTTTGCTGTTTCGTTAATTGCGACACCGATTTTTGCCTGAGCAAAACATATATTTACTATTGATAACACAGTTATAATAGCAAACATAAAGAACGGCAATATAATTGTAGCCTCAATAATTATGGCACCATTCTCATTTCTTTTCAAAATATCGCCTCCGCAACATTTTTTTGTGTCTTTTAATTATTCAGCAACGAAAGGAATGTCATTCTCAAGAGCATATGTTTCTGCTGTTGAACCGGCTGCACCATGTAACACAACATTCGGACATTCTGTTATAGCACTAGGATCGAATTCCGCGTTTGGATTAAGAACATACATATCTTTTAAACTATCAGAACTATTTACTGTCTGCAATCCTAAATATGCAACGGATGCAGGAATTGTAACTGATATCAATGCTGTGTCTCCAAGACATGATTGACCGATTGACTTTAAACCTTCCGGAAGTTCAATTGATGAAAGTTTTTCACAACATGCGAATGAACAGATTCCGAGAGTTTCAACAGTTGAAGGAATATTGATTTCAGTTAATTCGTAACAATTGATAAATGCATCATCACCAATTGTTTTTATTCCTTCATTTAATACAACTTTTTTTAATACTAACTGATTTTCAAACGTACGTGCTTCAATTTCAGTAATTGTTGAAGGAAAATATACTTCTTCCATCTGAACATTAAAGAATGTTGAATAAGAAATACCTTCAACAGTTTTTCCGTTAAGAGTTTCAGGGATTCTTATAATCTGTGCATCACCGACATAATCAGTTATATAATAACCTTTATCAGTATCTTCAGCATAAAAATCTTCATCTTTTGATTCTGTTTTTATTCCGCCTTTATTACCATCAGCAGAATCATCAGCATTATTATTTGAGACTGTTGTCTGTACATCATCAGTAGTTTCATCTGATGTATCACCGCATGCACATAAAGAAACTGTCAATAATAATGCAACAAATAATGCTATAAATTTTTTCATATAATTATCTCCTTTTTTATTAATATCCTCGTGTTGTAGAATAAGTAAATGAATTCCACTTTACTTTTTCAAGGTTTTTATAACCTTTAGATGATTTTATAGATTTATTATCACTTCCGGTTGATGACATATAATTATCAATAAGCGGAACAGGGAACAACAATGGCTTGACTGTTATATCAGCTTTTAATGAAAAGTACACTTGTGCTTTTGACATCAGAAAGCTTTTGTCACCATTTATCTGATCTATATTAACTTGCACAACATCGGCAATTCGCAGATAAATTGCATCAGCTTTATCTGAACTGAGTAATGACATAAACAATAAAATCTGCAAATAATCACTATATTGAAGGAACAAACCTCCTACTCCAAGAGCATCATCATTTGTATTTGAATTCATAGAACCATCTTTACTGAATGTTGTAAATAATTGCTCTTTTGATTTTAATAACGGAACACCTAAACCCTTTTTTATGTATGACAAATCCATTCCGGCTTCCATTGCAGTAAGCCCAAGACATATTGCAAATTTTATAACAGGAACGGGAATAACACCAGATGTTGCAGCAGAAATTGCTGTCGCTAAACCTCTGACAGCACTGTCATTAAAGAACTTTGAAAATATAGGCCCCATATCAAGCGCAAGACGGATCATATAAATTGTTGCATAAGCTGCTGATTTGTTTGCTGTATTTGTCTTGCCGTAGAGGATGTATTCAACTTCATTACCGTAAGAATAACAGGTGGATGTATCAATAATATGATTTGTCAAAGATTTATGGAAATGATCTGTCTGTCCGGGTTTTTTCCACTTTTCAGTATATGCAGATTTAAAATCGGTAGTAGATGTAAGTGAATCATTCGGATGATCGTTTTTCCACATTTCAAGAAGACCTTCACTGACATATGTATCATAACTGAACATACTCATAATATAGTCGACTGTGTAAAGATTATCTCTGACTGTTGTTGCAGCACCCGAAAGAGTTTTACCGAGATCACCGAACAAATCACCGATAAATGATGTCAGTTTTGAAAGTTCACTTGTTTTTTCTCTTTTCAGACTTTCTTTAGCTGCATTTTTTGAAGGAAGATTCTTTGATTTTGAAATTTCATTTTTACTTGTTTCATTTACAACATCATCTTTTTTATCTTCCATATTTTTGTCTTTGGACGCTTTCAGACTATCATATTGAGATTCCGCATCTTTTTTCTTCATTTTGGATTCATCTGCATTATCAAGTTTATTCTTCATCCATGTATAAACAGCAGGTGTATTAACATCCAATGCGGGATTATTATTATTTGTGATTTGAAGTGTAATGTTTGCATTTGTAAATGAATAATTGGAATTTATATAATTATTAATTTCAGCAACCGTAATGCCGACATCTTTGACATTTGCAACTGAACCGAACCCATCAAGATTTTTTATATCTTTTATAGCTTTACCTTTGAATTTATAATCTTTAAGGGCTTTTTCCATTTCGCCGAGAGCGGATTTTATATTGTTGAGTCTGTTAATCAATGTGTTTACATTCTCAACAGTAAGGTTCTTCATTACATCAGGATCTTGCTCTCTCTGAGCAATATCACTTCTTGACTGCGCGGCAAATTCATTTTTTGAAGACACCAATTCAGAATTATTTGCAGCAGTTTTCCAGTTATTATAATCAGTTTTATATGTACCGATTAACTCTTTAAGTTTATTAAGAGTTTTTACAGCATCATCAACTTGTTTTTTTCCTTCTGTTATTTTTTTAAGGTAAGCATCGATTTCATTGTAAATACCTTCAATCATTGTGTTGGCTTTACTTCTGTCAATATTACCAACTGTACCATCCTGAGGTCTGGGAATGTCAGTATTACCATTTGAAATACTGGAATAAAGATTGCTCATTCTATTACTCAGAACTTTATATGAACCCTGAGAATTTGTAAAATTTCCCTTCAGGCTGTTATACTGACTTAAAAGAGCGGAATAATGGGCATCAATTGTTTTTTTACCGGATGTATTTACATTACTTCTGTCTGCCAAATCAATATCTCGCTTAGTTACCTCTTCCATATTTTCATATGCGTTCTTAAGCTGAGCCATTTTTTTTGTAAGATTATTTGCAGAAGAAACATAATTCTGATACTGATTATTCTTATTCAGTTCAGCCATAACGTTCTGATAATATCTTGTTGAATAAGTTCCTTGTTTATACTTAAAAGTTATATTAACAAGATTATCAAGAGATTTTTGTTTATTTACAAAATCCTGAATTGCTTCTGAAACATCATCTACAAGACCTTTTGTTGTTCCCCATGATGCAGGATTATTTTCATTATATTTAAGAACCGATGCTTCAGTATACGGTTCTGTGATTGTTTGTGTAGAAAATTTTGAAAGTTTTGAAGGACCTGCAAGGTCATAAACATATTTTACATATACATTCTTATAATCAGTAGGATATGTCTTTATATTTTCAAAAAAGTTGGTAACATAAGTTTTTGTAAACTTAAGTTTTTCATATTCTTTAATCTGATCGTATGCTTTTTTTGCAGTTTTCATCAGGCTTTCTTCTGTTTCATAGAAATCCTGCTGTTCTTCCGCACATTTTGTCTGCTCTTCCATTGTTTCTGTTTCATTTTTAATATTAGTAAGACTATCAAGAAGAGAAGATGCTGCATTTATAGGACTTCTGTACTTCATAAAATCAACAATTTCAGTTTTTATGAGTGCAGCATTATTCAATGCACCGTTTTTAGTCGGAGTTACATCAAAAGAACCTTCATTAACAGTAATATTAAGAAAATCTGCAATATTACCACCATTGGTAAACATACCTGATATGGAATTTACGTAATTTTTAATATATGATGAATCAACACCCTGTGAAATAAGACAAGCCTCAAAATACTTATCAATCGCAGCGTTTACATCATCTATATCCTGAGCAGATGCGAGCATACCGTAATAATCATTCAGTTCACTGTCAAAATCTGTCATGTATGTATTGAGTGTAAGGTCACCTGCAGAAGCAACAAGTGCTTGTGCAAGTTTTACTCTTGCTGTTTCAACAAACAGGGTTGCACAGGTAATCATAGGTACTAACACTATAACAAGAAAAACAGCAACAGCACCTCTGTTTTCACAAAGTTTCTTATACATAGTTATGATTTACCTCCCGGCAGTTTATTGAAAAATTCACTTACGGTATTCATACCATCCTGAATAGCTTTATTACCTTCAACAAAGTCGACGGCCATATCAACATTACGTATGAATTCACCAACATCGGTTATAGGAACTTCGGATCTGGAATTAAATTTAAGCAAATCAAGTTTTATTCCGAAAATATTCATCGGAATTTTGATTTTAAACTCAACATCAACATAAAATGTAGAATAAAACAGTTTTGTATCAGCATCAGCAGTTGTTGAACATGTTACCGTCATATTTGAAAAGAAACCTGTATTTTTGAGTTCTTTATTAATTTTTGTAGTCACTTTAGCGCCGATGTCCCCCATATAGCCTGTAAATATGTATCTGTAAGGCTTGACATCAACACCTTTTGATGATGTGGGAAGACTTCCGCCTGATGCAGAATTTAGCAGAGGGTCTGCACACTGGGAAGCACCGATAAGTGAATACTGAGTAACATAACTATCAATTCTTGCTTTAAGATAATATCCGTTTCCTAAATATATTAAAAGAATAAGAATAAAAAAAACTATAGGAAAAATAAATGTTGCTTCTACGATAGTAACAGCACCGCGTTCATTTTTATTGGTTTTCATAGTTTTTTTCTCCTTTCCTGTAATTGCGGGATTGCTCAAGCCAAGAAAGGACTCGGCTTGAGCATTCTGATTACTTATAAAACAATTTTTACAGTCTGTCATTAACAACACCGGTACTGTTACCGCTGATTGTATCAAACAGGCTCTCAATAAGATCACCAAGTGAATCTTTGAATACGATAGCAAGAAGAACAGCAACACCGATAAGAACAACAACTGCTACGATATCTACAGCACCTTTTTCTTCCTTAAAGAAGTTTTTTACTTTGAAACCTGTAACATAAAAAATTGTCATAAGCTTTGCATATAATTCTGTCACAACTTTCACCTCCTCTTAAAAGTTATATTCCTGACCCCATATTTGTGAATATGGGAATAAGAACCATAATAAGAATACCGACAAACATCAGCATCATAGGAGCCATAAGCTTTGTGCCTGCTTTTTCGCTCTCAGTTTTTACCTGATGCTGTCTTGTTGACCATACTTCTTTGCTCTGATTCTGAAGAGCAATTGTAAGTTCACTGTTACCACGTGTAAGACCCTGAACAATTGTTGATGCAAATTTTTTAATTTCAGGAACCATACATCTCTTACCGAAAGCATGATATGCATCAAGTTCTGACATACCGTTATTCATATCATCAACAGTAGTCTGCATTTCTTTATATAATGTAGATTCACCGTCATATGCAGTCAGTTCCCATGCTTCTTTAAGGATCATACCGGCATTTGTAAGAAGGGCAAGCTTAGAAACTACTTCAGAAAACTCACCCATCATTTCTGCTGAACGTTTTTCAATCATTTTAGTTGTAATAAGGCCAAAATAATAATATGCAAGACCAGCAAAACCGATAAGAAGGAATAATGCAGCAATTTCCTGTGAAAGACCATAGAATATAAATGCAAAAACGAATAATGTCATAGCCATTGTTGTTTTCTGAGCGTGAACAACTCTGACATAATATTCAGAATACTTTTCACCGTAAAGAATTTCTGTTTCCTGACGGAGTTTTCTGTCTGATTTTGATTTATATTCATATTTTAATGTTTCCATCACGGCATAACCTACAAAGTATATTTCCTTAAGACGGAAATCTTTATCATCAAGAGGTTCAAACATATCGGCATATTTCAGACCTTTAACGTAGAACAGAAGCCATACAGCCAATGAAATAACACCGAGTGCCATTATTACAATATCAAGAACCGATATAAACATTACTGTACCCTCCCCTTAAATACTGATATCAAGAATTTTCTTGCCTACGAAATAAGCAATAACGAACATAACAATAGCAATTGTTGTTGAAATAATACCGGAACCTGACACGAAATTACTTGCAAATTCTGGTGACATCATTTTTATCATAGCAATAAGAATAACAGGCATAACAATCATAATATACTGTTCCATTTTGCTTGATGAAACAAGAGTTTCAAGTTCCTCTCTTATTTCCATCTTATCGCCTAATATTGTTGTTGAGTTACGGACAACATCCTTGATATTACCGCCTTTACGATAACATGTCTGGAACACACTTGCGAAGCTTTCAATATCTTTGATACCGCTTCTCTTACCGAAATCAGCAAGAATATCTTCAATTGCAAGATTATTTTCAAGACCGGCAAGAACAACCTGTAATTCATTGAGAATAAATGTACCTTCAGCATACTGAACCTTAAGGTCATCATTTACTGCAATAAATGAATCAACAACATTCTTACCTGAACCGATAGCAGTACTGAGTCCGTCAAGCATATCTCTAAACTGAGAATTGAGCTGTTTTCTGCGGTTATTTATTATCTGTTTTGTTCTGATAGGAAGGAACAATTTAGCAGCAATAACTCCTACAACACAAGGAATAAGCACATTCAATACATATGTAATGGTTGTCGGCTGACCAAGATCATCTTTACCGATTCCACCATAGAAAAGAAAACCGACTGCAGCACCAATAGCGAAAGCAAGGAGACTGTAAAGCAACTTTTCCTTTTTTGACATATAGTAAACTTTATAGTTCAGAACCTGCATATTGATTGCATTTACATAATACTGAGGCTCAGCAACCACTACTTCTTTTGCTTTTTTCTGTTTTTTTTCTTTCACAAAAAACACCACCTGAAACTCAAATTTCAATATTGAAACCGGATAATTGTAATTTATGGATATTTACCATCTTATTTTCAGTTCTTTTCAGTGAACCCGACACCTTGGTTAATGTAGAATTTTCATCTTCTTCAAATTTATATAAAGGATTAAGAATAACTCTGCCCTTTTCATAACCTACAACTTCAGAAATTTCCATAGTTTTTCTTGATTTATCTCTGAGTCTGGAAAGATGAATGATAATATCAACAGCTGAAGCAATCTGCTGACGGATAGCTTCAAGAGGAAGACCTTCCGCACCCTGAAGAACCATTGTTTCAAGACGGGAAAGCATATCTTCAGTTGAGTTCGCATGACCTGTAGACAAAGAACCATCGTGACCGGTATTCATAGCCTGAAGCATATCAAGAGCCTCGCCGCCACGACACTCACCGACAATAATTCTTTCGGGACGCATACGAAGAGAAGATTTGATAAGATCTCTGATTGTAATCTGACCAACACCTGAAGCATTTGCATTTCTTGTTTCAAGACTTACAAGGTTGTCGATATTAACTATCTGAAGTTCTGCAGAGTCTTCTATTGTAATAACACGTTCATCATGAGGAATATAATTTGACAATGCATTCAGGAATGTTGTTTTACCTGAACCTGTACCGCCACAGATGAAAATATTATACTTTGCTTTAACAAGCAATTCAAGTTTGTCTGCAATTTCCTGTGTGATTGAACCGTATTTAATCAGACGTTCAATTGTCATAGGTGTTTTTGAAAACTTTCGGATTGTAACCGTCGGTCCGCAAAGAGCAATCGGAGGAAGAACAACGTTAACTCGGGAACCGTCCGGAAGTCGGGTATCACATATCGGGTTTGCCTGATTGACTTCTCGACCTGCAAGACCTACTATACGCTGAATGATATCTTCAAGTCTTCTCTGACTTTCAAAATGTTTATCCAACTGAAAAAGACGACCATTCTGTTCGATAAATATATTATCAGGGCCGTTTATCATAACTTCAGTAATTGTGTCATCAAAAATTATACTGTCCAAAAGTCCGAATCCTCGGATTGAAGAATAAACCTGCTGAATAATAGAAACTTTCTGTTCAATAGGACAATATAATCCTTTTATTTTCTGAGAAACTATATCTTCAACCTGATCCTGTAATTCCTCATCACTTAATTTACTCAAAGGCAAATTATCCTGAATATATCGCTTTACCTCAGAAACTATCTGTTGTTCAAGTTCTTCATTCACAACATTTCACCTCTTAATCAAGATTATTAAACATATCAGATGTTGCAAGCTGACCGATAATCTGTTGTACAGTTGCCTGTGCATATACAGGTGCACCACCGATATTTTTCAGTGCATTATCAGAAACTGCATGACCTGATTTATTACTGAATTTGTTATACGCAAGACAGAAACGATTCAGGATGGGTGTTTCTGAATTCTGATCCATTGTTTCCAATGCAGCAAATGCACGCATAACTTTCAAATCTGAAATTTCAGATCCGTCACAAACCATTATAACATTATGTGATTTTGTGTAATAATCAAAATGTTCCTTGTCCAATGCAAAATCAATATCAAGAATAATGTAGTCATATGAACCTGTCATTTTAAGGTTTGAAATCAACTGCATTTTCTCATCGTGTTTAAGTTCGAGCATATCAAGTGCAAATTTTGCAGCAGCAAAGAAATAAACACCACGGTAATCCTGCTTGACATAGCTTTCCAATTTCATAGCAAGATTTGCCTTTTTACTCTTTAAAGCAAAAATAACATCACTCATATCAAACTGGCCTTCTGCTGAGAAAAACACATCAGATGAACCAAAATTTTCAAGCGGCAGATATAATGTACGTTTTCCCTTGGATGCAAGATTAATAGCACATGCTGCAGCAAGAGATGATGTACCGGTACCACCACAGGGAGAAGAAAATGTAATTATTTTACATTCATCATCAGTTAATTTAAGACCTGCAAGACTGCCGGCATTTTCAGAATAAAGGCTGAGAATTTCTTTATATATCAGTTCTGCTTTCTGGAATTTACATATAGCTCTCTGATTATTTACCGTATCAACATCGGGACTGTCAACAAAATATGCAAATGAACAACGTGCAGGAAGTTTATCAACATCAATTTCAAACAAATCATTTGCAATAAGAACATCTATTTTTTCTGATGCAACAGACTCAAATGCCATCTCCATACTGGTAAATGAATAAATCTGAAATTTATCAATATACTTTGTGCTGAAAACAGTAACAATCCTGTTCAGGTAATTCTGATCTTTTTCAAGAATAGCAAGTTTTATTTTCATAAAAAACAACCACCTAAATTTCAAATTTTTCATTAACTTATTTTCATCGATACTAACATATTTCGACGAAAAGTTATATTATTATACAAATTATACTATATCACTTGCTGTTTATAAAGTCAAGGAGGAACTTCCGTTTTCTGTAATAATATGTATACAAAATTACAACTGTTATTTTATGAAAAATGCAAAAAATTCAACTGAAATTAAGTATTTAAACATAGATAAGACAGCAATAATATATTCCCTGCAGAAATTATATTCACGTTTACCCTTGATTATTATAAAGCCGAGACGAACTGTTTCATAATACAGAAAGCTGAAAAATATGCCGAGTGCAGAAAAATCCGATATAAATGATATAAGACTCATTCCTATAAATATAGCGATCTCAAGCAATAACGGATAAACAGGTATTTTCCCACCACAATTACGGCATTTACCTTTGCAGATTATATAAGATATAACCGGCAACTGAAGAAATGGAGTAATCTTTGTCCCACAATAATCACAAAAACACTTTGAACTTCTTACAGGCAATTTATTTCCTGCTGTAAGACGCAATATATTTGTCGTAGCAAGACCACCAAGAATAAAATAAACAGTACATATTGCAATAATCACAAAAATATGCTTTTCCATAAAAACACCTCTTATTTTATAAATTTTACAATAATAATTCGTTTTTTGTCAATATTGATTCACAGATTTATTCAAACTCACCTATAAAAAAAATTAAAAGCCTTGAAACGCTTATGTTTCAAGGCTTTTCGGTGTGCGTGGTGGAGACGGAGAGGATCGAACTCTTGACCTCTTGAATGCCATTCAAGCGCTCTCCCGATACACGCAAAAACGCACCCCATAATTTAAAATTGTAAAAAACTAACCTCTTGTTTTCGGCAGTTGTATCCTGCTTTATAACAAGAGGTTTTACATAAATTTTAAACGATATTAAAACTTCATCTGCGATTAAGCTTATCCGACAAAT
>JAFYVE010000004.1 GCA_017549285.1 Clostridia bacterium
GTTTTGTTTCACAAAATGATGTTTTTGCCTTTGGCAAAAATGTCGGAAGCCGCTTTGCGGCTTGAATTATAAAATGGGTAAGGGCGAAGCCCTTCCGAAATGTTTGCCGTAGGCAAACGCATCATTTGACCGTAGGTCATATATCATTTTGCGTAGCATAACATCATAATTTTCCGCAGGAAAAATATATCATTCAGAATTTATCGCTCAGCGATAAATTCTGATTTTTCACTGTATTTTTCTGTTTTTGTAAATAAAGACAATTTATATTAAAAATTGCTTGTTAAAATTTTATCGTTTTTTGCGTAAAAATGCTCGAAAACTATAGATTTATTTTAAATTGTATGTTATAATAACTCTACGTGTAAAAAATCGGACCGGATGAAAAATTTTCTCCGGTATAGTTGATTGGAGGATAAATTTCTATGAAAAAGAAAATCAGCACAATGCCCTTTTCAGGTACTCCCGAACAGGAAGCACAGCTTAAGGAAGTTATCGCAAAATATGCAGGTGACAAGAGCAACCTTATGGCAGTAATGCAGGAAGCTCAGGGTATCTACGGCTACCTTCCCAGAGAAGTTCAGGTTATGATTGCTGAAGGTATGAATGTACCCCTTGAAAAGGTTTACGGTGTTGCAACATTCTATGCTCAGTTTTCTCTTTCACCCAAGGGTAAGTACAACATTTCTGTATGCTTAGGTACAGCTTGCTACGTTAAGGGTGCTCAGCAGCTTCTTGATAAGCTTGAAGAATGTCTCGGTATTTCAGCAGGTGAATGTACAGAAGACGGAAAATATTCACTTGAAGCTTGCCGTTGTATCGGTGCCTGCGGTCTTGCTCCCGTTCTTACAGTTAATGAAGATGTTTACGGCAGACTCGTTGCAGATGATATCCCCGGCATCCTTGCAAAATACGAATAATTCTGTATTACATTTATATATTATACAGTCGTTGAGAGGTTAAGGTTCTATGACTATCGGAACAATAAAAGAACTGCTTGAAGCCCAGGTTATCTGCGGTGAAGACAGACTTGATGCTGAAGTGCATTCAGCATGCGGAAGCGACATGATGAGCGATGTTCTGGCTTATGTGAAAGATCAGGCTGTACTTCTTACAGGTCTTGTGAATTCACAGGTTATAAGAACAGCAGAAATGATGGATATGGTCTGCCTCGTATTTGTAAGAGGTAAAAAACCGACTCAGGAAATGATTGACCTTGCCGCAGAAAGCGGTATGGCAATCCTTGCAACAGACATGCGCCTTTATGAGGCTTGCGGAAAGCTTTATATGAACGGACTTGTCGGAAACGGCAGGAAATTATGAGTGAATCATTGACTTTTCATTTTGATGTTGACGGTGAGGATTTCACATCTGCAGGTCAGGCATCAGTTCAGGTGAAAAAAAATCTCAGACGACTCGGTATTTCTCCTGAAATCATCAGACAGGTTTCAATTGCGATGTATGAGGGTGAAATCAATATGGTCATTCACGCAGGTGGCGGCACAGCCGATGTTATCGTGAGTGAAGATAAGATTGAAATTATCCTTGCGGACAAAGGTCCCGGTATTGCAGACGTAAACCTTGCTATGCAGGAGGGTTACTCAACGGCAACGGATCAGGTTCGTTCACTGGGCTTCGGCGCAGGTATGGGTCTTCCGAATATGAAACGCTACACCGATGAAATGATTATTGACTCGGTTGTAGGTGAAGGAACTACTATCAGAATGGTAGTAAATTTATAAAAGAAGGTGGACAAAGGTGTACAAGCATTCGGTTGAGCTTGATGTGATGAAATGCACAGGCTGCACAACCTGTCTGCGTCATTGTCCCACAGAAGCTATAAGAATCCGTGACGGTCGTGCTGTCATAAACGAAGACAGATGTATCGATTGCGGTGAATGTATAAGAGTTTGTCCCAACAACGCAAAGAAGGCGATGTGTTCAAAGTTTGAGCATTATCAGGATTACAAATGGAAGATTGCTCTTCCTGCGCCCTCTCTTTATGGTCAGTTTGACAATCTCGAGGATGTGGATACCGTTCTTCAGGGGCTTCTCGATATCGGCTTTGACGATGTTTTCGAGGTTGCAAAGGCTGCTGAATACGTAACGGAGTACACACGTCTTTATCTTAAAACCGAGGGAATCAAAAAGCCCGTCATCAGTTCGGCTTGTCCCGTTGTTGTAAGGCTTATTTCACTCAGATATCCGTATTTAAGAGATAATCTGATGCCCATTCTTCCTCCCCTTGAAATTGCCGCAAAAATGGCAAGAAAAAAGGCAAAAGAAGAACATCCCGAATTGAATGATGAAGATATCGGTCTGTTTTTCATTTCTCCTTGCCCCGGTAAGGTAAGCTATATCAGAAACGGCTTCGGTGATTACAAAAGTGAAATCGACGTTGTTGTTTCTCTCAAGGATATCTATTTCAAACTTATCGGAGTCATGAAAAAGGATAACTCTCCCGATATTGCATCCGAAACAGGTATGATAGGCGTCGGCTGGGCATCCAGCGGCGGTGAATCCTCGGCAATACTCAATGATGATTATCTTGCGGCAGACGGCATCGAAAATGTCAACAAGGTGCTTGATGCCATAGAAAACGGCAATATACCTCAACTTGAATTTGTGGAGCTGAATGCCTGTACGGGCGGTTGTGTCGGCGGTGTTATGACTATTGAAAATCCGTTCATAGCAAGAACACGTCTTCACTCTGTCAGAAGATATCTTCCCGTATCGGTCAACAGACTTCCCAAGGATATGCACTTTATTCCCGATGATATTCTCTCTTATGAACTGCCTGAATACACACCCGTTACACGGCTGAGCAAGAGTTTCAGCGAATCGATGCGTATGATGGCACAGATTCAGGATATAAGAGCAACACTCCCCGGAATTGACTGCGGTGCGTGTGGTTCACCCACCTGCAAGGCTTTTGCAGAGGATATCGTAAGAGGTCAGGCTGATATAAGTCTTTGCCGTGTTATGAATTGCTCCCCGAAAGGAGAAACGGAAAATGACAGTTAACGAATTGTGTCAAAAATGCGGTTTTTCAGCTGTTGTTATTCCCGACGGTGACAGGGAAGTCACAGGTTGTTATACAGGCGACCTTCTCAGCTGGGTTATGGGCAGAGCAAAAGGTGACGATGCATGGATAACGATTATGTCCAACATCAACATTCTTGCAGTTGCCACTCTTGCTGATGTTTCCTGTATCATTCTTTCGGAAGGTGTCACGGTTGACGGTGACATCATCGAAACAGCAAAACAGAAAGAAGTAAACATTCTTTCTTCATCACTGCCCTCATACGAAACGGCTGTCAAGGTGTCTGAGCAGATATGAACAAGTATTATTACGACCTTCATATCCATTCCTGTCTTTCACCCTGCGGTGATGATGATATGACGCCAAACAATATTGTCGGAATGGGAGTCCTCAACGGGCTGAACATTATGGCACTCACGGACCACAATACCTGCAAAAACTGTCCCGCATTCTTCAAAGCGGCAAAGAAAAACGGCATAATCCCCGTGGCAGGTATGGAGCTGACAACTGCAGAAGATATTCACGTTGTCTGTCTGTTCGAGGAGCTTGAAACGGCGATGGCATTTGATGAATTCATTCAGTCACACAGAATGCTTATTCCCAACCGTACCGACATCTTCGGTTTTCAGCAGATTATGGATGAAAACGACGAGGTAATCGGTGAGGAAGAACATCTTCTCTCAAACGCAACGGATATTATGATTGATACCGTGTACGAAATCGTGACAGAGCACGGCGGAATCTGCTATCCTGCCCACGTTGACAGAGATGCAAACGGAATAATTTCAATGTTGGGTACTTTCCCCGATTATGACTATATGGAGTTTAAAACTGCAGAGTTTCATTCGGGTGAAAAAATTGAAGAATATAACGAAAAATATCCCAATCTCAGAAAAACCCTCAAGGTTGTGTCCTCAGATGCTCACTATCTGTGGGATATAAAAGAGAAAAAGGAATATTTCGAAATAGATGACGAGCCCTACAGCAGTGCTCTCGTCAGAAAAAAACTTTTTGAGATTTTACGAGGTTAAGCTATGAAGGAACTTTCGCTGAACATTCTTGATATAGCAAAAAATTCCGTAAAAGCAGGTGCCGACACAGTTTATGTGACTCTTACCGAAACTGACGACACTTTTACTATGAAAATCAGTGACAACGGCTGCGGAATGAAACCCGATTTTCTCAAAACCGTAACGGATCCTTTCAGCACCACACGGACAACCCGTAAGGTCGGAATGGGAATTCCGTTTCTGAAACTTGCGGCTGAACAGACAGGCGGAAGTTTCAGTATTGAATCAAAGCACGAAAGTGATTATCCCGAAGACCACGGCACGGTGACGACAGCTGTTTTCTTTAAAAACAGCATCGACTTCACTCCGCTGGGCGACATTGTTTCAAGTGTTACAACACTTATTCAGGGCAGTCCCGATATAAGATGGATTTTCACTCACACAATGCCCGGCAATGAGGTGTCACTCGACACTCAGGAGCTTAAAGAAGTCCTCGGCGATGTCCCTCTCGATAATCTTGAGGTCATCCTCTGGATAAAAGGCTATCTTGAAGAAGCTTACGCTTCTGATAATAATGAATAATGAGCAATGAGTAATGAATAATTTCGGAAAAGACTTTGTCTTTTGATTGTAAATTGTACATTGTAAATTGTTAATTATAAAATATGTAATTTATATGAAAGGATTAGATAGAGTATGAAATCATTGGCTGAACTTGCTGCAATCAAAGAAAAGATGCAGAACAAAGTTGTCCTTCGTGAAGGCAGCAGCGAAACAAGAGTAGTTGTAGGTATGGCTACTTGCGGTATCGCAGCAGGCGCAAGACCCGTTCTTAACGCATTCGTTGAGGAGGTAGGCGCTCAGGGACTTGCAGGCAACGTTATGGTTACACAGACAGGCTGTATCGGTATCTGTCAGTATGAGCCCGTTGTTGAAGTTTACGAGGCAGGCAAAGAAAAGATAACATACGTCAAGATGACTCCCGAAAAGGCAAAGGAAGTTGTTGAAAAGCACCTCAAGGCTGGCAAAGTTATCGACGAATATACTATTTCAAACGTATAATATTTTCATTGTTAATACAAGTTGGAGGTAAAAAATATGATTCGTTCCCAGATTCTGATATGCGGCGGTACAGGCTGTACATCATCGGGCAGTAAGACACTTATCGAAGAATTCGAAAACCGTCTTGCAGAAAACGGTCTCTCAGAAGAAGTCAAAGTTGTTCAGACAGGCTGTTTCGGTCTTTGTGCATTAGGTCCTGTTGTTATCGTATATCCCGACGGCACATTCTACTCAAGAGTTCAGAAGGATGACGTTGCAGAAATCGTTACTGAACATCTTCTCAAGGGCAGAACTGTAGATCGTCTTGTTTACTCAGATGTTGATGAAAGTGTCAAAGAGGAAGCTATGCACGTTTCTCTCAGCGACACAACATTCTATAAGTCACAGAAGCGTGTTGCTCTTCGTAACTGCGGTGTTATCAACCCCGAAAATATCGATGAGTATATCGCTATGGACGGTTATGCAGCTCTCGGTAAGGCTCTTACTGAGATGACTCCCGAAGAAGTTATCCAGACAATCAAAGATTCAGGTCTTCGCGGCAGAGGCGGCGGCGGATTCCCCACAGGTCTCAAGTGGAGCTTCACAGCAGCACAGCCCAAGGGCCAGAAATATGTAGTATGTAATGCTGACGAAGGTGACCCCGGCGCATTTATGGACCGTTCAGTTCTTGAAGGTGACCCCCATTGTCTTGTTGAAGCTATGGCAATCTGCGGTTACGCAACAGGTGCTTCAGAAGGTTACGTTTATGTTCGTGCTGAGTATCCCATCGCTGTTGCACGTCTTCAGAAGGCTATTGACGATGCAAGAGAATACGGTCTTCTCGGTAAGGACATCTTCGGCTCAGGTTTCGACTTCGACCTCTTTATCCGTCTCGGTGCAGGTGCATTCGTATGCGGTGAAGAAACAGCTCTTATGACATCAATCGAAGGTAACCGTGGTGAGCCCCGTCCCCGTCCTCCCTATCCCGCAGTAAAGGGTCTTTTCGGCAAGCCCACAACAGAAAATAACGTTGAAACATTTGCTAATGTTCCCCAGATTATCCTCAAGGGTGCTGAATTCTTCAACACAATGGGTACAGAAAAATCAAAGGGTACAAAAGTTTTTGCTCTCGGCGGTAAAATCACAAACACAGGTCTTGTTGAAGTTCCTATGGGTACAACTCTCCGTGAAATCGTTGAAGTTATCGGCGGCGGCGTTCCCGGCGGCAAGAAATTCAAGGCAGCTCAGACAGGCGGCCCCTCAGGCGGTTGTATCCCTGCATCAATGCTTGATATCGAAATCGACTACGACAACCTTGTTGCACAGGGTGCAATGATGGGTTCAGGCGGTCTTATCGTTATGGACGAAACAGACTGTATGGTTGATATCGCTAAGTTCTTCCTTGAATTCACAGTTGACGAATCATGCGGTAAGTGTACTCCCTGCCGTATCGGTACAAAGAGACTTTATGAAATCCTTGAAAAGATTACAAACGGCAACGGTACTCTCGAAGACCTTGATGAAATGGAAAAACTCTGCCATTACATCAAAGAGAACTCTCTCTGCGGTCTTGGTCAGACAGCTCCCAACCCCGTTCTTTCAACATATCAGAGATTCAAGGACGAATACATTGCTCACGTAGTTGACAAGAAGTGTCCTGCAGGCGTTTGTAAGAACCTTCTTACAATCAGCATCATCGAAGATAAATGTAAGGGCTGTACAGCTTGTTCAAGAGTATGTCCCGTCGGTGCAATCTCAGGTTCTGTCAAGAATCCTCACGTTATTGATCCTGCTAAGTGTATCAAGTGCGGTGCTTGTATCGAAAAATGTAAGTTCGGCGCAATCGTAAAGAAATAAGGAGGAACGGATAAAATGGCTGATGTTAATGTAAAAATCAACGGTAAAGAATATACCGTTCCTGCCGGCAGCACAATTCTTGAAGCTGCACGAATTGCAGGTATAAATATTCCCACACTCTGCTACCTCAAGGAAATCAACGCTATCGGCGCTTGCCGTATCTGTGTTGTTGAGGTAAAGGGCGCAAGAAGCCTTGTTGCAGCTTGCGTATTCCCCGTTAACGAGGGTATGGAGATTTTCACAAATACTCCCAAGGTTATTGAAGCAAGAAAGACAACTCTCAAGCTTATCCTTTCAGATCATAAGAAAGAATGTCTCTCTTGTGTAAGAAGCGGAAACTGCGAACTTCAGCAGCTTTGCGCAGATTACGGTATTGAAGACACTTCTGCTTTTGCAGGTGTTACAAACGAATATACAATTGACGCTTCTGCATCACATATGACACGTGACAATGAAAAGTGTATCCTTTGCCGTCGTTGCGTAGCTGTATGTGAAAAGAATCAGGGCGTTGCAGTTATCGGTGCAAACAACAGAGGCTTTGACACAAGCATCGGTTGTGCATTCGAATACGACCTCGGCGATGTTGCTTGTATCTCCTGCGGTCAGTGTATCACAGCTTGTCCCACAGGCGCTCTTGCAGAAAGAGATGATACTCAGAAGGTATTCGATGCAATCAATGACCCCGAAAAGGTTGTTCTTGTTCAGACTGCTCCTGCAGTAAGAGTAGGTCTCGGTGAAGAGTTCGGTTACCCCATCGGTACTGTTGTAACAGGCAAGATGGTTTCAGCTATCCGTGCTCTCGGCGTAGACAAGGTATTTGACACAAACTTTGCTGCTGACCTTACAATTATGGAAGAAGCAACAGAGTTCCTCGGCAGATATACAAAGAAGGAAAATCTTCCTCTTATCACATCATGTTCACCCGGATGGATCAAGTACTGCGAACACTACTATCCCGAAATGATTCCCAATCTTTCATCATGTAAGTCACCTCAGGGTATGTTCGGTTCTGTTGCAAAGACATACTATGCACAGAAGGAAGGCATCGACCCCAAGAATATCTTTGTTGTCAGCGTAATGCCCTGTACAGCTAAGAAGTTCGAGGCTGAAAGAATGGATCACACAGCTGTAGAAGGTCTTGCAGATATCGATGCAGTTGTTACAGTACGTGAACTTGCAAGAATGATCAAGAAGGCAGGCATTATGTTCAATATGCTTCCCGACGGTGAATTCGACGCTCCCTTCGGTCTCGGTTCAGGTGCAGGTACAATCTTCGGTGCTACAGGCGGTGTTATGGAAGCTGCTCTCCGTACAGCTTACGAAACACTTACAGGCGAAGAACTTGAAAAGCTTGAATTCAATGATGTACGTGGTACAGAAGGCATCAAGGAAGCAACTTACACAATCGCAGGCAACGAAATCAAGGTTGCAGTTGTTTCCGGTACTGCTAATGCAGGTAAGCTCCTTGATATGATCAAGGCAGGCGAAAAGACTTATGACTTTATCGAAGTTATGGCTTGTCCCGGTGGCTGTGTAAACGGCGGCGGTCAGCCCATCCAGCCCGCATCAGTTATCAACAACTACGATGTAAGAGCTCTCCGTGCTGCAGGTCTTTATGAAGATGACAAGAACCTTCCTCTCAGAAAGTCACATCTCAATCCCGATGTGAAGGCTGTTTATGCTGAATTCTTCGGCGAACCCAACAGCCATAAGGCTCACGAAATCCTTCACACAGGCTACACAGCAAGAAAAGTATATTAATTAAATGCAATAATCAGGACGATGTATCTCCGGATACGTCGTCTTGTTTTTGCAATATTCTGTTCACATCTTATTAAATGTTATATAAAAATTGTCACAATTTCCACTTGACTAAATGATGTTCAGATGGTATCATATACTGTATAATAGTATTGCTATATAATAGAAAGAGGTCATATATAAAATGAAAAGGATTTCAAAAATTCTGTGCCTTTTATTGACTGTTATTATGCTTCTGAGCTGTATACCTGTCAGTTTCACAGCATCAGCCGTAGATAATGAAGATTGGGTAGGTGCCTGGGGTACTCCTGCAATCGAAAGCGGTGTTGTTCTCGGTGACGACCTTGATTCAGGTCTGCATCTTCAGGACTCAATTCCCGTTGATTCAACAATCAGAACAACATTTACCCCCACAGTAGGCGGTACACAGCTAAGACTCAAGTTTTCAAATCTTTTCGGTAAGAAGTCAATCACAATCAATGAAGCAACTGTTGCAAAAACAGGTGGAAGCGATGATGTGATTGATACATCAACTCTTACTCAGGTAACATTCAACGGCGGTCAGAAGTCTGTTACAATTGCAGCAGGCAGTGAAATTTATTCAGATCCTGTAGGAATTACCGTTACAGCACTTGAAAAGCTCAGCGTAAGTATGCATTTCAAGAGAATGACAACTATTTATACTCACGGCCTTTACGGTGCAAAGACATATATGGCATCTTCACTCGGCAACAGAACACATAAAGCAGACCTCACGGGTGCCGCATCAAGACTTGACTTCACTTCAGGCACAATTACATACAGCACAATTCCTTTCCTTACAAGAGCCGATGTATATAATCCTTCTGCATACAGCGTGGTTTTTCTCGGTGACTCAACCGTTACAAATGATATATATCTTTATCTTGCAAAGAAGCTTCACGAAAACGGCATACATAATGTTGGTGTCGTAATGTCAGGTATCATCGGTAATGCCCTTCTTCGTAAAGGTCACGGTCTTATCGGTAAGGTTTACGGTGTTTCTCTTCTTGAAAGAGCTCAGAGAGATGCTTTTGATGTTGCCGGTGTAAAATATGTCATCGTAAAAATCGGTGTCAACGATGTTCTTCATCCTATGCTGAAGAGTACGGAAGGTAAACTCCCGATGATGACATCTTCAGAAATTGTAAACGGATATATCAGCCTTTCAAAACAGGCTCCCGACGGTGTAAAACTGTATCTTTGCACACGAACACCTTATAAAGGCTACGAACGAGCATTTATGGGCAGTAAGGACCTTGAATGGAGACAGGAAGGCGAAGATGTTCTTCAGGAAATCAACAGCTGGGTAAGAAATACTGCTGTAACAAAAGGTTATTTTGACGGCTATGTCAACTTCGATAAATTACGTGACCCGAATGACAATGCAAAGTTCAGGGATCATATGACAACTGACGGTGCACATCTTTCAACATACGGTCAGATTGCTGCGGTTGACCTTATTCCCGAAGCTGCATACGGTGTAAATAAAGATCTTAAAGATGTTGCAAAAATTCTTAAGATTGATCCTTATACTCCTCCTCCCGATTATGAGCCTCCTACAAAGGCTCCCGAAAAGCCCACTCAGGGTAACAATAGTAA
>JAFYVE010000022.1 GCA_017549285.1 Clostridia bacterium
CGAAGACAAATCGGAAATCTCTGATTTCCGTTAACAAAACAAATTAATTTATTTGGTTTATTGTAATTGAACGATTTTCAATCGTTATTGCTCCGTTACACTCCGCAATCGGACCGATGTAGGCATCGGTCCCTACAAAGAGTGTTTTTATTACGAAATGTTTATCTGAAGACCTCGATAAATTATTATTTTATCAACTTCATTTCATCCTCTGTAATCTCCCTGCATTCACCCGATGCAAGTGATTCGTCAAGGTCAAGATTACCCATTCTGATACGTCTTAATGAAGTCAGGACTGCATTTGTTGAGCCTATCATACGCTTTATCTGATGATATTTTCCTTCTCTGAGAATTATCTTATAAACAGGGGAGTCTTCATTTTCAATAAGGTCAATTTCTGCTTCAAGAAGCTGTTCATCACCGAGAATCATACCGTTTCTCATTGAATCAAGATATTTTTCATCAATGAGCACATCCGTTGATGCGAGATATGTTTTGTCAATGTGATGTTTCGGTGAAAGAATGTCGTGTGCAAATTCACCGTCATCTGTTATGAGAACAAAACCCGTTGTGTCCTTGTCAAGTCTGCCTGCCGGGAAAAGACCGGGTCTTTTTAAACTTTCAGGCACAAGGTCAACAACCGTTTTTTCATTGTTGTCACGGCTTGCGCTTACAATCCCCGCCGGTTTATTGAGCATAATGTATATATGCTTTTTATAATTGAGAATTTCACCGCATACTTCGATGGTGTCACTTTCCGTATCGGCTTTTGCAGAAGTGTTTTTAATTACTTCACCGTTGACTTTTACGTTACCCGAACGGATAAGCTTTGAAGCCTCAGAACGTGTCATCATACTCTGTGATGAAATAAGTTTATCAAGTCTTTCTTTTGACATCGTGTATCCTTTATACAAGGGGATTCATAAAACCGTCAAGCTCAACCGAACAGATGTCACCGCCGATGATTCTTCCGCTGTAAACAAGAAGATTGATTTTTATGCAATCTCTGTTTTCATAGCCGGGGTAGTCTGTTACCGTATAAGTCCATTTTTTTGCATTACAGCCCTTGTAACGTGATAAATCAAGGTCTGCCTGTTTCTGCATTTCGTTATACTGCGTATAAAGATCGTCAAATTCCTCAGGAATTATAACTTCCTCTACACTATCAGGCTCTGTGTTTACTGTGTATCCGAGCTGGGCTATGAATTCAAGCTGTTCGGTCTGAGTTGAAGCAGAATAATCAATTGCATTCACATCCGTAACAGGTTCGTCAGATGAAGGCTCTTTGTCGGAGAGAACGGCACATACGATTATTGCGGCAATCACCACAGCCATAAGTAAAATGAATTTCCCTTTTAATGATTTGAGTGATAATAAAAACATAAAAACACCTCGCATTATTCTTTTAATAAATATGCAAGGTGTTTAAATTAAATTACTGAATTAGTCTTCGTCGTCAGGTCTTTTGATAGAAACGTTCTGAAGTCTTGAAAGAGCAAGACGTACATTTTCCTGGCTTCTTGTGTAATGTTCGATATCTCTTGTGAGGTATTCGTCACATTCACCCATAATGCTCTTTGCGAATTCGCTTGCAGATGTACGCATTTCGTAAGCCCATCTCTTTGCGCTTTCTTCTCTTTCCTGAGCATCAGCATTAGCCTGAGCCATAATTGCTTCTGATTCTTCTTTTGATTCGTTGAGAATCTTGATAGCTGCATCTTTAGCAGCCTTTGTGATTTCGTGTTCCTGAGTCATAGCTTCAGCCTTAGCCTGAGCATCGCTGACGATTTTGCCTGCTGTTTCCTGAGCAGCCTGAAGAATTTCTCTTCTTTCTGCAACAATTTTTCTTGCCTGAATGATTTCTGTGGGGATTGAAGAGCTCAGTTCCTTGAGACAATCATAGATAGCGTCACCGTCAATCTTTATTTTTCCGCCACCGCCGAATGAAGGTTTGCCTTCTTCAAGTATGTCTTCAATTTTCTCAATAATCTCTTCGTAATTCATGTTTGTATTCCTCCGTTTTGGGATTTATTGATTCTGTTTTTTGGATATTTTTTTTATTATATCGTCTGCAATTTCGGACGGGACGAAATCATTTATTTCGCCGCCGAGAGAACAGATTTCTTTTACTGCGCTGGAGCTTAAGTACATGTTTTCGAGGCTTGAAACAAGGAAAACGGTGTCAACTTCAGGTGCTAAGCGTCTGTTGATAAGAGCCTGCTGGAATTCAACTTCAAAGTCAGAAACAGCACGTAAGCCTTTTACAATTGCAGATGCGCCCGATATTTTTACATAGTCGGCAAGAAGTCCCTGATAAGAGTCAACTGTAACATTCTTGATGTTTATGCATCTTCTTATGAATTCAACTCTTTCGGGAGGCGTGAATGTGCCACCGTGTTTTTTAGCATTATATGAAACAAGCACGATGACCTTATCAAACATTTTGGCAGCACGTTTTATAATGTCAAGGTGTCCGTTTGTGACAGGGTCAAAGCTGCCGGGATAAACGGCAATTCTGCTCATATGGATTCAACCTTTCACTCATCGTCACCGTTGTAACGGTAGATTGTGAGCTTTGTTTTGGAGTAAGTGTCCTGTTTTGCGACTGTGTAGTTGCCCACAGCTTCGGGTAACTCTTCTTTGATGTCTGTTTCACAGACAATTATTCCGCCGTCATTGAGGACATTGAGAACAAGTGAGAGGGCTTTTTCGGCAAGCTGTTTTTTATATGGGGGATCGATAAATACGATATCAAACTTTTCTCTTGTTGTTTTAAGGAAAGAAAGACTGTCGCCGTTAAAAACATTTGCATTGTCTTTGAGCTTACAATGTTCAAGATTTTCGGTTACAACTTTTATTGAATCACGGCTGAGGTCAACAAAGTAAGCTTTTGAGGCACCTCTGCTGAGAGCTTCAATTCCGAGCTGACCCGAGCCTGCAAAAAGGTCAAGCACCTTTCTGTTTTCAATGTCAAACTGGATTGAATTGAAAATGGCGCCCTTCACCTTTGCTGCGGTGGGACGTATGTCTTCACCCTCAAGAGTGATAAGTCGTCTTCCTTTTGCTGTTCCGGTAATAACTCTCATAATAATCTCCTATACCTTCTCATATTATGGCATTTTTTAATGGTTTTTGTCAATAGTAAATTTGAAATTTATAAAATATTCAGAATTTCACAAGGCTTGTTCACGATGTGATGTGCCCCTGCATTCTTAAGTGTTTCTTCGTCACGGAAGCCCCATGTTACGCCGATACTTTCAAGCCCTGCATTTTCAGCCGTTATCATATCAACATCGGAATCGCCCACATAAAGCACTTCATTTTTTTCACAGCCGAGTGTATCAATTGCCCTGAAAACATTGTCGGGATGAGGTTTGAGCCTGTCCTTTCCGTTGTCACCTATAACACAGTCAAAAACGTCACCGAATTTGTTTCTGCATAGTATCTGAGCCGCATTTTCAACCTTGTTTGTCACAACGGCTGTTTTTATGCCTCTGATGTTCAGAGTTGTGATAAGCTCGTTTATTCCGTCATAAGGCTTTGTTTTTATGTCAGCGTGGTCTTTATAGTATTCCGCCATTTCACGCACACATTCAGCTGTTATTTCCTTATCTGTTCCTGCGGGAACACTTCTTGCTATGAGCGTAGGTACACCGTTGCCTATAAAAGAACGTATTTCATCAACCGTTCTGTTTTTCATATCGTGACACGTCAGTACGTGATTCACGCTGTCTGCAAGGTCGTGAAGAGTGTCAAGGAGTGTACCGTCAAGGTCAAAAATTATTGCTTTAATCATCGTTTTCATTCCTGTGATAGTGGTTATAGATATTTCTTGCCGTTGCTTCGTTTAAGCCGTCAACCTGACAGAGCTCATCAATCGTTGCTTTTCTTACGGCTGAAAGTGTTCTGAAGTGTTTCAGAATATTTTTTGCCCTCACATTTCCCACACCTTCAATTTCGGTGAGGGTCATCGCAGTGAGAGTCTTTTTCTGCTTCTGACGGTGATATTCAACAGAGAATCTGTGAACTTCTTCCTGAATATCCGAAACGAGCGTGAAGGCTCTTCTCTTGTCATTTATTGCGATTTCACCGCCGCCGTAAGCAATTGCCCTTGTGCGGTGCTTGTTGTCTTTTACCATACCGAAAAGAGGAATATCGGTAAGACCGAAAGCTTCTAAAACGGGCTTTACCGCATTGACCTGACCGATACCGCCGTCAAGGAGAATAAGGTCGGGCTTTCTGCCGAAGCCTTCCTGAAGATTTTCGTGTTTTGTTTTTTCGTATTCATTGAAACGTCTTGTGAGCACTTCAGTCATTGAACGATAGTCGTCCTGACCCGAAAAACCTTTTATTTCAAAGCGTCTGTATGCACTTTTAAGGGGTTTTCCGCCTCTGAAAACAATCATACCAGCCACATTGTCGGCACCGTCAGTATGAGAAATATCGTATGATTCAATGTATTCGGGAGGAGCATCAAGACCTAAGAGGGAAGCGAGCTCATCGAGTGCGGCAACTGTTTTCCCGCTTCTGCCGATGTGCTGAGCGAGTTTTTCGGCAGCATTGTCGGAACACATCTTCATAAGAGATGCATTTTCGCCTTTTTCGGGAATATATATTCGTACATTTCTGCCTTTTTTCTCAGTGAGCATCTGAACGAGTGCATTAAGCCCTTCAACTTCACCGTCAACGGCAATATTTGAGGGGATATTGTTACGCATTGAGTAATAATCGGCAATCAGCTTTTCTCTGATTGAAGGCAGTTCATCAATTGCATTCGTGAAAAAGTATTCACTGTCATAAAGTCTGCCTTCTGAAAAACGGAGAACGGACAGACATACTTTTCCGAGTGATTCGCAGACTGCAAAAACGTCTTGTTCTTTTGTTTTCATTGAAACAACGGTCTGCTTTGCCGCAGTTTTTTCAATAGCCTGAATTGAATCTCTGAGTGATGCCGCTTTTTCAAATTCGAGGTTTTCTGCGGCTGCTTCCATCTGCTTTTTCAGTTCACGGATAAGTGCATCGTTGCCTCCCGTAATGAATTTTACGGCATTGTCAACAGCTCTGTTGTGCTCTTCACGGCTGACTTTGCCCACACACGGAGCGTTGCACAGCTTTATATGAAAATTAAGGCAAGGTCTGCCTTTTCTGTTTATGTCATCGGGAAAGAATTTTCCGCAGGTGGGGAGTCTGAATATCTTCTGAGCTTCAGAAACGGATTTTGAAACACAGTCGGAGCTTGTATAAGGTCCGAGATACTTTGCACCGTCATCGAGCTTCTGCTTTTCGCTTGAGAGGTTTTTCCAGTCCTTACCTGCTATTTTTATATAATGATAACCTTTGTCATCCTTTAAAAGAATGTTGTATTTCGGAGTGTGCTGTTTTATAAGACTGCATTCAAGTACAAGTGCTTCAAACTCACTCTTTACAATGATAAAATCAAAGTCATCAACATTCTCAACCATTTTTCGGACTTTTATCGGATGGTTGTTCTGTGAGCCGAAATACTGACTTACTCTGTTTTTGAGCTTCTTTGCCTTGCCTATATATATAATTTTATTGTTTTTATCTTTCATTATATATACGCCCGGTTCAAGGGGAAGACGCATGGCTTTGGCACGTAAGGTCTTGAGTTTTTCGTTCACGGGAATAACCTCCTTTCGATAAATTCTTGAAAGAATAAATAATAATGAATAAAGAATAATGAATAAAGAATAATGTTGGAAGGGGCAAGCCCCTTAACCCCCATTTATTATGAGCAAAGCGAATAACAAGGTTCTGACGAAGTCAGGTTCTTATATAATCAAAGCCCGCAGGGCTTCCGATTTTATTATTTATTATTTATTCTTTTTGTCAAAAAAGTTAAAAAACGGCATACCTTCCGGTACACCGTTAGTTTTGTCTTGTTATTATTCAGCAAAACCGGATTCAACAAGCTTTGCAAGAGCATCAACAGCTTCCTGTTCGTCTGTGCCACCTGCAATAATTCTTATCTGAGTGCCGCCCATAATGCCAAGTGAAAGAACACCTAAAAGGCTCTTTGCGTTAGCTCTGCGCTCTTCTTTTTCTACCCAGATAGAGGATTTGAATTCGTTAGCTTTCTGAATGAAGAATGTAGCGGGACGTGCGTGAAGTCCAACCTGATTCTCTACAACGACATCTTTAACACACATAAGGCGATTACTCCCTATCAATAAATTTTAATTTTCACAATACATATTATACCACAAAGTTTAATTTCGTCAATGAGTTAAAACATACTATTTTGCCCAAAATCAAAACTTCGGTTAGTGTAATAAACCTTTGAAAATTAACCTTTGAAACTTTGTGCAAATTGACAAGGATTTTATCTCTGATTTATGGAAACAGACTAAAATAAACTGTTGTAAATTGCAAATAAAATTCATAAATGGCAAAAAGTGACAAATTAACTACTTTTTAAGCAGATCAGGACGTCTTTCTTTTGTGCGTTTTACCGATTGTTCGTTACGCCATTTTTCAATGTTTGCGTGATGCCCTGAAAGAAGAACATCGGGTACGGGCATATCATTCCATACAGCAGGTTTTGTGTACTGCGGATATTCAAGAAGCCCTGAATAATGGCTTTCTTTTTCCATTGCTTCATCGTTTGCAAGCACACCGGGGAGCATTCTTGCAACGGAATCAGAAAGAACAAGTGCGGGAAGTTCTCCGCCCGTAAGAACATAGTCACCGATTGAGATTTCTTCGTCAACAATAGCTTCAATGACTCTTTCGTCAACACCTTCATAGTGTCCGCACAGAATTGCGATGTTGTCCATTTTTGCAAGTTCCTTCACTTTTTCCTGTGTCAGAACTTTGCCCTGAGGGGACATATATATAAGATAAGGCTTTGCACCTGTCTCTTCACACACGTGCATGTAGCAATCATAAATGGGCTGAGCCATCATAAGCATACCCATCCCGCCGCCGTAAGGAGTGTCATCAACATTGTGATGCTTGTTTGCAGCAAAATCACGTATGTTATGTGACTTTATTTCAAGAAGTCCCTTTGCAATTGACCTTCCTATGATGCTTTCAGAATAAACTCTTTCGCACATTTCGGGGAAGAGTGTGAGTATATCAATCCTCATCTTTGTCACCGTTTACTTCTTCGTCAAAAATACCTCTGAGAGGTCTTATGAAAACATTTTCATTTTCAACGTCAACATTTATTACAACATCTTTTATAGCAGGGATTATGTATTCCTTGCCGCCTCTATCAATAAACCAGATGTCATTTGCACCCGTTTCGGCAACATCGGTAAGTGTACCGTATGTTTTTGAGTTGTCATCAGCATCGTAAACGGTGCATCCGATAAGGTCCTGAATAAACCAGTCACCTTTCTGAAGCTTTGCATCGGCTCTGTTCATATATAATGTTTTATTACGGAGCTTCTGTGCTTCTTCAACAGTGTCAACACCGTCAAGTTTAATGATTACAACATTACCGTGAGGACGGCAGGCAGTAATTTTCACAGCCTTATTGCCGTTTGCATCAAAATATAACGTCTTGAATTTTTTCATAAATTCGGGAGTGTCGCACCACGGATTCACACGTACTTCACCTTTGATTCCGTGAGTTGATACAATCTGCCCGATTTCGAGATACTGTTTTAACATAATAATTCCTCTTAAAATCAGAATTTGTCGGGATAAAAAAATATAAAAGTTTTGGTCGAGCTTTTACAAAAGCTCGTGGGATTCAAAAGGGCAAAGCCCTTTGTCGCACTCCGCAGAGTGCGAAACTCTTTTTCCTTAAAAAGCGCAGGAAGGGA
>JAFYVE010000023.1 GCA_017549285.1 Clostridia bacterium
GAGATAATCAGACATTACGGCTTGGATGAAACAAAGGTTTGGTCTTTTCATCGTTGGTCATTTCCTTGGTCATCGAAAAGAAAGCCCGAAATCAAATCTATCAGCTTAAAGTTAGAACGAGATCCCGTTACAATTCAAGGTGTTCATTTCAAAAATCCTTCTGTCGGTGATGTAATTTCTTTTGTTCATCCTATTTCCGATGCTGAACACAAATTGACGGTTCTCGCTTATGAAAAACAAGAGTTCCCACGCCAAGGATTTCAGCACGAAGAATATGAATTCCCGACACTTCATACTGCAATGACTTACACATTGGAACCTGAACTGCCGGGAAGAAACTTCCAAGTTCGGGATTGCCTTCAGAATGAACAGCCTAAACGAAAACCACGCAATCAGTTTGAGCCGCAAGCAAATTATGATGCTTGTTCTATTGCAATTATCGGCGGCGCAGACGGTCCGACAGCAGTTTTTGTTTCGGGTGGACAAAATTCAGAACAACACAGAGCTTTGTCTGCTTTGCGGTTTGAACACGCAAATGATATTGAATGGAAGATAGTGTTCCGTGAAAAACTGATGGAAGATATAGAAGTTGAATTAATATAAAACTTACTGATTATTGTAAATTAAAAGGAGGAACATTATGGCAAAGTTAGAACAGACCCTTAACGGTAATTTTAATCAGTTGCTTAATAAAATTGAGCAAGGAATACTCAACGGCAGTATGTCTGCTTCTCTTGAAGAATCAAGTGATTTTTATAGTGGAGATGCACGCTGCAGTGTTCGTGTTTTTGAGCGTTACAGCTATTCAGGCGGCAACCGTGTCAGTTTGAGTGTTACTCTTTTTCAGAACGGAAATGATGCTATTCACTTGTCTGCTATAACAACCGGAGGAAGTCAGGCTATGTTCTTTAAGATTAACACCTTCGGTGAAGAGGCTTTCCTTGATAAGCTGAGAGAGCTTCTATAATTGCGGTAAACTTTATGATAGACAGAGATAAGTTTATGCTGTGGATATAAAAATCCCCGTTGTGGCAAGTGTGTTGCTACAACGGGGAACTTTATGAATGTGTTAAAAATAGTGTATTAAATTAACGGCCTAAGTAAACGTAGATTCCATAATACATTGAGGATTCTTTATCATACACAAATACACACAAATTATCAAATACTGATGTTTCGCTATAATGATAAGGTTTCTGATATTCGGAATAAGAGGAAATATACACTTCATCAGAAAGCTGAAAATCTTTTTGCCATTCCTTATCTAATATAGATGGGTAATAATAATCGCGAAGAAAATATTCACTATCGTCCTTTTTTAATTTTGACCAATATCCATTATCCAATTCTTCTTCAATTACTTTAATTTCTTCATTATCAAGTTTGTATTCATAAATTTCCCAAGATTCCAAAGACAATGGGTTTAAATTTTTATATTTATCAGCAAGGCCATCAGGAACAAAAACATCAATGTTATAATTTTCAATTTTATTACCAAAATTTCTGTTGTTTAATGAATTTAAGGTAAGCATTACACTGATTATGATAATTAAAACAGCAAAAACAACAATAATATTTTTAGTTTTTCTTTTCATTAACTTCAATTCCTTCTCGCAGCTTTATTGAGAACCTGATTCATCGTGATTTTGATTTATTTCAATAAACCTGAAAGTGAAAAACTGTTTATTACCATTATCGGAAAGTGTTATTCCGTCCGAATCCTGTTCTACAATAATCTCATTTAAAATCGTATGTTCAGCCTGTGAAGTACTGTGTAATGCAGTACCACTCAACTGAATTGTGAGACGTCCTGTTTGAAGGTCACATTCAGTAATTTCAAAATTCGCTCCGTTAGGAAGGTTGCCCTTTGTGCCGTTACGAACATCAAAGGTAAAGTTTTCTGTTTTGTCCGGAAATTGTGTTGTCATTTCATAGGTTTCAACAATAACTTGCAATGAATACCCTAAATCGTAGAGTTCCATAGAACTATTATCAAATCCATTTTCAATATTCGCGGTGTATTCAAGTTCATAAACGTAACGAATGCTTATTGGTGCTCCGTTTTCAAAATCAGCAAAAATCATACATAGAGTGCCATCCTTTTGCAACAGTAACATATACGGATATCCACCTATATCATCGGGAGTGTTATGACACCATGCTTTTTTATTGTTTTTTAATAAGTCCTCGAGATTTATATCAGCAGACCATATCTCCATATTATCAAACAGGTCAGAAAAATTTGATTTATTGAGCTTTACTTCTTCATAACGTGCTCCGGTAGAAAGCACTTCACCTGTAAAATGGTAAATGTGCATACCGCCGTTGGTTTTTATTTCAAATTTGTCGTTTTCTAAATCGGGAACATAACTGTATGCTCCGTTAAAATATATCTCCTTTGAAAGCTTGTATGTTCCGTTTTGAATTTCACTATTCTTTATTTTAAGCTTCATTAAATTTGATACATATCTGTTTTCAGTTGTATATGCAGGAATGTTTGCGAAAAGAATGTCACCGTTATTCATAATAATAACACAGCTTGCGGATTGAATTTCACTTTCGTCTAAAGCAACATAAAACTCTTTAATGCCAAAAAATTTATATTTTACCGGAATGTTATCTTTAATAAGAGCTTCAATTACAGTAGTGTCTTCTTGCTTGACAAGTTTACCAATATCAATCCAAGAATTATCAATAGTTCCTCCCTGTGCTTTAAAATATTTATAAAGAAACATATCTTTTGTAATTGCAATATCATAATATCCATCGCTTTCGTTTGCAATATCAGCTCCGACAACTTTGTCATAATAATGTTTCTCTATCTCATAAATATCAAAATCTGATTTTGGCTCGATACTAAAGCCTTTGTTTAAAGGATTCGTAAGAAAACAAATAGCCGTAACTATGCTTGCAATAACCGCAACAATAATAATCCAAAATGCAGGCTTTTTATAATTGAGCACGGATTTTATTCTATCTTTGACACCTACCTCACCGAAAGCAAGAGGACAAGCAGCAATCATTCGTCTGTTTACACTGCAAGCAAGCAGAGCCTCAGAATAGTCTGCTCGTTGTTCATTGTTAAGCTCTTTTACAACCTTTTCATCGCAGGCAAGCTCAATATCACGGCAAAGAAGAATATAACCGAGCCAAACCATAGGATTGAACCAATGGAGGGTAAGAACTGCAAATCCCAATGGCTTCCACCAATGGTCTCTCCTGCGGATATGTGCTTGCTCGTGAGCGATAACGTGGTCCATATCCTGACCGTTCATATTAAATGGCAAATAGATTTTCGGCTTGATTATACCGAGAACGAAAGGCGATACCACAGCTTCACTCTGATAAATATTATCACGAAGAAGAACTGCTGTTCCGATTTTTCTCTTTAATCTTAAGAAGCTGATAAGTGTATAAATTAACAGAGCTGCAATCCCCACAAGCCATACACCTGCTAAATAAGGCATAATAAACTGAAATAAATTAACATCCTTTTCAGGTTGAAGGGATATAGTTGCTTCACCGATAATGGGGTTTATCACATTATCAATAATTGTTAGGCCCGAATCTATAACGGGAGCATTAAGAGCTATTTCAGGGTTTATTGTTTGAGAACTTGGTATCAGACTTAATACACTTTCGAAAGAGAATGGGCAGATAAGACGCACTGCAACTATTCCCCAAAGTAGAACATTTATCCATTTTGGAGCTTTTTTAAGTAATAATCTGAGTAAAAGAACTGCACAAACAAGCCAACTTGCAGAAATGCTCATATTAACAACATTTAAGAAGAATTCAGTCATTTTTATTCTCCTTTCCTAAAACGGTCAATCATCCTTTGAACTTCATCGATTTCCTTGTCAGAGATTTTCTGATGCTTTGTAAATGCAGCAATGAATGCAGGAAGAGAGCCTTCAAAGGTTTTTTCAACCATTTCATTGATTTCCGAAGCCTGAACCTCATCCTTTGAAACTAAAGAAGAAACAATGGTGTTTTCATTCTTGAGTACACCTTTTTCAGACAAACGCTTGATAACGGTGTATGTAGTGGTAGGCTTCCAACCCAACTGCTCTTTGCAAAGATTAACGAGCTCACTGCTTTTGATTGGCTCGTGCTCCCACAAAATCAAACAAAAGCGATATTCACTTTCAAAAACTTTAGGTGTTTCCATATTGATTTCTCCTTTCTCTAATCCATTAGAGCTCATATATACTCTAACATATTAGAGTTAAAATGTCAATACGTTTTCATGAAAATAGCGATGAGAAATCATATTCTCACCGCTAAATATTATGTGTATATCAGTTCTGTTGTAACTATCTCTCGTGCCCTTGCTTCAATATTCAGCATACGGCACACCCACTCCATCTGATTTTCTTCTTTAAGTTGCTCGGTTACAGCTTCACTTTCTTTCATCTGCTCAACAAGAGCATCAAACATATCCTGTGCCTGCTTTTCAACTTCTGCACAGTGTTGATAAAGTTTGCCTTGACCAAGAAGCAAGCTAAAAAATACCTTCTTATTTTTTTCAAGATATGATTTGTGCATCATACCCCACTTGCCGAGAGTGATATTTGCTTCTTCGGGTGGTAGTTTAAGATTTGGGATTAAATAATCGCCAACCTGACGGTATGTAATCTTTGACATAAAAATCATCCTTTCATTTCTGTTATAAAAGTATCATAAGTAAATCTTGCACCGAGCCTGAAACCTGATATAAAGCTGTCAGAATTACCAATGCTTGAAAATTCATTGTAAGCAAGCACATACTTGGCAAATAACTCTTTTTCTTTTTCAGGCAGCATTGCAGTCAATTCTTCTTCCTTCTTAACAAGAGAACTTAGCTTCTTTTTTAGTTTAGGTGTGATTTCTGTTGAGAGTTCCTGTGGCTCGATATTGCCGTAATAAAATTCTTCTATAATATTCGACATAAAATCACCCATTACTTTTCGCTTTTATCAATAATTTTCAGCAACAGTTCATCAACATCCTCTGTGGGTAATTCCTCCGCCAAGAGCATATTGCGAAACTCATTCATGCCATTGATAAGTAAATTGCACTCAAAATCTGTGAACTTGATTTTTGTCTTTCTGCTCATAAAAAATGACCTCCTGTTGTTTGGTAGCTTTATTCTACCTTATAACAGGAGGTTAGTCGAATGTGTGGATTTAGTTGTAAAAAGAAAGAGAGAAAAGTGTTAAACTCTTCTCTCTACTCTTTGACTCATCGCAATGCTCGTATTCTTAAGTTAGTGTCCTTAAGAGTACGGCGCATCTGACAGGGTGTTTTTTATGTTCTGAAAAGGTATTATGTTTTTACTAAGCAATTGAAAATAATTTATTCTTATGTGGAAATCAGAGTTATTGCCATATAAAACATACTTGCTCTAATAAAAAAACAGAATAATTAAGGTGAAATTTACTATTTTAGGATTTTCTGCTCCATCTTATTTTATCTGTCGTTTTATGTTGTGGAAATCAAGCAGGAGAGTTTGTCTGCCGTTGTCAACAAAAATGGTATCAGGTTTTCTCGGTGCTTTGCAGAATTTACAGTCGTATCTGTCAAATTCGGTATTTATTTCTTTACCGTTTACCTTGAATTCACCGTCGTGTAAAACAAAAATTTCTCCTGACTCGGTACTGTAACTTACATTTCCGTTGCCGAAAAGTACATTATTGTTCCTTATTCTTTCTTTGAAGGCTTCAAATGTTTCTTTGTCTGAATCCGAAAGCTCTGTTATGTAAATATGATATTCTCCGCCTTGTCGGATAAGGTCAAATTCGCCGTTTATTCTGTATTCATCCGGAAAGATTCTGTTTTTGTAAATTGCTTTTGCGGAATCCTCGTTGAATTCTCTGAATTCAGGCTTTCCGTTGCATATCATTGCAATGAAAACACCGTTTTTTCTTGCGAAAATGATGTTTTTCTGCATTTCAAATTCATCATAGAAGCATTTCGGCATATAAGCGTGAGTCATATCTGCTATTCCTGTTTCGCCGAGACGTTTTTTTGTAGGTAACTTATAGATTGTGATATTCACATTTTTGTTCTGAACACTCATCGGACGTCTGCCGTTGCCTATCCAGTAGCCGGGAGAGGCTCCGTAGCGCCCGTTTCCGTTTCCTGCAGGGTGAGTAGTGAAAAGAGTGAGCGCTTCGCTGATATTTGCAGTCCATACATGCTCCTGAGCTCCGCATATATCAATATCCTTTGCAACTGATGTTGACATTGAATAATGAGCTGTACGATATGTGTATATATTGCCTCTGCCCGTTGCGACGCCGTGAGGCATAAAATTGTGTTTTGCTGCAATTTTTTCCCAATTGAATATTTTAAGAACTGTAAGATTGAGAAATCTGAAATAGCCTAAAAATGAGCTGTGATACATTTTATTCTTTTTCAGGTATTCAATGGTGTTGTTGATTACTTCAGGGTTTGTAAAAGTTTCTGCACCCCATTGAGCCATAATCTGATGAGGTTTCTGACCGACTAAGTTTTCATTCTTCATATCGTCAGGGGAGAGTCCGCAACCCATTTTTACATCGAAAGATTCATCCGAAAGAGCAATATCTTTAATAACATCAGGTAGTGTGTAAATCCCTTTTTTCACAATATCAGTAAAACAGATGCTTATATAATTCGGCTTTTTTGAAAGGGTGTCACTAATCTGTCTTTTCTCTTTTTCTGAAAGATAAGGATTGCAGAGAATCTTTTGAGCACCGTCAACCCCCCACAAAACATTCATTGCAGTTGAAATACTGTTGCCGTAGTAATTGCCGGCTTTGTTGTTGCCGTACATTCTTGAGCTTGTTGAAACAAAACGGTTATTGACACTGTTTAAAGCGACGTCAAGCCAGAGAATATCCATAATGATTTTCATTCGGCTGATGATTTTTTCATCCTGACAGTATGCAATAAGGTTTGCCATAGGTGAAATATCTTCTGCAAGGTAGTTGTTGCTTAAGTATTCCGAAAAACCGAAATTGAAACGTTGTGTCATCCACGCTTCAATGCGTTCTTCAGCTTTCTTCATATGCTCTCTGCCAGTCATACCGTTGTTCGTGAATGTTTCTTCCTGCCATTCCTGACCTGCAAGATATTCACTTGTCGCAAAAAGAATCTGATGATTTTCTGACCAGTAACACATACTGTCGTCACCGGGTTCATCCATAAAATATTTAAAGTCAAGAAATGTCTTTTTTATAAGTTCACGGCATCTGTGTGAAAGTGTATTATAACAGTCTTTGTAGATTTTAAAGAGTAACTGTGCCCTGAAATCAGAGCAGTCAAAACGACGGTTCATATATGCACATTGATTTGAAATCATAGTGAATATTTCTTCTTCCGTGAATTCAGGAGCATTTGCATCATCCGACAGAAAAAGATATGCCTCTTCAAATGACTTGCCTTTTACAACCATTGAAAAATTATCAGCTTCATCCTTACGGGGTAATTCCTGAGCAGGTTTCATTCTTATGTAATAAATAACTTCGGCTGTGGTGACAATCGCAATCAGACCGAGCAGACTCAGTAAAAAGTAAACAGCCGTCATAAGAAAATCACCATCCGTTATAATTTTTTATGCCATCTTTTCAAGGGATTCGAGTGTAACTTCATATCTTGTGTTTCCATCGGAAGTAAACCTTTCAAGCTCATCCATCATATAGTAAGCCATTCGCTGAGGCTCTTTGCCGGTACTACCTGCAATATGGGGTGTAAGAATTGCATTCGGGCACCAGAAAAGAGGATTTATGTAGGGGATGAATTCACGCTTGAGCACATCTGCAACAAAAGTCCTTGAAGGGTGCAGAAGAAGTGAGAGTGCAAGAGAATATTCGGCAACCTGAGCACCTCTGCCCGTATTGATGAATGTTGAACGCTTTTTCATTAATTTGAAAAGCTTGTAATTAAAGATATTTTCAAGTTCTTTTTTGTTAGCAAGGTGATTGCTTATAACATCACATTCACTGAAAATTGTTTCAAGACTGACGAGCTTTACACCGTATTCATCGGCTTTTTCCTGAGAAACAAACGGATCGTAAGCCAGAACCTCAACATCAAGAGTTTTTAGTCTTTCTGCAACCATACAACCGATTGCGCCGAGCCCCACAAGACCGACTTTACAGCCGAAATTGCCGGGTGATGCGTTTGCGTGTGCCAATGCTTTTGCAGTCATTATGCGATAGAATTTAGCAGACTGGAAAAAGCCCTTTGATGCAAGTGAAATCTGAGCAAATGTGTATTCAGCAACGGGTACTGCATTTGCAGCAAATGCGCTGAAAACCTTCACATCCGATTCAAGGAAAGGTCTTGCAAAATACTGTACTGTACCTGCGGCATAGAAAACTGCCTTTAAATTCGGCATATATTCTTTTATTTCTTCTTTTGTGAATTTCGGCATTCCCCAGGTTGAGAATGCATATTCGCAGTCTTTTAAGAATTCTGCATTCTCTTTAAGATTGCTCTGATTTATTTTTTCGGAAAGTTCGCCGTATTCTGAGAGCTTTTTCAATACTTCAGGAGTATATACTTTGCCGAACTGTAACTGATTTGTGCCGAAAAGTGCTATTTTCATTTTCTGTCACCAAGTTTTTCTTTAAGTTTAATTATGTCTTTTTTAAGGCAGGATGGAATACCTGCGTAACTGAAAAGATGTGTGTACTCAATAAGAATATCACCGTTAAAACCTGTTTCAATGAGCTTGTCAAGAAGTGAATCAATATATGACGGGTCATGTTTCGGAAACTGTTCACGCAGCTGCTCCGAATATGATATGTGAACGGTTTTAATATAGGGAAGTGTACGTTCAATTCTGTCAAGGTCATAAGCCTTTTTCTTGTATCTTGACTGAAAGTATGTTCCGAAGTTATCGCAACCGATCTCATTCCTGATTTTTATAAATGCATCCGTATCGTTGTTGTATGTATTGTCGTGGCATTCAGGGCACACTATAAGACCGTATCGGGATGCAACGTTGCATATTGATTTTGCATCATCGACAAGTTTTTTGTATTTTGATTCATCAGTCTTCTCGCTGTCATTTTTTCCGAGCCATACACGGATAGAAGAAGCACCGAGTTCAGATGCAATTCCGCATATTCTGCGCCATTCATCTTTGTCACAACTGCCCACCCGATAATAACTGCCGTATGAACAGATTCTGATTTTCGCTTCATCGCACAGTTTTTTAACTTTTTTCGCAGTTTTAAAATCTGTAACGTGAATGTCACCGCCCCATTCGATGCATTCTGCATCGCAACTGACAGCAATATTAACAATTTTTTCAACACTTTTTATGTTTCTGAAAGTAGTGGATGTAAAGCCTATATGCATATTAATTTCACCGCTTTCTGTTTGTTGATTTGATTTTAACATAATATTTTTAAAATAACAATATAAAAATTTATATATACTTGAATACGTATAATTTATAGAGTATAATAACTTTATAATTGAGGTGTAAAAAATGGATTTCAGAATTGAAAAAGACACTATGGGGGAAGTTAAAGTCCCTCAGGATAAATTATGGGGTGCACAGACTCAGAGAAGCTTTGAAAATTTCAGAATAGGTGACGTAAAAATGCCTTCTGAAATTATTTCTGCATTTGCATATTTAAAGAAAGCCTGCGCTGTTGTAAACGGTAAATCAGGCAGAATAACAGAAGAAAAAGCAGCACTTGTAGCAAAAGTCTGTAATGAAATTCTTGATAATAAACTCTCTGAAAATTTTCCTCTTTCCGTGTTTCAGACGGGCAGCGGTACTCAGAGCAATATGAATGTCAATGAAGTTATTGCAAACAGAGCAAATCAGCTTTCAGACAAGAAACTTATTCATCCCAATGATGATGTGAATGCCTGTCAGAGTTCAAATGATACATTCCCTACGGCGATGAACGTTGCAGCCGTCTGTACAATTGAACATAAACTTTTTCCTGCACTTGATAAACTTAAAAATGCTTTTGTTTTGCTTGAAAATAATAATCCCGATGTTATAAAAATCGGGAGAACACATCTTCAGGACGCAACTCCCGTGAAATTCTCTCAGGAAGTCAGCGGTTGGCGTGGTCTTCTCGAAAATTCACGTGATATGATTGAAATGTCACTCAAAAAACTCAGAAAAATTGCAATCGGCGGAACGGCTGTCGGTACGGGACTCAATGCTCCCGAAGGCTTTGACGAAAAAGTCTGTGAAGAACTCACAGCTCTTCTCGGCACAGAATTTCTACCTGATGAAAACAAATTCCGTGCTCTTACGGGCAAAGAAGCATTTGTTTTCTCCCACGGTGCACTCAAAGCACTTGCATCAAACCTTATGAAGATTGCAAATGATATCCGTTGGCTGTCATCAGGTCCCCGTTGTGGTCTTGGGGAACTCAATATACCCGAAAATGAACCGGGAAGCTCTATAATGCCCGGTAAAGTCAATCCCACTCAGTGTGAGGCCGTCACAATGGTTGCAGTACAGGTTATGGGCAATGACACTACAATCGGTATTGCCGCATCTCAGGGCAATTTTGAACTCAATGTCTTTATGCCGGTGTGTGCATATAATTTCATTCAGTCTTTAAATCTTCTTTCTGATGCGATGAATTCTTTCTGTGACAATTGTGTATCCGGAATCACCGTTAATGAAGATAAAATGAAAGAATATCTTGACCGTTCGTTGATGCTTGTAACTTGTCTTACACCCGTAATCGGTTATGACAAAGCAGCCGAAGCCGCTAAATTTGCTCATAAGAACGGTATCACACTCAAAGACGCAGTTTTGTCACTCGGTCTTCTGAGTGAAGAAGAATTTGATAAAGCAGTAAAACCTGAAAAAATGGTTTAAGGAGTTAAATATGGATTACGCAAAAGAATCACTTCGTCTTCACGGCGAATGGAAAGGCAAAATTGAAGTTGTTGCAACTGTGCCCGTTGAAACAAAGGATGACTTATCCCTTGCATATACTCCCGGTGTCGCACAGCCTTGCCTTGCTATAAAAGAAGATATAAATAAAAGTTATGAACTGACAAGAAGACACAACCTCTGTGCTGTTATAACAGACGGTAGTGCTGTCCTCGGACTCGGCGACATAGGTCCCGAGGCAGGTATGCCCGTTATGGAAGGCAAATGCGTTCTTTTCAAGTCTTTCGGCGGTGTTGATGCATTTCCTCTTTGTGTAAAGACAAAAGATGTTGACGAATTTGTTCAGACCGTTTATAACATTTCAGGTAGTTTCGGCGGAATCAATCTTGAAGATATTTCTGCACCGAGATGCTTTGAAATTGAACAGAAATTAAAAGAAAAGTGCGATATTCCCGTTTTTCATGATGACCAGCACGGTACTGCAGTAATTGTTCTGGCAGGGCTTATGAATGCGCTGAAACTTGTTGGAAAAGATAAGGAAACAGCAAAAGTTATAATCAACGGAATAGGTGCTGCAGGCACATCAGTCTGCAGACTTCTTCTTGCGGCAGGATTTAAGAACATTACACTCTGTGATAAAATCGGAATTATTTGTGAGAGTGATGAAAGAATTCCCCATGACCATATGAAACAGCTCTCAGGTCTTACAAATAAAGAGAAGAAGCAGGGAAGTCTTGCAGATGCACTTGCAGGTGCAGATGTATTCCTCGGCTTCTCAGCACCCGGAATTGTTACATCTGATATGGTTAAAACAATGAATAAAGATGCGATAATTTTTGCCTGTGCAAACCCCAATCCCGAGATATTCCCCGACGATGCAAAACTCGGCGGTGCAAAAGTTATTTCAACAGGACGTTCGGATTATCCTAATCAGATAAACAATGTCCTCGCATTCCCCGGAATTTTCAGAGGCACATTTGATGTAAGAGCAAGTGAAATAAACGAAGAAATGAAGATGGCTGCGGCTCAGGCTATCGCAGGTCTTATTTCTGATGATGAACTTTCAGCCGATTATATCATTCCCAAAGCATTCGATCCCCGTGTGGGTAATGTTGTTGCAGAAGCTGTTGCTCAGGCTGCAAGGGAAACAGGTGTTGCCAGACAATAATTTGTCGAGATAATTTATTGGCACAGCGTAGGGGTGCCCATTGGGCGTCCGTTTCGCAAGTGATCTCTTGCGGAATGCCAATGGGTATCCTTACGAATTGTTTTTCAAACAATTCAACAAATTCATATTTGTATTAAAAAAAGCAGTCCGTACGGACTGCTTTTAATTGTCTCAATTAAAGGAAGAATTCATCATAAATGAAAGCACCGATAATTGTTCTTCTGAGGAAGAGGTACATTTCATAAATGAACTGCATAAAGATGTTGTCGTATGACTTTTCTTCGGGATAGTAAATCATACAAGCTTCCATATTGCCGTCGTCACAGACGAAGGGCTGTGAAAGAAGAATACCACCGTCATTTTTGACCTGGAAACGGACATAAGAGCCGATTTCTTCGCTGTAATCACGAAGGTTGATAGAATCGCCTGTAGCAATAACTTCACCGTCTGCAACCCATTCAACCGTGTATTCGCTTGCAGATGTAAGGTCAACTGAAATTACGTCGTTTTCATCGTCAACATTTACTCTGTTGATAACAGCATAGTTGCCGTCACCGTGGAATTCGTCACCCATTTCATAACCTGCATTTTTTGAGCATACAAACAATGTGCCGTTTTCCATAGCTGTACGGAGGTCTTCAACTGTGTTTGCAGGCATAAGCATCATATTTGTTGTATGACCGATATGATCGTCCCAATGAGAGTCGTCATTACCGAAAGCCCAGATAACTCTGCCGCGGGGGATAGTATACATAAGAAGGTTATCCCAGATTACACGGTCGTGCTTTGAAATTGTGTCATCTTCATTGAAAACTTCAAGACCGACACAGCTTTCGTATGTCATATAAATGTTTGCCCAATCACGGAGATTTTCAGGATCCTGAGCCTTTGTAATATCACCTGCTGCACCGTAGAAGTCACCGGGATGGTTAATGAATGAGATACCGCCTGCTTCTTCTGTAGCCTTGATAACTGATTCGTAATCTTCTTCTGTACCGAGAACTTTGCTTGCAGCACCGCAGAAGAAACCGTTAACATGGTTCTTTCTTACAACGAGAGCATTCATTTCAATACCCTGGGGTACATCGAGCATGCCTCTGCCGCCACGGTCTGCACCTGATGTGATTTCTGCATATCTTTCAGCACTGAGGGGTTCAAGCTTTTTGATGTACTGATTGTAACTGATAATATCAATCATATCAGGTTTTTTGTCCCAACCCTGATTTACAACACCGTGGTCTGTGATAGCAAGAATATCATAATCGAGAGCATAATATGCTTCAACAACTGATGTGATATCCATTTCACCGTCACTATAGAGTGTATGAGCGTGAAGCTGAGCTTTGTATGTATTCCATACATCCCAATCTACAGTTTCATAAGGATTTGTGATTGTGTAGCTTACATCTTCTGCAGCAAATGCGGGTACAGCAATGAGCGCTGTCATAATTACTGCAAGAAGTACGGAAATAATTTTCTTCATATAAATTTCCTCCTTTTTTTATACACTATATATTACCATATTTTTATTATTGTTTCAACTCGTAAAAATGCACAATCAAATGCTTAAGTTTATGTGCAAAATGAGAATAAGAAAGAGATTTTCGGAACAATCTCTCTTATTTTATGCAAAAATTGAGTTGATATAATCAGTAAGAGCATCTCTTGAGTCTGATGTAAGTTTTCCCTGGGCGTAGTTATCTTTTCCTCCGCCTTTGCCGTTGAATGCAGAATTAAGACCTGCAACGATTGTTCTTACATCATTTTCAGCACTGCTGACAACATAGATAAAACTTCCTGTGTCCGTTTCTGAGAGAAGAATACATTTTCTTGTTCCATTATCAATAAGATTGTTTGCGCATTCTCTCAGGTCATCGTAGGACATATTTTCGTTTATTGCGTAAGCGCATCCGTTAACGGTAATGGGATTAAGTGACGCAAGGGCAAGTTTCTTTGAAATCTTACTGTTTTCATATTTCAGATTGTTTGCAGTTTCCTGAAGCTTTTCAACAGAAACGGCGATTGACTCACGCTTTGCGGAAAGAAGATTCATAACAGTCTTGACGGATGTGTGAAGAGCAGAGTAGTCAAGGAAAGCATTGATGCCTGCAACCATTTCGATTCTTGTGCCGCCCTTGTGAGGACAGAAATCGATGATTTTGATTATGCCGATTTCACCTGAGAAAGCAGGATGAGGAGCACAGCATGCACAACAGTCAATCCCCTCGATTGTGATAAGCCTTATTCCGTCACGGGGTTCGATTTTACTTCTGTAATCAGTTTCGGCAAGTTCTTTTTTTGACGGATATGATGCAGTTATAGGTACATTTTTATAGATTGCTTTGTTTGATTCAAGTTCGACCTTTGCAATGTCTTCAGCCGTAAGAGGTCCGCTGAAATCAACAGTCATTGTCTTTTCGCTCATATGAAAACCTACGTTGTCATAGCCGAAAAGAGAATGAGCAACACCCGAAACGATATGTTCACCCGAATGGCTCTGCATTCTTTCAAAACGAAGCTCCCAGTCAAGTTCACAGCTTACTTTTTCACCTTTTTCAAAGGATTTTGCAGTTTTGTGATAAACAATACCGTCTTTTTCCTGAACATCGAGGACTTCGGTACCGTTTATTGTTCCTTTGTCGGGCGCCTGACCGCCGCCTTCGGGGAAAAATGCTGTTTTATCAAGTACCGCAAGGAAGAATTCATCCTTTTGTTCGCAGGAAACTATTTCTGCATCAAAACTTCTGCAATAAGCGTCTTTTTCGTAAAGTCTTTCAGTCATTTTTATCATTCCTTAAAAAGAAACGGGAGCAAGCTTACTCCCGTTAGTTTTTTTATTTAAGCTTTGTTTCAAGGAGAGCTTTGATGACTGTGGGGTCACCTGTACCCTTGAGTTCCTTCATACAAGCACCGAAGAGTGCCTGAAGAGCTTTGACCTTACCGTTTCTGTAGTCTTCGACAGCCTGAGGATTGTTTGCGATAACTGCATCAACAATGCCTTCAACAGCAGATGAATCAACCTGCTTGTCAAGTCCGTTTGCTTTGCAGAATTCAACGGGGTCTGCACCGTCTTCAATCATAGCGATAAGAACTTTTTTACCGGCGTTTCTGTTGATTTTACCGTCAGAAACCATCTTTATGACTGCAGCAAGGTTTTCAGCTGTGATATCAAGCTCAGCAATTGTCTTGCCTGCCTTACGGAGAATACCCATACAGTCTGTAAGGATATAAGCCGCAGTATCTTTCATATTACAGCCGAGAGCAACTGTATCATCAAGAAGTCTGAGAATCTTGTTGTTAGCAAGAAGCATATCTATTTCCTTATCAGAAATACCTGCTTCTCTGTATTCTTCAGCCTTTTCGTCAACTGCTGTGGGCTTTGCAGCCTTGATAGCTTCAAGCCATTCGTCGTCAATAATGATAGGCATAAGGTTTGCATCGGGGAAGTAACGGTAATCTGCTTCTGTTTCCTTGTTTCTCATAGCAGATGTCTTGCCTGATACGTCGTCGAAACGTCTTGTTTCCTGAACGAGTTCTTCTGTGCCGAATTCGATAGCATCAATATGACGCTGTGATTCGTACTTGATAGCTCTTTCAATAGCTTCAAATGAACTCATATTCTTGATTTCTGTTCTTACACCGAAATCTTCGCTTCCTTCAGGACGGACAGAAATGTTGACGTCGCAACGCATTGCACCTTCTTCACACTCTGAAATGCCGCCTGAACGGAACATATTCTTGAGTTTGCCGAGGTAAGTTACAACTTCTTCAGCACTTCTGAAGTCGGGCTGAGTAACGATTTCGATAAGAGGCACACTTGTACGGTTGAAGTCAACAAATGATGAATTACCGCTGTGAACAAGCTTACCTGCGTCTTCTTCCATGTGAATCTGCTTGATTCTGATGTCACGGGGACCCTGAGAAGTCTTGAGTGATACAAGACCGTTTGTGCAGATGGGGTGATTTATCTGTGTAATCTGATATGCACAGGGAAGGTCGGGGTAATAGTAGTTTTTCTTATCGAAAGTTGTGTAACGGCTGATTTCGCAGTTAAGCATAAGACCTGCAGTAACAGCGAGTTCAACAACTCTCTTATTCATTACGGGAAGCATACCGGGCATACCTGAACAAGCAGGGCATACACAGTCATTGGGTTCATTTGCGGCAGAGTGACCGCCACATGAGCAGAAAATCTTTGAAGCTGTTTCAAGCTCAACGTGAGTTTCAAGACCGATTACTACTTCGTAATTCATATTATTCACCCTTCCTTTCTGCTGCTGCACCGAGGCTTAAGAGAGTGTTTTCTGAGAAGTTCTTGCCGATAAACTGAACACCTTTTGTTACAAGTGCAGGTGCGCCTATAAGGTTGGGAACACAAGTGAATACACTTTCTTCAAATACCTTGATGAATGCATCTTTTATATCGTAAGCTTTATAAGCTGTCTTACTGCAGACGGGAGTGAGAACTGCATCATAAGTTGCGAAAAGTTCTGCCATTTTCTCTGAAACTACACGGCGTACACGGAGTGACTTGTCAAAGCAATCCTTGTATCTGTTCTTTGAAAGAACGTCTGAGCCGTAGAGAATAACTGTCTTTGTAAGGAAGTTGAAGCCTTCTGTTCTTGAGTTGACATAAAGTTCGTCAATATTTCTGTACTTTTCAGCTCTGTAACCGTATTTTACACCGTCATAACGTGAAACGTTGTTACAGGTTTCAGCGCACATAAGAATCTGCCAGGCTGTGTTTGCAAGGTCAAAGATGTCAAGTGAAACTGTTTCAACAGTAACACCGTCAGCCTTGAGTGATTCTGCAACAGCAAGAACTTTTGCTTTTGTTTCGTCATCAGCCTTGTCGAGAAGTTCCTTTACGATGCATACTTTCTTGCCGTTTACATCGCCGATTGTGTAGTCATATTTTTCTTCGGGAAGGCTTGTGCCGTCCTTGTCGTCGTGACCTGCGATAACGTCCATAATTTCCTTGATGGCGTCAGCATTCTTTGCATAAACACCGGGCTGTTCACCTGATGCGGCACAGGAAATAACACCGTAACGTGAAACTGTTCCGTATGTGGGTTTGAGGAAATCAACACCTGAAAGAGCAGCGGCACGTCTTGTTGCACCGTTCATATCAACACCGAGAGCAGCTTTTACGTCACCCTTCGCAACGAGTTCAGCAGCTGCACCTTTAAGAGTGCCTTCCTGAGGTGCATAGTATGAAAATTCACCGACGAGGTCAAGACCGAATTCGCCTGTTGAAGTCTTTCCTGATACAGTATAACCTTTATTTTCAAGTCTTGTAACAGCCTCAGCGCTGAAAAGAGGCTTGAAGCCTTCAAGAATTCTTGAACCTGCAGTAGCCTGAGCATCTTTTACAAGAATTGTATCATCAACGGCAATGTTACCGTTATCACATATCTTAGTAATATATTCTGTCATTTAAGCACACCTCACTTTACAAGTCTGGGTACCTGCCAGCTGTCTTCGTTTCTTTCGGGAGCACCTTCAAGAAGGCTCTCTCTTGTGAAGGGCTGTTTACGTGCGTCTTCACGAAGAACGTTTGTCATAGGCATTACGTGTACCATTTCTTCTGTATTGGTTGTGTCACATTCTGCAAGGACTTTTTCATTTTCGCTCATTTTTGCAAAAATACCCTGCATAACTGTTTCTTCATCTTCTGTGAGTGAAAGCTGATTGAGCTGCTGAGCGTTTGAGAATGTTGAACGCTTACCGCTTGCTTTTCCTGAACCTGTTGTTGCAGCCTGACGCTGAGCAAGAGCACTGCCTGAGCCGAGAAGATGTACATCTTCAAGCTGCTGATTTGTAACTTCTGAGGGAGCACCGAGAAGAAGGTCCTGAGCATTACCGTTGAGGGGGAATGCAATAACATCGAGAATCTTTTCTTCGTCTGTAAGAAGCATAACCATACGGTCAATACCGGGTGCCATACCTGCGTGAGGAGGTGCACCGTACTGGAATGCTGTGTAAAGAGCGTTGAATCTCTTCATAAGCTCTGATTCATCATAACCTGCGATGTCGAAAGCCTTTTTCATGATTTCGATGTCGTGGTTACGGACAGCACCTGATGCAAGTTCAATACCGTTACATACAAGGTCGTACTGATATGCAAGAACTTCTGTGGGGTCCTTTGTCATAAGTGCTTCCATACCGCCCTGAGGCATTGAGAAGGGGTTGTGTGTGAAGATTGTTTCGCCTGTTTCTTCATCGTTTTCATACATGGGGAAGTCAACAACGAAACAGAATTCAAATGCATCGTCTCTGATAAGGTCGAGCTGTTCTTTCTTTGCAAGCCAGGTTCTGATAAGACCGGCCTTTTTTTCTGTGTCATTTTTCTTGTCGTCACAGATAAAGAAGAGTGTTTCGCCTTCTTTTACACCTGTCATAGCTGTGATTTCAGCTTTCTGTTCTTCAGAAAGGAATTTTGCGATGGGGCCTGCAAATTCACCTTCCTTGAGAGTGATGTAGCCAAGACCGCCGAGGCCTACTTCGCCTGAAGTTGCATATTTGAGTGAATCTTCAAAGAATTTCTTTGACTTGCCCTGACAGGGAGCAACAATACCTCTTACGGGTCTGCCTCTGAAAGCAGGGAAGTTGACATTTGCAAAGAAGTCTGTAAGGTCAACGATAATAAGGGGGTTACGGAGGTCAGGCTTATCTGAACCGTATGTCATCATAGCATCAGCATAAGTGATACGGCGGAAAGGCTTGGGAGTAACTTTCTTGTCTGAGAATGTTGTGAATGTATCGTAGATAACATCTTCACATACATCAAGAACTTCTTCCTGAGTTGCGAATGCCATTTCAAAGTCAAGTTGATAGAATTCACCGGGTGAACGGTCTGCTCTTGCGTCTTCATCACGGAAACAGGGAGCAACCTGGAAGTATCTGTCGAAGCCTGAAACCATAAGAAGCTGTTTGAACTGCTGAGGAGCCTGAGGCAGAGCATAGAACTTGCCGGGATGCTTACGGCTGGGAACAAGGAAGTCACGTGCGCCTTCGGGTGATGATGCAGTAAGGATAGGAGTCTGCATATCAAGGAAGCCTTTGCCTTCCATCTTGTTTCTTAAGTGTCTGATAATCTTTGAACGCATAACAAGGTTGTTATGGTTTACGGGATTACGCAGGTCAAGATAACGGTATTTAAGACGGAGCTCATCCTTGCTCTGTCTGGAGTTTCTTACTTCAAAAGGAAGCATATTCTGTGATTTACCGAGAATCTGAAGTGAATCGGCAACAAGTTCAACATAACCTGTTTCGATTTTTTCATTTACGGTGTCGGGGTCACGTTTTTCAACTTTACCCGTTACTGAAATAACTGTTTCACGGTTTACATTTTTAACTAATTCTTCATTGTGGATAACAACCTGAGTGACACCTGTGTAGTCACGAAGGTCAACGAAAATAACGCCGCCGTGGTCACGCACAACGTCAACCCAGCCTGCAAGGCTTACTGTCTGACCGATGTGATTGTCACGGATGTCGTTACAATACAGGGTTCTGTACATACATATTCCTCCCGTTTAAATTTACAAAATAAAATAAGTCCCAAGGAATATTGTGAAAAATATTCCCGGGACGAGTAAAACAAAAATTAAACCCGCGGTGCCACCCGCATTGACACACAAAACGTGCGCCCTCTTTTATATTAACTTGGGACTTAAAGCGAAGTGTTGCCGTTCTTACTACTCATCTCAGATGCACTTTCAGTCGGTGATGCATCCTCCCTGACAGACTTTCCACAAAAGACGGGTCTTCACATCTATATATTATATACAATTTTATTGATTTGTCAACAGTTTATTTCATACAAATATTTTCCTTCACGGAACCATTCTTTTGCTTAAAATATTGAATATCGGGTAAATTTGTGATATACTCAAATAAAAAAAGGTGAAATATTATGTTACATAAAGTAATTGAACTTAAAGAGTTTTTTGATTTTCTCGGAGTAAACGGCAAAAATCCCACACTCACTTTGTATCTGCCTTACAATATGGTCGAAATGAACCGTCAGGATCAGAAAAGACCCTGTATGCTTATCTGTCCCGGTGGTGGGTACGGTATGTGCTCCGAAAGAGAATCAGAACCCATAGCACTCAATCTGCTTTCAGAAGGTTTCAATGTCTTTGTTCTCAATTATTCTGTTGACCCTCACCGTTTCCCCTCTCAGATAAGAGAAGTTGCGGCATCAATGGAAATGATTTATAACAATGCCGACGAATGGAACTGTGATATTTCAAAAATCGCAATTATGGGCTTTTCTGCAGGCGGACATCTTGCTGCTCACTACTCAACAATGTTTGATTGCAAAGAAGTAAGGGAAGTCTTCCCCGAAAGCAAAAACGTCAATGCATCTGTTCTCTGTTATCCCGTAATTTCAGCTGATTTCAGCAAGACACATCAGGGAAGTTTCTTCAATCTTTTAGGTCATAAACCCGATAAGGATGAAGAGAAATATTTCTCCTGTGAACTCAATGTCAAAGAAACTACACCTCCGGCATTCATATGGCATACAGCAGAAGACGGCTGTGTACCCGTTGCCAACAGCCTTGTCTATGCAAAAGCACTTACAGATAACAAAGTTCCCGTTGAACTTCATATCTATCCCTTCGGAGGTCACGGTCTTTCTACATGCGATGCCCAGACATGCGACAATATGAATGATATAATCGCATACAATAACGTGTGGATTGATTCAATGAAAAACTGGCTTAAACTTATTTTTAAATAAACAGAAAACACGGTCCTCGGACCGTGTTTTTGTTTTGTAAATCAGAATTTGTCGGGATAAAAAAATATAAAAGTTTTGGTCGAGCTTTTACAAAAGCTCGTGGGATTCAAAAGGGCAAAGCCCTTTGTCGCACTCCGCAGAGTGCGAAACTCTTTTTCCTTAAAAAGCGCAGGAAGGGA
>JAFYVE010000024.1 GCA_017549285.1 Clostridia bacterium
CTCCATTCTGTTTTTTCGGTTGGTAGCCGTTTTTACTATATCAGAATGGAGTTTTCTTGTCACCTATACTTGCTTGCTGACACTAAAGTCCGTACATTCCACCTGCATAGCAGGTGGTTTTTTTATTCGGCATAAAAAAAAGCCGTGGAAACCACGGCTTGTCTGTTGTTCAATTAACCGAGAACTTTTTCTGCAATTTCTTTTGTATCTCTTGCAATCATAAGTTCTTCGTTTGTGGGGATAACGTAAACCTTAACCTTTGAATCTGCGCCTGAAAGTTCACCGCCTACGCCTCTTATAGCCTTTGCGTTTTCTTCAGCGTTGAATGTGATTCCGAGGTATGCGAAGCTTTCGCAGATGTTCTGACGGAGAGGCTGTGAGTTTTCACCGATACCGCCTGTGAATACGATTGCATCAACACCCTGCATTGCTGCAATGTACTGACCGATGTACTTTCTTATCTGATACCACTGCATCTTTCTTGCAAGATCAGCTCTCTTGTTGCCTTCGTTAGCTTCTTTCTGAATATCTCTGTCGTCACTGAAACCGCCTGAAATGCCTGCGATACCTGACTTCTTGTTGAGAACTGCATTTGTTTCAGCAGGTGTCCAGCCTTCTTTTTCCTGAAGGAATGTAACAACTGAGGGATCGAGGTTACCTGAACGTGTACCCATTACGAAACCGTCAAGGGGAGTAAGCCCCATTGATGTATCAATAACCTTGCCATCTTTGATAGCTGTGATTGATGAACCGTTGCCGAGGTGGCATGTGATGAGCTTGATATCCTTAAGGTCCTTGCCCATAATGTTTGCACATTCACCGCTTACATATCTGTGTGATGTGCCGTGGAAACCGTAACGGCGGATCTGATATTTTTCATAGTATTCATAGGGAATACCGAACATATAAGCTTCTTCAGGCATTGTTGAATGGAATGCATTATCGAAAACAGCAACTTCGGGAACATCCTTGCCGAAAACTTCCATACATGCGTTGATACCCTGAATGTGTGCGGGGTTGTGAAGAGGTGCAAGGTCGCAAAGGCTTTCAATACCCTTGATTACATCGTCTGTGATGAGTGTGCTTTCTTTATAGATAGCACCGCCCTGAACAACTCTGTGACCGATTGCACTGATTTCTGAAAGACTGTCGATAACCTTTGTTTCGCCTGATGTAAGAGCTTCTTTAACAACAAGGAATGCTTCTGTGTGGTTTGCCATAGCAACTTCCTTTTCAAATTTTCCCTGTTCTGTTTTGATTTCAAATTCGCCCATTTCAGCGCCGACTCTGCCGCATGTACCCTTTGCTATAACAACTTCACCGTTCATATCGATGAGCTGGAACTTGAGTGATGAACTGCCGGCATTGATAACGAGAATTTTCATAGAAAAAGACCTCCGTGTTAAAATAATTCTTGATACTTTACTTCCAATGGTATATTATATACCTGTAAAACAGATTTTTCAACCATTTTTGAAAGGATATTGAAAAAATTATGCAGGTTACGGCTATAATTTCTGAATATAATCCGTTTCACAACGGACATAAGTACCATATTGAAGAAACGTGGAAAAAAACAGACAACTCATTCATAATGGCAATTATGTCGGGCAACTTTGTGCAGAGGGGTGAACCTGCCCTTCTTGAAAAGCGTGAAAGGGCAAGAATTGCAATAATGAACGGTGCCGATCTTGTTGTTGAGCTCCCCACACCGTGGGCAACTGCATCTGCAGAAAGATTTGCAAGAGGAGCTGTCTATATTGCCCATCAGGCAGGAATAGTCAATAATCTTTCTTTCGGTTGTGAAGACGGTGATATTGAAATTCTTGAAAAAATCGCAAGAGTGCTCAACGATAAAGTCTACAGCCGTGAAATCAAGAATTATTATGATGAAAAAATGTGCTCATACCCGGAAGCACGTTCAGCTGTTATAAGTGAAATTATCGGTCAGAACTGCTCAGAAATAATGATGAAACCCAATAATATCCTTGCAATCGAATATATAAGAGCGCTTCAGTCATTCAGGTCTGATATTAAGCCTGTAGGCATTGTAAGAAGCGGTTCGGGGCACGACAGCACTTCTTCACTCGGTAACATCACTTCAGCTATGAATATAAGAAATCTTGTCAGAACAGGCAAGGACTATGCAAGGTTTGTGCCCGATAACAGCCTCCCCGTATTTGAAAAAGCTGTTGAAAACGGAACTTTCCCTGCAGTTTATTCAAATCTTGAAACTTCTGTACTTGCGCATCTCCGCAAAATGAAGCCGTCTGACTTCGCAGGGGTGCCCGATGTTGCAGAAGGTATTGAAAACCGTATAATCGACGCCGTAAAAACATCGGTTTCACTTTCCGAAATCTTTGATAAGGTCAAAACAAAGAGATATACACACGCAAGAATCAGAAGAATAATCCTTTCATCATTCCTCGGAATAAAAACGGGGGATGTTGTGTCACTTCCGCCTTATATAAGAGTCCTCGCACTCAACGATAACGGCAGAATGATGCTCAGAGAAATGAAAAACAAGTATTTTGTACCCGTAATAATGAAGTACGGTGATGTGAAATATCTCGATGACGATGCAAAACGCATTTTCAACCTTGAATCGACCGCAACCGATTTATATAACCTTGCCCTGCCTGAAAGAAGAATCTGCGGTACTGATATGACGGATGAAATAATTTATATACCCGGTGAGTAATAAAATGAATTTTTTTGATATTTTCCTTTTTGCTTTCAATGGCGTTACACCGATTGTACTGCTGATTTTATTGGGATTTATTCTTAAAAAAATCGCTCTGTTCAATGACTCATTCCTGCAGACGGCAAACAAGTTTGTTTTCAATTGCTGTCTGCCTGTTCTTCTTTTCTATAATGTATATAATATCACCGCACTCGGAGAAATCAGCTGGAGTACGGTCTTTTTTGCTCTGGGCACAATTTTTGTTTTCTTTCTGCTCGGATTTGTTTTCTCAAAGTTCTTTATTAAGGACAGAATACAGAAAGGCGTTATATGGCAGGCATTCTACCGTTCAAATTTTGCAATAATCGGCATTCCTCTTGCAGAATCGCTCGGAGGAAGTGAAGGTGTTGCAATTGCGAGCATTCTTTCCGCTTTTTCAATTCCCGTATTCAATGCTCTTGCCGTGGTTTCACTTTCCGTGTATACATCGTCTGACGGAGAAAACAAAGTTTCAGTAAAAAAGATTTTTCTGAATATTGCGAAAAATCCGCTTAGTATCGGTGTTCTTACGGGGTTTGTCGTGCTCGGTATAAGAAGTTTTATGCCCGTTGACGGTGCGGGTGTTCCCGTATTCACAATAAAAAACAATCTTCCGTTTCTTTTTGATGCAATTGAAAAGGTAGCACGTATTGCTTCGCCTTTAGCCCTTGTGGTGCTTGGCGGAAAGTTCCGTTTTGATGCGATAAAATCACTCAGAAATCAGATTTTTGCAGGTACTTCTGCCCGTATAGTTCTTGCTCCTTTTATCGGTATTCTTTTTGCGATAATATGCGAAAAAACGGGAATTATTGAGTTTCAGCCGTCGCATTATGCATCGTTTATTGCTCTTTTCGGCTCACCGGTTGCAGTATCGAGTGTAATTATGGCTTCACAGATGAAAAATGACGGTCAGCTGGCAAATCAGATCCTCGTATGGTCAAGTATCGGGTCTGTATTTACCGTATTTTTTGCCGTTCTTATTCTTAAATCTATGAATATTTTATGATTTTCTGTTTATATTGAGTTAAAATTGATAGTTTAATATTATACTATAATGAGAAAATATGGAAAGGAACTATCATATGCTTCAGATAAAAGAAATATCAAAAAGCTACACAACAGGTGATTTTACCCAGAAGGCACTCGATGAAGTAAGTGTCAGTTTCCGTAAAAATGAATTTGTTGCAATTCTCGGCCCCAGCGGCTCGGGTAAAACAACATTTCTCAATGTTATCGGCGGACTTGATAAGTATGACAGCGGTGACCTTGTAATCAACGGAAGATCAACAAAGGATTTTGCAGACTCAGACTGGGATGCATACAGAAACAACAGTATCGGCTTTGTTTTCCAGAGCTATAACCTCATCACACACCTGAGTATTCTTGATAACGTTGAAATGGGTATGACTCTTTCAGGTGTCAGCGATGCTGAGAAAAGACAGAAGGCTCTTGATGCGCTTGAAAGAGTAGGTCTTAAAAACCATGTAAACAAAAAGCCCAATCAGCTTTCAGGCGGTCAGATGCAGAGAGTTGCTATTGCACGTGCTCTTGCAAATGATCCTGATATTATTCTTGCCGATGAGCCAACAGGTGCTCTTGATAAGAAAACAAGCCGTCAGATTATGGACCTCATCAAAGAGATTGCAGACGATAAGCTTGTTATTATGGTTACACATAACCCTGCTCTTGCAGAGGAATATGCAGACCGTATCGTAAAGTTTGAAGACGGCTGTGTTATTGATGACTCAAATCCCTATAACGAGCCCGAAGCAGACGATTCATACGCTCTCAAAAAGACAAGTATGAGCTTCAGGACTGCGCTCAAGCTTTCAGCACGTAATATTATGACAAAGAAGGGCAGAACAATCCTCACAGCCCTTGCTTCAAGTATCGGTATTATCGGTATTGCTCTTATCTTAAGTCTTTCCGACGGTCTGCAGATTCAGATTGACAAATATCAGTCAGACGCACTTAATGAATTCCCCCTGTTTATTTCACAGCAGGTCACAATTATGGATGAAGAGGCTCTCAAAGAGGGGCAGGCTCAGATGGAAAGCTTTGTGACAGGCGAGAGAGAAATGGCAGACACAGATTATGTCATTCTTGATGAAGTGAAGAAAGACAGCACAGTTTATATAAATCAGTTTTCTGATGAATATATGTCATACCTTGAAGCTGTTGATCCTGCAATATGCAGCAGTATCGGTTACGCAAGGTCAGTTTCAATGAATGTCATAAAGAAGAATGATGACGGAAATGTCACATGGCACACACTTTCATCAGGTATCAGCGCGATGATGGAATCTATGAGTGCATCAGGCGGTATGGGCGGCTTCAATATGACAGGTATCGGTCTTTCATCATATCCCGAAACACTTGATGAAAATGCACAGAGCTATCTTGAATATTACTATGATGTTCTTGAAGGTGCATATCCTCAGAATCCCAACGAAGTTGTTCTTGTTGTTGATTCTGATAACACAGTCAGCCGGGATGTTATGGCTTCTCTCGGTTTTGACAGCACAAAAGAACAGATTACATTTAAAGATATTGTCGGCACAGAATATGAACTTGTAGGTAATGATGTTTTCTATACAAAGTCAGAATACGGCATTTATATCCAGAACACAGATTATAATGCTATGTATGGCAACGAAAAGAACATTAAAATTAAAATCAGCGGTGTTGTACGTCTTAAGGCTGAACAGCAGATAGGTCTTTTAGGTGCAGGTATTGCTTACAGCGATGACCTTGTTCAGATGGTTATTGATATGAACAAGGAATCTCAGATGGTTAATGATATTCTTACATCAGATATTGATGTAACTCCTACAAATCCTATGAACACAGTTGATGATAATGCAAGAACATCACTTCTTCTCAGATACGGCGGAAGCAGTCAGCCTTTTGCAATTTTCCTTTATCCCTCAAACTTTGAAGAAAAGGAACTTCTCATAGCTTACCTTGATGCATTCAATGAAAAAGTTGCAGAAGGTGAAAAGGTTTATTACACAGATGCCTCCGCTGCAATAACAGAGATGACAAACGGTATTATGAAGGCAGTAACACTTGTTCTTGTTGCATTTGCGGCAATTTCACTTGTTGTTTCACTTATTATGATTGCTATCATCACTTACATTTCAGTTCTTGAAAGAACAAAAGAAATCGGTATTCTCAGAGCACTCGGTGCAAGAAAGAAAGATATCACACGTGTATTCAATGCTGAAACATTCATTATCGGTGTCTGCTCGGGTACACTCGGTATCATAATTGCATACATTCTTACCGTGCCTATCAATATGATTATCTATCATCTTACAGAGCTTAAGAATGTTGCCGTTCTCAATCCTCTTTATGCTCTCGGCCTTGCAACAATCAGCGTTATTCTTACAATCATCGGTGGTATGATTCCTGCAAGGATGGCTGCTAAGAAAGATCCTGTAACAGCACTCAGAAGTGAGTAAACAATAATTTATCGAGCTTTGCTCGATAAATTATTGAATGATGTTTTTTGCCGCTGGCAAAAAATGATGTATTCGCTTAAAGCGAATAATGATGTTTTGTTTCACAAAATGATGTTTTTGCCTTTGGCAAAAATGTC
>JAFYVE010000025.1 GCA_017549285.1 Clostridia bacterium
CCGTTGTTTCATCAAAGATGAAACGGGGAACCCCCGGCGAGGGTTCCCCACGCAAAAACAGTCACACCGGACTGTTTTTGCTCCCTTCCTGCGCTTTTTAAGGAAAAAGAGTTTCGCACTCTGCGGAGTGCGACAAAGGGCGTTGCCCTTTTGAATCCCACGAGCTTTTGTAAAAGCTCGACCAAAACTTTTATATTTTTTTATCCCGATAAATTCTGATTTAAAGAACTACCGTAAAACTTATCCACTTATTCTCTTCACCATCAACGGTGATTGTACCTTTATGTGCATCAACAATCGATTTTGCAATTGAAAGTCCGAGTCCGTAACCTCCCGTGACTTTCGACCTTGATTCGTCACTTCTGTAAAAACGATTGAAAATCTTATCTTTTTCGCTGTTTTTTATTCCGTTACCGGTGTTATAAACCTGAAAGATATTCTTATTTCCGGCTTTCGTAAGTGCAACACGCACAATTCCGTTTTCAGCAGAATGTTTGATGGCATTATCAATAAGAATTGTAACAAGATGTTTAATTGAATCCTCATTACCTCTGTAACGTATATTTTCCGTTATATTCTGTTCAAATGTTTTCCCGCTTTCAAATGCCGTACATTCAAATTCAAGTGATTTGCTCAGCACAACATGACTCAGATCAAATTCAGAGAAAATGAGCTGTTCTTTTGTTTCATCCATTTTTGCAAGGTCGAGAAGGTCATAAACGAGTGAAGACATAATTTCAGACTGCGATTTTATGTTTTCGAGCCATTTATTTTCTCCTATTTCAGATTCAAGAACATCTGCATTTGCCGAAATAACGGTAAGAGGAGTTTTAAGTTCATGACTGGCATCGGAAATAAATCTTCTCTGATTTTCAAATGCAGTTTTAACAGGTTGAATTGCCCATTTTGAAAGAAAATATGAGAATATAAAAACAAAAACAAGACTGCAGATTATTATTACAAGTGAAATTTTATAAAGACTCTGCATAATGGCAAGGTCGGCTGAAATATCAACCACAATAACAACGGTGTAAAGCCCGTCATCAACAACTTCATACATAAGGCTGTGATAAATACCCTTGCTGACCCCCGATCGCATAAGAATATCTGAAAGATAATAAATATCGTCTGCAGAATATGTATCGCTCATATTGGTTGTTATAAACGGTGAAGCGGCACCCTTGTTATTGATTCTGACATACATATATGCAACCTTACTGCCGGGATTTACCATATTTTCAAAGTCAAAATCAGGGTTTACGGGATAATCACCGAATTCCTGAGATGAATATACAAAACCTCTGCGGTCTTTTATCTGCTCAATATTTTCTCTGCCCGTAAAAATGATTGCTGCATAGACACAGATATTAAGAATACCCAGTATAAGCGCAAGAACAAGCGATAACGCACACAGTGTTATCGCTATAAACTTATACTGGGTTTTTTTAATCATATTCATTCTTTATGTTCCTCAATATAGTAACCTATACCTCTTGACGCCTTTATCTGAACGGTTGATTTTATTGCACCGAGTTTTTTTCTCAGGAATGAGATATACACTTCAATGCTGTTATATTCAGCCTCGCTGTCATAACCCCATATCTTTTCAATGAACTCATCCTTTGAAATGATGTTTTTCGGGGCAAACATAAGCATCTGCATAATTCTGAATTCTTTTGCGCCGAGTTTCAGGCTCTGTGTTCCGCAGCAAAGCTCATAAGTGCTCTGATTGAGAACAATATCACCGAAAGTGAGTTCATTGGAGGGGATTTCCCCCTTTCTTCTTGTAAGTGCTCTGACACGTGCAAGAAGTTCACCTTTATTGAAAGGCTTTGTAAGGTAATCGTCTGCACCGCAGTCAAGTCCTTTGATTTTATCATCAATTTCACTTTTTGCGGTAAGAAGCATAACGGGGGTGGATATATTGTTTTTTCTTATTTCTTTAAGCACATCAAGCCCGTTCATTTTCGGAAGCATTATATCAAGAAGAATCAGATCATAAATACCGCTTAATGCATAGTCAAGCCCGTCTCTGCCGTCATAAACGGCATCAACAAAATACTGTTCCTTTTTGAGTATGGCAGTAACGGCATCTGCGAGTGAATATTCATCTTCAACAATAAGTATTCTCATAGAAATTCCTCCTTATGTCAATGATTATATCCGTCCGTGCTTGAATAAAAATTGAATTTATTTCTTATTGTCTTCAATTCCTAAGAATTCAAGTTCTTCTTTTCTGTCCTGTTTTGAACGTGCAACCACTTCGGCTCTGAGAGTCTTTCTGTTTTTGCCGATAATACCGTTACGGTAGAAGGCAACAAGGAACATACCTATAACAGAGCCCACAACACAGCAGATTGTGTCTTCCATTGTATCTCTGAGACCGATTTCGGAAAGAAGCTGTGAAGTCTGGAGCTGATAGCCGTAAACTCTGTCCATTGTGAATTCATAAAGCTCCCACGCAACAGCTATAAACATTGAAAATGTAAGAGCAAAGAATGATGCGAGGGCGGGGCTTAAATGTCTTTTCTTTCCCTGAAAAACAACTGCAAAATCATAAGCAAACCACGTTGCGATAAATCCCGATGCGGCGTGTGAAAGAATGTCAAAGAAATGGATGTTTGTTCTTGTGTTGAGAAGGTACACTCCGAGTGAATATGTCACAAAAAGATTTAAAAATGTCTGTGCCATAAAATCAACTCTTGTGATGAATGACTTTCCGCCGAAAAGCTGGAACATATCCCACAGATGCGAAAATGCAACCGAGAAAAGTCCCATCATAAACATTGTGACGGAGCCGTTAAGTATACCGTAAACAGAGAATGCAACCATTATTCCTCTGCATACCCACCATAATATTTCGTGTGACTTCGGAATAGGTGTAATTTTATTGAGTTTTTTCATTATAAATCTCCAATCGAAATTTTCCTATTTTAAATTTTATCATATATAGTTATTTATTGCAAGATAATTTTATTATTAACTATTGAACACATATATTTCTTATGTTAAAATAAAGCAAATAATTAAAAAGGATTTACGTCTATGAAATATTCAAAAGCATTTCCCGCCTGGGGACCTTACGGTAAAAAATATATGGGTCTTTCACGTATTGCCGACCACAGTTTCGCAAAAGGTGTACGTTTTGATTTCACAACCGTACCCGCAATTTTCGGCGGAGATATAAAGGTGCCGAATGTTACTCTGCCTTCGGGTTGTCATCCGTGGCATTGTTCTGCAGATTATTCAATATATACATACCGTCACGACCTTGAATGGAAAGACAAAGTCTATGCAGAAGTATCATACGTCCGTCTTTCAGACGAAAGCACTCTTGTAAGAACGCACTTTGTCAACAATTCACCTCTTACACAGAACTGTCTTGTAAATTACTTCTCATCAATAGAATATCCAACACCTTCATATTGCAGACTCTCTCTGCCCGAAAAATGTGATTATATCGATGCAAGGGATTATGATTCATACACATATGCAGTAACACGTCCGTGGGATGAACAGAATGCCGACGGCTTCAAAAAGGGAGAATTTGCCGACAACCGTTTTGTTGACGGTTTCGGTCTGGGCGACAGAGCAGGTAAATGGCATATGCCCCACAGATATCTGCCTCCCTTCGGTGCAACTGAAGGTGACAACGTAACATTCACAATCAACTGTGCAAATGATTATGACGATGCTGTTCTTGCCGTAAGATACAGAACAAGCGACATTGAATATGTTCAGGGTGAAATGGTCGGCGTCAACCTTAAAAACAGCACAAACACAGCAGTTTTCTTCATTAACGGTGATGAAGTATCTTTCCTGCCTGCAGATGACCCCGAAACAGTTTTTATTCCTCTCGGAAAAGTTGCAAAAGGTATTTTCCCGCTTGAACTTAAAGCAAAAGGCACGGGAGCCGCTGAATTCGACTTCTTCTGCATCTGCGAAAAGGCTGATGCAGACAAAATTATCACAGAAATGACACCTTACGACTTCACACCCGACAACAAGTGCGAAAAAGCTCTGACAGGTTATGTTGATTCGTGTAAATACAAAGATATTGACGGTGTTTTCACACTCAGAACATTCAACGACAACACACGTTTCAGAAATATTGAAACAGGCGCTCTTGAAGACTGTATGACCGCAAGACTTTCAAATTCAGACGTGACGTTCGACGATGTTACGGAAAGCTTTACGGGTGCATTTTCAAGAAAGCACAGCGATGACGGTTTCTTCAGAAATGTAATTATTCATACACTCTTTATTGCCCCGGATTCGGAGCATATTGAGTATGCAGTTATTTCCAAGGGTGAAACAGACTATCTTTCAGCTGAAGAATACGAAGCAATTTACCTCGAAAGAACAAAAGAGCTCAATCCCGTTACACTCAATAAAGAGGGTAAAAAATACGAACTCAGTTGCGAAATCCACAAATCAACAGTAATGATAAACGCCGTTTATCCTATTTATAAGCACGGTGATTATATAATTCATCACACTCCCGGTAAGCGTTGGGACTGCCTTTACACCTGGGACTCAGGCTTTATAGGACTCGGTATGAATGATTATGCTCCCGATTTTGCAAAATACAGCCTTGAAACATATATCACAGATGAAGAAAATCCCGATTATGCATTTCTTCATCACGGCTCACCCGTTCCCGTGCAGATGTATCTCTATCTTGAAATGCTCAAAAAGGCAGAAGATAAAACAGAACTTCTTGCTCTTTACCCGAAACTCAGACACTATTATGAATTCCTCGCAGGCAGAGTAAAGGGCTCCACAACAGCAAAATTCAGGAGCGGACTTACAACAACATATGACTATTTCTATTCATCAAGCGGAATGGATGACTACCCTGCGCAGGTTGAAATGATGAACAGAAATATCCGTGATACCGCAGCCCCCGTTATTTCATCTTCTCAGCTTATCCGCTCGGCAAAGATTCTTTCTATGACAGCATCAAAGCTCGGTCTTTCGGAAGATGTTGCAACATATGAAGCTGATATAAAGAGAGTTACCAAAGCACTCAACAAGTATTCGTGGGATGACGAATGCGGATATTACGGCTATGTTCTTCACGATAAGGACTATAATCCCGTTGAAATTATGAGAACCGAAAACGGTGAAAACTGCAACAAGGGTCTTGACGGCATTTATCCGGTTATTGCGGGCGTATGTAACGATGAACAGCAGGAAAAAATTCTTTCTCACCTGAAAAATGAAAAAGAAATGCTCTCCCCCTACGGAATAAGTGCTGTTGATATGACTGCAGGTTACTTTATGGTAAACGGTTACTGGAACGGTAACGTATGGTTCCCGCATCAGTGGTTCATCTGGAAAGCGATGCTCGACTCTGCCGAAACAGATTTTGCATACAAAATTGCAGAACTTGCACTTGAAGTATGGAAAAGAGAAGTTGACTATTCATATTATACTTTTGAAATGGTCAATGTTGTAACAGGCAGAGGCGGTTGGTTCCACAACTTCGGCGGTCTTTCAACCCCCATTACAATGTGGGCAGATACCTACCATAAAGCCGGCACATTCAACACCGGTTTTGACACGTGGGTTGATTCACAGAAGTTCAATAATGACAACACGTCAATGAAAGCTGAAATCACTCATTTCGGTGACAAGAAGAACTTCACCGTTATTGCAACTATGAATGACGATGAAAACAAGAAGTATACCGTTTTACTTGATAATAAAGAAATCCCATTCAACGAAAGATTCAAAGGCACACTTGAAATCTCACTATCAATCGATGACAACGATGTTCACGTAATTGAAATAAACTAAATCTTTTATGAAGACTGCAATTATAATGCTCAATTCCAAATACATTCATTCATCTCTTGCCCCGTGGTACCTTTACTCCGGGGTAAGGGCTTTTTGTAATGAAGAAATAACTGTATCTGTTATTGAGAGCACAGTAAATGAAAAAACGGAGAAAATCATTTCACGCCTTTGTGTCGAAAATGCCGATTTATATGCTTTCTGCTGTTATATATGGAATATTGAAGCTGTAAAAACAGTTGCAGAAGAAATCAAAAACTCAACTGGTGCATTGATAGTTTTCGGAGGACCCGAAGTCAGTTACAATGCTGATTTTATTCTTAAAAATTACGGTTTTGTCGATTTTGTTCTTTCGGGTGAGGGTGACGAAAGCTTCCCTGCCCTTTGTAATTGTATTTATAAAAACGGTGATTTTTCACAGATAAAAGGGCTTTGCTACAGAGAAAATGATAAAATATTTATTTCTGAGCCCGTTGTTTCTGATAAAGAGCCGTTATCACCTTATTGCGACGAATATTTCAACAAACTCAACAGCAGAATCACTTATATTGAAGCTTCAAGAGGCTGTCCGTTTTCGTGTGCATTCTGTCTTTCAGGCAGATGCGGAAAACTTGTCCTTTTTGACATTGAAAGAGTAAAAAGAGAAATACTGCTCCTTGCAAAAAGCGGCACGCAGACGGTTAAATTCATTGACAGAACATTCAATGCAAAGCCTGAAAGAGCCGATGAAATCATTTCATTTATCATTGAAAATTACGGAAAAGAAATCCCCGTAAATGTCTGTTTTCATTTTGAAATTGACGGCGGTACGCTTAAAGACAGCACTCTGAAACTCTTGAAGTCTGCTCCCGTCGGTCTTTTTCAGCTTGAAGTGGGGCTTCAGAGCTTCAACCCCGATACTCTCAGGGCTGTGCACAGAAATCCCGATACAACGAAGCTCGAAAACACACTTAAGGAGCTTATTTCAGCAGGCAATATGCACATTCACGCCGACCTTATTGCTGGTCTTCCTTATGAAAATATTGAGTCATTCAGAAACAGCTTCAACAGACTTTATGAGCTGAAACCACATATGCTCCAGCTCGGTTTTCTGAAACTTCTTCACGGAAGTGAGCTCAGGGAAAAAAGTGAAGAATTCACTTGCATTTACCATTCACACGCTCCATATGAAGTCATTTCAACCGATTGTTTAAGTGAAGAAGATATGCAAGCTCTCCACTATACTGAAGATGCAGTTGACCGACTTTATAACAGCGGACGATTCAGAAAAACACTTGAGTTTCTTATTGATGAATGTAACATTGAGCCGTTTGAATTATTCCTTTCTTTCGGCAGATTTACTTCCTGTAAAAGCAATATACCCCTTGACGAATATATCGGTCTGGTATATAATTTTTTCGGCAGTAAAACAGATAAATCGAGACTTCGTGATATGCTCGTCTGTGACAGACTCAGTTCAAATGCATCAGGCATTATCCCCTCTTGTCTGAAAATTCCCGACAGCAGACTTAAGCGAATAAAAAAACATCTTTCCGAAAATATGAAGCTTGGCGGAAAGACTGCCTGTGCAATACTTTACAGCGAAAACAAAGTCGTTTATTGCGACTATAAACATAAAAATCCCGTTACGGAAAACTATGAACTTTCATTTATGGAGATAGACTTATGAGAATGAGAAAAAAGAAAAATCTTGCAGAAAAGATGGAATCTGTATCAGATATCCTGTCAGTCCTTCACTCCGATGACCCCAACTATGTGACTTCGGCTGAAAAGAAGGAATATCTTGATTTCAAAGGCATTTTCGGCAACGACAACCCTATGCAGATTGAAATAGGATGCGGAAAAGGTCAGTTTGTGTGTGAACTTGCAAAACGCAACCCCGATATCAATTACATAGCTGTTGAAGTCAATCCCAATGTCATTTATATGGCTGCAAAAAAGGTCAAGGATGAGGGGCTGAAAAATGTATACTTTATGCAGTGCCGTGCTGAGTATCTGCCGAAATACATTCCCGATGACAGCATTGAAAGAATTTATCTCAATTTCTCCTGTCCTTTCCCTAAGAAAAAATATGCCCATCACAGACTTACAGACGGCAGATTCCTTAACATATACCGTCAGATGATGAAAAAGGGTGCTGAAATACATCAGAAAACCGACAACGTAACTCTGTTTGAATATTCAATCGAGCAGTTTTCACAGAACGGTTTTGCAATGAAAAATGTATCACTCGACCTTCACAACAGCGGTTTTGAAGGCAACATTATGACTGAATACGAAAAACGCTTCACAGATTTAGGTCAGCCGATTTACAGACTTGAAGCATACATAAAGGAGAATTAATTATGAAATACGAAAACAACTGGGAATCAATAAATTCAAGACCTGTACCCGAATGGTTTGAAGATGCAAAATTCGGTATTTTCATTCATTGGGGACTTTACAGCGTGCCCGCATACGCACCTCACGGTCATTATGCAGAATGGTACGGCTGTCATTGTGATGTGGAGAAAGAATCACCCGTTGACAAGCAGTATTATGATTATCATCAGAAAACTTACGGCAAGGATTTCAAATATGCCGATTTTGTAAATATGTTCAAGGCTGAGAACTTCAATGCAAAGGACTGGATTTCTCTTTTTGAAGATGCAGGTGCAAGATATATGAATCTTGTTTCAAAGCATCACGACGGATTCTGCCTTTACAAATCAAAGTATGCATGGAACTGGAACAGCGTTGATGTGGGACCTCACAGAGATTTCTGTAAAGAACTCAGCGAAGCCTGTGAAGGCACAAAGGTAAAATTCGGTGTTTATCATTCAGTTTATGAGTGGTTCCATCCCCTTTACCTCAAGAATCCCGAAGAATATGCAACAGAGCATCTTATTCCTATGCTCAAAGAACTTATTGAAAACTACAAGCCCTATACACTTTTCACAGACGGTGAATGGGAGCATCCCAGTTCAGTATGGCATTCAACAGAATTCCTGCAGTGGCTTTACAACGAGTCAAGCGTAAAAGACTATATTGTTCCCAATGACCGTTGGGGCAGAGAAACAAGAGGCAGACTCGGCGGTAATCTTACAACAGAATACGGTTTTGTAGGCTCACCCGACACAGATGTTGAAAACATTCAGGAGCTTGACAGAGTAAGCGAAGAGTGCAGAGGCATCGGCGCTTCATTCGGCTGGAACAAGTTTGAAACTCTTGATGATTATCTCACACCCAAGGCTCTTATTGATATGTTTGTTGACCTTATCTCAAAAGGTCAGAACTTCCTTCTCAACATAGGACCTACAGACGACGGCAGAATCCCCGTTATTATGGAAGAAAGACTCCGTCAGATGGGTAAATGGCTTAAAATCAACGGTGAAGCTGTATACGCAAGCCGCAGATATGTAAGAGAATCGAAAACTGAGAATGTGAAGTATACAAGAAGTAAGGATTCAAGTAAGATTTATGCATTCTTTATGAATTATCCCCTTGGTAAAATCACTCTTGAAGATGTTGATTACAGCGAAAATATGAAGGTTTCACTCTTAGGCTTTGACGGTGAAATCAAGGCTTATAATGATAACGGTAAGCTTTGCATAGATTTCGGTTTCATAAGTCCCGACGAAATGGAATCTGAGTATGTTTATACTGTAAAGATTGAAAAGTAAAAAACTAAAGGGGATGTAAAAAAAGTGCAGACCGCATAAAACACGCAAAATAAAGGTTTTTCATTATGCTGATAACACTAAAAAACCTGAAAAAACAATCATAATTGATAAATTTAATATAATTTATTGTTTTATGCTATAAACAAACTTCGCCACTCGGCGTACCTTTGTACGCCTTCGGGTAACCCCAAACAACGAAGATGCGTTGTTTGGGCTCAGTTTGTTCATTCTGCGCATTTTTCCCTATCCCCTAAAAAGGGGCTGTAAAAAAACAAAAGTTTTTTTACAGCCCCTTTTTTGTTTTATCAACCGCTCAACTTTCTTCTGAGCTCCTGCAATATTGCTTTTTCCCTTCTTGAAACCTGCACCTGAGTCATACCGAGCTGTTTTGCGGCAACGGTCTGTGTCATCCCGGAAAAATAACGGAATTCAATGATTTTTCTGTCCCTTTCGGGCAGTTTTTCAACGGCTGCTTTGAGTGCGATGCTGTCACCCATTTCTTCGGTTGTATCACCGAGTGTTATATCAGCCTGCGGACAATCCCCGTTTTCATCATCAACTGTCAGAGATAGCACAGGCAACGATGCACACAGAAGCTGTGATGCTTCGGCTATTGCAAAACCGGATTTTTCGGCAAGTTCGCTGATTGAAGGCTCTCTGTCAAGCTGATTTATCAGTTCATCACGCACCTTCATAAGCTCCCGTGCCTTCTCCTTGTCACTTCTGCTGACCTTTACTGCCCCGCCGTCACGGAAAATTCTTTTTATTTCCCCGAGTATCGCAGGGACCGCATAAGTTGAAAACATAAAACCTCTTGTTTCATCAAAGCCTTCAGCCGCTTTCAGAAGACCTATACAGCCCGACTGCACAAGATCTTCATAATCAATACCACGCCCTCTGAATCTGTTTGCACACGCGTGAACAAGCCCCATGTTTTCTGAAACAAGACGGTTTCTTTCCCCTATATCACGATTCATTTATATTCCTGCCCCGAATCCGTTTATAAATTGTAACCGTTGTTCCCTTACCTTCTTCCGACCTGATTTTAAGCTTATCGGAAAAACATTCCATAACAGAAAATCCCAATCCGCTTCTGTCATCACCGCCTGTTGTAAAAAGCGGTTCACGGGCTTTATTTATATCGGGAATTCCCACACCCGTGTCCCTTATTCTGACTGTGAGCATATTTTCATCTGTAAGAGAAGCAGTTATGTAAATTTTACCCGCACGTGTCGGGTAAGCATGGACAATTGCATTTGTAACGGCTTCACTCACAGCCGTTTTTATATCGGATATCTCTTCAACCGTCGGGTCAAGCTGTGAAGCAAACGATGCCACGGCAACTCTGCAGAATCCTTCATTGACAGACTTTGCCTCTGTTGTAAGCTTCATTTCGTTTATCTTTTTCATAATATTTCAATCCTTTTCAAATGTTATAATTTTTTCAAGTCCCGACATTTTCATTATTTTCTCCGCATTTGATGAAATGTGCGAAACCACAACACTGCAACCGTAAATAACGGCATTCTTATATCTTCCCATAACGAGCCCCACTCCCGATGAATCCATAAAATGAACATCACGGAAGTCAAGTTTCAACACGGAAGGCATCATTTTCTGCATTTCGCCATCTATGGCCTCCCTGATTTTTTTTGATGTGTGATGGTCAATATCACCGCTTAAATAAACCGTAAGAACATCCTTTTCGGCTTTGAACAAAACCTGCATATTTACATTTTCCTCCGATAAAGTAATAAAAAAAAGCAACCTGTATATATAATACAGATTGCTCTATGAAAAATTTGTCTTATTGTGTAACCGGATCAGATTCTTGTAAGTGAATCTGAAATAAAACGGAATGAGAGTTCTTTTTCTGTTCCGTAAAGCTCAAACGAACCTGTTCTTGAACTGTAATTTTTGCTGTAATAAACAAAGCCCGAACCACATCGGCAGGTGTAAACATTCTCGTCTATCATATCACTGCGTTTTCCGTTTTTGACGGAATACATCGTACGGTCACTCATTATGAAATACAGACGATCCGAATCTGACATATACATTTTTTCAAGCCCGTCTGCAAGTAATGTTGCCTGACCTTTTCTGTATGAATAAAGCTTGTTTCCGTTTGTGACATAATAGATATCTTTTCCGTCAGACGATGCTGCCATTGAAGATGCACCGTTCACAAGAAGAACATCTTCGTTATTTCTGAATTTACGCAGTTCACCTTTTGTGTTGATATAAACAACACCATTATCAATAAGAGAATAACTGCTGACACCTGAAGAAATATCCGTTCTTGTCATATCCTTATTGATATAACAGAGAGAATAATTGTTTGTGTTGTCTGCCGAAACATAAACTTTGCGTGAGAAGTCTTTTTCCTTATAGACATAGACATTTCCCTGAGAATTACAGATTGATGAATCTGCCGTAACGGAAACGGGAACGGTTTTGCCGGGAGCTATACGGATACGACTCTTTCCCTGAACAGATATATAAGAATACTGCCCGTCGTTGAACAGAACTGTTTTAACATCCTTTGAAAAACAGAATAATCCCGTATCACAATCTGTGCAGAGTTTACTTTTCACATTCCCGTTCATATCAATAACATACAATGAGTTATCATTTGATAAAACATAAATCATTGATGCGTCATCAGAAACGGCAAGAGGTATGTAATTATCAGCAATATGAATTGACTTTTTATTATGATAAATGTAAAGCTCAGTTATATTTCTCCGGGTTTTCCTGTAAAGCAGTTTGCTTCCGTCAGGTGAAACTGCAACTGTAAATACATTTTCATCAACTTTTACGGATTTATTCTTATTTGTATCATAATAATAGAGATAACCGTCATTTGTTACATATGCAATACTTCTGCCCGAATTTGCAAAAACATAGTCACTTGTGCAGTCATCCGATATTTTTTCAACTGAATTGCCCGAAACAAAAAACAGCGAATATGATGAACCTTCGGACATAAGAACAGCACCTGAAACTTTATCTTCGCAGTATCTTACTCTCGCAACATTCTTTCCCGGAACGGTTTTTCTCATCATAGAATCACCAGAAAGAATTGCGGCACCATTTTCGGCAGGAGAATAATAAAAAGTAAGTTCTTCATCGTTATCTGTATTAAAAAATGCAACAAAAAACAGAACAACAGCCAGAATTATTGCTGTTGCATATAAATAGACCTGTTTTTTGAGAATGAAAACTTTTTTACCGGTATTTTTTTTCATAAAACCACCTGTTAATAGATTACCATTAAAATTTGATTGTTGTCAATAGAGATTATCTCTTTTTTTCAACTTCTGTTATTTTTTAATAAATATTTATTTATCTTATTTACAAATGAAAAAAGATATAGTATAATAACAATGTATAAAATTTTCCCATAGGAGGATAATTCAAATGAAGAAATTCAAAAAAGCTCTTGCATTGTTGCTTTCAATGCTCATTCTTCTCACAGTTTCTCCCATTTCAGCTTTTGCTGAAGAAACAACTCCCGAAGCAGAATGGTTTACATCCTACAATGTAAAAAAAGGTGAAGGTACTCTTGCTGAAGCTGTTCAGCTTGTAGGCAACGGCGGAAGAATTGACCTTCTCAAAGATATTCCCGAACTCGGTGCAACAGCTGTTCTTAACAAGAATGTTACAATCAACGGTAACGGTTACACCATAACAAGAGGTGCAACATTCGGCGGTGCTATGTTTATCGTCGGCAACGGTGCAAAGATTAACGTTACAAAAATTATTCTTGACGGTAATGCAGATAACGTTCCCGGTTATGCAAACTCAGTTTTTGTTGTTACAGACGGTTACCTCACACTTGAAGATGGTGCTGTTATAAGAAAAAATAACGCAGGCAGCAACAACGGCGGTGCAATCCGTGCAGGTTCATCAATTGCAGGTATTGCCAATCCCTGTGTTGTCACAATGAATGCAGGTTCTGAACTTGCTGATTGTTCAGCAGATAACGGCGGTGCTGTTTATCTCGGTTCCGGTGCAGAATTCATTCTTAATGACGGTGCAATCAAAAACTGTAACGCAGGTTATCACGGCGGTGCTGTTATTGTTGATGACACAACAGCTTCATTCGTAATGAACGGCGGTTCAATCACAGGTTGTTCATGCAGCACAAAGGCTTCAGGCTATGTGGGCAGTGCTGTTTATGCAAACAAGGGCACAACTGCTATTAAAGCCGGTTCAATCACAGACAATGCAAACGGTTCAGATTTCGGTGCTGTTTATGTTTCAGTTTCTGCTGATGTTTCAATCGGCGGCACAGCTTACATCTACGATAATGACGGCACTGCAAATCAGTCAAACATTTTTGTTGATGACAATGCAGTTATCGCAGTTAACCCTGCATTTGCAGAAGGCGCAAAAATCGGTGTATCAAGATCACAGCTTATGCAGGAAGGCGATACAGTTGATATGAGCTTCATTTCTTCTGCAGAAGATGTTATGGGCTATCTTTTCAATGACTATGACGGTTCAACATTCTATACAGCAGACGGTGCTGTTACTCTTATCCAGTGCATCAAGGTTACATTCAACCCCGGTAACGGCAGCTGCCCCGTAGGTGAAAAAATCTATGGTGTGAATATGGCTTTCGGTGAACTTCCCGAATGTGATTACAGAGACGGTTTTGAGTTCCTCGGCTGGTATACAGAAGACGATGTACTTGTTACAAAAACTACAGTTGTTTCAGGAAACGAAGATATCACTCTCTATGCAAAATGGGAAAACCTCAACAAGCTTGATGACAGTCCGCTCTCATTCATCGGCCGATTCTTTGAAAGAATCGGTGAGCTTATGAGATCTGTCTTTGAATTCCTCGAAAACCTCTTCGCAGGTACAGGTAACGACGAGCTCGAAAAAATCGAAAAATAATTAAAACACAAAGAGCTGTAAACCAAGTTTACAGCTCTTTTTTAAGGACAGAATATGGAAACTTTATATATTTCAGACCTTGACGGAACTCTGCTCAATCAGAATGCCGTACTGAACGAAGACACAATTCAGGGACTTAATGAACTGATTGAAAAAGGGATAAACTTCACCGTTGCAACGGCAAGGACAAACGCAACGGTTGTTAAAATGATGAAGGAAGTCAACATTCAGTTACCCGTTATTCTTATGAACGGTGTCACGATTTATGACATAACAAACACAACTTATGTGCTGACTGAAAATATATCCGAAAACGGTAAAAAAGTTCTTATTGACACGATAAAGAAACTATCTCTTTCTGGTTTTATTTATTGCATAGACAACAATCAACTCGCAACTTATTATGAAACTGCAGACTCCCCTGCTGCCAGAGATTTTATTGAAGAAAGAGAACGGCTTTACGGAAAGAAGTTCACTAAGGTCTGTTCATTCGATGAATGTCTCAACAATAATATTGTTTATTATTCAATCGATGATAAAGAAGAAAAGCTCAGAGAAGCTTATGAAACACTTTCCGGATGCCACGACCTTCATATTGAATTCTACCGTGATATTTACAATACAGACCATTGGTATCTCGAAGTGTGTTCATGCACAGCATCAAAGAAAAACGCCGTAAAACGCCTGAGAACACTCCTCGGTGCTGAAAAGGTTATTTCATTCGGTGACAATTTAAACGACATACCGATGTTTGAGGCAAGCGACGAAGCATATGCAGTTGCAAATGCAAAAGACGAAGTAAAACTCAAAGCAAACGGTGTTATTGATTCAAATATTGATAACGGTGTTGTGAAATTCATAAAATCCGACATATAAAAAATCCCCGATTTCTCGGGGATTTATTGTTTTATTCTGCCTTACATTTTGCCATAAGTTCGTTTACAAGGTTTTTTACAGTTGCAACTGTTTCTTCAACGGGAACTTTTGCGCTGTATGTCTTATCTCTTGTAACAACTTCGCATACGTTTTCTTTGAGGTTTCTGGGGCTGACAATTACTCTTACAGGAACACCGAGAAGGTCAGCATCTGAGAACATAAAGCCTGCGCTTACCTTACGGTCATCGTAAATTACTTCAAGACCTGCATCCTGAAGGTCTTCGTACATCTTGTCTGCTGCTGCGTGAGCTTCTTCGTCAGCTGACTTCATACAGCAGAGATGTACCTGCCAGGGAGCGATTGACATAGGCCATATGGGGCCGTATTCATCGTGATGAGCTTCACAAACAGATGCCGCAAGACGACCTACACCGATACCGTAGCAACCCATAATGGGTGTGTGGCTTTCGCCCTTTTCGTCAAGGTATGACATACCCATTGACTTTGTATACTTTGTACCGAGCTGGAAGATGTTACCGACTTCGATACCTCTTGAAACTGTGATAGCCTTTTTCTTACATACGGGACAGATACCGCCTGTGATAATCTTAGCAAAATCGTGATATTCGGCATCGGGGAATTCTCTGTCCATATCAAGACCTGTGAAATGATAATCAACTTCGTTTGCACCACATACGAGGTTGTTGCAACCCTTAACTGAAGCATCGAAAAGGATAAGGGGTTTGCATTCTGCATCCATATTAACGGGGCCGATGAAACCTGCCTTTATTCCGCTTTCTTCTGTTATAACAGCGGGATGGATATTTTCACCAAGGAAGTTTGTGAGCTTTGTTTCATTGACGTCAAGGTCACCTCTGATGAATACGATAACATATTCATCTGTCATATTCTTCTGATATACAACAGCCTTGAGGCTCTTCTTTGCGTCTGCCTTGAGGAAGTCACATACTTCTTCAATTGTATGCATTTCGGGAGTGTGAACTTTTGCAAGTTCTTCACTTACATCATCGTGCATAGGTTCGATAATGCTTTCAGCGGCTTCCATATTTGCTCTGTAACCACATTCGGGACAGATTGCGATTGAATCTTCACCGATTGCTGTAAGCAGCATATATTCGTGTGAAATGTTGCCACCCATCATACCTGAGTCAGACTCAACAACGATTGTTTCGGGAATACCTGCTCTTGCAAAGATTCTCTCATAAGCGTGATAGCACTTTGCATAATACTGTTCAAGGTCTTCCTGTGATGTATGGAATGAGTATGCATCCTTCATTGTAAATTCACGTACACGGATAAGACCTGCTCTGGGTCTTGCTTCATCACGGAACTTTGTCTGAATCTGATAAATCATAAAGGGATAACGGTTGTATGAATTCGCATATTCACGTACAAGCTGAACTGCAGCTTCTTCGTGAGTCATACCGAGAACCATAGGTGAACCGTTTCTGTCCTTGAAACGGCAGAGTGAATTGTCAATTGCCTGATATCTGCCTGATTCTTCCCAGAGAGATGCGGGCATAACAACGGGGAAAGAAACTTCCTGACCGTCAATTCTGTCCATTTCTTCACGGATGATATTTTCAATTTTCTTTGTGATACGGCGAAGGGGCATATATGAAGAATAGATACCGTTTGAAACAAACTTCATATAACCGCCTCTGACCATCAGCGCATGGCTGTCTACCACGCAATCAGAGGGTTTTTCTTTAAATCTTTCACCGACAAGTTTATCAAGTTTCATAATTTAAACCTCTATTATAAATTATATTTTTACACCTTTATTTCTGAGTTTTTCTCTGAGAACACTCACATCTTCGAAAGAGGGAGAAAAAACTATGCCGTCCATTCCGCATTTTTTTCCACCTTCAATGTTTTCCTCAACATCGTCAATAAAAACACACTCAGCCGGGTCAAGTGAGAACGTGTTGAAAAGGATTTCATAAATCTCCTTCTCAGGCTTTAAAACTTTATGTTCACAGGAAATTATTCTGCCGTCCATAAGCGCTATTGCTGGTTTATGGGGAGAATACTCATAGAAATCATAGCCTGCGTTGCTTAAAAGATATGTCTTATAACCGTTTGCCTTGAGCTCTGTTATAAGGTCATACATTTCATCGAAAGGAGGCATTTCTGTAAGCCCGTATCCCTTTTCAAGATAGAGCTCTTTAAGAACTGCAAGAACGTGAGGAGGCAGTTTGTCGGCAATCGAATCAATTACCTCTGCATAGGTTCTTGTTCCTCTGTCGCAATCCCTGTAAATTCCGCTTTTATAAAACAAATCGAGTATCATATCCACATCTTTTTTATCGGGAAGATATTTTGCAAAAGTCTTCTCGGGATAAAACATAATGAGGACATTACCCATATCAAAAATTATATTCTTTATCATAACACAGATTCTAAAAATTTGACAACGTCTGCAACAGTTCTGAAACCTTCAAGTGCTTCATCAGTTACCTCAACACAAAATTCGTCTTCTATACTCATCACGAGGTCAACCATATCAAGACTGTCCATTCCGATTTCTGCGAAACTGACATTGGGAGTGACTTCGTCTTCACTGAGTTCGAATTCTTCACAGATCATTGTTCTTAACTTTTCAAACAACATAAAACACCTCTGAAAAATCAAATAATAATATATATTATGATATTATTTAATTTCTGACTCTTTGTCAATAGTTTTGTGTCTATTAAAACAAAAGCGATGCCGAGTGACACCGCTTTGTAATAATTTTTTTAATCAGTGCTGAATATTATCTTCTGCTCTTGAACATATCAAAGATGTCGCTGAGATCATCATCGCTTGTGCCGTACTGCTGAACGGGTTCTTCACGTACAGCTTCAGCCTTTACTTCAGATTTTTCATCTTTCTTTGCCTTGAATGTGTTGGGTCTGTCGCCGAAACCTGTTGCAACAACAGTAACAATCATTTCATCATCAAGTGATGAATCAAGAGCAACACCGAAGATGATGTTTGCATCAGCATCTGCTGTTTCTGAAATAATCGAGCTTGCTGCGTCAACAGCATCAAGAGTGATGTCGGGAGAAGCAGAGATATTGATGATGATACCCTTTGATCCTTCGATTGAAGTTTCAAGGAGAGGACTTGTGATAGCTTTCTTTGCAGCTTCTTCTGCCTTATCCTTACCTGTTGCTCTGCCTACACCCATATGAGCGTGACCTGCGTCCTTCATAACTGAAGTAACGTCAGCAAAGTCGAGGTTGATAAGACCGGGAACTGTGATAAGTTCTGCAATACTTCTTACGCCCTGACGAAGTACATCGTCTGCGATTTCGAATGCGTTTGCAAAAGTGATCTTTTCATCTGAAACGAGCTTAAGTCTTTCATTGGGGATGATGATAAGGCTGTCTACGTGAGCTGAAAGTTCAGCAATACCTTCTTCAGCCTGAGTCATACGGCGCTTACCTTCAAAGTTGAAGGGCTTTGTAACAATACCTACTGTGAGGATACCCTTATCCTTTGCCATCTGAGCGATAACAGGAGCTGCACCTGTACCTGTGCCGCCGCCCATACCTGCTGTGATGAATACCATATCTGCACCGTTGAGTGAATCATTGATTGCATCCATGCTTTCTTCTGCAGCTCTCTGACCGACTTCGGGACGTGCACCTGCACCCTTACCGTCTGTTACCTTTTCACCGATCTGGATCTTTGTTGTAGCTTTTGAATACATAAGAACCTGTTTATCGGTATTTATAGCAATAAATTCAACGCCCTGTACGCCAGCTTCAACCATTCTGTTGATAGCATTTCCGCCGCCGCCACCGACGCCGATAACTTTTATCTTTGTTACTTCTTCATGTTCATTTGCAAATTCGAATGCCATTTGACTTCCTCCGATAACTATATTTTATAAAAAGGTATAAAACGCAACAATACTTATATATAATAACACGTTAAGTGGCAAATTTCAATACATATTATATAATAAATATTATCATATTTTCTCTTTAAATTACCTTAAATAAACAACAATTTAAACAAAAATATATTAACCTACTGCTTCTGCCTGATTATTCTCAGGTTCTGCAGGCACTTCTTCGGGCTGTTCTTCGGGAATTTCTTCGGGAACAGGCTCATAATCTGTTTCAGGTTCAATAAGCTCTGTTTCATATTCATCCTCAACGGGTGAATAGTCATCCCTTACATATGAACGTTCGGTATCGGTTACATCAATAATGATTTTTGCTTCTGCCGAATCCTTATACTCAGCTTCCATTGTCTTAAGACCGAGAGAAAGCTTTTCGGGAAGGTCTGTTATTGTTCCGAGAACGAAAGTAATTCTGTTATCAAGAACAATCCTTACGTTTGCGATGTTTGAAAGGTCAAGCTTTGTGATATTTGTGATCCCTGCATTTTCACAGGCTGAAATAACTGTATTGATTCTGTTTTTGAATGCTTCATCAACAAAAACTGCAGTTGCGCCTGTTTCGGCAGAGTCAAAAGACACACCTACGAGCTTCATACTGCCCAGAGGAAGTCTTTCGGAAACATTGAGCACCTTAAAATCCTTATCAAGAAGTGTGAATCCGCCGCCTGCATCAGCACCGTAAAGTGCGTGGGTATCTTCGGTCACGAGTCTTAACGTTGAAGGATATCTTTTTTTAACCTTTACATCACCGACATAAGGAAGAAGAGTTTCGATCACATCTTCAACTTCCCTTTTTGAAACACGTACAAGACTGTCACCTGTTTCAACGCCCGATACCCTTATTATTTCATCGTGAGTATAATAACTGCTTGCGGGAAGAATATTACCGTTTGTGTCTTTCACTCCCACTACTTCAACTGTATCTATTTTAAAAAATACAAACGCACACAGAAGATAAAGAATAAGTGCAAGCGAACAGCAGAGTGCACCGCCGACTTTTATTTTTCTTAAAAGTATAAGTCTGCGTCGTTTCTTTTCTTTTTCAGCTTTTTTTTCGGCTTTTATCTGTTCATCCATCAGCAGAATTCCTCTCTTCTATTACAATGTCACATCCGAGCGAAGAAAGCACTCCACTCATATTTTCATATCCTCTGAGAATATATCTTATATCGTCAACAACAGTTGTGCCCTGTGCCGCAAGCCCTGCGAGTACAAGTGATGCACCGCCTCTCAGGTCAGATGCTATAACCGATGCACCCGTAAGAGAGTTTACTCCCTCAACAACAGCCATTCTGCCGTCGGCTCTTATTTTTGCCCCGAAACGGAGCAATTCACTCACGTGCTTATATCTGCTTTCAAAAATTGTTTCAATCACAACACTTGTGCCGTGACAGACTGTTGTCATTGCCATTATCTGCGCCTGCATATCTGTAGGAAAACCGGGGTAAGGCATTGTTCTTATTGTTTTGACACTTCTGAGATACGGCGGTGCCGTAAGAGTCAGACCGTCTGAGCTGATTGAAATATCACACCCTGCCTCTTCAAAAACAGGCATAACCGGTGAGATATGCGCAGGAACAACCCCCGAAAGAGTTATTTTTCCGTGGGTCATCGCAGCTGCCGCCATATATGTTGCCGCAACAATTCTGTCGGGAATGACTTTATACTGAACGGGGTGAAGCTCACTCACGCCTTCAATGATTATCGTACCTTCACCCGTACCCGATATACGGGCACCGCAGCTGTTGAGATAATCGGCAAGGTCACTGATTTCAGGCTCCCTTGCGGCATTTGTGATAACCGTTGTACCCTTTGCAGTACAGGCTGTAAGAATTATATTTTCCGTAGCACCCACACTCGGGAACGAAAGTGCAATATTTACGCCTTCAAGTGGTTTTACGGCTTCAAATTCAATTTTTGCATATTCTTCGTGAATATTCACACCGAAACGCTGAATCGCATCAAGATGCAGGTCAATAGGTCGGAGACCTATTTCACAGCCTCCCGGCGTTGAAAGACTTGCTTTTCCCGTTCTGCCTATAATGGCTCCGAGAAACACAACCGACGACCTCATTTCACGCATAAGATCATCGGGAATATCTGACTTTTCAATAACAGAGCTGTCAACAATAACCGTATTTTTCTCTCTTGTGACTCTGCACCCTAAGTGCCTGAGTATTTTTATTGTTGCATCAACGTCAGTTATTTCAGGACAGTTTGTGATAACCGAAGTGCCTCTCACAAGCACGGTTGCCGCAAGAATCGGCAGGACGCTGTTCTTTGAACCCTGAATTTTTGTTCTGCCGTATATTCTGTGTCCACCGTTTATAATATATCTGCTCACACAGTTTTCCCACCTTTCACAATGCATCTTATGCATCGGAAGATGTCCGTGTTACGTCAATATCAGGCGAGTGAAACTATAATTTCAGCAATTCTGTCACACGCATCCGAAACAGAAATTTTCTGTGCATTTGCACCCATTTCGTCACGGAGAGTCTTATTATCAAGAAGCTCTTTTACTGTTTCAAGAAGCTTTTCGTCAGTAAGGTCTTTTTCCTCAATAACTCTTGCTGCATCTGCATTCACAAGAGTCATAGCATTGTGATACTGATGATTTTCGGCAACATTGGGAGAAGGAATGAGCACTGATGCTCTGCCCACAGCCTCAATTTCAGAGAGTGTACTCGCACCGCTTCTGCAGATAATGATATCTGCCGCAGCAAGACACTTGTCCATATCAAATATGTATTCCCTTACATCGATATTTTTATCATTGTCAACATCAATACCCTTTTCACGCATAGCATCGGGCACCCATTTGCCGTACTGACCATAGCCGTGAATAAACTTATACTTTTTCTCTTTATGGAGTGAAGCAATAAGCTCAACCATAACCGTATTGATTGTTTTTGCACCAAGACTGCCTCCGAATGAGAATACAATGGGTGTATCGTCATTCACACCGAGCTCAGCTCTTGCAAAATCTCTGTCAGCCTTGAGAATTTCACTTCTGACGGGAAGACCTGTCACAACAGGTGTGTTTTTGCATTCAAGATATTTCTCGGCATCGGAAACTGTCAGCATAACTGCATCCGCTTCCTTTGCAAGCATCTTGTTTGTAACACCGGGGAAAGCATTCTGCTCGTGGATAGCTGTTTTAATCCCCATTTTTGCGGCTGTCCTTACAACGGGACCGCTTACATAACCGCCGAAGCCAACAACGACATCGGGTTTGAATGCCTTGAGAATTTTTTTTACGGCTTTGCCTGCAAAAAGAAGTCTCCAGACGGTTTTTATGTTTTTGATTATATTTTCAACAGAGAGTTTTCTCTGAAATCCGCTGATTGAAATTGTTTTAAAGTCAAAACCTGCATTGGGAACAAGTTTTGCTTCCATTTTATCATTTGTGCCGATAAAAAGAATCTCGGCTTCGGGGTAATTATCCCTGATAAGTCCTGCGGCTGCAAGTGCAGGATTTATATGTCCGCCGGTGCCTCCGGCTGCAAATACTATTTTCATTTTATCGCCTACTTTTTCTTTAATTTGCCTTCTCTTGAAACACCGAGAACAATTCCCATTTCAGCAAGAAGCATAACGAGAGATGTACCTCCGTAACTGAAAAACGGAAGGCTTATACCTGTATTCGGAATCGAGTCAGATGCAACGGCAATATTCAGGAGCACCTGCAGACCGACCTGAAGAACAAGGCCCATTGCAAGAAGTGTTCCGAATCTTGTTTTTGCATTAAGACCGATTACAATACCTCTGTAAACAAGAAGAACAAACAGAATTATAATGAATGAAGCTCCTATAAAGCCGAGCTCTTCACATACGATTGAAAAAATCATATCATTCTGAGGTTCCGAAACATACATATATTTCTGTGTAGAATTACCGAGCCCCTTACCGAAGAATCCGCCTGAGCCTATAGCATAAAGTGCCTGATTTGTCTGCCATCTGACACCTCTGGGGTCAAAATCCTTATCAAGCCAGCCGACAATTCGCTCTTCCATATAGCCTTTGAGAATGTTTGTGCCTTCCGAATCTCTTGTAGCCATAATATATATACACACAAGGGCTATAAGACCGATGCCTATACTTCCGAAAATAACAAACCAACGTGCTCTGACACCGCCGAGGAACATCATAGCGGCACCGATGGCAAAAATAAGAATAGCACCTGAAAGATGGTTTTCAAGGAAAACAAGAACGGCACAGCAACCGAAGAAGCCGCAGAAAAGCCAAGTGGGAACCCAGGATTCTTTGACAATCGGTCCGCCGAGTTTTGCATTGATTGCTGACGGAATGGTGCCTTTTGCAGGTTTCTGAGTGCTCATTTTTTTGCTGTAACGGCTGTAGAAGAATGCACCTGCAACAATTACCGCAAACTTTGCGATTTCAGAAGGCTGGAATGTTGTAAAACCTAAGTTAATCCATCTGTAAAATCCGGCTCTGTACTGAGGCAGAACAAAAACAATAAGAAGAAGAAAACCTGAGATACCGCACACAACGGGCATCATAACACGCCAGAATTCTGATTTCAGATGCGAAACAAACAGCATTGCAACAATACCGATAACTGCATAAAAAGCCTGTTTTCTTATATAGTTTGTTGCATCACCCTGCATTATCTGAGCATAGGGATAACTTGCCGAAAACATCATAATAAGACCTATGCACAGAAGGGCAAGTACAATAACAAGGAACCAGATATCAATACTGCCGTAATTTGCAAATCTGTGCCATAAACTTTTTATAACTGAGCCGGTATTATTCTTCTGTGAGCTCATAGCAGTTACCTCCGTATGAAAAATTTTAATTTACTGCGGCTGACCGAAAACAACAAGCAGAACAGCCAAAACACAACCTATTATATTTACAAGGGAAAACACGATAACTATTTTATTTTCTTTCCAGCCGCATTTTTCAAAATGATGATGGATTGGAGCCATTTTGAAAATACGCTTTCCGTGAGTTGCTTTGAAATATGCAATCTGGATTATATCCGAAGCAAATTCAATAACATAAACTATGCCTGTAAGAAGGATGAGCCACGGCATATCAAGGCAATATGAAACGGCAATAACTAGACCACCAAGAAACATAGAACCTGTGTCACCCATCATAACCTTTGCAGGATAACGGTTCCATACAAGGTAACCTGAAAGACTGCCGAGGAGTGCCGAGCAAAAAAGTCCTGCGCCGAAAACACTTCTTAAAACGGCAATAATAATTCCCGAAAGAGCAAAAACCGATGTAACGGATGCGCAAAGTCCGTCAACCCCGTCAGTAAAATTGACTGCATTCACAGTACAGTACATCACAACGGGACCGAGAATCCAGAAAAAGATGCCGAGATCAACATTTCCGACAAACGGAACAAACATATATGTTGCCCCCGCCATATGAAGAGAAAACAGATAACCGCCCATAACGAGAATCTGAGCTATCGATTTTTCAAAAATCGTAAGACCGAGATTTCTCTTTTTTACAACTTTTATATAATCGTCAACAAAACCGATAAGAGCATATGCAAATGCCATTATGATTCCGCTGTAAAGCTTTGCTCTGACGTTTCCGGGCACAAGGCTGTCTCCGGCCACGATATCGCCACCCATAACAAAATCCGTTATAAGCACAAGAATCATTGATAAAGTGACTCCGAGCATAAACAGTATTCCGCCCATTGTGGGGGTACCCTGTTTGTTTTTGTGCCACGACGGGCCGATATCAAGAATTGTCTGACCGAATTTCATTTTATGAAGCCACGGAATGATTACATATCCGAGCCCGAATGAAACGGAAAAACCGACAACTACAGCCAATATATAAGCCGGTAATCTGCCCATAAAAAACCATCTTTCCTTTTACTGCATTCTGCCATATATAATATGTATTACATTTTCAAGTTTCATACCTCTGCTTGCTTTGAAAAGAATTGCATCGTTTTCTCTGATTTCATTATAAAGAGCTTCTGCAAGTTCTTTTTCATCTGTAAAATGATGAACATTCACAAGAGAGTTTTTCACAGCTTCATCTGCCGTGAACGCTGAATCCTTACCGTAAGCAAACAAGATATCAATATTTTTTTCTGCCGCATATTTTCCGCAATCCCTGTGAGCAGTTTCAGCATATGAACCGAGTTCAAGCATATCACCGAGAACTGCGATTTTCCTTTTACCTTCAAATGATGCGAGAGTATTAAGACCTGCTTTAACGGAATCGGGACTTGCGTTGTAGCAATCCTCAACGAAAGTTATATTGTTTTTAAGAACAACCTTCTGACGCATTCCCGCAGGAACATATTTGCTGATTGCTGAAGCGGCAACATCGGGTTCAACACCCATACACACACCTGCCGCAAAAGCAGAAAGTGCATCATAAACATTATGCATACCCGAAACGGGAACAAAACAAGCGTATTTTTCTCCGTTATAAAGAATATTGCATTTTGTTGAATTTTCAGACGCCTCGATATCAACTGCCCTGACTGAACAGTTTTCATTTTCAATACCGAACTTTATAATTCTGTATTCATCATTTTCAACGGTTGAAAGAAGATCATTATCGCCGTTTATAATAAGTGATGAGCCTTTTTTCATACCTTCAAGAATTTCAAGTTTTGCAGAGAGAATATTTTCTCTTGAACCTAAATTTTCAATGTGAGATACACCGATATTTGTAATTATTGAAGCAGTAGGTCTTGAAACAGCAGTAAGAGTTGATATTTCACCCTTATGATTCATACCCATTTCAATAACGGCAGCCTCGGTTGTTTCTTCAATATTGAAAAGTGTCATAGGCATTCCTATATCATTGTTAAGGTTGCCCTGAGTTTTTACCGTATTGTATTTTTCGGAAAGAACAAGTGCTGTCATTTCTTTTGTTGTGGTCTTTCCTACCGAGCCCGTAAGCCCAACAACGGGAATATCAAACAGCCCTCTGTAATATGAAGCAAGAGAAAGAAGAGCTTTTTTTGTGTCTTCAACATAAATTACGGGGATTGAAACATCACATTCCTTACGGCAAAGAACAGCCGCTGCACCATCTTTTTCTGCATTCTTTATAAAGTCGTGTCCGTCAAATTTCTCGCCTTCAAGAGCTATAAAAAGACCGCCCGGAACGGGTTTTCTTGAATCGGTGTAAACTCCCGTGAACTCTCCTTCACCTATAAGTTTACCGTTTACTGCAAATGCAGCCTGTTCTGCTGTGAGTGTTTTCAAACCGATCACCCTTACTTAATTGCCAAGAAGGTCTCTGACAATTTCTCTTTCATCATAATGTTTTTTCTCTGTGCCGAAAATCTGATAAGTTTCGTGCCCTTTACCTGCAAGCAGAACAATGTCATCTGTTTCAGCTTCACTGAGAGCAGCTTTTATAGCTTTTGTTCTGTCAGCTTCAACTATTTTTTTTGTTTTTGAACCCTTTACCCCCACAAGGATATCTTCAATAATCATATCGGGGTCTTCTGTTCTGGGATTATCTGACGTAACAACAATCACATCAGAGAGCTTTGCGGCAATTTCACCCATTATGGGACGCTTTGTTTTATCTCTGTCACCACCGCAACCGAAAACGGTTATAATTCTTGCCTTTGCAATTTTTCTCAGCGATGTGATGATGTTTTCAAGTCCGTCGGGTGAATGTGCATAGTCAATGATTACCGTGTAATCGGTTTCTGTGGGAACAACTTCAATTCTTCCCTTTACACCTTCACTCAGCGACAATGCATAAAGCACCTGACTGAAATCAAAACCGAGCTCAATAAGTGTAACAGCTGCAGCCATTGAGTTGTAAACCGTGAATTCACCGGGAATACCCACTTTCACACGTTCAACATAACCCATTGTTACAAGCTCGTATTCTATACCATCATTCTTGTATCTTATATATTTTGCCGTATAATCTGATTCATCCTGATTGACGGAATAAGTAACCATTCTGCCCTTTGTGTTTCTGAGCATTGACATAGCGTATTCATCGTCAAGATTGAGAATGCAGATATCAGACTCTGTGAAAAGCATTGATTTAGCCTCGGCATAATTTTCAAATGTGCCGTGATAATCAAGATGGTCCTGAGTAAGATTTGTGAACACACCTGCCGCAAAATGAAGACCTTCAACTCTGTACTGTGCAAGAGCCTGTGAAGAAACCTCCATAACGCAGTATTCACAGCCCTCTTTTACCATTTCATTGAATAATGAATGGAGCTCAAAGCTTTCGGGAGTTGTAAGTGCCGCAGGGAATTCCTTATCGCCTGCCATATTCTTTACTGTGCCGATAAGACCTGTTTTGCAGCCGATTTTTTCGAGCATATTCTTGATAAGAAATGCTGTTGTTGTTTTTCCGTTTGTACCTGTAATGCCGATGAGCTTTATCTTCCCGGCAGGATTACCGAAAAAGTTTGCACAAAGAAGAGATATTGCTTTTCTTGTGTTTTCAACAACTATCTGATCAGGAAGCCCCAGATCTCTTTCGCAGACAACACATACTGCCCCCTTAGAGAGCATTTCCGCCGCAACATCGTGACCGTCAAAACGGTTACCCTTAATGCAGACAAAAACACAGCCTTCAGAAACCTTTCTTGAGTCATCGGTTATAAAATTTACTTCTTTGTCTTCATAAATATCGTAGGTTTTTATACCTTTGAGAACTTCTGATAATTTCATAGAGAACACCTCCGTCAGTCTGAAACACCAACTGTTGTTTTAAATGAAACGGTGATAATTTCACCCATATGAACACTTTCACCGGCTGCAACACTCTGCTTATATGCGAATACTGTTCCGCTGTTGAGTGAGCTGCCGCTTATTCTTAAGTTAAGACCGCTGCTTGTAGCAAGTCTGTTTGCTTCACTTACGGTAAGCCCCGTAAAATCAGGAACCGTAACGTTTTCTGACTTATGATCAGCTTCGGTGTAAACAACAATTATACCGTCCGAAGGCACTTCTCTGCCGGCCTCGGGGTACTGTGAAATAACTGTTTCACCTTCACCGATAACTTTGATTGTGAGATTCTTTTCGGAAATCTTGTTCTTTGCATCCTGAACGCTGAGATTTGTAAGTGAAGGAGCTGTTTCAACAAGATTCTTTGTTTCTTCTGCAGTATAGGAATGTTCAACACCGAGATATGTGAGAATCTGACCGAATATATCACCTGCAAGAGGAGCCGCAACAGCACCGCCGCCGTGGTTTCCTACGGGATTATCAACAATGATTATAAGAGCAACTTCAGGGTCATTTGCGGGAGCAAAACCGCAGAATGATGCGATATATGCTTCAGTTTCACTGTTTTTGTTTGCAACCAGCTTTTCGGATGTGCCTGTTTTTCCTGCAACGTGATAACCTGCAACATATGCATTTTTACCTGTACCGGTTGTAACAACCTGTTCCATATTATCGCATATGATTTTTGCGGTTGATTCCGAAATTACCTGTCTTCTTACAACTGGTTTCATTTCTCTTACGGTGTTGCCTTCTGCATCCATTTCCTTGCTTACAAGGTAAGGAGTCATAAGCTTGCCGCCGTTTGCAACTGCAGAAACAGCTGTTATCATCTGAAGAGGTGAAACCTGGAAAGTCTGACCGAATGAATATGATGCAAGGTCAGATTTTGAGAAGTTTTCTCTTGACATATAGAGAACACCTTCTGTGGGAGTCAGGTCACCTGCTGTGTCAATGCCTGTTTTTTCATTGAAGCCGAATGCTTCAAAATAATCATAGAATCTGTCTGTGCCGACTTTATCTGCAAGTGTTACGGCAAAGGGGTTACATGAGTTTTTGAGAAGGTCATAGAAAACTTCTCCGCCGTGACCTTCTGTCTGCCAGCAATTGATGTGACGTGTTGCATAATTGATTGAGCCGTTGCAGTAAAATTCTGTGTTTATATTTGCAAGACCTTCTTCAATCGCAGCAGCAGCTGTGATAATCTTGAAAACAGAACCGGGTTCATAAGTGTTTACAATAGCTCTGTTACTCCACTGAACGTTTCTGTAGTAAGATTTCTTTGTTCGTTCTTCAGGAATGTCTTCTTCTGTCAGCTCTTCAGTTGACATAAGAGAAACATCCTCATATTCCTGCACAAGTGCTTCACTTTTTATTGTGTAAGGATTGTTGAGGTCATAGTCAGGAAGTGAAACCATTCCGAGAACGGCACCTGTGTCAACATCCATCGCAATTCCGTAAACACTCTCTGCTCTTGTTTCTTCAAGTGCCTGAGAAAGCACATCTTCAAGAATATGCTGAATGTAAAGGTCGATTGTAAGCACAAGACTTGTGCCTTCCTGAGCCTCATAGATGGTTTCAAACTGATTGGGCATAACAGAGCCGTTACCGTTGAGTGCTGTTATTGTTCTGCCCGAAACACCTTTGAGTTTTTCGTTGTAGTAATATTCAAGACCTGCAAGGCCGTCGCCGTCACTTCCCGTGAAGCCGATAACCGTTGATGCAAGAGAAGAATAGGGGTAATATCTCTTCACATCGGGGTCAATACCGATTATAGTGCTTAAATTTACTGCAAGTTCATCTTTATCATCGTAAGTGTCGATAAATGCATCAATTTCATCACGTGTGTCTTTTTCAATTTCACCTTTTACAAGCTGATATGAATAATCCTTGAGAGTATATTTTCTTACGGTTTCTTCATCAAGTTCAAGAATTGTTGAAAGACCGCTTACAATTATCTCACGAACCTTTTCTCTGTCTGCTTCGTCTTTAATCTTGTTGATTCTGGAAGGATTGATATGCACACTCCACACAGAAGCACTCTGAGCAAGAACATTCATATTGGCATCATAAATTGTGCCTCTTGCAGCCTTGATTTCGTTGTCACCGAGCTGCTGACTTTCAGCTTTTGCCGAATATTCATCACCCATAACGAGCTGAAGATAAGCTAATCTGCCGATAATGGCAAGTGAAAGAACAACAATTATGATAAGGGCTACAATGCCTCTTTTATTGTAATTTACGGCGGCTTTCATAGTGAATTTCTCCTTTCAGAGTATTTTCAGAGGGATACCCATACTGCCATAAAAAGGGCGAAAATATTTTTCGCCCTTTTTATGGTGGTTTTAACACCCGACAGCATAAACTGTCATGTATGTCAAAACAATCCCTGAATTATAATTATTTTAGTATTACTGAATATATTCCGTCAGACCCGTAATTTTTGAACCCGGCTGTTTATCCGAGTAGGACTTTCCTCCGGACACAACAACGTGATTTCCTTCGTCTGATTCAAAATAAGTTATCTTATAGTTTTCAAGCTTGACCATACCCAAATTGTTTTCAGCATAGTCTTCAACCTTATCGATTGCAACCATACCTTCAAGAGCAGATTCAAGTCTTACATTTTCACTGCGGGCAACTTTAATTTCCGATTCAATTTTTGTAATGTCTGTTGCTGTTTCATCAAGCATCCCGTTAAGGAACATAGCAACTGAGAAGAATGAGAAAATAACAGCAAGCACTGCAACTATTTTTACAGACATAATGAATGATGCCTGAGTTGCCTTGACTGCACTTTTTGAAACGGTCTGAGTCTGTTTCTGTTTTTTGACTGTTGTCTGTTTTTTTGCAGGCTTTTTCTGAGGTTCGTACACAGGGTCGAGTTTAGGTGCTGACGTACCGTAATCATATGAACCGAAAAGCGTGAAATTATTGTTGTAAGCCAACTGACTCTGCGCCATATTAAACCTCTCCTTAATTTTTTTACAGTTTTATAACTGCTCTGAGCCTTGCACTTCTGCTTCTGGGGTTTTCTGCCACCTCTTCATCAGACGGTGCTATTGATTTGAAGGGTAATTTTCCCTTCGGTTTCTTTCCGCACACACAAACAGGGAAATCAGGCGGGCACGTACAACCCTTACAGAATTCATTGAATGTATTTTTCACGATTCTGTCTTCAAGTGAATGGAATGTTATAATTGCAAGCACACCACCGGGTTTAAGACTCTCAAACATATCTTTAAGAGCTCCCGGTAACATTTCAAGCTCACGGTTTATGTAAATTCTTATAGCCTGAAATGTTTTTCTTGCAGGATGTCCGTCTCTTTTTGCCTTTGCGGGCATTGAGGAAGAAATTATATCACAAAGTTCAAGTGTTGTTTCAACAGGCTTGTCCTGTCTGTACCTGACGATGTTTTTTGCAATACTTCTTGCATATTTTTCTTCACCGTATGAAAAAATTATATCTGCAAGTTCTCTTTCCGAGAGTTCGTTTACGGCATTGTAAGCAGAATATCCGCTTTTGCTCATTCTCATATCGAGCGGAGCATCTTTATGAACCGAAAAACCTCTCTCTGCGGTGTCAAGCTGATAAGAGCTCACACCTAAGTCGGCAAGTATGCCGTCAACCTTATCAACTGAATTATCTGAAAGAATATTCAGAATGTTATCAAAAACGCTGTTTACGATTGTAACGTTTTCTTTATCTTTAAATCTGTCTGTCAGCACTGCAACGGCGTCGGGGTCACGGTCAATGGCAATTAATCGACCTTCCGGAGTGAGCAACTCTGTTATTTTGGAGGAATGACCCCCACCGCCTGCAGTTGCATCGACATATATCCCATCATTTTTAACAGACAGTGCATCGACCGCTTCATTGAGCAATACCGATTTATGGACAAACTCCATACCGCACCGCCTTTCATTAACAAAATTTATCAGAAGTAAATACCTTCTGCAAGATCGTCTTCGCTGTCGTCAGCTTCAATCTGTTTCCATGCATCTGCATCCCAGATTTCAACACAGTTGCCCATACCTGCAATAACAACATCTTTTGTAAGTGATGCGTGTGAAAGGAAATCGGCACCGATTGTGATTCTTCCCTGCTTGTCCATTTTACAGGACGCAACACGGCTGAAGAACTGACGTTTCTTTTTTCTGAGAACTGCAGAGTTTGTTTCTTCATTTATCTTTTCTGCAAGCTGAGCCCATCTTTCTTCATTATAAAGACAGACACAGTTTTCGGGAGCTCTGTAAATATAGAAAGTTTCACCGAGGTCTTCACGGAATTCGCTGGGTATAAAAACTCTGTTTTTAGGGTCAAGACTATGATTGAATACACCCGTAAAATTCATTACCGAAAACCTCCTTTTGCTCCACTTTACTCCATTTGAGTGAAATTACTATGAATTTCTGCTCCACGATACAATTATTATATAGTGAAACAGAAAAAAAATCAACCCTTTTGAGCGATTTTTTTTAGCTTTTTTCAACTTTTTATTTTTCTCTTTAGGAATAAAAACAACGCAGAATAGCCATTTCATCGCACTTTTGTTCGACAATAACAATAAGATGTGTAGAACAAATGTACATACACAATATATTGTAATCATACGATTTATTACACATTTTCAATTAAATATTTTTTCATTGATTTTTGACTTTTCTTGTGTTACAATCGAATTAAGAATCCGCATAAAAGGAGCGATTTTTACATGAAAAACATAAAAAATGCACAGTGGATAAAAAGCCCCAAAGTAATAGACGAAGCTTCTGTTGAATTTTTCAGGGAATTCAGCATAAACAAGCCCGTTAAATCAGCAAAACTTGAAGCTACAGCTTACGGTGTTTACAACGTATGGCTCAACGGTGAAAAACTCGGTGATTACATATTTGCTCCCGGCTGGACAGCTTATCAGAGACGTCTTCAGGTTGAAACCTACGATGTAACTCCCCTTTTAAATAATAATAATACAATTATAATAGGTGTCGGTCCCGGCTGGAAAGGACTCACATATTTCAATTCTTCAAAACTTCAGACAAAATACCTTGGCACAGCAGAAACAGCCGTTATCGCATCTATTGAAATTGAATACGAAGACGGCACAACAGACCTCATTTATACAGATGAAAGCTGGATGAGCCGTAAGGGAAAAACAGTTTACTCACACCTTTACAACGGTTATACTTACGACCCGTCTTTTGTTGACACAAAACCGATGTCTTCAGCTGAAATTCCGATGAATAACGACAACCTCATTGACCGTGACGGCGAAAAAATAACCGAACAGGAACACCTGCCGGTCAAGGAAATCATCATTACTCCCAAAGGCGAAACTGTTCTCGACTTCGGGCAGAATATGACGGGTTATGTTCAGTTTAAAATAAAGGGTAACAAGGGCGAAAAAGCTACAATCTACCACGCAGAAGTTCTTGATGCTGACGGAAACTTCTACCGTGATAACTACAGAAGCGCAAAGGCAGAAGCTAACTTCATCTGTGACGGTGAAGAACACATCTGCAAACCTGATTACAATTTCTTTGGTTTCCGTTACGTAAAGCTTGAAAATTTCAGCGATGAAATAAAGAAAGAAAACTTCACAGCTATCGTTGTTCATTCGCAGATGAAGAGAACAGGTCATTTTGAATGTTCTGATGCAAGAATCAATCAGCTTTTCAGCAACATCATCTGGGGTCAGAAAGGCAACTTCCTTGATGTCCCCACAGACTGTCCTCAGCGTGACGAAAGACTCGGTTGGACAGGTGACGCTCAGGTTTTCGTAAAGACTGCATCATACAATTACGACGTTGAAAAATTCTTCACAAAATGGCTTGCTGACCTTCGTGCAGATCAGACCCCCTGGGGTGCAGTTCCCCACGTTATACCCAACGTTTTCAGCCCCGATGACGAATGTTCAGCAGCATGGGCAGATGCGGCTACAATCTGTCCTTGGCAGATGTATCTGACTTACGGCAACAAGGAAATCATCAGGGATTCACTCAAATCAATGGCTGATTATCTTGAATACATCGATTATCATACATGGGACGACCTCTGGGCAAGAGGCCATCATTTCGGTGACTGGCTCAACCTCGACGGTTCAAGCCCTGAAGACTGCAGTCACGGTACAGACAAAGACCTTATCGCAACTGCATATTTCATTTACTCAAGCTCAATTTATATCAAGGCTTGTGAGCTTTGCAGTGAAGATGCAGATGATATTCCTGCAAAGAGAGAAAAAGCAATCAATGCTTTCAGAAATAAGTTTATGAAAGACGGCAGAATTGCTCCCGAATACGCAACACAGACAGCTTGTGTACTTGCATGTCATTTCGGCATCAGCGACAACATCGCAAAAACTGCAAAACAGCTCAATGAACTTGTAACTGCATGCGGTCACCTCAAGACAGGTTTTGTAGGCACACCTTATCTCCTCCACGCTCTTTCAGACAACGGATACACAAAAACTGCATACGACATTCTTTTCCGTGAAGAATATCCCGGCTGGCTCTTCTCTGTTAAAATGGGGGCTACAACAATCTGGGAGCATTGGGACAGTATGCGTGAAGACGGCACAATGTGGAGCACATCAATGAACTCATTCAATCATTATGCATACGGCTCTGTTGCTGACTGGCTTTACGGCGATGCAGCAGGTATAAAGATTGACGAAAGCAAACCCGCATTTGAGCATATTATCTTCGCTCCCCTTACAGATGACAGACTTGATTACGTAAAAGCTTCAATCGAATCAAGATTCGGCACGGTCAAGTCTGAATGGAAGAGAGAAAACGGCAATATTTCATATTTCTTCTCAGTCCCCGAAAACTGTACAGCTACAGTTATCTTAGACGGCAAGGAAACTCAGGTTTCAGCCGGAGAACACAGATTCCAATAACAATCAATACAAAAAAAACCGTCGGATTCCTCCGACGGTTTTCACATTAATTAACCTGTTCAAAATTATACATATCTTTCACATTGTCAGCTTTTGTGTCAATCGTTATCAATGTGCCTGAAACCCTTGTCTGCGGTGTAACGTGATAATATATGCCGTTATAGAAACTGCATTTACCCTCTTGGGGGTGACTGTGACCCATTGAAACAAGCCCTACCCTGCCCGAATCTTCAAAAATCTCGTCAAGTGGTGCATTTTTAGGAATATTGTATTCCTCTTTCATTTCATCAAGTAAAGAATAACCGTCCTTGTATGCTTCACCGTCAATTGCCGCTTTTGCAAAGTTGGGTGTGTTTTCGTGAATAAACACACTCAACATAATGTCATTATTAAGTGTTATTTTTTCATCAATGGCATTTTTGCACCACGCAACCTGATCTTCATGCACATAACCGTAAATATGCTCTTCATCTTCTTCATCATAATCCATAGTGTCAAGAAAAACAAAAGAATGAACAATTTTTTCACCGTCGGAAATATCAATTGTATATTGAGCTCCGCCTGAAATTTCCTTAACATCAGCACAAAGGCAATATTCCGACTCAGAAAGATATGCCGTCACATCCGCACTTGTTCCGTATTTTATGCCATCATTATTACCGGGGATATATGCCCAATACTGCTCGAGTGATTCAAAAAGTCCAATGACCTTATCAAGCGAGAATTTTTTGTTATATGCTCCTCTTTCTCCGTCATCAAGCATATCACCTGAAACGACAACAAGGTCAGGATTATATTCCGTTGTCAGTTTTTCCATTTTTGCGAGCACACTCACATCATTCCATGAAAGTCCCGTGGTGAAATGTGTGTCCGAAAACTGGAGAACCGTGAATTTTCCGTCTTCATCGGTGTACAACACAGGCAGTTCCTTGTCTGCCTGAACATTTTCGGAATAACCTGTTATATCACCCTTTTCCATAAGCTGTGTTAACGCTCCGTCCGTTGTGAAAAAATTATAAATACCACTGAAAACCGCCAGCAGAACGGCAAAAAATGCTTTCATTATATTTTCCTCCTTAATTTTTTCTTTATGCTATCACAAAATGAGATATTTGTCAATACTCCCGTCAATAATATTATAAAATATGTATGATTGGAGTGAAAAGAGTGCGACTTAAAGATTTGCGGGAAGATAACGACTATACACAGACATTTATTGCAGAATATCTCGGAGTAAAACAGAATACCTATTCTCAGTATGAATGTGAAAAAAGAGAAATACCTATTGCATTACTCATAAGACTTGCAAAACTTTATGACACTTCTGTTGACTACATTCTGGGACTTACAAATAACACAAAAAGGTATGAATAACATCAAGCCTTTACAATGATTCACTTGACAATTCTGTACTTTTTGTATATAATAAAAATGCAAGGTGTTACCGACAGACGGTTGCACCCTCGCAAAAGAATCAGTTAGAAATTAACCGCCTTATGTTTGGTAGCAGGGCGGTTATTTCTTTTTATGTTGATAAATTGAAATAAATAATCCGATGATGCTAATAATTATCATTACAAATGCAAAAAGTGATTCATAAGTAACATATTGCACCGCAGACACCCCCTTCCGAGGGTGCGGATTCAACCGCCTACCGTTAATGGTAACACCTTACTTAATTATTATATATAGAATGTCGCAATTTGTCAACACACACAAACACCACCACAGTTTCCTGTGGTGGTGTTATGTTATTTATGCTTATTTGAAATACTTGACAGCAGCATCAAACATGCCGATATTGAAGTCACCGTCAACATTCTTATAAAGACCGTGACCGATTCTTTCTGAATGACCCATCTTACCGAATACTCTGCCGTCGGGTGATGTGATACCTTCGATAGCGCATACGGAGTTGTTGGGATTGAAGTGAATATCTGCTGTGGGGTTGCCTGCAAGGTCAACATACTGTGTAGCAATCTGACCGTTTGCGGCAAGTTCCTTGACAAGTTCGTCTGAACAGAGGAATCTGCCTTCGCCGTGTGAAATGGGTACTGTGTAAACATCGCCCACATTTGTGTTCATAAGCCAGGGTGACTTATTTGAAGCAATTCTTGTTCTTACAAGTCTTGACTGATGTCTGCCGATTGTGTTGTAAGTAAGTGTGGGGCAGTTTTCATCTGTATCAATAATTTCACCGTAAGGTACAAGACCGAGCTTGATAAGAGCCTGGAAGCCGTTACAGATACCTGCCATAAGACCGTCACGGTTCTTGAGAAGTTCGTGAACCTGTTCTTTTACGGCGCCGTTACGGAAGAATGCTGTGATGAACTTACCTGAACCGTCGGGTTCGTCACCGCCTGAGAAACCGCCGGGAACGAAGATAATCTGTGACTGCTTTACTTTTTCTGCGAATGCTTCAACAGATTCTGCAATAGCTTTTGCTGAAAGATTCTTGATAACGAAGATTTCGGGGTCTGCACCTGCAGTCATAAGAGCCTTTGCTGTGTCAAATTCACAGTTTGTGCCGGGGAATACGGGAATAAGAACCTTCGGTCTTGCAACCTTGATTGCGGGAGCAACTCTTGATTCTGCATTGTATGAGAATGCTTCGATTTCCTTTTCACCCTGCTCGATATTGCATGAGAAAATGGGTTCAAGCTTGTTTTCATAAATATCAAGAAGAGATGCAAGTTCGATTTCATCGTTGCCGTACTTGATTGTTTCTTCAAGACATGTATGACCGAGAACTGCACCGATTTCATCTTCTGTTGTGAGTTCAAGAATGAATGAACCGTAGTTATAACCGAAGATGTCATCAATTTCAAACTCTTCATTGTATTCAAAGCCGATACCGTTACCGAAGCACATCTTCATAACTGCTTCTGCAATACCGCCGTAAGTGGGAGTATAACAAGCTGCAACCTTACCTGCTTTGATAAGTGCATAAACTTCATCGAAGAGTTTCTTTTCTGACTCAGCTGTGGGAAGTCCGTTTTCGTCATATTCGGGCTTGAGGATAACAACCTTATGACCTGCTGACTTGAATTCGGGAGAAACAACATCATTTACATTACCTGTTGTAACAGCAAATGAAACAAGTGTGGGAGGTACATCGATATCTTCAAATGTACCGCTCATTGAGTCCTTACCGCCGATTGATGCGATTTCATAATCCATCTGAGCCTTGAAAGCACCGAGAAGTGCTGAGAGAGGCTGTCCCCAACGTGCAGGATTCTTTTCGGGTTTGAGGAAGTATTCCTGGAATGTGAGGTAAACATCATTGAACTCGGCACCTGTTGCGATAAGCTTTGCAACTGATTCAACAACTGCAAGATATGCACCGTGATAGGGGCTCTTTTCCATTATAAAGGGATTGTAACCCCATGCCATGAATGAACATGTGTCTGTGTGTTTCTTTTCAACAGAAACTTTGTTTACCATTGCCTGAATGGGTGTGAGCTGATTCTTACCGCCGAAAGGCATAAGAACTGTACCGGCACCGATTGTTGAGTCAAATCTTTCTGAAAGACCTCTCTTTGAACAGATGTTGAGATCACCTGCAAGAGCCTTGTAGCCGTCTTTGAAGCCGGGAACAATCTTCTTTTCATAAGCCTTGGGATTTTCAGGCATAATATCGATGTGCTTTGCAGCACCGTTTGAGTTAAGGAATTCTCTTGAAAGGTCAACAATAACGTTGCCGTTCCAAGTCATTGTAAGTCTGGGTTCTGCTTTTACCTTAGCAACAACAGTTGCTTCAAGGTTTTCGCTTGTTGCAAGTTCAACGAATCTTTCTACGTCTTTAGCTTCAACAACAACAGCCATTCTTTCCTGAGATTCACTGATTGCAAGTTCTGTACCGTCAAGACCTTCGTACTTCTTGGGAACTGCGTTGAGGTCGATTTCAAGACCGTCTGCAAGTTCACCGATAGCAACCGATACACCGCCTGCACCGAAGTCATTACAACGCTTGATAAGTCTTGATGCTTCTGCATTTCTGAAAAGTCTCTGGAGCTTTCTTTCTTCGGGAGCATTACCCTTCTGAACTTCTGCACCGCAGCTTTCAAGTGATTCAAGTGTATGTGACTTTGATGAACCTGTTGCACCGCCACAACCGTCACGGCCTGTTCTGCCGCCGAGAAGGATAACGATGTCACCGGGATCGGGACATTCACGTCTTACATTTTCTGCAGGAGCAGCTGCGATAACAGCACCGATTTCCATTCTCTTTGCAACGTAACCGGGATGATAAAGTTCATCAACCTGACCTGTTGCAAGACCGATCTGGTTACCGTATGATGAATAACCTGCAGCAGCAGTTGTAACAATCTTTCTCTGAGGAAGTTTACCCTTCATTGTGTCCTGAACGGGAACAAGGGGGTCACCTGCACCTGTCACACGCATAGCTGCATAGACATATGAACGGCCTGAAAGGGGGTCACGGATAGCACCGCCGATACAAGTTGCGGCACCACCGAAAGGCTCGATTTCTGTGGGATGGTTATGTGTTTCGTTCTTGAAGAGAAGAAGCCAATCCTGTTCTTCGCCTTCAACATTAACCTTGATTTTAACTGTACAAGCGTTGATTTCTTCTGATTCGTCGATTCTGGGAAGCTTGCCCTTTGCCTTGAGGTAACGTGTACCTACGGTTGCAATATCCATAAGATTTACGGGCTTTGTTCTGCCGAGTTCCTGTCTTACAGCAACATATTCATCATAAGCTGACTGAAGAAGAGGATCATCAAACTTCACGCTGTCAATTGTTGTAAGGAATGTTGTATGACGGCAATGGTCTGACCAGTATGTGTCAATCATTCTGATTTCAGTGATTGTGGGAGTCTTGTTCTCTGACTTGAAATAGTCCTGACAGAACTTGATATCGTCAGCATCCATAGCAAGTGCATAATTCTTTACAAAGTTTGCAAGACCGTCTGCATCAAGGTCATTGAAACCGTGAAGAGTTTCAACAGTTTCGGGAACTGTATATTCAGCCTTGAGAGTATCGAACTTATCCATTGTTGCCTCACGGCTTTCAACGGGGTTGATAACATACTTCTTGACTGCTTCAATTTCTGCATCAGTCATATCGCCCTGCATAACGTAAACTCTTGCAGTTCTTACAAGGGGTCTTTCGCCCTGAGAGATAATCTGGATACACTGTGCAGCTGAGTCAGCTCTCTGGTCAAACTGACCGGGAAGATATTCAACAGCAAAAACGATATCGCCATCGTTTGCTTCGAGTTCAGCAGTTACAGTGTCAAGCTGAGGCTCTGAGAAAACAGTACCTACGGAATAATCAAAAAGGTCTTTTTCGATGTTTTCAACATCGTAACGGTTGAGAAGTCTGAGATCTTTAAGTGATGTGATCTGCAGAAGTGTATTGATTTCATTTTTAAGAGAGGTTGCTTCGTGAGCGAGTCCCTCTTTCTTTTCTACAAATATTCTGTATACCATATTAATCCACCTTACTTAGCATTGAGTGCTTTTGCACCGATGTCCTTACGGTAATATGCATTGCCGAAATGCACTTTTGTTACTTCGTTATATGATTTATCGATAGCTTCCTTAAGTGTGGGAGCAGTACAGGTAACACCGAGCACTCTGCCACCGTTTGTAAGAAGTTTTCCGTCTTTAAGTACGGCACCTGCAACAAAAAGTTCACCGTTCATATCGTCATCAACAGTTATTTCATAGCCTTTTTCGTACTTTGAGGGATAACCGTCTGATGCCATAATAACACAGCAAGCATTTTCATCCTTGAACTTAACATCAATTTCAGAGAGTCTTTCGTCAGCAACAGCTTCGAAAATCTCAAAAAGGTCAGTTTCAAGAAGAGGAAGAACAACCTGAGTTTCGGGGTCACCGAAACGGCAGTTATACTCAATAACCTTTGTGCCGTTAGGTGTAATCATAAGACCGAAGTAAAGACAGCCTTTGAATGTTCTGCCTTCTGCGTTCATAGCATTCATTGTGGGGATGAAAATCTTTTCCATACATTCAGCTGCAACTGCATCTGTATAATAGGGATTGGGAGCAACAGTACCCATACCGCCCGTATTGAGACCTTCATCATTGTCCTTTGCTCTCTTGTGGTCCATTGATGAAACCATGGGAACAACAACCTTACCGTCTGTGAAAGAAAGAACGGAAACTTCGGGACCTGTAAGAAATTCTTCGATAACGATGTTGCTTCCGCTTTCACCGAAGACCTTATCTTCCATCATTTCTTTAACAGCCTTTTTTGCATCTTCTCTTGTTTCTGCGATTATAACACCCTTACCGAGTGCAAGACCGTCAGCCTTAATAACTGTGGGGATGGGAGCTGTTTCAAGATATTCAAGAGCCTTATCCATATCAGAGAATACTTCATATTCCGCTGTGGGAATACCGTATTTCTTCATAAGATTCTTTGAGAAAACCTTACTGCCTTCGATAATAGCAGCATTCTTGCGAGGTCCGAAACACTTGATGCCGATTTCGTTAAGAGCATCAACTGCACCGAGTACAAGGGGATCATCGGGAGCAACAACAGCAAAATCAATATCATTGTTCTTTGCAAAATCAACGATACCTGCGATATCTGTTGCACCGACATTCACACATTCGGCATCAGCAGCAATACCGCCGTTGCCGGGAAGTGCATATATCTTTTCAATATCTTTATTTTCTTTGAGTTTTTTGATGATAGCGTGTTCTCTTCCGCCACCACCGACTACCATAATTTTCATAAAATCAACCTTTCATCATTTTTTATCAGTTAGGAGTGAGGAGTTAGGAGTGAGAAGTGTCGGAAGGGCTTCGCCCTTACCCCGATTATAAATATTCACTCCTGATTTCATTCTTAATTGATATTAATGATGGAACAAACGCATACCTGTGAAGCACATTGCAATGCCGTACTTATCACAGGTTTCGATAACCTGGTCATCTCTGATTGAGCCGCCGGGTTCAGCGATATAAGAAACGCCGCTTCTTCTTGCTCTTTCGATATTGTCACCGAAGGGGAAGAATGCGTCTGAGCCGAGTGCAACACCTGCGATTGAATCAAGGTAAGCTCTCTTTTCAGCCTTTGTGAATTCAGCGGGCTGTTCTGTGAAATAAAGCTGCCAGTTACCGTCTGCAAGAACATCTTCACTGTCATCAGAAATGTAAACATCAATGCAGTTATCTCTGTCGGGTCTGCCGAGTTCAGCCTTGAAAGGAAGATTCAGAACCTTTTCGTGCTGACGGAGATGCCAGTTGTCTGCTTTCTGACCTGCAAGTCTTGTACAATGGATTCTTGACTGCTGACCTGCACCTACACCGATAGCCTGTCCCTGATATGCATAGCATACTGAGTTTGACTGTGTATATTTAAGAGTGATAAGAGAAATGATAAGATCTCTCTTTGCTTCTTCGGGAATATCCTTATTTTCTGTAACAACCTTTGTAAGAAGCTCGTTGTCAATCTTGAAATTGTTTCTGCCCTGCTCGAAAGTAATGCCGTAAACCTGCTTTACTTCCTGCTCCATGGGTACATAGTTTTCATCAATCTTAACGATGTTGTAGTTACCCTTTCTCTTCTGCTTGAGAATTTCAAGTGCTTCGGGCTCATAACCGGGAGCGATAACGCCGTCTGAAACTTCTCTCTTGATAAGAAGAGCTGTTGTAACGTCACATACATCTGAAAGAGCAATCCAGTCACCGAATGATGACATTCTGTCTGTACCTCTTGCTCTCGCATATGCACAAGCGAGGGGTGACTCGTCAAGACCTTCGATATCGTCAACAAAACAAGCCTTTTTGAGATTTTCTGAAAGAGGTGTGCCGACTGCAGCTGATGTGGGGCTTACGTGCTTGAAAGATGTTGCACAGGGCATACCTGTTGCAGCTTTAAGCTCCTTTACAAGCTGCCATGAATTGAATGCATCAAGGAAATTGATGTATCCGGGTCTGCCGCAAAGGATTTCGATGGGAAGTTCACTTCCGTCTGTCATATAAATCTTTGCAGGCTTCTGATTGGGGTTACAACCGTATTTAAGTTCAAATTCTTTCATAATACCCTCCTGAATTACTTGTTTTTATTAACGATTCTGGTTTCTGTTTCGCCTGATTCAATATCAATGTATCTTACGAAAAGTGAAACCTTGTTGTCTTCATTAAGATTTGTCCAGATAAGGTCTGTAAGCTCATCAATACCGACATCGGGAAGTTCAAGTGTCTTGGGCTCACCTTCAAATGAGGGAAGAGGATTGCCGTCACAGTTATATGTGTGAATGAACTTTGCCTTGCCGGGAATGGGGTTTGAATAAGCATAAGTGAATCTTTCACAAGATGAATCGTCGCCCTCTGCACTCTTGAGAATTGACATTGCATAGTTCATGCCGTCAGCTTCAAGACGGATGATACCTGAAATTCTGGGAGTGAAGTTGGGGGCATCGTCTTCAAACTCTCTTGTGCGAAGAGCCTGTTCAAATGTCATCTGCTTGTCCATAAGATCATAGATAGTATCTGTCTGGTCACCGTTTGTAACAATTGTCTTGTTACCGAGAACTCTTACGGGATAGTAGATGATAAGATGGGGGTCTGTCATCTTTGATTCATCGAATGCCTTTGTTCTCATTGCGTCACCTTCTGCAACGAATACACGGTTACGGCTGTTTTCGCTTCTGCCCATAATGAAATAAGCAGTTACAGCCTTTTTGCTGTCGGCACTTTTGCCGATTATGATACCTCTGCCGTGATAAGCAAGAGAATTGAGTTCATTAGCAATAGTTGAAACTTTCATTTACTTCATAATTCCTTTCTGAATATATGTTGAAGTTTAGAAGGAAATCGTTCACAGTGCATTTTGAAGTGAGTGGTGCTGTACAAAGGTACTGCCCCGAACGAAAAATTGTGCTGTGGGCGATTTAATTCAAACTTTACTCTCCTTTATAAAAACTACATTATTTTTCACTTCAAGTTTATCTTCACAGAAGAGTTTTACGGCTTCGGGAAGAATTTTCCATTCTGCTTCTTCCATAATTCTCTTCTGGAGTGTTTCGGGAGTGTCACCCTGCTTCACTTCAACTGCTTTCTGCATAATAATGGGACCTGCATCACATTCGGGAGTTACGAAATGAACTGTTGCACCTGAAACCTTGACACCTTTTGCAAGGGCAGCTTCGTGAACGTAAAGTCCGTAATAACCTTTACCGCAGAATGACGGGATAAGTGCGGGATGAATATTGATTATGGCATTGGGATAAGCCTCATAAACCTGCTCATCAATGATTGTCAGGAAACCTGCAAGAACAACAAGGTCGATATCTGCATTTTTAAGAGTTTCAACAAGTGCCTTTGAATAACCGGCAATGCTTTCATAATCTTTTCTGCAAAGAACTGCCTGATCAATACCGTTGTTTGCAGCTCTTTCGAGTGCATAGACACCGGGCTTTGATGCCACGACGAGAGTTATTTTACTCTCACCGAACATACCCTGTTTTTCACAGTCGATAAGGCTCTGAAGATTTGTGCCGCCGCCTGAAACAAGAACGGCAATGTTCTTCTTACTCAATGATAACACCTTCTTCAGACTTGACAACTTCACCGATGATGTAAGCATCTTCACCGTTTGCCTTGAGGACTTCAATTGCCTTGTCTGCATCTTCCTTAGCTACGATAACGCTCATACCGACACCCATGTTGTATGTGTTGAACATATCTCTTTCGGGGATGTTACCTTCTTTTGCGATAAGGTCGAAGATGGGAAGAATCTTGATGTCTGACTTCTTGATTTTTGCACCGAGACCTGTGGGGATCGTTCTGGGAATATTCTCATAGAAACCGCCGCCTGTGATATGTGAAACACCCTTGACTTTAACTTCTTCAAAGAGAGCAAGCATGGGTTTTACATAAATCTTTGTGGGAGTGAGAAGAGTTTCACCGACTGACTTGCCGCCGAGTTCTTCACGGGGAGTCTTGATGTCTGCATTTTCAACATCGAAAACTTTTCTTACAAGTGAGAAACCGTTTGAATGAACACCGCTTGAGGGAAGAGCAATGATAACGTCGCCTTCTGCGATTGATTTTGTGTCAACAATCTTGTCTTTGTCAACAACACCTACAGAGAAACCTGCAAGGTCGTATTCATCGATGGGATAGAAACCGGGCATTTCTGCTGTTTCACCGCCGATAAGAGAAGCGCCTGACTGAACACAGCCTTCTGCAACACCTGCAACGATGTCTGCAATTCTTTCGGGAACGTTCTTGCCGCATGCGATGTAGTCAAGGAAAAGAAGGGGTTTTGCACCGCAGCAGATAATATCGTTAACGCACATTGCAACACAGTCAATACCTACTGTATCGTGCTTGTCCATAATGAATGCAAGCTTGAGCTTTGTGCCGACACCGTCTGTACCGCCTACAAGAACGGGCTTTGTGATGCCTTCAAGGTCAAGACTGAACAGACCGCCGAAACCGCCGATATCGGAAACTTCGTTACCTGTCATTGTTCTTGCGATGTGCTGTTTCATAAGTTCAACAGCCTTGTAGCCGGCAGTAATATCTACGCCTGCTTCTTTGTAACTTTCACTGAAACTTTTCATTGTTTGTTCCTCCTGTATTGAGAATTTTGAAATAATTTTACTATTTTAAAAAAGCGAAAAACGGGGCGAAGGTATCCCTCGTCCCTATTTTGCATAATTTACTTGTTATATTTTTCTTCGATTGCCTTGTTCTTTTCAAGAACTTTTGCACTGCCCTGCTTTCTTGCGTCTGCAAGCTTTACTTCAAGTTCCTTATCTTCAATAGCAAGCATCTGGATTGCAAGAAGAGCCGCATTTGCAGCACCGTTGACAGCAACAGTTGCAACGGGCATACCTGTGGGCATCATAACGGTTGAAAGAAGCGCATCCATACCGTCAAGATATTTAGCCACAACGGGAATACCGATAACGGGCAGAGTTGTATTAGCCGCAACAGCACCTGCAAGATGAGCCGCCATACCTGCCGCTGCAATAATTGCGCCGAAACCGTTTGCTCTTGCATTTTCTGAGAATTCTTTTGCTTCAAGGGGAGTTCTGTGTGCAGAGTAAACGTGAACTTCAAAAGGTACACCGTACTCTTCGAGAGTGTTGATTGCTTTCTCTACTACGGGCAGATCTGAATCGCTGCCCATAATGACTGCTACTTTTTTCATCATTACAAATCCTTTCATTATATGAATTAAGAATTGATTTCACTAAAAAAGGCAGTCCTTTACAACAGGACTGCCCAGACGGTCGGCTTAACAATATTTCTGCTCCCTGCGGTCAATTCCGCTTATCCGTCAGTCACAGAAACCTTGTTTTGATTATATCATTAAATGTTGATAAAAGTCAATAAATAAAATAATATATATAATAAAAATATTAAGTATATTATTGAAGTTAATTAGTCACAATTAACAATTGTTCAGTTTATTGTTCATCAGCGTTTTTCGGTACAGAGAGCAACGAGGTCGTCAAGCTTTGCCGTTGCAAGGCACTCAACAGTATCAGAAGCTCCGTAATAAATCTTCACTTCACCGTTGTCTTCAAGAATCATGCCGCCGGGGAATATAACATGCTGACGGAAGCCCGACTCGGTTTCATGATATGTTTCGGGCGCAATAAGAGGCAATTTACTCATACCGACAACTTTTGAGGGGTCCTGAAGGTCAAGAAGCATAATGCCTGCACAGTATCGTTTTTTCCATGCAGTTTCCCAACCGTTTTTACCACGGTTTTCATCCTTATCAACAGCATGAAAAACCGTAAGCCATCCTTTATCGGTCTTTATCGGAGGTGCGGCAGGACCTATCTTATCATTTGCAAAAGGCACATCCTCAACAGCAAGAACAAGCTCTGTTTCCCCCCAGAAAATAAGGTCGGGTGAATTTGAAAGCCAGAGGTCAAATCTGTCTTTTCCGCCTCTTGAATAAACGGGAAACGGTCTTTCAAGACGAACATATTTACCGTTTATTTTCTCAGGGAAAAGCACCATATTCCTGTTATCGGGAGCCGATGCGCTTATAATATTTATCTTTTCAAAATTATCATCAGTTTCAGCAATACAGCCTCTCACACCGTGCTTTGTATCCATTGCCATGCACAGATAAGGCTTATTATCAATAATTGTTATTCTCGGGTCATAAAGCCTTCTGATTTCATCTTCGGGCAGAAGATTCTTGTTGTCAAAGATAGTCTTTTCGCTGACAGTCCAGTTTATTCCGTCATCACTTTCGGCAAATCCGAGAGAAGTCTTAAAACGGACAGCCGGATATGTTTCTTCCGTAGGACCGTAATCGTTACGGAAAACCATAACATATCTTCCTTTATATTTTGCAACACCTGCATTGAAAATCAGCGAAGCATCATAAGGTATGTCGTCTTTTGTGAGAACGGGCTTTTCAATTTTTGTAATACATTTTGCACTTCTGAGTTCAGGCTGTAAAAGTTTCATAATCTCATCTCTTTTCCCGGAAACACCTTCGAAAACGAACGCCCGACGGGCACCCATATAGGATTGGTCATAACAACACGCAAATCCGGCACCGTAAGGTGTTCCAAAATTATTCATTATTAATCAAATAATTCTCTGAACCAGACTTCATCGGCTTCAAAGGTTTTACCGTTGAGGTATGAGAGAATACCTGCATCTGTCGTGAATTCAAAGGTTAGTTTATACGAATACAGAAGCTGTTTTTTATATCCTCCGAACTGTTTGTTTGTTTCATTTCTGCCGTATTTTCCGTCACCTAAAAGAGGATAACCCATATGAGCAAAATGAGCCCTTATCTGGTGAGTTCTGCCTGTCAGAAGCTGAACTTCAACAAGACTGAGTCCGTCTTTCGTATCAAGAACTTCATACCCCGTCGTCATGGTTTTCCCGCCCTCAAAAGGCTTGTTGTAAACCCTGACTTTGTTCTTGTTTTCGTCCTTTATCATGTATGCCGTAACGGTATCTTTTTTTTGTTTCGGACAGCCGACAATGACACAGAGATAGCGTTTATCCATCTCTCTGTTCTTGATTTTTTCATTGAGAATACGCAAGGATTCGGCATTTTTTGCGGCAATTACAATTCCGCCCGTGTTTCTGTCAATTCTGTTTGCAAGAGCCGGGGCAAAAGAGTTCTCTTCACGGGGATTGTACTCCCCTTTTTCATAAAGATATTTCTGCACACGGGTAATAAGAGTGTCAACATATTCACCCTCATCAGGATGTGACAGCACACCTGCTTTTTTATTGAGAAGCATTATGTTTTCATCTTCATAAATAATGTCGAGCTTATCGGGAGCCTTCAGAAAATCATACTTATCTTCCTGAGCCTCAAAAAACTCATCATTTATATACATATCAACAACATCCCCTTCTTTGAGCTTGAAGGAAATGTCGCTTTTTTTACCGTTCACCTTGATGCGTTTGAGCCTTATGTATTTATACATAAGATTCTTCGGCAGCATCGGTGCGGCTTTCTGTATAAACTTGTCTAGGCGCTTTGTTGCGTCGTTTTTGCCGATTGTAAAAGTTCTCATAACTTCTTTAATTCTTCCTGATATTTTTTTGTATCATTAAGCTCCTGAGTGAGAAGCTCTTTTCTCAGGGGGATGAATTCTTTGAGCGCAATTGTATTCATAACAATATTTATAATGAAGAAAAACATACCCACAAAAAGGCTGTATGACAGCTTGATATTCATAATTTCGGGAATTGATGAGGCGATCATTGAACCTGAAATCACAATACATACAGCGGCGGCGGCAAATGTCACAAGACTCATATAACAGAGCACTACATTACCTTTTGCGTGATAACCGAATGATGAGAGAATAATCACAAAAAAGTTCAGCACACCCGCTACAATGCCAAGCAAAACAAGAATGAGCGCAACATAAAGCACAATAAATGCATTACCCGATTCGGGAAGAGAAATCAGGTTAAGATGCGCCATAATATCGAGCTTTCCGTTTACAATATCAAGTATAAGACTGAGCATAGAAAGAGACTCTCTGCCATTTGAAAACGGAAGCTGTGTTTCAATCGTGAACATCGGAAAAAGGAAAAAGAGAAGAGGCGCAAAAGTGAGCACAAAACGTGCAATTCTCTGTTTTGTGCCGAAAAGAGCATTCTTCACAGCTTTTGTTTTTCTGTTGAAGCCAGCAAACGCTTTTTCGGCATTTACAGCATCCTCGTCAAGCCTTTCTTCCCATCTGTAATTGGGAATATTTGTTCCGCAGACGGGGCATTCGGCCTTTATATCAATCAGTTTCAGCTTATAATTGCAATGAGGACAATTTGCCATATCAATTTCTCCCGTAAAGTTTAATTATAATTCAGAGCAACTGCAAGAACCATAAATACAACAGCAACAACACCTTCCGTAAGGAAGAGTTTCCATGACCATTTAAGCCAGTTTTTGTAAGAAACACCGACCATACCGATTGCAAGAATCATAAGTCCGCTTGTGGGGTAAAGAAGATTTGTGAAGCCATCTGCCATACAGAAAACAACAACCATTGACTGTCTTGTGATACCTAAAAGGTCGCAGAGCATACTCATAAGAGGCACAATAAGAAATGCCTTTGCAGTACCGCTTCCCACAAAGAATTCAAGGATTGCGATAAACAGGAACATGAGCATTATTGCGCTGTAAGGTGAAATTCCGTGCATCATATTGTTTATGTAAAACAATAATGTATGCATTATTTTGCCTGTATCAAGAATATATGAAATTGCAAGAATAAAGATAATAAGAGGAAGAACGGGCAGAATTGTCTTTACACCTTCACCGAAAGTAGCAAAAAGCTTTTTCCCCTTAAGACCTGATGCTGCACCTGCAAGAAGACCGCCTGCAGGGAAGAAAACTGCCATACATCCGAGTGATGCAACCCCACCGACTGATGTCATTGTTTCATTGCCGATTTTATTGCCTACAACAGTAAGAATAAATGATGCAGCAATTCCCAGAAGTACCATTCCGAGGCTTCCTATAAACACATGGGATGCCTTTTTAACAAGAGGATTTTCAAGGACAGGCATACACTTGTCCATTGAATATTTGTCTTTTATTGTCTTATCAGTAACATATGCAATTGATTTTTCGGGATGCTTTTCAATTCTTTTAGCATAAAGGATAAGGAAGCCTGTAAGAGAAAGATAAACTGCAGCAAAAAGAACAATTCTGAACCACAGACCCGAGAAAACTTCAAGACCTGCGAGTTTCTGAACGGTTATAACATTGAAAGGATTGAATGTTGCCGCAGTAAAACCGAATGCAACGGCAACAAAGCTCATACCGATACCCGTAAGAGAATCCCAACCCATCGCAAGGGATATTGCTACAGCTATCGGGACAAGTGTCAGACTTTCTTCAAGAATACCTGCAGTTGAACTCAAGAACATTCCCGCAAAAACCATAACCGCTATGAGCATAAACCGTTTATCACGGAATTTCTTTACAATTGTTGCCATAATGTATTTAAGCACTCCGATTCTGTCAAGAATCAGAAATGTGCCGCCGACAAGTATGAGAATTGCAAGAATTGCAATACCCGTTGATGCATTGTCTGTTGTGAAAGCAAGTACGGGTGATGCCGCTATCTTCCATAAAGGCATTTTATAATCGGGAATTTCTTCATATGTACCGTCAACAATTGCACCGTCAGCATCAATTGTATATTCACCCCTGGGCACAACCTGAGTGAGTATACCGACAAAAATAAGCACAGCTGTAAGCACAAGCAGAATGCTTGCAACCGTTTTTTTATTTATTGTAAGCCCCTCAGACGCTGTTGTCTGCTGAGTTGCCTTTATATTTTCCTTGTTTTTCATTCGATTTTCTCCTGCGAAGTATACTTATTTATGATATTATATACAAATACATTCACGATTACAAGCCAAAAATAAGACTAAATTAAAACTTTTTTTATTTTTTATTTTTTTTATATAAATGGTTGTAATTTTTGTTTCTTGATGCTATAATAATGTAAATTATTATGTATATGTATGTAAAAATCTGCATAAGCACGAACAGGAGCGATTGGCACATGGAAAATAACAAGACTTTTTCTATCGGCAAAGAAAGCTTTCTCCTTAACGGTGAACCGTTCACCATCGTTTCGGGAGCTATTCACTATTTCAGGGTTCCCAAGGAATACTGGCGTGACAGACTTTTAAAGCTCAAGGCATGCGGTTTCAACACAGTTGAAACTTATGTTGCATGGAACTGTCACCAGAAGAACGAAGATGCATTTGACTTCAGCGAAAACAACAACATCGAGGAATTCCTTGATCTTGCTGCACAGCTCGGTCTTTATGCAATTGTAAGACCCGGTCCCTACATCTGCGGTGAATGGGAATTCGGCGGTTTCCCCTGGTGGCTTCTCAAGTATGATGATATTGAACTCCGTTGCATGAACAAGAGATACATCGGTTTTGTTGACAAATATTTCGATGAACTCATTCCCAGAATTGCAAATCACCAGATCACAAAGGGCGGCAACGTCATTATGGTTCAGGTTGAAAACGAATACGGCAGCTGGGGTGATGACGAAAAGTATATGCAGTATATGGCTGCAGCACTCGTTAACAGAGGAATTGATGTTCCCCTTTACACAGCAGACGGCATCGAAGACCATATGCTTACAAACGGTTCTGTTGAAGGCGTTTTCAAAACTGTAAAATTCGGTGCTAATCCTTCAGTAAACTTCCCCTATCTTCGTGAATATCAGGCAGAAGGTCCCCTTATGTGTTCAGAATTCTGGAACGGCTGGTTTGACCAGTGGGGTTACAAGCATTATGAAAGAAAACCTGCCGACGCAGCAAAGACTCTTCAGAGAATTATGGCTGACGACGCATCAGTTTCAACATATATGTTCTGCGGCGGTACAAACTTCGGTTGGATGAACGGTGCCAACTTTGACGGTGAATACAAGCCCATCGTAAACAGCTACGATTCAGATGCTCTGCTTACAGAAAGCGGTGACATCACTAAGAAATATGAACTTTTCAAGAAGACAATTGCAAACCACGTAAAACAGACAGAAGAAACTGTTCTTGAACCTCAGATGCCCAAGGCAAACTACGGTTCACTCCCCTTCACAATGTGTGCAAGTCTTTTTGACAACATCGATAACCTTTCAAGCGCATTTGAACTTCTCAAGCCCGTTCCAATGGAAAAGCTCGGTCAGGGTTACGGATTTATCCTTTACAAGACTCACCTCAAAGGCCCCAGAGATTATATGCCTCTCTATCTGAGCAAGGTTCACGACAGAGCATACATATTCCTCAACAACGATCTTTACGCAATCCAGTCAAGAAACGATCCCGAAACAATCGTTGACATCCGTGTTCCCAAAGAAGGTCTTGAACTTTCAATCCTTGTTGAAAATATGGGTCGTGTAAGCTGCGGCAGCGAACTCAAAGATTACAAGGGTATCACAGACAGCGTAAGACTCGGTGAAACACACATCTACAACTGGACAGCATACCCCCTTGAACTCAATGACCTTTCAAAGGTTGAATTCAAGTGTGATTCAGATATGATCTTCTATGACCAGCCCACATTCTTCAAGGCTCAGTTCATTATTGAAGACACTCCCGGTGACACATTCGTCAAGCTTCCCGCTTTCACAAAGGGTATGATTTTCATAAACGGCAAACCTCTTTCAAGATACTGGAACAAGGGTCCCCAGAATTCAGCTTACCTTCCCGCACCTTTCCTTATCAAGGGTGTTAACGAAATTATCATCCTTGAACTTGAAGGCTTCAAGAAGGGCAAGAAGAATCCCGTTGTTGTTCTTGATAATAAACCTGATCTCAACGGCTGATAAAACAATATGGTTTTTGCAGATATACTGTTTTTTTCAGCAGAGATAATCGGTACAATTGCATTTTCAGTAGCAGGCTCACTCGTAGCAATACGGCGTGAGCTTGATATTTTCGGGACAGTTGTTGTCGGCGGTGTAACTGCTGTCGGTGGAGGTTGTTTAAGAGATATTCTTCTGGGGAATCTGCCTCCTGCAATGTTCATAAATCCCGTTTATGCGATTGTTGCTGCTGTTGTTTCGGTTCTTGTTTTCACAATTGAATATTTCTTCCCTGCAGAAAAAGTTCTTGCATCAAAAAGGTATGAATCTGTTGTAAATATTTTTGATGCACTCGGACTTGCCGTTTTTGTTGTTGTAGGTATCAATTCGGCAAAGAACTGCGGTTTCGGGGATAATTCATTCCTTGCAATCTTTGTAGGTGTGCTTACGGGCATCGGCGGCGGAATTATCCGTGACCTGCTTGTAAAAACAGTTCCCATGATTCTCAGAAAGCAGGTTTATGCATTACCTGCAATTATCGGAGGAATCATTTATTATTGTATGGATGCATTTGGCATCAACGAAATTATTTCAGTTGTTGTAACAATTGTTTTCATTATGACAATCCGTATTCTTGCGGCTGTACTCAGATGGAACTTACCGAAAATCAGAAAAAAAGAATCAGACGAAATAAAAGACACGGTTGTTAAATAACAACCGTGTTTATTGTTTTTATAATCAGTTTTCTGCCGCCTGAAGCTCAGCCTGAACTTTCTGATAATTAGCATTACGCTTTTCATTGAGTTCTTCCTGAAGCTTGGCAAGATTCTTTTTGTTGAGAGGATAGAAGAGGAACAGAAGGAATATAATGAAATAACCGACTGCCATAACTCTTGTAACCATCTTATACATTCTGTCGCCTACACCGGGAATGTATCCGACAACACCTGAATTCTCGGGGTCGTATTTTGCATACTTGTAAAGAAGCTGAAGTCCGCCTGAGTCTGCAATAGTCTGACCGACTTTTCTTGCAAATGTATAAACGGCATAAATTGCACTTTCGTTCTTGATACCCGTAACATTTTCCTGATAGTCAATAACGTCAGTAACGACAGCCCAGTTGAGAATTGAAACGAATGAATAGCCTGCACCTACACCGAAATTAAGTACAAGATAAGGAACAGGATTTGCCTGAAGTGTTTCATTGGGTCCGATAAAACACATTACAAGGCTTGAGAGTGTTGCAAGAACAAGACCTGCCGTACAGAGTTCTTTCTTACCGAATTTAGCCGCAAGTTTGGGGCAGAAGAGGATAAGCAGAACCATTGGCGCATATGTTGAAATTGTAAGCCATATTGAAAGGTTTGAATTGCCGAAGTAATTCTTTGTGAGGTACTGATTGAATGAACCGAACTGAAGAAGTCCGCTGATTACAAGACCTGCAATTGTAACTGTAAGGAAAGGACGGCTCTTGAAAAGTGTACCGTATGTAAGCTTAAGATTGACCTTTTTCTTTTCGGGAGAATAAATAACTCTCTCTTTTGTTGTCTTGTAACATGTCATGTAAGCCGCAATTGAAAGGGCTGAAAGAACACATACAGCAACAAATGTCTTTTCGGGATTGAGCTTTGTTCCGTCATCATAAATGATTGACTGAGCAACGAGTGTAACTGCAGCACCGCCTACACCGGCACCGATAGAACGCATTGTTGAAAGTAAGGTTCTGCCGTTGGGGTCATCAGTAATTGCAGAAGCAAGTGAACCGTAAGGAATATTGATTGCAGTATAAAGCATACCGTAAACACAATATGTTATGTATGCAAATGCAAGAAGAAGTGCATATGATGAGATGTAATTCTGCACATTAAGGAAACACAATGCAGTTGAAAGTCCGAGCGGGACGGAAACTGTCATAAGATAAGGACGGAATTTACCGTTCTTTGTCGGTCTTCTTGTATCAACAATAATGCCCCATAACGGGTCATTGATAGCATCCCACAGTCTGATTACAAGGAACAGAACTGTAAGGTCTGTACTGATTTTTGTTGCATCTGCACCGTGACCGGGAAGAAGACAGTCTGTATAGAAAACTTTGAGATAGGTTGAAACAAATGTAAGAACAAAAAGATTACCCATATCACCAAAGAGATAACCTATTGCTTCACCTATGGAAATAGCATTCGGATGTTTTGCGGCATGAGGTGCCACAGGTTTGTTTTTTGCCATTCTCTCACCTTCCTTTTTTATTATAAAAGTATTTTACAGCAAAATACCAATAAAGTCAATGAAATACTTGATATATAATTTGTTTTTTGGTAAAATGAAGACAAACAATAATTTATCGAGCTTTGCTCGATAAATTATTGAATGATGTTTTTTGCCGATGGCAAAAAATGATGTATTCGCTTAAAGCGAATAATGATGTTTTGTTTCACAAAATGATGTTTTTGCCTTTGGCAAAAATGTCG